>JAYENW010000034.1:0-53080 GCA_034722275.1 Chloroflexota bacterium | reverse complement strand
CTACTCTTTGAGATGATAGGCTTGGTTTTAAAGAAATAGAAGCTGCTTGGTTTTCTCATTTCGATAACTCCTCATGGTAACTTAATATCGCTACTAACCATACCATGAGTGTTACCCATGTATCTCAACCTCCGCAGCATCAGAAGAACGCCCAATGCTCCCTCGCTTTCCCTTGTACAAGAAAAAGTCAATTTAGGCTCTAATTATTCACCTGAACATTCCATCGATTTGTGCAGTAACCAGGCACTTCATTACCATTCTCAGGGCGTGCCACAACGCCTAGCAATGGGGTTCGTGCACACTCACTTAACATTTACCCACAAAACTTTCCAGACCCCCTAAAATCGCAAATTCTGAAGGCATGATGTGCACTATACCCACTTGAGTGAGTTTCCACATCTGGCAAAAGACTAATGATGAAAGTAATGTTTAGGTATAGAAAGATCGGGGTTTTGCGATTATTCCACAGCTAAAATAAGCGCATAAATAAGTAAAATGGCGTGCGTAATAACCCCCACATTTAGCCAGTCCTCCATATTAACGCAACGGACTAAATTCTAGGCAAAGAATATGACGAGCTTAAAAGGAAACTGGAGGGTGAGGTTGACAAGAGGAAATATCTAAAACAATATGCCTCCGTTGGTCACACTGTAACCAACGGAGAAGGCTGGTCGTTACAAAAGACAGCAGACGACCTTGAAGTATCTCAACCAGCAGTAGCCAAAGCCATCAAGATAGCTACCGCAGTAGAGGAATACCCCGAGCTGGCTAAAGAGACAAGCGGGCAGACAATCCTTAGGGAATATAAAAAGCGCACTTCAGTGCCGCCGCCTTTACTAGGAGAACAATTTAATGTCATCTATGCCGGTATGAAGTGTTACAGCGCAGTAACACTCTTAGCTTCTGCCACCACCAAGTAGCTGCCCTGCTTAAGAACAGGCTGGAGTGGCTAAAGTTAATTAATTTGTCACAGGCAAACTGAAAGAATCATGGATCCTGTTATGCCCGGCAAGGTAAAATGCACTCCCATTTTTGTCTAAAAATTAGCGTTAAATTGTTTATAACGGTTTGGGACAGGACGGGACTTTACGAACAAACAAGGGTTTTGGCGATTGACACAAGGGTTCTATTTTGAACGTAAAATGACTATTTGAAATTTTAGCCTAGAATTAAAAGGCAGCCGCTCTATCCTATTGAGCTACAGGGACAGTCACAATAAGTATAACATGGAATGGGCTGGTGTTAAGGAAATAGGCTCAGGGCATTTCATCAGTCGCTTCCCTATTTATTCTTGTTACTTTTTGCTGGCTTGGCAGGTTTCCTATTTTCTGTCCCTGCTCTCGAATCGGTGACATAGAATCCCGAGCCCTTAAATATGATAGGTACAGGTGAGAAAATGCGTGTGGCGCTTTCGTGGCATACCGGACAGGTGGCTATGGATTTATCACTAAAACTCTGTCTGAGCTCAAATTTGGTCTTACATTTATTACATTGATATTGATATATGGGCATCTTTATAATTCCGGAGTTTGTTCCTCGGTAACAGCCTCGGGTAGTTCATTTGAAGTTTCTTCTAGTTTTTGGGTTTCAATCGGCTTGAATTCACTGTTTATGTCTATGGTACCTATTTCAAAAGCTGGTCTGTGAGCCTCCAGTACATGCTTATCCCAGCAATAACTGTGCACATAAACTCCGCAGGAACAATGGAAAGCTACTCTATCAAATAGCAAGGGATTTCCACAAACAGCACAATCCATTTTCTTACCTCCTTTAGCACTCTTACTACCAAAGTGCTAATTATAGTCGTATTGTGGAGTGATATCAAGTGCCGCTGACTTGAGATAAAAATTTTATTCTGTAAAGCTCATTTTGCCTTGACAACTTCTACTGGTATACTTATGATAGGATGCTAAATTAAGATAGGAGGTAATAAATCATGAGTGAGAGAAAAGGAGGACAGCCATATTTACCAGAAGAAATACTCTCTTTTGATCGCCTCAAGAGGGCTATGACCACTAGAGTTTTAGATGAAATAGAAGATTTATGGCAGGGGAAAGAGCCTATAAATGCTGATGTGATAAGCAAAATTATTTCTGACGAATGGCAAAAGGTCAGGAATGCGGTGCGCTCATCGCCAGCAGCCCGGGAAGCTTTTCGCAAGTACCTGGAACGCACGGTTTCTGAGCAAATAGACAAGATAATACAAGATGGCAAGGGTGAATTAGAATCGCTGGGCGTTGTGGAGAAGAGTTTATAAGTTGGCACAAGATAAAGATAACGTAATCGAGTCGGCTGAACAGCACCTGGAGTCGGAGCAGGTCCTCAAACGCCTTGACATGGTGAATCATAGACTGGATGATATGGATTCTGTGATCACTTCACTGGTGGAAAGAGTTATGGGAAGACCTCTTACCATGCAGATAACCTGCCCTAAGTGTGGAGAAATTATTGAGATTAATATAACAAGCAGTATAAGACTTCGAGGTAAGGGATAAACAAGCGTGGGCGATTAGCTCAGAGGTTAGAGCGCTGCGTTGACATCGCAGAGGTCACCGGTTCAAGTCCAGTATCGCCCATATTTTATGTGGAAATTCTGAATGAATAGTGAAGAGAAGGATAAATATCTGGCGACAATGTGGCATTCTGCCGCTCATGTTTTAGCTCAGGCAGTCCAGTCTTTGTTCCCCGAGGCTAAATTTGGAATAGGTCCCGCTATTGGAAATGGCTTCTACTATGACTTCGACTTGCCGCGTCCCTTAACCTTGGAAGATTTACCCTTAATAGAAAATAAAATGGGAGAAATCATAAATGCTAACTTACCTTTCACAAAGGAAGAAATAAGCAAAGAGATAGCACATCATCTTTTTGCCACTCAGCCATATAAGCTGGAACTTATCAATGAGCTTATTGGAGACACGGTGACTACTTATAAACAGGGCACCTTTACTGATTTGTGCCGTGGCCCTCATGTGACCTCTACCGGTGAAATTAAAGCATTCAAACTCACCCACATCGCTGGAGCTTATTGGCGTGGAGATGAAAAACGCCAAATGCTGCAAAGAATTTATGGTGTGGCTTTTGCCACAAAGCATGAGCTTGACGATTATTTATCTCTCGAGGCTGAAGCTGCTAAGCGAGATCATAGAAAACTGGGCAAGGAACTCGATCTTTTCAGCATTCATGAAGAGATTGGCCCTGGCTTGATTTGCTGGCATCCCAAAGGGGCTGTGATCCGGCAAGTGATTGAAGATTTCTGGAAAGCGGAACATGTGAAGCGGGGCTACAGTATTGTGTACACTCCTCATATTGCGAAGCTGGATTTGTGGAAGACCAGCGGACACTGGGATTTTTATCGGCAGTATCTGTATTCACCTATGGATGTTGAAGGACAGCAATATATGCTCAGGCCAATGAATTGCCTGGGGCATATTTTGATTTTTAAGAGCCAGTTGCGCAGTTATCGTCAACTGCCTTTGAGGTATGCTGAGTTAGGAACAGTATATCGCTATGAGCGAAGTGGCGTATTATATGGCCTCGCCAGAGTAAGAGGATTCACACAGGATGATGCTCATATTTTCTGTCGTTCTGATCAGGTTGAGGAAGAGGTAACAGGAGTTGTGAAACTGGCGCAATTTATGATGCATACTTTTGGCTTTCAGGATTATGCTTTAATGTTGTCCACACGCCCTGAAAAATATGCCGGCACTCTTGAAATGTGGGAAGAAGCCACAGAATCTCTGAGGCATGTTCTGGAAAAGCTCGGCCTCGATTATGAAGTGGATCCTGGTGAAGGGGTCTTTTATGGTCCTAAAATTGATATTAAGCTTAAGGATGTTCTGGGACACACATGGCAGGGTCCCACTATTCAGGTTGATTTCAATTTGCCAATACGCTTCAACGTTTGTTATATTGGAGAGGATGGCTTGGAACACAAGGTAACGATGATACACCGTACTGTCTTGGGAAGTATGGAGCGTTTCCTGGCTTGTCTTGTTGAACACTACGGCGGTGCTTTCCCGGTGTGGTTATCGCCGTTCCAAACTATGCTGATTCCCATAGCAGACCGCCATGTGGATTATACACACCAGACAGCTGATGAACTTGCTCGTGAAGGAATCCGCGTCCAAGTTGATGAGCGGTCGGTAAGAATGAATTTAAAGGTAAGGGAAGCCCAATTGGAAAAAATCCCTTATATGCTTATAATTGGTGATAAAGAAATGGCTTCTGGTGGTGTTTCCTTGCGCCTGAGGAATGGCGAGGATATTGGACTGGAAAGCATAGGGCAAGTAAAAGATAGAATAAAAGCTGCTATAGAGGCTAAGACCTAAACTGTTTGGGAGGCAGTAAAACATAATCAAAGAGTTACCAGTTAACAGAAAGATCAGAGCTAGAGAGGTTCGGCTCATAGGAGGGAACGGGGAGCAGTTAGGTATATTACCTCTTCAGCGAGCATTGCAAATTGCTTGGGAAGAGGGCCTTGATTTAGTGGCGGTGGCGCCAACGGCAGTTCCACCTGTATGTCGTCTTCTTAACTATGGCAAATATAGATATGAGCAAAGCAAAAAGGAGCGAAAGGCCAGACAAGGACAGAAAGTTGGCCTGCTTAAGGAGATGCGCTTCAGGCCAAAAATTGAAGAACACGATTTACAGGTAAAGATGGGAATAGTTAGAAAGTTACTGGAGGAAGGCAGCAAAGTGAAGCTCTCGGTAAGATTTAGAGGGCGCGAAATTATCTATCCTGAGCAGGGTTGGAGTGTACTACAGAAAGTAGCGGAGGCAATGAAAGGGATAGCTGCAGTAAGTAATTCTACCGCCAAGGGAAGAAATGTGAGCCTTGTCCTGTCCCCTGTTTTTGTTAAAAAAACTAAGGAGGCAAAAGTAGATGCCAAAGCTTAAAACTCATAAAGGAGCAAAGAGCCGTTTCAGTGTAACAGGCAGTGGTAAACTTATGCGCGTTAAATGTGGTAAAAGCCACTTGAGAAGGAAAAAACCTTCCAGAACTACGCGGCTTTATGATGAAATGATACCAGTTTCTCCAGCAGACAGGAGAAAAATAAAGAGACTCTTGCGATGTTGAAATAATGAAGCTTTAAGGAGGAAATCTTGCCACGAGCTAGAAGCGGGAAAATTACTCACAGCCGGCATAAAGCGGTGCTGGAATTAACTCAAGGACATCGAGGACAGCGCCATCACATTTACAGGCGAGCTCATGAGTCTATGATACATGCGCTAAATTATGCTTATCGGCATCGCCGTCAAAGGAAAGGCGACTTCCGCAGCCTTTGGATTAGACGCATTAATGCTGCAGCCAGAGCCAATGGTCTCTCATATAGCAGGCTTATGGCTGAATTGAAGAAATCAGATATAAAATTGAATCGTAAGATGTTAGCTGAAATGGCAGTCATGGAACCAGAGAAGTTTGCCCAGCTAGTATCTTCACAAAAAGCAAATTGAATGCGAGAAGAACTCGAAGAACTTTACCTGCAGGCCCTTGCCGAGCTGGAGGCGATAACTGACCTTAAAGGGCTGGAACAATGGCGAATTTGCTATCTCGGTAAAAAAAGCCGCTTAACCCAAATTCTGCGTTCGCTATCCACTTTCCTTTTAGAAGAACGCCGCAACATAGGTTCTCGCTCTAATACAATCAAGAGAGCCCTGGAGATGGCTTTAAAGGAAAAGGAGTGTTCTCTTGAGGAGGCTCTTCTGTCTTCTTCTCTGGGAAGCAAAGAGATTGATATCACTCTGCCTGGCTGTCCTATGCCTGGTGGCAGGCTTCACCCCATCACACAAACACTAGAAGAAATCTGCCAGGTATTCCAGAATATGGGGTTCCAGGTTGTCGAAGGTCCTGATGTAGAGTGGGACTACTATAACTTTGAAGCGTTGAATATTCCCCAGGATCACCCGGCACGTGATATGTTCGCTACCTTGTGGATAGATCGCAACTGTGGTGAAAAGAACCGTCTCCTGCGTACCCATACATCACCAATGCAAATCAGAGTCATGGAGCAACGGCGGCCGCCTATAAGGGTGATAGTGCCCGGGCGGTGTTACAGATATGAAGCAACCGATGCTACTCACGAATCCATGTTTTATCAAGTTGAAGGTTTGGCTGTAGATAAAAATATTACTTTGGCTGATTTGAAAGGGACTTTATTTGATTTTTGTCACTGCCTTTTTGGTGAGGACAGAGGCGTGCGCTTCCGATGTGATTACTTTCCCTTTGTCGAGCCAGGTGTGGAGGTTGCTATTGAATGTCTTGCCTGTGGTGGAAAGGGCTGCCGCATATGTGGGCACAGCGGCTGGATTGAAATTCTTGGCGCAGGCATGGTTCATCCTGATGTTCTGAGGAAAGTTGATATTGACCCTGAAGTTTACAGCGGCTTTGCTTTTGGCATGGGTGTGGAGCGGATTCCCATGCTCCGTTATGGTATTGACGATATCCGCTTATTTTATAGCAATGACCTTAGATTTTTAAAACAATTTTAAGCTGATGAAGGTTTCACTTAACTGGGTTAAAGATTATGTTAATCTTGACCTTGCTCATCATGAGCTGGCTGAGAAGCTGACCATGGCAGGTCTCGAAGTTAAAGGAATCGAGAGAATCGGGAGTAGCTGGGATAATGTAGTAGTAGGTCAAATAGCGGCTATAAATCCTCATCCTAACGCTGACCGTCTCAAACTGGCTACGGTTAACACTGGCAAAGAACTGGTCACCGTGATTTGTGGTGCCCCCAATATCGACCTGGAGCAAAAGGTGCCCTTTGCCTCTGTGGGAGCGCAACTGATAGATGGACACACAGGGAAAAACATAGTACTAAGGCCAGCTAAAATTCGTGGTGTTACTTCCCAGGGCATGATATGCTCTGAGAAGGAATTAGGCATTTCTGACAGTCATGAAGGCATTATGGTGCTTTCGCCAGATGCACCTGTAGGTATTCCTCTCAATGAGTACCTTGGCGATGCGATTCTTGATCTGGATATAACACCAAACCGCCCTGATTGCTTATCCATAATCGGCGTTGCCCGCGAAATCGCAGCTCTTACCAGGCAGGAACTGCATCTGCCCCAAGTGCATTATGAAGAAAGCGAGATTCACATAGATTCCCATGTCTCTGTTGATATAGTTGCTCCAGATTTATGCTCCAGGTACTGCGCCAGTTTGGTTCTCGGGGTAAAATCAGCAAGTTCGCCTGACTGGCTGCAGCAGCGTTTGCGAAACTGCGGCATGCGTCCCATTAACAATATAGTCGATGTTACTAATTATGTAATGCTGGAATATGGTCAGCCTCTCCATGCCTTCGATTATGATAAACTTGGCAATGATAAAGACATCCATCTCAAACAAATAATCGTTCGCCGTGCTGCAGAAGAGGAGATGATAACTTCTCTGGATGGACTCAAACGCAACCTCAAACCGGACATGCTGGTCATTGCTGACGAAGAAAAACCCATTGCTATTGCTGGGGTTATGGGAGGATGGGATAGCGAGGTTACCAAGGCAACCTCTGCTGTTCTCTTAGAGTCGGCGAATTTCAACCGCGCTGCCATTCGCAAGGAAAGCACCGATCTTCAATTACAGAGCGAGGCCTCCATACGCTTTGACAAAGGACTTAATCCTGATTTACCCATGCCAGCGCTAAAACGAGCAACGCAACTGTTGTGTGAATTAAGTGGTGGCAAAGCAGCCAAAGGCTTAATTGATGTCTACCCAGGGAGAACAGAGCCCAAATCCATCATGTTTCCTGTTTACCAGATAGAGCGCCTCACTGGACTCAAGGTAAGCCTTAAAGAGATTATTGAAACATTGACTTTCTTAGGCTTTGATTGTGAAGAAGCCTCTTCTTCACAAGTTTCGGTATCAGTTCCTTACTGGCGGAGTGATATCCAATCCGCTGCTGACCTTGTCGAGGAGGTAGTTCGTATTACTGGTTATGATAAAGTACCAACCACCAGGCTTAGTTCCCCCATACCTGCAAGAGAAACAACAATGTGGCGAGACTTCATTGGGAAACTGCGCTATACCATGGTGGGTTTTGGCTTCCAAGAAATACTGACCTATTCTTTGCTCAGTCTGGAGAGGCTGCAAAACCTTTCTCCGGCATCCGAATTGAAGGTAAAGCCGTTAAAAATTGCGAATCCCATGACCAGAGAACAGGAGTTTTTGCGTACTAATCTGCGAAGTGGAATTTTGACTACGCTATCACGGAACCAGCGATACCAAGTCGGAGGCATGAAGTTATTTGAAATTGGCAAAGTATTCTTACCTCAGGGGGAGGGATTGCCACAAGAAAAGGAAATGCTTTGTGCTGCGCTCAGTGGTCCAAGAACAGAGCTCTATTGGTGGGGTCATAGCAGGCTATTTGACTTCTTTGATGCTAAAGGCATTGTAGAAGCACTAATGAGAAAATTAAGATTGGATGTCAGTTTCGAAATTGGTGATGATGGAAGTCTGGCTGAGGAAATAAGAGCTAATGTCATCAGCGACCATGACAAAGTAGGCATTGTCGGCCTTTTGAACTCGAAGGTAATAAAAGCTTTCGAACTTTCTGGTGAAATTTATCTGATAGAACTTGACCTGGAAAAGTTAATGAAAACTGTGAATTTTCAGTCCATCAGATATCAACCAATACAGCGATTTCCGGTGGTTTCACGAGATATTGCTCTGGTTGTAAATGATGGGATAGCTTATCAAAAAGTAGCTCAGATAGTGCAGAGTTTTCCCTTGGTAAAGGAAGTAACTTTATTTGACCTTTACCATAGGGAACAGATACCCAAAGGTAAAAAATCCTTCGCTTTAAGAATCGTTTGTCAATCAGCAGAGCGCACTTTAACTGATGAGGAGGTTGAACAGACCCAGCAGCAAATGCTGGATAGGTTACAACAGGAACTTGGCGCTACTTTGAGAGTTTGATCTCCGGTACTGGCTGCGTAATTATCTTTGAAAAGCTTGTGTTAATAAACTGAGCTAAATAATTCCTCAATCTTTGTGGCTAAGTTATCTAAAGGTATGAGTTCAGTTTCTTTCTTCATGCGCCATTTTACCTCCGCGCTTTGGCTCTTAAGAGTGCGTGGACTTATAGTTAGCCGCAGAGGTATTCCCAGAAGATCAGCATCGTTGAACTTGATACCCGGAGATTCATTACGGTCATCGAAAAGAACTTCTATATCCTCCCTTTGTAATTCTTCATAAACTTTTTCTGCTGAGGCGGAGACTTTGGGGTTATCCAGGTATAAGGGACAGAGATAGACTTGATAAGGTGCTGCTGTTGCTGGCCAGATGATGCCTTTGTCATCGTGATTTTTCTCCACAATTGCGGCTAGAAGACGTCCCAGGCCAATACCATAACATCCCATGATGATAGGCTGGGATTTACCATCATGGTCTAAGAAAAAGGCATCGAATTTGTCGCTGATAAAGGTGCCCAATTTAAATATGTGCCCTACCTCGATGCCCCGAGTTGAGGATAACTTGGCGGCACATATGGGGCAGTTGTCCCCAGAGGGAGCCAGGGCAATATCTGCCATGAGGTCAACCTGAAAGTCTCGTAGGTAATTTACATTCTTTAAATGATATCCGGGCTTATTGGCTCCAGCGATGAAATCAGAGCAGGTAGCTACGGAATCATCAGCTATGATTTTGATTCCCTTTACGCCGATAGGTGAAGCGAAACCAGCTATCAAACCATTCTCTTTCACCTCATTTTCTGTAGCCAGACGAAGCTCATTGCATTTCAATATGTTTTTTAATTTCGTTTCATTTACTTCCAGGTCACCACGAATGACCACGAAGATAAATTCACTATCAGCAGAATAAAATACTGCTTTGAGAGTTTGATTTGTCGGTATGCTCAGAAAATTAGCCACCTCTTCTATAGTTTGTGCTCCTGGTGTAGCTACTTCCTCAAGAAGGAGTGGAGATTGTCTCGCTTCATTTATAACAATGGTCTTGGCACTCCGGGCCTTTTCTATATTGGCGGCATAGCCACAGTTAGAGCAGTAAATAATCTCATCCTCACCGGTCTCAGTGACGACCATGAATTCGTGAGATTCCTTACCTCCTATGGCACCACTGTCAGCATCCACCATTAAAACAGGCAGCCCTAGTCGAGCATAGATATTTTTATAAGCCTGTGCCATTTTCTGATAGCTTTCATTCAGGCCAGCCTCATCAACATCAAAACTGTAGAGGTCTTTCATGATGAATTCACGGACTCGTAATAAGCCACAGCGAGGTCGAGGCTCATCGCGAAGCTTGGTTTGTATCTGGTAGAGAAGCAAGGGCAGGTCGCGGTAGCTCTGCACGTAGCGATGAACAAGCTCAGTGATTACCTCTTCGTGTGTAGGCCCCAGGGCTAACTTGTGTTCTTTGCGGTCAGTCAGAGTAAATAGGGACTTACCGAAGGAGGTGTATCGTCCTGACTCAAGCCACAATTCGAAAGGCTGTAATACTGGCAGCAGCAATTCCTGTCCGCCTGCCTTGTCCATCTCTTCCCTGATAATATTCTCGATTTTCTTCAGCACACGCCAGCCTGTTGGCAGAAAAGAATAGATACCAGCGGCTTCCTGAGCAATCATACCCGCTCTGAGCAGCAGTTGATGACTTATATTCTCTGCTTCTGCTGGTGCTTGTCGTAATGTCCTGCCAAAGAGTTCCGAGCTACGCATTATGTCAACTCCAGATATTCGAATCTCAATTATCTCATCTCGATACTATTTCTTCAAGAGAAAATATGTTTGCTTTAAAGAGAGTTTATTTCCGTGATTAGGGTTTCCAGGAGTTTTTCCTCAGTCACCGTGCCTATCACTTTACCTCTCTTAAATATAGCGCCTTTGCCTTTGCCGCAAGCAATACCAACATCAGCATCTTTAGCCTCACCTGCCCCATTAACCACACAGCCCATAACCGCTACCTTGATTGGCTGAGCTACTTTTTCTAGATATTTATCCACTTCCTGAGCTAATCTAACCACATCTACTTCGGCTCGACCACAGGAAGGACAGCTTACCAGAGTTGCTCCTCTCTGGCGCAACCCCAGAGTTTTCAAAATTTCATAAGCGGCAAAAACCTCCTCACAAGGATGGGCAGTAAGAGAGACGCGAATCGTATCCCCTATCCCCTGGTAAAGGAGAATCCCAATCCCGATAGCGCTTCTTATGGCTCCAGCCCGAGGGAGTCCAGCTTCAGTGATACCTAAATGTAATGGGTAAGGTGTTTTGTCAGCAATCATTTTATAGGCCTGGACAGTAGTGAGCACATCAAAAGCTTTCAACGAAACCTTAATTAAATTGAAATCCAGGCTTTCCATGAATTTTACCTGCTCCATTGCCATATCCACCATCCGCTCAGCCACGGGAAATTGAGGTTTGAAAGTTGCCGGCAGACTACCAGCATTCATGCCAATGCGGATAGGTGTTTCCCTCTCTCTAGCGGCTTTTACCACCTGAGCAATTTGTTTCCTATCGCCCATATTACCAGGATTGAGACGGAGTCCATCAACGCCAGATTGTAATGCCGCCAGAGCTAAACGATAATCAAAATGTATGTCAGCAATGAGTGGCAAGGATATCTGTCTTTTTATTGTCAGAATAGCTTCAGCCGCTTCTTTATCTGGCACAGCCATTCGTACTATTTCACAGCCACATTCTTCCAATTCCTTGATCTGATTTATGGTAGCTTTAGTATTTCGCGTGTCAGTCTTGGTCATGGACTGCACTGCAATTGGTGCACCGTCACCAACTGTAACTCTGCCAATTCTCAAAGGTATAGAAGTTCGACGACTCATCATATAAAGCTTTCCCTGCTAATAAGACGCAGGATATCATTAAAGGTTATAGCCACAGCCAGCGCGATTATGATAATAGTACCTATAGTATAAGTGAGGTGTATTGCCTGCTGCGAAAGGCGTTTTCCTCGCCTTAAGCCCTCGATAAAAGCCACCAGCATTCCTCCTCCATCTAAAGGAGGTAAGGGGAGGAAATTGAATAATCCAAGACCGATGCTGATAATGCCAGCCATAAACAATATATTACTCAGCCCAGATAATCTGATCACCTCAATAGTTAATTGACCTGCTCCTATTGGTCCCACCAGGGCATTACCAGGTTCTGCCTTGATCAGAGGTATAGCTTCTATTATTAATGCTGGGAAGCTAACAATATACTTACCTCCCAGATAGATAGCTTTCCACACCGGGAGATGTTGTTGCTCAATAAGAGTTCCATCTACCCAGTGCATTTTAATACCTATTCCCTCAGGAGAAAACGTCGTTATCTCGCTGGTGCTAATATTCCTCACAGTGACTGAAATCTCTTTTTCCCCTCGATACAAAGATAAGCATGTTTCCTCTCCATCTTTGATGGATTGCAGGGCAAAAGACATACTTTCAAGATTATATACAGGTTTTTTATTGATGTTTATGATGGTATCTCCTGGCCTGATACCAGCTTCATATGCTGGCGAATTTTCGTTCACCTGGCTCACCATATTCCAGCAAAGCAGAACCCCTATCATCCACCGTTGCTGTGTAGAGTCAAATTGTGGTTCTAAAATGCATTCCTTCTGCTTTCCATCTCTTTGCAAAATTAGAGTTATTTCCTCACCCTCTTGGCTGGAATTTATTATTGTCTGCATATCTGTCCATGTATAGATGGGCTCATCGTTTACCTTAAGTATCACATCCCCTGGCGCGAGGCCCGCTTCTGCAGCAGGTGAATTTTCCATTATGGAATGAACCATGACCCCATTGCCAGTAATTACACTCGAGGGGAGCATAAAAAAGGCGCTAAAAAGGATAAAGGCAAGAAAGATATTAGCCAGTGGGCCGGCTGCATAAACTCTCAGCCTGGTCCAGGGTCCCTTGCCAGCTAAACTGCGAGGTACTGTGGGGTCATCTTCGCCTGCAGCTTTAACAAAAGCGCCTACGGGGATAGCGTTAATCGAATACACTGTCTCCCCTCGTTTAATGCTGTAGATTCGTGGTGGGAAGCCCAAGCCAAACTCTTCCACCTTTACCCCAGCACGTTTGGCGGTGACAAAATGCCCAAGTTCGTGAATAACGATGGTAATGAAAAGAGCAATAACAAAGAGAACAACAATAAGGAGAATATTCATTTCTTATTTCTTTTCTTGCTAGAGATAAACGCTGGCGCTGCTGATTGGTTTAGTAGCTTTTGCTTGACCGAAAATTGCGTTTTAGGGTGGTTCAAGAGCGAAGCAGCAAATTTTCTGGCCCAAACATCTGCAGCTAAGATTTCTTCTAGCGATGGATGTGAGATGCCTTGATGTTGCTCCAATGTTCCTTGCGCAATCCTGGCTATATCAGTAAAAGCAATTCTCTGGTTTAAAAAGAGTTCCGTAGCTATTTCATCGGCAGCGCAAAGCACTGCTGGATAAGTTCCCCCTAGCTTAGCAGCATCTGATGCTAACTTGAGGCAGGGAAATTTATTGTAGTCTACATTATCAAAGGTAAGAGCGCGGATTTTACTCCAATCAAGTTGTGGTAGTTGCCAATTAGTGAGATGTTGTGGATAGGTGAGGGCGTACTGGATAGGTAACCGCATATCGGGAATACTGAGCTGAGCTTTTGTAGAGCCATCGGCAAATTCCACTAGAGAATGAACGATGCACTGAGGATGAATCAGCACTTTAATATTTTCAAAGGGAATATCAAAGAGCCAGTGAGCTTCGATGATTTCCAATCCTTTATTCATAAGCGTGGCGGAATCAATAGTCACCTTCTTCCCCATTTTCCATGTAGGATGATGGAGAGCTCGCTCCACGGTTACTTTCTCTAGTTGTTGTGGTGAATAGTGGCAGAAAGGGCCTCCGGAAGCGGTTAAGATAAGTCCTCGTGGTTTTGTTTTTTCCCCCTGCAAGCATTGCCAGATAGCGCTATGTTCACTATCTATAGGAAGAATTCTGGCCTGGTGGAGATTGATTTCTTTGTTTATGATTTCGCCGGCCATTACCAAAACTTCTTTATTGGCTAGCGCTAATGTTTTTCCTGCTCTTATGCCTGCCAGGGTAGCACTTAAACCTGCTTTACCTGAGGTAGCTACAACTACGAGGTCAGCTTCAGGAAGGCTAGCCATTTCTTCCATAGTCAAGAATTCTTTTTTACGACCGAGGTCAGGATTGGCATAAGAATAGAATACTTTAGGCTGGAACTCCTTAATTTGCTTGTCAAGGAGTTCCAAGTTTTTCCCGCCTGCCAATCCTATTACTTTAAATTTTCCGGGGAAGATACGGATTACGTCCAGGACTTGCTGTCCTATAGAACCTGTGGAACCTAGAAGAATTATTCTCTTTAAATCACCCATAATACACAATAGTACACTATCGGCCCAACAAAGATAAGGCTATCGAAGCGGTCGAGGATACCACCATGTCCTGGTATCAATCCACCGGCATCTTTTACATCTGCGTTGCGTTTAAGAAGAGATTCGACAAGATCACCAAACTGAGCAAAAAGACTGATAAGGAAGCCAAGCAATATTGCTTGCCAGCATCTTATAGAAAAGAAGGAAATGAGGTTAAGGATGATAGCTATTACGATAGCAGCGGCAATGGCGCATATCATCCCACCTAAAGCTCCCTCCCAGGTTTTACCAGGGCTTATAATGTGGGCCAGTTGATGTTTGCCCCATCTTCTTCCAATAAAAAAGGCGCCGGTATCATTGGCAAATGTGGTAAACATAGCTAAATATACCCAATTTCTTCCTTCTTCCAAAAAACGCAAATCCAGCCAATAGCTGAGCATCCATCCAATATAGAGAACGCCGGCTACAATCCAGGCCCATTTATAGAAAGCTTTTTCCCTATCAGTTAGACATAATATCCAGATGAGCGATATTACTGTGCCAAATGTCATGATTATGGGGAAGCAGTTGATAGTTTTATAGTAAAGGAATAAAGGGCTTAAAGTTATTGCCAGCGACCATAGCAAGCCAAAGCAAATCAGAGAACGGTTTATGACGTTAGCTTGATTTATCTCCGCTGTCAGGGGAGGAGTTTGAGCCATATGGTAAAACTCAAAAGTGCCTGCTAATGCTGCAGCAGCGATGAAAAAACTGAACCAGAGATCACCTAACCAGATAAGCAGGATGATAACGGGCAATAATACAGCAGCAGAAATAACTCTCTGTTTGAGCATAGCTGTATTTTAGCAGTTTTCAGCCTGCAAAGAATCGGCAATTTACTCACACTTCTTTTATTTCTTTTTCTTTATCTTGTCCTATCTGGTTCACTTTATCTATAAAACTATTACTGAGTTCATCAATTTCTTTGACAGTATTTTTAAATTGGTCTTGGGATATTTCCTTGTTTTTCTCCATTTCCCTTAATCTTTCAATCTCATCTCGCCGTATGTTACGTAATGTAACCCGACGCTCTTCAACTCTCCTGGATATTAATTTGGCTAGCTCATTACGGCGCTCTTCGCTGAGAGGGGGGATTGGGAGCCTAATTAAGCCGCCTTCGCCTTGCGGATTAAGTCCGATATTGGCTTTGGTGATGGCTTTTTGAATATCTTTCAATGTAGTCCGGTCCCAAGGCTGAATTATGATTGAATCAGCTTTGGGTGTGGATATACTGGCAAGTTGTTGAAGTGGAATGAAACTACCATGATAATTAATCACGATATTGTCAACTAGACTTGGAGTAGCTCGCCCCGTGCGGATGCTAGCTAACTCCTTGACGAATCCGTCTACTGCCTTCTGCATCCTTGAATTCAATTCAGTAAGTATTTCCTGAATCATTGTCAATCTCTTTTATGCTTCTTCTTAAAAGTGCAGAATTATGTTGGGTTGCCACTTTGAACTCAATAACCAAGCTCAAATCTGGCGAATCTTTTTATCTTTATATTCTCGCCTACTTTGGCTATTGTTTCAGTGACGATTTCCTTTATGGTTTTGGTAGGTTCCTTGATAAACGGTTGATCAAGGAGACAAACATTTTGAGGGTCTAATTGCGCTTCAGGTTTCATTTCTTCAGAGGCGATATATTGGGGCGCTGTAGCAGCTATTTGCATAGCTAAGTTATGTGCCAGCTCTTTGAACTCACTGGTACGAGCTACAAAGTCAGTTTCACAGTTTAACTCTACCAGAGCTCCTATTTTTCCAGTGTGATGAATATAAGCTTCTACTATACCTTCGCCGATAGCGTTCTCCTTCTTCTTATCAGCAATTTTTAGCCCCCGGCTTTCCAAGATTTCAATTGCTCTTTCTACATCTCCGTCCGCCTCTGATAAAGCATTTTTGCACGCAAGCATACCAACACCAACCCTATCTCTTATTTTCTTTATATCTTGAACAGAAATCTCCATTGCAGTAACTTTAAAATCTAACTTTCCTCTGGTTCAAAGGTATAAGAACCCAGAATTTCAACTGCCTCCTCTGATTCTGTTGGAGTCAATTCACCAGCTTCAGCTTCTTGGGAAACCTGTAGCTTTTTACCCTCAAGTACAGCATCAGCAATCTTGCTGCAGAGCAACTTGATTGTCTTGATAGCATCGTCATTGGCAGGAATGGGATAGTCAATATCATCTGGATTACAATTAGTATCCACAATAGCTACCACTGGAATGTTCATCTTTTTAGCTTCAGCAAGGGCAATTCTGTCTTTCGTGGGATCACTGAGAAAAACAGCTCCCGGAAGAGTAGTCATTTCCTTGAAACCCCCCGTTTGGGTATTTAATCGTAGAACTTCTTTGTCTAGTTTTAACCTCTCCTTTTTTGGCAGTTGCTCAAATTCACCTCTTTGTCTTTGATCCTCTAAGCGAACTAAATGGTCAATCCGAGTTTGTATAGTGGCGAAATTAGTTAACATTCCCCCTAGCCATCTCTGGTTGACATAGCACATACCACATCTTTTGGCTTCTTCCTCTATTATCTGTTGAGCTTGTTTTTTAGTACCCACGAAAAGGATATTCTCTCCATTAGCTGTTAAGTCACGGATAAAAGTATATGCCTCACTTAATAGCATAACTGTTTTTTCCAAGTCAATGATGTGAATACTATTGCGCTGGGTAAAGATATATTTACTCATTTTGGGATGCCAGTAGCTAGTATGATGACCAAAATGAGCACCTGCTTCCAGAAGTTCTTTCATCAAGGAATTTTCTATCATATTTCTGGCTTCCAGCTATATCGTGTAAGGAAACATAGTCTAGCACGGCAAAGGCAAACAATGCAAAGAAACACATTGCGCCTGAAGTAAATGTTTTTTACTCTAAAGCCAGGTTTGAGGTTGATTTACCGTAACAAAAGATTTATATTATATTTATACCTGTAAGGGGGTGTATAGAAATGCCGGAGCTAGAAGTTGGTAGGGTAAGCGATTTTTTTGCTAAACCTGTAGTGGCAGGTGTACAGTTGAGCGCCAACTTGAAGGTAGGTGATAAAATCCACATCTTAGGTAGCACTACCGATATGGACCTCACCGTGGAATCTATGCAAATTGATCGCGCTGATATCAGCGAAGCCAAGCCTGATGATCTTGTAGGTATAAAAGTTCCTGACCGAGTAAGGCGAGGCGATAAAGTTTACAAGATCACGGAATAGCTTTAAGCAAGTTTGCCATTTCGATAGCGCTTACTGCAGCAAGAAAGCCCTTATTGCCTTCTTTGGTGCCAGCTCGCTGTAGAGCTTGTTCTAAGGTATCTGCGGTGATTATGCCGTGTATTACAGGTATACCAGCATCCAGATTTACTTTGCCCAGCCCGCGGCTTACCTCAGAGGCTACATATTCAAAGTGTGGGGTACCACCTCGTATTACAGCTCCCAGACATATTAAGGCATTATATTTATCACTCCGCGCCAACTTTTGAGCTGCAAGAGAGAGCTCTAAACAACCTGGTGTCCAAGCAACATCAATATCTTCTTCTTCAACCCCGTGGCGTAGTAAAGCGTCTTTTGCTCCCTCGAGTAATCTTTTAGTGATCAGCTCGTTAAAACGAGCAACAATTACGGCTAACTTCAGACCTTTTCCCAATAATAAACCTTCATAATTCTTAGCCATGTATTCCTCCTTTTGGCAAAAGATTAACCAGCGTTACAATGTCTTATCTTAACACTGAAAAACTTCACTTCCCCTTTTTTCCATTTAAGGGGAGAAGATGTCCCATTTTTGCTCGCTTAGTTTCTAGATAGTGGATATTATAACGATTCGGTTGAGTTATCAATGGTGCTGTCTTCACTATCTTAATGCCATAGCTTTCCAGTCCAACCACTTTTTTAGGGTTATTCGTAAGTAGTTCAATATTATGTAAACCTAAATCAACCAGAATCTGCGCACCTATCCCATAATCTCTCAAGTCTGGCGCAAACCCCAAAGCTATATTGGCTTCAACAGTATCAAACCCTTGGTCTTGCAGAGCATAAGCTTTAATCTTGTTATGGAATCCGATTCCTCTGCCTTCCTGCCTCATGTAAAGGAAAACACCACGCCCTTCATCAGCTATCTTTTGCATTGCCAGAGTAATTTGCTCGCCACAATCACACCGCAAACTGCCAAAGACATCTCCCGTAAGGCACTCGCTGTGGACGCGTACCAACACTGGTGATTCGCCAGATATATCACCTTTAACTAAAGCCAGATGCTCATCAACATCCACAATGCTCTTGTAAGCCATGATGACGAATTCACCATACCGAGTAGGCAATTTGGCTTCAGCTACTTTTTGTACTAAGCGTTCGTGTCGACGCCGGTAAGCAATCAAATCAGCAATGCTTATCATCTTCAATTTGAGTTTATCAGCCGTAGTCTCAAGTTCAGGTAAGCGTGCCATGGTGCCGTCTTTACTCATAATTTCACATATGACACCCGCAGGATAAAGTCCTGCCAATTTAGCTAAATCAACAATAGCTTCTGTATGTCCTGCTCGTACCAACGCCCCTCCATTCCTAGCTCGGATAGGGAATATGTGTCCTGGATAAACCAATTCATCTGGCTTTGTGTTGGGGTCGAGTATTGTTTTTATGGTTTGCGCACGGTCGAAGGCTGAGATTCCAGTGGTCACCTTATCCTTCGCTTCGACGGAGACCGTGAAGGCAGTATGGTGACGTGAAGTATTATTTTGAACCATCAGCGGGATTTTCAGTTCGTCGAGCCTTCTCCCTGTAATGGGGAGACAAATCAACCCGCGAGCCTGCTGAGTCATGAAATTTATTGCCTCAGGTGTGATTTTTTCTGCAGCAATTGCCAGGTCTCCTTCATTTTCGCGAGCTTCATCATCAACAATAATAATGAATTTACCTCTCTTTATATCCTCGATTGCCTCTGGAATAGTAGCTAACATCTAAATTGCCTCCGTAAATCCATGTTCTTTGAGAGAATCGAAGGTTAAACCATGCTTCTCTCGTTCCTTAAAACTTTCTATATATTTGGCGACAATATCTGCTTCCAGATTGATGATATCGCCGGGTCTTTTATCACCTAATGTGGTGTGTTCCAAAGTATAGTTTGTTAGTGATACCGCAAAGGAAAAGCCATCAAAGTAGGTGGTGGTGAGGCTGACGCCATCAACAGCAATGAATCCCTTGTTAACAATATAAGGCATTACTTCTGCTGGTGCTGAGATCTTCATGGCACGTGCATTTTCTTCTAGGACTATCTCGATCACATTGCCTGTGCCATCAACATGCCCCAATACGAAATGTCCACCAAGGCGTCCTCCCACGATTAACGCCCTCTCTAAATTCACTTTATCGCTGTATTGGAGTCTGCCAAGAGCAGAGCGGCGCAAAGTTTCAGGCATAACATCAACACTGAAATTATCAGGGCTTAAAGAAATGACTGTGAGACAAACCCCATTGATAGCTATACTATCACCTACTTTTGTTCCTTCAAGAACCCTACAAGCTTCAATAGCTAGGTTGGGACTTACTTGTTTCACTGTGCCTACTTCTTCGATTATTCCTGTGAACATGTTACTGCAACTTCAAAACCCGTTAATTCTTGATGTAAATTTGTCTATACATATCCACTGATAAGAACGTTATCATCAAATTGCTCAGTAGCGACCCGGCTAAGGTGCCAAGATTCAGCTATGTGGTTAATACCTTGGCCTTCCACCGCAGTTTTAGCTTCATAGCCACCAATAATAATTGGTGAGATGAAGGCCATTACTTTATCTGCCAGATGATGGTCAAAGAGCGAACCGAGAAGTTTGCCTCCCCCCTCTACCAGAACACTGACTGTTTCTCTTTTGCCCAGAGTCTTCAATAATTCCTCGATATCTACCAAGCCATCTTTACTTGGCAATTTTAATACTTCAATGCCAGATCGCATTAATTCTTTCCTTCTTTTGTTCTTCAAAGACTCAGCTATGGCAACCAAAGTTTTCCCGGGTGGCTCAAAAATATGGGAATCCGATGGTGTCCTTCCTTTGCTATCAACAATTACGCGTAGTGGTTGCTTCTTTTTTATGCCGCCCTTGCCACCACAACCCCTAGCGGTGAGGTGAGGATTATCTGTGATAACAGTGTTTATCCCAACCATTATCGCGTCTACGGTGTGGCGCAGCATATGTGCATACTTTCTTGCTTCATTGTTGGTTATCCATTTAGAGTCACCGCTCTTGGTGGCTATTTTACCATCGAGGCTTACAGCAAATTTGGCAATGACAAATGGCAGCCCCGTGGTAATATATTTGATGTAAGCTTCATTTATTTCGTAGGCTTCTTGTTGACATTCACCCATGTAGGTCTTGATACCAGCCTCATTCAATTGTTTTACTCCATGCCCTGAGACCAGTGGGTTGGGATCAAGCAAGGCTATGTGGGTTTCTGAAAGCTCAGCATCTATTATGGATTTAGTACAAGGTGGAGTGCGTCCATAATGGCAACAAGGCTCCAGGGTAACATACATAGTGGCTTTCTTGGCTCCATCTCCAGCTTGGCGAAGTGCCATTACTTCGGCATGCTCCGAACCAGTGGGTTGTGTGTAACCCATGCCAGTAATAAATCCATCTTTGGCAATTACTGCCCCTACCGCAGGGTTAGGGCTGGTGTATCCCATAGCCAGCTTCGCTAAAGAGATAGCACATTCCATATAATTCTCGGATTGTGTCAACATTTAACGGCTTTCACTACCTTGACAGCATTGTAGCATTGGCTTTGGCAAAGTGCAAAACAGCTCTTCTCTTGATATAATGAAGCCGAGAAGTATGGATTTTGCTCTTGTCATTATAGCTTTACTAGTTTTACTGGCACTGGCATTCTGGGTCAGAGTCAAGCGTCTCCATAGGAGCGCCGCGGCCATTATCGAGAAATTTCGTGAACATGGAGTGATCAGCGAGAGAAAAGCCAAGACTTTAACAGAGATGGGACTTCGTTCCAAACCTAGGTATCCTTTCCTAGCACGCGATCAACAGGTAGAAGCGCTCTCTCAGCTTTTGCGGGAAGGAATTATCCATCAAGCAAAACCAGAAAGCGAAGGCCAAGAGGCGAAGTTTTACCTTGATGAGCAGAAATGTCCTGCATTGTAATGAATTGAGGTGGTGGAAAGCAGTTTTGATATCATAGATCACACTGCTGACATAGGGATTATTGTCTACGGGGCAGACTTCAAGCAGCTTGTTTCCAATGCTGCTCTAGCTTTGTTCAGTTTGATTACAGATGTTGAAAACATCGAGAGGAAACTGAAGCACCACATAGAAATAAACAGTGAAAACAGGGATGACTTATTCGTGGAATGGCTTAATGAGCTTATCTATCTCTTTGATGCTGAGCATTTATTATTTAATCGCTTTGATATTGATAAGTTGGACAATAACCAGCTTAAGGCTGTTTGTTTTGGAGAAAAATTTAATTCCTCGCGACACAGGATAAAAATGGGAGTCAAGGCAGCCACCTATCATATGTTAGAAATAAGCGGAGATAGTAGAGGATACAAAGCACAAGTGATTTTCGATATCTAGGAACTAAATATGTCTATATGGCAAGGGCAACTTGTTAAGATAGATGATTACCACTGGCAAATTCCTCAGAGCTACAAATCAGGGATGAGGGTTCCTGGCTTGATTTATGCTACTGAGGCCATGCTAGCATCTATATGTAGAGAGCAAACACCAGAGCAGGTTGTCAATGTCGCTTTCCTTCCCGGCATAGTTAAATTTTCCTTGGCTATGCCGGATATCCACTGGGGCTATGGTTTTCCCATAGGTGGGGTGGCAGCAATGGATTTAGATAATGGAGTAATTTCCCCGGGAGGAGTGGGTTACGACATCAATTGTGGCGTCAGGTTGTTGCGCACCACCCTCCATGAAAGTGAAGTAAGGCCTAGGATCAATCAGCTAATAAACGAACTTTATAATAGTGTTCCTTCAGGTTTGGGTTCTGAGGGGAGGATAAAGGTGAGTCAAAAAGAGTTGAAGGAACTAATGGTTGAGGGGGCACAATGGGTGGTAAGGCATGGTTTAGGAACTAAAGAGGACCTGGAAGCTACCGAGGATGGTGGTTGTTTAAAAGGCGCTGAGCCAGGGAAGATAAGTGACAGAGCAATAAAGAGAGGCATGCCCCAAATAGGTACTTTGGGCTCAGGGAATCATTTCCTCGAAATTCAGGTAGTAAAGGAAATCTTTGACCACCATACTTCCAATATTATGGGCATCAATGAAATAGGACAGGTATTAATTTTAATTCACACTGGTTCCCGAGGTTTTGGTCACCAGATATGCACTGACCATCTACGTGTTATGGAAGAGGCTACCTCACGATATGGGATAAAACTCCCTGACCGTCAGCTTGCTTGCGCACCCATCAACTCCAGGGAAGGTAAAGATTATCTAGCTGCCATGGCATGCGCTGCTAATTATGCTTGGGCTAATCGGCAATGCATTGCCCATTGGACCAGGGAAAGTTTCTCTAAAGTCTTTGGCAAAAATCCGGAGGAGCTTGGCATAAAGCAGGTCTATGATGTTGCTCACAATATCGCCAAAATTGAAGAACATGAGATGGATGGCCACAAGATCAAAGTTTGTGTACACCGCAAAGGAGCTACCCGAGCTTTCCCGCCGGGACACAAGGACATTCCGCAATATTATAAAGAGATAGGACAGCCAGTGCTTATTCCTGGTGATATGGGGCGTTGTTCCTTTATTGCTGTGGGGACTCAGAAAGCGATGGAGGAAAGTTTTGGTTCCACCTGTCATGGTGCTGGGAGGATGCTCAGTCGCAGTGCAGCTAGGCGGAGCATGAAAGGCAGAGATATACTCCAGGAGTTACAGGATAAGGGAATTACCATCAAGGCAAGGGATATTCCTTCACTGGCTGAAGAGGCCTCTCAGGCTTATAAAGATGTCTCCGAAGTAATTGATGTTGTCCATCAAAGTGGCATCGCTAAAAAGGTAGCTATGTCAGTTCCTATAGGTGTTATTAAGGGCTAGCATAAGTTATGTATCTAAAAATAAAAGAGCAATATCTTATCTGGTATCTATCTGCTTTATCAGCCAGTACTCAATGCTATCTGCCAAGGCCAGCCAACTAGCTTCGATAATATTGATTGAACTACCTACGGTTCTCCAGTGCTCTTTGCCATCACTGGAATCAATGAGCACCCGTACTTTGGAGGCAGTGCCGGCAGTTTCTTCTAGAATGCGCACCTTGTAGTCAGTGAGAGTTACAGCAGCTAAATCAGGGTAGAATTGGACTAAAGCTTTACGCAGAGCTTGGTCAAGTGCATTCACTGGGCCTTCACCCTCAGCAGCTGTGTGCACCACCCTGTCATCTACTTTGACTTTAATTGTGGCTTCCGATAGCAGCTCTTCTTGATTCCCACTACTAGGAAGGCGACGGCGTTTCTCTATTACTACCATGAAATCAACTAATTCAAATGGAGGCTTATAATCAGGCTGGGCACGACGAAGTAAGAGATCAAATGAAGCTTCAGCGGTGTCATATTGAAAACCCTGGCTCTCTAGTAATTTAATTTGCTGGAGTATTTTTGCAATTTCCTTGCTTCCGGGAATAGGCAAGTGGCGCTCTTTAGCCTTGTAGATAACGCTTCCTTTACCTGCTAACTCAGAGATAATAACCTGAGGTCGATTACCTACCATCTTGGGATCAATATGCTGGTAGCTGTCTTGCCATTTCATCAAGCCAGAGACATGTATGCCACCTTTATGAGTAAAGGCAGAGGCACCAACGTAAGGAAGCCGGTCGTAGTGGGGCAAATTAGCTATTTCAGATACATAATGGGAAAGATCACTGATTCTCATTAACTGCTCTTTGGTGACGCAATTAATGCCCATCTTGAGTTTCAGAGCAGGGATGAGAGAACAAAGGTTAGTATTGCCACAACGTTCACCGCAACCATTGATGGTCCCTTGAACTTGGACTACTCCAGCTTCACAGGCAGCTAAAGAATTCGCTACGGCAAGTTCACTATCATTATGGGCATGAATACCTAAGGGCACGGAGACGCTTTTCTGAGCAGCTTTAACAGCTTCCGCTATCTGTTGGGGTAAACTGCCCCCATTAGTATCACAAAGGATTACACATTCGGCACCAGCTTTCGCAGCACGGTTCACTACTTCAATGCTATATTCAGTATTTGATTTATAACCATCAAAGAAGTGCTCTGCATCAAAGAAAACCCTCAACCCCTTCGATTTAAGGTAGCTTATCGAATCCACAATCATGTGGAGGTTTTCATGCAATGTGGTTTCTAAAACCTGAGTTACTTGCTTGTCCCAGCTCTTGCCCACAATGGTAATCACATCAGTTTTGGCTTCTAATAGAGCTTGCAGGTTGATATCTTCTTCTGCTCTGCACCCCGAGTGCCTGGTGCTGCCAAAGGCAACCAAGATTGCGTGATTCAAACGCAAACCCCTCGCCATAGCAAAAAACTCAGTATCCTTGGGGTTAGAGCCAGGCCAGCCACCTTCGATAAAATCGATGCCTAGCTCATCTAACTTTTGAACAATCTTTAATTTGTCCTCAACAGAGAAAGAGATTCCCTCCTGTTGAGCACCGTCCCTCAGTGTCGTGTCATAAAGTTGAATACGCATCATTATTACCTGTTACACTTAAAGTAGACTATTTCATTAAGCAAGACGAACAAGCTCTTACCACTTAGGTTTTCGTTTTTCTAGAAACGCCCTCATTCCCTCTTTTGCCTCTGCAGTTGCTGCCAGAGTACCAAATATTTCTGCACTATACTCTAATGCTTTATCATATTCCATATCAGCACAGGTATAGAAGCTCCTTTTCCCCATAACAATGGAAATAGGATTTTTACTGAGTATCTTTTGAGCTAGTTCCATTGTTGTTGACTCAAGTTTCTCTCTGGAACAAACTATGTTCACCATTCCTAATCTCTCTGCTTTCTCCGCATCAAGTATCTGTCCGGTTAACCCCATCTCTAATGCCTTTTTCCTGCCCATGACTCGTGGAGCCATTACCGCTGTGCCACTCATACAGAAAAGCCCTACATTCACTGCAGTAAATCCGAAGTGGGCATCTTCTGATGCAACAGCAAGGTCACAGGATGAAACAATCCCCATGCCGCCTGCAGTGGCGTAACCATGAACCATAGCTATTGTTACTTTATCTATGCTGTGAAAGGTCTTATACATTCTAGTAAGACCAAGAAAGAAGTTGCGACACCCCACCTTATCAAGAGTGGTAATTTCAGCGACATCAGCTCCCACGCAGAAATTGTCTCCAGTTCCTCTCACTATAATTAACCTTGTGTCCTTCTCCTCATCCAATTCTCCAAGAGTTTGAGAAACCTCAGTGAAGAGTCCTTGGTTAAGCATATTACCTGGGGGGCGATCCAGTATGAGAAAGGCAATTTCCCCCTTCTTGTCAACAGCTACATATTTATGTCCCATACTTACTTTGCCTCCTTCGAATTTGTTAATTCTGAAATTCGCCCAGTGTGTTCCTCTCTTTCTAGCTCGCTAACATCCTACTATTGACCTTGTCTTATTTGCCCGGCGATTAATTCCCCCATCTCCTTTGTCCCCACCTCAACCTTATTCTCTGACATTATATCGCAAGTTCTATATCTCTTTTCCAAGACAGCAAAAACGGCATTTTCTGCAGCTTGAGCTTCGATTTCTAGTTCAAAGGAATAGCGCAGCATCATAGCTACACTTAGAATAGTGGCGATGGGATTAGCTATGTTCTGTCCGGCTATATCTGGTGCGCTCCCATGAATTGGCTCATACAAGCCAAAGGTTTTCTTATTAGGAATTCCAGCTAAGCTAGCCGAAGGCAGCATACCCATAGAGCCAGCCAATATGGAAGCTTCATCTGTGAGAATATCGCCAAACATGTTTTCTGTAACCAGAACATCAAATTCAGTGGGATGCTGGATGAGCCGCATAGCACAGGAATCTACCAGCATGTGCTGCAGCGCAACGTCGGGGTAGTCAATGGAGATTTCGTTGGCAATCTGACGCCACAAGCGAGATGACTCAAGAACATTGGCTTTATCCACCGAGGTCAGCTTCTTACAGCGGTTGCGAGCCAGTTCGAATCCGATTCTTAGTATGCGCTCAATCTCTGATTCAGAGTAAACTAAGGTATCAATGGCCTGTCTTCCCCCAGGAGTTCGCCATTGTCTTTTAGGTTGACTGAAGTAAAGCCCGCCGGTAAGTTCCCTCACAATCATTAAATCAACTCCATCAACCACTTCTGGCTTAAGAGAGGTGGAATTAACCAATATAGGTAAAACTTTTACGGGACGCAAATTGGCAAACAAGCCTAGCTCTTTCCTCAAAGCCAAAAGGCCATCTTCAGGGTGAATTTTAGCATTAGGATCATCCCACTTGGGGCCACCAACCGCTCCCAGCAACACAGCATCACAGTGTTTGCACATATCTAATGTTTTTTTACTGAGGGCTGCACCATAAGCATCTATAGCAATGCCACCTATTAAGTCTTGCTGCAGGTTAAATTTGTATCCAAACTTTTCACTTATAGCCTGTAGAACTTTCATTCCTGCATCTACAACTTCAGGTCCAACACCATCACCAGGTAAAACAGCTATATCGAATTCCATATCACTTAAAAGTTCAATTTATTCTTAGTATATTCTACTAATCCTCCAGCATTGATTATTCCCATCATAAATTCTGGGTATAGACTGGCAATAAATGTCTTCCCCTTGGAAATATTTTTAATCTCACCATGAGAAAGGTTAACTTCCAAGGTATCGCCGTCTTCAGTTTCATTCACCGCATCAGCACATTCTAGAAGAGGCAGGCCAATGTTAATAGCATTGCGAAAGAAGATGCGAGCGAAGCTTTGAGCAATAACACAGGATACGCCACAAGCTTTAATGGCTAAAGGAGCGTGCTCACGGGATGAGCCACACCCAAAATTCGTAGTGGCAACTATAATATCTCCCGGCTCGATTTTAGCAGTAAAGTTGGGGTCAATATTCTCCATACAATGCTTTGCCAGCTCACCAGGCTCTGAAATATTTAAGTAACGCGCTGGAATAATGACATCAGTATTAACATCGCTCTCGAATTTGCGAACTTTGCCTCTTAGTTTCATTCAATCTCTTTTAAAATTTATGTAATTAGTGCTATTTTGTATATTCTATCCTACCCTCTTTTACTATGAGGTCAAACAGGGTAGGGATGCTTTGAGTATAACTAAATCTCCTGATTCTTCTCTCTGCTAACTTCACATAGTCTTCGTTTATATCGTAGCCCACGTAATGTCGTTTTGTTTTTACTGCTGCTATGGCTGTCTGCCCACTTCCTACAAAGGGATCTAAAACAACCTCATCTTGGTAAGTATAGAGTTGAATAAGTCTGTATGGTAGTTCTATAGGGAAAGGTGCTGGATGTCCAACAGACTTTGCTTGCTCAGCAGGGAAGGTCCACACACTTTTGGTGAACTCCAGGAATTCTTCTCTGGATATAGTGTTATCTCTATTTGGTTGCCTTTTCCTTGTAAATGTTCCTTTGGAAAAAACTAATATATACTCATGAATATCCCTTAACGTTGGATTAGCTGCGGAAAGCCAGCTTCCCCAAGCTGTAGAAGGGCTAGAGCTCGAAGCCTTGTTCCAGATAATCTCTCCCCTCATCAAGAAACCCAGATCAAGCATATCTTCGATAACAAAAGCGTGAAGTGGGATATATGGTTTTCTTCCCAGATTGGCAATATTTACACAAGCTCTGCCTCCAGGCACAAGCACTCTGTAAACTTCTTGCCATATGCCTCTCAGAAATTCTTCGTATCCTTTGAGAGTCAAGTCTTCATCATATTCTTTTCCCACATTGTAAGGTGGCGAAGTAACCATCAAGTGAACACTGTTATCAGGCAATTCCTCCATTCGTTTGCTTGATTTGCAGAACACCTTGTCCAGAAGTTCGGAACGAACAGGGTTTTCTGCGTATTTAATTTTTTCTTCTTTGGGCAAGCCTTCATAGAGTTTACTAGCGTAAAATAAAGTAGAATCGTGGTTTATCCTTCCAGGAGAGCCAAAGGAGCTTGTTTGAGTTCCCTTTTTTCTTCGATTATTTTTCATCTTAAGCTTCCTTCCAATACTCAATCCATCTCTTATAAGGATTATAGTCTATCTTTTCCCTTTGCCAATATATTTCGATAGCCTTAGATTCTTTGTCCTCAACTAAAGTTTCTAATGCCTCTTTAGTAATCTCCACGCCTCTCGGGTTTGTCCCCGGCTTAGGTAGTTTAAGGTATTTTTCTGTGCTTATCCTATTGAAAAGTCTTCTTTGAGCTTCTAGAGGTATGTAATAAAATCCTCCTGTATTATTCCAATTAACTTGTATAAGCAAAATATCGCAATGAGGATAATAACTCTTCTGAAACTCTCTTGCTTTTTGAGCATCAACTGTCCATATAAGCTTAACTCCGTTTAATCCTTTGCCTGTAACTGTCTTTATGGAGATGGGCTCTTCAAATAACTTTACATCAACTTCTGCCAGAGTGATAGGAATTTCTGTCTCTACATTATCTTCATCAAATTTGTATATAAGTAAAGATACTATTATCCTTTCCCTAAGAGAGCCAACCTCCATTCCAATTTTCCCTGCTCTTGAGCTATCCATCTCCGCAAGCTGGAATAGATAAGGCAAACGCTCCTCAATTTTCTCTACAAGTTTTTTATCTTTAAATATTTGTACTAGGCGACTTGACATCCTTTATCCTCTCTATTTTTAGTAAAATAATATACCTCTTTTTTACCTTTCGGGAGAAGGTTATCTCGAGGATTTTGAATTTAGTATCTCCCCAGGGCTTCCAATCCTTCCCAAAATGGCGCTTGCAGCGGCTACTGCTGGGTTGCTAAGGTAGACTTCAGACTCGGGGCTTCCCATTCTACCAACAAAGTTTCTATTGGTGGTAGAGAGACAACGCTCGCCAGCAGCCAGAACTCCCATATATCCACCGAGACAGGGACCACAAGTAGGAGTACTTACTGCAACTCCAGCTCCTATAAAGGTTTCTATTAATCCTTCTCTCAATGCATCAAGGTAAACTTTTTGTGAGCCAGGAATGATGATACATCTCAAGTCGGGATGCACCTGCCTTCCCTTAAGTATTCTGGCTGCCAGTCTTAAATCCTCAAGGCGACCATTAGTACATCCGCCAATTACTACCTGGTCCAATTTTATATCACCAACCTGGCTTACAGGTTTAACATTGGAAGGAAGATGAGGAAATGCTACCTGAGGTTCAATTTCTGCAACAGCGTATTCAATTGTGTTTGCATATTGGGCATCTCCACCCGATTGGTATATTGGATAAGGTTGACTTCCATGTTCCTTAATATATCTCTCAGCTTTAGCATCTACATTAAAAATCCCGGCTTTAGCACCAGCCTCAATAGCCATGTTTGCCATGGTGAAGCGTCCATCCATTGGTAGAGCATCAATCGCCTCACCACTAAATTCCATGACTGAATAAAGTGCTCCATCAACGCCAATGTCTCCAATGGTGTAAAGGATAAGGTCTTTGCCACCAACCCACTTTCCTAATTTGCCATGGTAAATAAACTTAATCGTCGGCGGTACCTTCATCCATATTTCGCCGGTTGTCATAGCTACAGCGATATCAGTTGAACCCATTCCCGTAGCAAAAGCGCTTAAGGCGCCATAAGTACATGTATGGGAATCAGCACCAACGATAACTTGACCCGGTAAGACAAGACCTTGTTCAGGTAGGAGGACATGTTCAATCCCCATCCGCCCCACCTCGAAATAAACCAATTCCTGCTCTTTGGCAAACTCTCGCATCAATTTTGCTTGTTCCGCGGATGGGATATCTTTATTGGGACAGAAATGGTCAGGCACCATTACTATTTTTGTCGGGTCGAAAACTTTGGGTACTCCGAATCGCTGAAATTCCTTTATAGCCAGAGGGGCTGTAATATCATTAGCTAGAACCAAGTCAACCCTGGTGGTTATAAATTCGCCAGGTTCGACTTTTTCTCTGCCGCAGTGGGCAGCTAAAATCCTTTCCGCCAGTGTTTCCATTAGTTACTTCATTCTCCACCGTATTGCAATCTTCCCTTAGCGAAGGAGAGAGGATTGGAGTGGTGATATTTTTATCCGCGGATTTTGGGAAGCATCAACACAATCACTGTAATGAGAGTTACAATAGCAGCAATGGAATAAAGTCCAGCTCCAGCAGCTAAACCTACGGCAGCAGTTACCCAAATCACCGCTGCACTGGTTATTCCGGCTACCCCGTCTCCAGATCCATGCATGCCACGAAAAATAACTCCAGCACCAATGAAGCCAACTCCAGCTACTACTCCAGCGGCAACACGCGCAGGGTCGGCGTTACCACCAAAGCCAAAAATAGAGGCCACGGTGAACAGTGCTGCACCCAAAGCGATGCAGATGTGAGTACGCAATCCCGCTGCCTTACCAGCTCTTTCACGGTGATAGCCAATGCCTGCTCCCAGAACGGCGGCCAGCAGCAATCTCAAAACCATATCCAGCCAGGGGCTCATTTAGAAATTCCTTTTTCAGTTGCTTTACTAGCCAGTAAGCGATTTAAGGCATTCATATATGCTTTGGCACTGGACACGATAATATCAGTAGCGGCGCCACGACCAGTATAAGTTACGCCGTCGCTTTCAATTCTTATCAACACCTCACCGATAGCATCAATGCCTTCGGTAACTGATTTAATGGTGAATTCTGTGAGCTTGTTAGGTACTCCAACTATGCGGTTGATGGCTTTATAGATGGCATCTACAGGACCTGCGCCCAATGCGGCATCAGCTAGGCTTTGTCCCTCAGGATCAATGAGCCTGACTGTGGCTGTAGGGAGGCTATGATCACCGCAAGAAACTTCAACATGGTCAAGGTGGTATGCCTCGCTAGAGGTGCGTAACTCTTCAGCTATTAAAGATTCGATATCCCGGTCTGTAATCTCTTTTTTCTTGCCAGCTAACTCTTTGAATTTCTGAAAGGCGTGATCCAGCGCTTCATCATTCAAAGTATAGCCAAGCTCAGCAAGTCGTTCCCTAAAGGCATGCTTGCCGCTTAACTTACTTAATACCAAGTTGCTTGCTGGAATGCCAACTGACCTGGGGTCCATAATTTCATAGGTGATAGCTTTCTTGAGTATGCCATCTTGATGGATTCCTGATTGGTGACGGAAGGCATTTGCTCCCACAATAGCTTTATTGGGTTGAACAGAAAAACCAGTGAGCTCGCTTACCAGCCGACTTATCCTGTAGATTCGGGTAGTATCGATATTAGTAACTAGTCCAAAGGAATCATAGCGGGTTTTTAAGGCCATAACAATTTCCTCTAAAGAGGCATTGCCAGCTCGCTCTCCAATGCCATTGATGGTACACTCTACTTGACGTGCTCCTTCCCTTATTGCCTCAAGGCTGTTAGCTACAGCTAACCCTAAGTCATTATGGCAGTGCACACTAAGCACAGCCCTCTGGATATTGGGCACATTTTCCAGAATTCCCCGAATTAAGCTGCCAAATTCCTGAGGAGTAGTATAGCCTACGGTGTCAGGTATGTTGACTGTTGTTGCCCCAGCGTCAATCACTGCTTCTAAAATACGATAAAGATAAGCAGGCTCGGTGCGGCTGGCATCCATGGGAGAGAATTCAATATCATCCAGATAAGTCCTAGCTCGAGCTACCATATCGCAGGAACTCTTGAGAACTTCCTCCCTACTTTTGTTGAGCTGATAGGAAAGATGGATATCTGAAGCTGAAAGAAAAATATGAATTCGAGGGTGGGCTGTCTTTTTAACTGCCTGCCAGGCTTTGTCTATAGCATTAGGATTGCAATAGGATAAGGCGCAAATCACAGGGCGTTTAACCTCGTTTGCGATAAGATGAACAGATTCAAAATCGCCGGGCGAACTAGCAGGAAAACCAGCTTCAATAACATCAACACCAAGCTTATCTAATTGCTTGGCTATTTCCAGCTTTTCCTGAGCATTTAGGCTTGCTCCGGCCGATTGTTCTCCATCCCGCAAGGTGGTATCGAAGATAATAACTCTACCCATAAGTTTTCTTTTTAAAAGCTACTTCTTCAGCCACGGCATCATCTCCCTGAGCTTTTTGCCCACGACTTCAACTGGGTGTTGAGAGTCCTTCTGCTTCATAGCATTGAAGCTAGGACGGCCAGCCTGACTCTCTAAAATCCACTCCTTAGCGAAAGTGCCATCCTGGATTTCATCCAGGATTTGTCTCATTTCATCCTTAACCGAGTCATCAATAACTCGAGGCCCTCGGGTATAATCGCCATATTCTGCTGTATCACTGACCGAATATCTCATATAATTCAAACCGCCTTGATGCATCAGGTCAACAATGAGTTTCAATTCATGGAAGCATTCAAAATAAGCAATTTCTGGCTGGTAACCAGCCTCCATCAATGTTTCAAAACCAGCTTTAACCAATGAAGAGACTCCACCACAGAGCACTGTCTGTTCACCAAAGAGGTCAGTTTCAGTCTCTTCAGCAAAAGTTGTTTCCAAAACGCCGGCTCTGGCACATCCAATACCTTTGGCATAAGCTAAGGCAATGTCTTTGGCTTTACCTGAGGCATCTTGATGGATGGCAATCAAAGCAGGGGCTCCCGAACCTTCGATATAAAGTTGGCGCAGCATATGCCCCGGACATTTGGGAGCAATCATGCTAACATCGATTTCAGATGATGGCACAATTTGGGAATAATGAATATTAAAGCCATGAGCGAACATTAAGGTTTTGCCCTTGACCATTTCCTTTTCAATGGACTCGTGATAGATTTGAGGATGTAGATTATCAGGAGCTAGCATGACGATGATATCAGCATTATGGGCTGCCTCACTGGCACTCGTTACCTGGAAGCCTGCATTTTGTGCTGTTTCCCAAGCTTCGCTACCAGGTACTTCAGCAACGATAACTTTGCATCCGCTGTCCCTGAGATTCTGGGCATGAGCATGTCCCTGACTACCATAGCCAATAATAGTAACTACCTTTTCTTTAATCAGGTTTAGATTAGCATCCTTCTCATAGTAAATTTTAGCCATATTAACCTCCTCATAAAATCAATCTCTGGTAATACCACGAGTCAAGGCGATTCTGCCAGTTCGGCTAATTTGCTTGATTCCAAAACGGCGAAGAAGATCAATTAAGGATTCCATTTTGCTCTCGTCTCCGGTGACTTCTACCGTTAATGAATCTAGGGCAACATCAATTATATTGGCCCGGAAAATATCAACAATTTGCATAATTTCACTTCTTGTTGAAGCAGTGGCTTTGACCTTGATTAAAGCTAACTCTCTGGCGATCATATCTTCATCAGTTATATCAGATACTTTGACTACATCGATTAACTTGTCCAATTGTTTTCTGACTTGCTCTACTATAATAGAATCACCAGCAACGACAGCAGTCATGCGGGATAAACCAGGGTGCTCACTGCTACCTACCGCGAGACTTTGTATATTGAAACCTCTTCGGCGAAACAAACTGACTACCCTGTTGAGCACGCCAGGCTTATCCTCTACTAGAGCTATCAGGGTATGTTTCGTATCAAACACCTTGTTCCTTCAAAACTCTTTTTCGTTCTGACTCCATCTTATCAGGGAGAAGGAATTATCATTTACTTAATACCTCAGGTTTTGGTATCTCCAGAAATCTAGCTAAACTTTCTCCCGGTAGCACCATAGGGTAGACATTTTCCTCTGGCTCAACAAAGAAATCGATGAGAAATGGGCCAAGATAATCCATTGCTTTGTTAATAGCTGGAATTACCTCATCCCTGTGTCTCACTCTGATACCAGGAATGTCATATGCTTCAGCGATCTTAACAAAATCAGGATTCCAGAGTTTGGTATCAACATAGCGACGCTGATAAAATAATTCCTGCCACTGTCGTACCATTCCAAGACAGCTATTGTTTATGATGGCTATTTTAACAGCAATATTCTCTTGTGCTATAGTACCTAACTCCTGCATGGTCATTTGGAAACCGCCATCACCAGCAATACACCATACTATCTCTTCAGGACAACCAACCTTAGCGCCCATAGCTGCAGGCAGTTCGAAGCCCATAGGACCTAAGCCCCCAGCGGAAATAAAGCTATTGGGCTTGATATAGGTGAAGTGTTGTGCTGCCCACATCTGATTCTGCCCTACTCCAGTGACCACTATAGCATTACCCTGAGTAGCTTCATAAATCTGGCGGATAACGTATTCTGGTAGAAGTTTATCACCTTGCCCAACATCCATTAAAGGATGTTCATATTTCCATTGTTCTAGCTGTGATACCCACTCCAGATGATCTGTTTTTTCAATGTCTTTATTGAGAACCTTGAGTACAGCCTTAACATCCCCAACTATGGGAACATCCACTGGCACGTTCTTACTTATCTCAGCAGGATCAATATCAATGTGAATAATGCGAGCTTCGGGAGCAAAACCACCGGTGTTTGCAGTAGCTCGGTCATCAAATCTCATGCCGATGGCAACGATAAGATCAGTATTTTGCACTGCCAGATTGGCATAAGCCATGCCATGCATCCCCAGCATTCCGGAATTCAGTACATGCTTTCCGGGGAAGGAACTAAGGCCAAGCAAAGTGCTAACCACAGGGATTTGTGCTTTCTCCGCTAACTCCTCAAGCTCATCATAGGCTTGGGAAATAATTATTCCTCTGCCAGCAATAATGAGAGGCCGTTCAGCTTTGTCAATAAGCCTTGCAGCTCTCCTGATTTGTGCTACATGGCCCATTGAGGTAATTTTGTAACTGGACAAATTCACTTTTTCTGGATAAACAAAATCAGTTATCTTTTCCTGAACATCCTTGGGAATATCGATAAGCACAGGCCCAGGTCTCCCAGTCTGAGCAATATAGAAAGCCTCTTTGACTGTTTCAGCCAGCTTTGTAACATCAGTAACAAGATAATTGTATTTGCTGATAGGAAGCGTAATACCGGTAATATCTATTTCCTGGAAAGCATCCTTACCAATAAAAGGGCTGGCTACCTGACCAGTTATAGCCACCATAGGAACAGAGTCTATATAAGCATCAGCAATGCCGGTAACGAGGTTAGTAGCTCCTGGCCCCGACGTGGCAATACATACTCCCACTTTATTAGTAGCTCGGGCGTAACCTTCAGCAGCATGAGCCGCCCCCTGTTCATGACGAGTTAATATGTGCCGAAGTTGTGGGTATTGAGGTAAGGTATCATATATGGGTAAAACAGCACCCCCAAGGATGCCAAAAATAACTTCCACGCCTTCCCTCGTTAGGCCTTCACATAGAATCTGGGCACCTGTCTTTTTCATGTGGGATTTACCTCAATCCGTAAACACTGCTCCTTTGCTGGCTGAAGTCACTTTATCGGCATAGCGCTTGAGATAACCGGTCTTTATCTTAGGCTCAAAGACTGGTAATGAACTTAACCGTTGCTCTATTTCCCTTTGGTTTAATTCTACTTCTAACTTGTGGTTAGGTATATCTATCTTAATGATATCACCATTGTTCAGAACCGCTATCGGCCCTCGCTCTGCTGCTTCAGGAGAGATATGGCCAATAGATGCGCCCTTCGTCGCTCCGGAAAAGCGCCCATCGGTGATTAGAGCCACTTTTTTATCCATGCCCATGCCACCGAGAAGAGAAGTCGGCATTAACATTTCACGCATTCCGGGGCCTCCTTTTGGCCCTTCATATCGTATAACAACCACATCGCCCGGCTTTATTCTCTCAGCCATTATAGCTGATGTTGCCTCTTCTTCACTATCGAAGACCTTTGCTGGACCGCGATGAACCAACATTTCTGGAGCTACAGCAGCACTTTTCACCACACCACCACCCGGTGCTAGGTTACCAAACAACATACTAATACCACCAGTAGCAGAATAAGGATTGGACGATGGATGAATTACATTTCTATCTTTGACATCATATTCCTTTATTACTTCACCTATTGATTTTCCCAACACAGTTTTCGGTTCAAGTTTCAGCAAATCTGATATTTCTCGCATTACTGCCATAATACCACCCGCGAGGTCTAAGTCTTCGATGTGGTATTCACCTGCCGGACTCAACTTACAAATATGGGGAATACTTTGACTGATTTCATTGAGCCACGAGAGAGGGAAATCTATTCCTGCCTCATGAGCTATCGCAGTGAGATGCAAAACAGAGTTGGTACTGCCACCCAGGGCCATATCAACGGCAAAGGCATTATAAATAGAGTTTTTGGTGACGATATCTCTGGGGAGAATATTCTTAGTCACTATATTCACAATTTGCTGGCCTGCTTGATATGCCAACTGAGTTCGCCTAGCCTGTACCGCTGGGATAGTTCCATTACCAGGTAATGCCATGCCCATAGCCTCGGTAAGACAGTTCATGGTATTAGCAGTGAACATCCCAGAGCAACTGCCACAACCAGGGCACGCAACTTTTTCTAACTCTGTAAGTTCATCTTCAGAAATATCTCCTTTGGCAAGTTGCCCCACCGCCATAAATACTGAGTTAAGGTCAACTATTTTAGTCTCATCTCCTCTGGTAAGTTTGCCTGCCATCATGGGCCCACCGCTGACAAAGATACAGGGCAAGTTAAGCCTTACTGCTGCCATTAACATCCCAGGCACAACCTTATCACAGTTAGGAATAAACACCAGAGCATCAAAAGTATGTGCTCGAGCCATGATTTCCATAGAATCAGCTATGATCTCTCGGCTGGGTAAACTATATTTCATCCCTAGGTGATTCATGGCAATGCCATCACAGACAGCTATAGCATTAAATTCAAATGGTACTCCTCCACTATCACGGATTCCTTCTTTTACCGCTTGTGCAATAGACTGTAAATGGATGTGTCCTGGCACAATTTCAGTGAAGCTACTCGCGACCCCAATAAAAGGCTTATTCCAATCACTTGGTGAACAACCCACAGCATATAGCAATGACCTTTGGGGTGCTCGCTCAACACCTTTCTTGATGGCATCACTTCTCATTTTCTCTTCCCTTCAGAGATGAACCACGCAACTCTTCAAACTAAAAAAGTATGTTGTCTAACATAGCATAATGCTCGACTAGCGTCAATTTACCTGGAGAAGTTGTATTATCGGCACAATCATGCTAGTATTAGAAAGCCTTTAAATCAGTCCAGTGAGGCTGATAAGGGGAAAGCATGGGAAAACAAAGTAAACCAGGAATTCCTTTCGAGGCAGGGGAGTTAAGTGGCTACCTCTTGTCAGTTTTATGGCAGGAGGTTTTTTGATATCCGGGAAAATCCTTCTAGTTTCGGATGATATAAGGCGGGTTCTATCTCGTATCACACATGAAATCGTAGAAAGAAACAAGGGTGCCGAAAATATCGTACTTGTGGGTATGTGGACGCGCGGGGTACCTTTAGCCAGACGTATAGCCCGTATAATTGGTGATTTTGAGGGAATCGAGATCCCCGTCGGCACTTTAGATATCCATCCCTATCGCGATGATGCTTCTTCTCTAAAGTTAGAACCAATTCTCCAAAATACTGATATCCCCACTGATATCACTGACAGGCACGTGATCTTGGTTGATGATGTCCTTTATACTGGGCGGAGTATTCGTGCCGCTATGGATGCCCTTATAGATTTAGGCCGCCCTAGGTCGATACAATTGGCTGTTCTCATTGACCGCGGCCATAGAGAACTCCCTATCCGAGCTGATTATGTCGGTAAAAATATACCGAGTTCCCGTGATGAAGATGTGCGGGTCCAATTAAAGGAAACTGATGATGTAGATGAAGTAGTGATTGTGAGTCTAATCAAAGACTTTCCATCTATGGGAGAATTGAAAAAGTGACTACCGCTAGTTTACTGAATAGAAATCTGGTTACCGCAGATGATTTATCCAACCAGGAAATTGAGTCAATATTCTCCCTGGCGGATGAAATGTCAAATTCCATAAATAGTCAATCTGAGATGTGTCCGGGGAAAATCATGGCGAGTTTATTTTTTGAGCCCAGTACCAGGACGCGATTGTCTTTTGAGACAGCGATGTTGAGACTCGGGGGCCATGTCATAAGTGCAGTTGATATAGGCGCAAGTTCGCTAGCCAAGGGCGAAAGTATCGCTGACATGGCCAGAGTGATCGGGAGTTATGCCGATATAATTGTCATCAGGCACCCGTGGGAAGGAGCTGCTAAGGTAGTTGCTGAATATGCTGGCATTCCGGTGATAAATGCTGGTGATGGAAGTCATGAACATCCTACCCAGACTTTATGCGACCTTTACACCATTAAGAAAGAAAAACAAACTATTAAAGGGCTGAAGATTGCCTTGTGGGGTGACTTGAAACACGGACGAACAATACACTCTTTAGCTTGTGTATTGGCTCGGTTCGGCGCTACGATCCTTTTCCATCCCAGCCCGGGATTGGAAATGCCAGAATACATAGTAAGGAAACTAACTACAGAGTATGGAGGTACGCTAGAAAGGAATGTGGCAGCTCTGGAGTATGCCTCTAAGGGAAGGTTTTTCCCTGTGGATGCTATCTACATGACGCCTGGTCATCCTCACCAACTTGCAATGATGCCTGACATCAGTGCTCAAGTTGAGTTAAAGGCAGGGATTGACGCTCTTTATATCACTAGGCTGCAAAAAGAGCGACTTGCTCCCTCAAAGAGAGAACTGAATCCAGGGGAAAGTTACCTTATGGTAGATAAAACTTTTCTCAGAAAAAAGGAGCTTCGTAAAGCGTTGGTTATGCACCCATTACCTCGCATTGATGAACTAGCTTACGAGATAGATGCTGACCCCAGGAGTATGTACTTCAAACAGGCTGCTCGTGGGGTACCTGTGAGAATGGCACTTATAGCTCTATTGCTAGGAGCTAAAGAGATTACAATCTCTGAAGAAGACAAGTCTTTCAGCCCAAAAATAAACTATACTGTTTATAAGCGAGATTCAGGAATCAAGTGTGCTAATCCAATTTGTGTGTCGAACCAGAAAACGGAAACAAGATATATCAAGCCCGAGTTCGAAATAATAAGCCTTGCGCCTTTAATATTGAGGTGTGTCTATTGTGAACACGAACTTTATCCTCGCTATATCGCCAGTTCAGATTGGCATGAGGGGAGGTTGGAGAATAAAAAATATCATGACTCTGACAGCCGTTGGATTCGAGAAATCAAACCAGAGAATCTGGTTATTTTTGATTCGGAAAATGAAGCTCAAGCTCGGGGGTTTAAGCCCAGTAAGTATGTAATACGAAGTGATGAAAGAAATAAATAGCGAATCTATCTCTTTGCTTATCTATGGTGGCCGTATAGTTGACCCCAGCCAGAGTGTGGATCAAGTTGGTGACTTACTTGTTCTTGGAGGCAAGATTATACAGATAGAAGAGAAAAGGATACCAGTTCAGCCTGGATATCTGCTACTTGATGCCACCGGGCTAATTGTATGTCCTGGCTTTATAGACCTTCATTGTCATCTCCGCGAACCAGGTTTTGAGGAGAAAGAGACTATCGCAACAGGAACAAAGGCAGCCGCCATAGGTGGCTTCACCACTGTTTGCTGCATGGCTAACACTAATCCTCCTCTGGATAACTGTGATACTGTAGATTATGTAAAACAAAAAGCCGCTAAGGAGGGCTTGGTTAATATTCTTCCTATAGGTTGCATTACTAAAGGAAGAGCCGGTAAAGAAATTTGTGATATGGCGGCGCTAGCTGGTGCGGGGGTGATTGCCTTCAGTGATGACGGTGACCCTGTATCCAATTCCGCAGTGATGCGTTGCGCTTTGGATTGTGGCCGCAAGCTTGGCTTACCAATTATCGATCATTGTGAAGATAAAACACTGGCTGCTGGCGGAGTCATCAGTGAAGGTCAGGTAGCCAAAAGGCTGGGATTGAAGGGAGTACCAGCAGCTGTTGAAGAAATCATGGTGGCTCGTGATATCGCTTTGGCAAAACTAACTGGTGCCAAAGTTCATATTGCCCATGTTAGTACATGTGAGTCGGTAGAACTTATACGCTATGCCAAAGAAAAAGGAGTTTCGGTTACTGCTGAAGTTACTCCCCACCATTTAACGCTAACTGAGCAAAAACTTATGAGTAAAACCAGCGCTAATGCTAAAGTGAATCCACCTTTACGAACAGAAAAGGATATAGAATGCTTGATTGAAGGGCTCAAAAATGGGTTTATTGATGCCATTGCTACTGATCATGCTCCACATACTCTAGCCGACAAAGAATGTGAGTTGAGTTTGGCTACTTTTGGAATCAGCGGTTTCGAGACAGCCTTTGGCTGTCTCATGAGTCTGGTGCATGAGAATAAAATTGACTTGATTACTTTGATATCTAAGCTAACATGGGGACCAGCAACGGTAATTGGCAAGGATGGTGAATTGGGGACTTTGAAACTGGGAGTTCCAGCTGATATTACCATATTTGATCCCACCCGACAATGGATAGTAGATAGCCAGAAATTTGCTTCCAAAGGGAAAAATACTCCCTTCGATGGCTACAAATTCAATGGAAAAGTGATGGCGACTATAGTAAATGGTAAGCCAGTCTATCTGGATGACTCTCTTGCTTCCTCAGGCAAGACAGGAAATCTATCTGGAGAAAAGTAATTCATGGCTGATAAAGCAATTCTAGTCCTTGAAGATGGCTCAGTTTATGAAGGCGAGTCCTTCGGTGCGCAGACTGATACTTATGGTGAAGTAGTTTTCAACACCAGTATGACTGGCTATCAAGAAATGCTTACAGACCCTTCCTACGCTGGCCAGATTCTAGCGCTTACTTATCCTCTTATTGGCAATTATGGCATAAATGAAACTGATTTCGAATCAAAGCAAATTCAGGTAAGAGGTTTTGCTGTTCGGGAGTATTGCACGGAACCAAGCCATTGGCAAGGTACTGGTACCTTACACGAATTTCTTGTGGCCAGTGGTATTCCTGGCATCAGTGGCATAGATACACGTGCTTTGACACGTCACATACGCTCGATTGGAGTGATGATGGGCATCATCAGTTCAAAAATGACTGCTGAAGAAGCGGTGAAGGAGATAAAAGACCTGCCTAGATACGACTCTGTTGATTTTGTTCATCAAGTTTCCACTAAAGAACCTTATGAATGGCAATCTAACACTCCTGCCATTGCTAGCCGCAGTCCTGGGCATATCGAAGGAGCAGCAAAGCAACCTCACATCGTAGTTATTGATTATGGCTTGAAATACAACATCTTATGCATCTTAAGTCAACTTGGTTGCCGAGTAACTGTTGTCCCTTGTGCCACTTCAGCAGAGGATGTCTTAGCTCTAAACCCTGATGGCATTGTTCTCTCCCCTGGTCCTGGTGACCCGGCTCTCCTCGATAATATAGTCGAGAGTGTGAAAAAGCTCATAGGCAAAAAACCAATAATGGGTATTTGTCTGGGGCATCAACTCATAGGAAGAGCCATGGGGGCGAAAACATTCAAATTGAAATTCGGGCATCGTGGTGGTAACCATCCCATTCGTGAGCTGGAGACTGGCAGAGTGCATATCACAGCTCAAAACCATGGATATGCTGTGGATGCTGACACCGTGAAAGGAGGACTTGAGATAAGCCATATAAATCTAAATGATGGCACAATAGAAGGTTTGACACATAGAGATTTGCCCATTCTGTCTATCCAGTATCATTCTGAAGCTTCTCTAGGTCCTAAGGATAATATATATCTATTCAAGCGTTTTTGGGAGATGGTGAGGAGGTGAGAAATGTCGTTCAATGAACGGCTTGAAGAATTGGAGCATTTTTATAATGAGCTCCTTAGATATCGGGGGCTGGCTGTGGCAAAAGCTAACGCAGAACTGACGAAAAAACAGGAGGAGGAATTTCAACTTCTTCGCTTAGGTCTGCAACGAGCATATGGAAGCCTAGAGACAGTAATTGAAGAATATGGTGGTCGTGCTGTTGGGGTATTCAGTTTGGCGATTGGCTATCCGAATGTTACCCCACACACTGTCACAGCAGTGGATGGCACTATTAATATGGGAAATAAAGGCGGAACGCAGTCCGACAAAGATGAACAAGAAGGTTTCAAGTTTTTGTTTATGGGGGCTATGGTAGGAATAAGAAACCCTAAAGCTCACGACAATGTTGTTCAGGCAGATCCATATAGAACACTTGAATATTTAAGCTTTGCTAGTCTCTTAATGAGGAAAATTGAAAAAGGAGAGATAACACGGCATCAAAAAAAGTGAGCAGGGTCTTAGTCATTGGCTTAAGGTCAATTGAGAAAAGGACATAAGGCTATGACATCAGAAAGCACTATATATAAAAGTTCTTTAGAGTTACTCAAAGGCATAATAAGGGATGTCTTCAAAGATGATGATGTTACAGTCATTTTGTTTGGTTCAAGGGCGAGAGGAGATTATTTTGAAACTTCAGATATGGATATAGCCATACTTCCAAGGAGCGAAATAAATAAAATCAAAATCGCTTTGTTCCGTGAGAGGATAGAGAATTCAAACATACCCTATAAGGTGGATGTAGTTGATCTCTCCCTGGCATCTAAGCAGTTTACTGATAAGGTGCTCAAAGAAGGAGTGCCCATATGGAAAAGCTAGAAAGAAGGATAAAGGAAGCAGAGAAAGCTTTGAGAACATTAAAGGAAATATCTCAGGAGCCTTATTCGGTGATAGTCAGAGATGCTACTATTCAAAGGTTTGAATATACCTTTGAAGCATTCTGGAAATTCTTAAGAGATTACTTAAAGGAGATCGAGGGTATTGCATGTAATTCACCCAAGGCTTGCTTTAGAGAGGCCTTAAGTTCTGGACTTATGAGCGAGGAACAAGCTATGGCTTGCCTTAGAATGACTGATGACAGAAACCTAACCTCGCACACTTATATACAAGAAGTAGCTGAGCAGATATATAGAAAGATAAGCAACTATTACGAACTTATGGAGAATATATTTAACTTTGTTAAGAAGAGGATTGGGAGGTAAAGAAGGAAAAGGTTAGAGAGTATGTTTAAAATATCTAAAGTCCTAGTTATTGGCTCAGGTCCCATAATCATCGGGCAGGCAGCCGAGTTCGATTATTCTGGAACTCAGGCATGCCGAGCATTACGGGAAGAAGGCGTGACTACAATATTGGTAAACTCTAACCCAGCTACTATCATGACCGATGAGGGCATCGCTGATACTGTCTATATCGAGCCACTCACTGTAGATGTATTAGCCAGGATAATTGAGAGAGAGCGCCCTGATGGGTTGTTGCCTACCATGGGAGGACAAACAGGACTTAACCTGGCAGTGGAGTTAGCCGATGCCGGGATATTGGAGAAGTATGATGTGAAAATGCTGGGCACATCCGTGCAAACAATAAAAGATGCGGAAGAAAGGTCTTTATTTAAGAAACTTCTTATTAACATTGGTGAGCCTGTACCACAGAGCGCCACAGTAAAATCGGTGGAGGAAGCTAAAGGAGTAGCGAGGTCTATTGGTTTGCCTGTCGTTATCCGTCCTTCATATACATTGGGGGGGACGGGTGGTGGCATTGTCTACACTATGGATGAGCTGGAAAACCTGGTTACAAATGGATTGGATTGCAGCATGAGCCATGAGGTCTTGGTGGAGCAATGTGTTATGGGCTGGAAAGAAATTGAGTATGAGGTCATGCGGGATGCTGCTGATAACTGTATTACCATCTGCAATATGGAGAACATTGACCCTATGGGTGTGCATACTGGCGACAGTATTGTGGTAGCCCCTAGTCAGACGATTACCGACAAAGAATACCAGATGCTCAGGTCAGCCAGTCTCAAAATTATAAGGGCGCTAGATATTAAAGGTGGTTGCAATATACAGTTTGCTCTTACTCCACATCCCATAGTTGCTGAAAAATGGGCTCCAGACCGAGAAGAAGTGACCAAGAGTCAGTACTATGTAATCGAGGTTAATCCACGCGTCAGCCGCAGTTCAGCCCTGGCTAGCAAAGCCACAGGATATCCTATTGCTCGAGTGGCTGCCAAGATAGCTATTGGTAAAAGACTTGATGAGATACCCAATAGAGTTACTGGCAAGACCTCGGCGTGTTTTGAGCCGGCTCTAGATTACTGTGTAGTTAAGATTCCCAGATGGCCTTTCGATAAATTTTCTCTGGGTGACCGCACCATCGGCACTCAAATGAAAGCCACCGGTGAAGTGATGGCTATTGAAAGATGTTTTGAAGCCACTTTACAAAAAGCAGTTCGCTCACTAGAGTTTGGTAAGCGCAGTCTCCTTTGGGAAGATCCTAGCTGGAAAAACAAGGAGATTGATTCTTACCCACTTTATCCTAATGACCTGAGGCTATGGGCTATTATGGCGGCGCTGAGGAGAGGTGCTACAGTAGAGTGGCTTTCTCAACATACTGGTATAGACCCCTGGTTCATTTCTAAATTGCAAAGTATCTTTACTATGGAAAAGCAGCTCCTGTTCGAACCTCTCAAACCACAGCTTTTATGGCAAGCAAAACGGTTGGGTTTCAGTGATGAACAAATTGGTACTTTGGCTGATAGGTTGCCTGAGCAGATAAGGCAAATTCGCCGTCAGTGGCATATCCTGCCAGTCTATAAGATGGTAGATACTTGTGCTGGCGAGTTTGATGCTGAAACCCCTTATTTTTATGGCACTTATGAAGAGGAGAATGAAGCTGCGCCATTGAAAGATAAAAAGGCTGTGGTTATTAGCAGTGGCCCTATACGTATTGGACAGGGAATCGAATTCGATTATTGCTGTGTCCATTCCGCCTGGGCACTTCAAGAAATGGGAGTGCAAAGCGTTATGGTTAATTCTAATCCCGAGACAGTTTCTACTGATTTTGATACCAGCAATCGTCTCTATTTCGAAGCTCTAGATGAGGAAAGCATCAGGGACATACTTGAGAATGAAGCTAAAGACGGATTCGTTCCAGCATCCATTGTCCAACTTGGTGGGCAAACACCTATCAATTTAGCAGGTCCTTTAGCTCATAACAATTTACCTATACTCGGCTCAGCTGCCGAGGCTATAGATATAGCTGAAGACCGCCATCGCTTCGAAGATTTTCTTGATAGACAGGGTATTCCTCAGCCGCCAGGGGCTAGCGTATTTTCGGTTGACGAGGCAGTAAATGTAGCTAACTCTCTAGACTACCCTTTGCTGGTACGTCCCAGTTATGTACTGGGCGGTAGAGCTATGGAAATCGTATATAACGAATCTGAGTTAGTCCGTTATCTTACACTTGCTCTGGAGGTAGACCGGCAGCATCCTGTCCTTATAGATAAATATATGCAAGGGAAGGAAGTGGAAGTGGATGCTATCAGCGATGGAGAAAGAGTGCTCATTCCTGGCATAATGGAACATATAGAAAGGGCTGGTGTGCATAGTGGTGACGCCTTGTCTATTTACCCGGGGATTAATTTAACTGAAGAAGAGATAAATACTATGGTGGATTACACTACCAGGATCGGATTGGCTCTGCAGATTAGAGGCCTGTTTAATGTCCAGATGGTAATCATGAGAGAAAATGGATGTTCATCGGTATATGTCTTCGAGGTAAATCCCCGAGCCAGCAGGACCATACCCTTTATTTCTAAAGTAACTGGTGTGCCCATGGTACGAATTGCCACTAAAGTAATGATTGGTATCAATCTCAAAGAACAAGGCTATGAGGGAGGATTACAGAGGAGGCAGGAGTTGGTAGGCATAAAAGCCCCCGTTTTCTCTATGTCCAAGTTGACTGGAGTTGATAGCTATCTCGGCCCTGAAATGAAATCTACAGGTGAGGTTCTGGGAATCGATTATACTTTTGAATCTGCCTTGATTAAGGCACTCATAGCTGCAGGGTTGATGTTACCTTCAAAGGGAGGCCTGCTGCTCAGTATCTCTGATAGAGATAAAAGTGAGTCCCTGCCTACCATTAAAAATTTGCACTCGCTTAACTACAGTCTGTATGCCACAGAGGGGACGGCAGCTACGATCAAATCCATGGGAATTCCAGTTAAAATGGTAACTAAGAAACTGAGTGAAGGGCATCCTAACGTTACCGATGTTATTCACGATGGCTCTGTTAATGGAGTAGTCAATACTGTTACCGGAGGGCGTATTTCTCTGAAAGATGGGCTTGACATTCGGCGTGCCGCTGCGGAGAAGAGAATACCGTGCTTTACCTCGCTAGATACCGTGCAGGTAGCTGTAGAAGCATTAACAACTGGTAGCCAGATTTTTAATGTTCAACCGCTTAAAGAATATCTAATAAAACGGAATCCGAGTTGAAACAAATTCCTGCCTCTATAATTTCTAATGAAAAGATTGCACCTAATATGCATCTTGTCTGGGTTGACGCTCCAGGAATAGCTTTTTCAGGACAGCCGGGTCAATTTATTACGATATATTGTGAAAATTTGCCATTGCGTCGTCCTTTCAGCATACATCAAGTCAGTTCAAATCAAGTTGCCATTTTATTTAAGGTAGTAGGAAAAGGTACCTCCTGGTTATCACAGCGACGAGGAGGCGATGAAATAGATATTTTAGGACCTCTAGGTAAAGGATTTGACATCATGCCCTCTGTCAAGAATTTGCTGCTAGTAGCTGGAGGGATTGGTATCGCTCCACTTGTCTTTCTGATGCAGCGTGCTTCATCTCAGTATTCAATAACCTTGATTTACGGGGCAAGCACAGCTGTGGAGCTCTATCCCTTCTCATCTTTACGAACCGAAGCTCCAAGTAACACTTCCATTTCTTTACCGGAAGGGATGAGATTCATTTCTGTTACCGAGGATGGAACTGCGGGCGAGAAAGGGATGGTAACCAATATCATCCCTCGTTTTGTCGATTGGGCTGACCAAATATTCGCCTGTGGGCCGATTGAAATGTACCAAGCAATGATGAAGATGCCATTACAAACGAATGAGGATAGAACTAAAATAAGTAAATCTCAGATTTCCCTGGAGGTAAGGATGGGGTGCGGCATTGGCACCTGTTATGGCTGTACCATCAATACCACAGAAGGGCTAAGACAGGTATGTCGAGATGGGCCAGTATTCCAATTGGCAAATATTCTATGGCAGGAGGTGAGAATATGACAATACTTACCAAAGAGCTTATATTTCAAACAAAGGGGAATTGTGATTTTATTGATATAACTTCCCAGGTGGCAGAAAGTGTGGAAAAATCAGGGATAGGTGATGGTACAGTAACTCTGTTCGTAAGCGGCTCAACTGCGGGAATAACGACTATTGAGTATGAACCAAGACTTCTCGGTGATTTTAAAGATATGTGGGATAGAGTGATACCACAAGATATTCCTTACGAGCACAACAGAACTTGGGGAGATGGCAATGGTCACTCACATGTGCGTGCTTCTATGCTTGGGCCTTCATTAACCATTCCATTCACAAGCAGAAGACTAACCTTGGGTACTTGGCAGCAGATAATCTTTGTTGATTTTGATAATCGCCCCAGGTCACGGAAAATAGCACTTCAGATTATGGGTGAATAGCTATCTGCCAATTGTTACCCCAAGTTCGAGTTAATAATGGCTTTGGATTTGAACCTTCGGCTAATTATACACTGTAGGGAAAACCTCAAAATCATGCTCTAGATTCACTTGATTGGAGATTCAAGTTATCACCTGGTTTCACTATCCCCCCATGAATCACGCGAGCGAATACTCCCTCTAGCGGCAGTAGGTAAAATCCGGGACGGTGAAATGCTTTGCCCATTTCAGTAATTTCCAGAACAGCTTCTTCTCCGACATGTATCCATGTACCAGGGCTCAGAGAAAGCAAGTCTATTCCCTCGGTAACCAGGTTTTCAGCAGAATCACCCGGATTAACTACTACACCCTGACTGTGCATTCTATCAGGATTAATACCCTCCAGTGCCCCAAGCATTTTGCTGATGCTCTCTATCGCCAGCAAGCTCACTTGGCGAATGCTGCCAGCATGGGCGTCGCCAAGCAGACCATAGTCTTCCTTGAAGACACCCTGGTTAACGGGTTTCTTGGGACTTCCTCTCTCTGGATTTATGCAGATTGCCACTACCCTAGCCATCTTTATTATGTTTTTCGTATTCATCAACAACATAAACCCCACTTTTGCCACCACTCTTGCTTACCAGACAAATTCCATCTATTGCCATGCTTTTATCCACACCTTTACACATATCGTAAATGGTTAAAGCACTTACAGATACGGAAATCAGTGCTTCCATCTCGAAGCCTGTCTTACCTACACCCTTAGCAGTCGCAGTGATTCCAATGGAATCGCTATCCACAGCAATATCAAAATCCACTGTGACATCGGTAAGCAGTACTGGATGACATAGCGGTATAAGATGGGGCGTTTCTTTTGCTGCCATTATCCCAGCAGCTTGCGCTAAGGTTAAAACATCTCCCTTTATCGCCTCGCCACGAAGAATAAGTTCCTTTGTTTCGGGTTTCATGCTTATTTTGCCTTTTGCCGTGGCAATGCGTTCTGTCTCTTTCTTTCGAGTGACATCTATCATGCGAATTTGTTTTTTGGACATCTTTAACCTCCTATTCGGGACATATTTGATTTCAGGGAGATATTCTCAAGCACGGGATGATACTTTGGTTTGGATGCTACTGCTTGCAACATCAATTGCCGTATTTGCTGATGAGAAGCATTACTTCTTAGCAGACCTTTCAGGTCAATTCCATCATCGGAGAGCAGACAGGAGCGAATCTGGCCATTTGATGTAAGACGCATGCGGTTACAATAAAGACAAACTGGCTTGCTCACAGGAGCAATAAAGCCAATAGTACCTTTAGCTTCAGGTAAACGGTAATACTCGGCTGGTCCATTGCCTCCAACAAAACATGGCTCCAGCGCACCCAAGTATCCAATCTGCTGTTGCAACTCCTCAGCCGGCACATATTCTGCCGCTTTGGTGAAAGGCATAAGTTCAATGAAGCGGACATCCCATCCTTGATATGTTTGCTTGGCAAAATCTAGGGTCTCATCTTCATTTATCCCTCTCATCACCACTATATTTATCTTGGGATGAAGGTCAGCATCCTGGGCTGCTTCAATGCCATCGAGAGCGTCTTTCAAGTTGCCTAAACGGGTTATATGCCGATACCTATCAGCTTTGAGTGTATCCAGACTGATGTTTACTCTCCTCAACCCTGACTGCTTAAGCTCAAGAGCATATTTCTTAAGAAGTGTCCCATTAGTGGTCAGCGAGATTTCATCAATTCCATCTATCCTCAAGAGCATCTTGATAAAATCAGGTAGGCCTGCTCTAACTAAAGGCTCGCCTCCGGTAAGCCTTATTTTGGTGAACCCCAACTCCACTGCTATCTTAACAATGCTTACGATTTCCTCATAGGAGAGTATTTCACTATGAGGTATCCACGGAACACCTTCAGCCGGCATACAATAGATGCAGCGTAAGTTGCAGCGATCAGTGACCGAGATCCTGAGATAATATATGCGACGACCAAAAGAATCAAAGAGCTTCGTTTCCTTAGCCATGATAATAAACTTTACCTTTATCGAATATTATATCTTATAAACAATATCTTTCTCCCCAAGCAAGCTCCACTAATTTCACTTTACAAATGATTTGAGTCCATCCGGCAGCTTGTTTACGTCATCAGTTAAAGCAGGGACAATAAAAGGCTGACCATTTTTTACCTCCATTATATTTTTCCCCGTATCAGAGAGAAGAAGTTGAATAAATTCCATTGCAAGTTCTTTGTTTCTAGCATTTAAGGGGATAGTTATGCCATATACTATAGGTTTGCCTTTGTTAGTCTTGTAGGTGGGAGGAGGGCCAGGTTCCTTTATAATCTCTATGGAAGCCTTTTTATAAAAGTCTTCATAAGTTGCGTTGCCCATCTTGCCTGTCTGTGAAAGGTTAATAGCATCGTCAAGTTCGATGAAGTTTAACTTATGTTGCACAGCCACGGAGCGATACTCAAAGGCATAGTCTAAATCACCCGATTGAATTGAAACGATAAGGTCAACTGATTTTTTACTCACTACTTCTTTACTGCCACCAGGTCTAGTTTCGCTAGTGCCACCAACTCTACCTCGCTCATGCTCGCTACCTGGAATCAAGGCATTATATAACCTATCAGCATTGGAGTCAGGGGTTAAGCCAAAGTCAGCAGCTTCATCATAGTAATACTTCTGAGCTAATTGAATGACCATTGGCGTTCTATACCCACAGGGGTCTTCATCAGGATTGCTATGCCCATAGCTCACGGAATCATTTCTAAGAACATCATACCAGGTGCGTGTGCCACTCACTATCGCAGCAGAACCAGGGGCATTGCTACGGTAACAAAGCACCATCGTATTTCTGGCAAAAACGATGTTCCAATCAGCATAGCCCTTTTCATATAACCTATCAGGTATAAGAGTGTAATCAGCAGAGGCGATTATATCAGGAGGAGTTTCACCAGCTTCCTCAACTGTTATCGCCTTATTCATCATCTTAGCGCTCCCTCCCGACTCACATAGAACATCAACATTGGGATGAGCGCTCTCAAACTCAGTTGCCAAATCGTCAAATGGCACCGTTAGGCTTCCCGCATGATAGATTGTCAGCGTTTCCGTTGGAGTTCCTTGCCCGCGACAGCCAACCATTAACGTTAAGGCTAAGACTAAAACCATCACAATTGAAGCTACTTTTGCTATTTTGTTTCTCATCAAAAACCTCCTTTCATTTTTCTAAAAAACATGGGTTGCCGAAGCCTTAAATGTAATCCATACTCTCACTCCCGTTTTTAATTGGAGTTCCTCGAATGACTGCCTGGTGACGAGACAAACGAAGTCTGGCGGCAAGCTCACTGTGACATAGACAATCGAGCCCCTATCGGTGATATCACTGACCACACCTTGGAAAGAATTTCTTGCTGTGGATTGAAGCGGCTCTTTAGAAATGAGAATATCTTCAGGGCGAAGGGACAGGTGTACCTCATCCCTTAACCCTGTTAGTGCTGCAAGCTTTACTCCGCCGATATCGATAAGTGCATAGTTGGCCTCAGCATCTACAGCTCTTCCAGAAAAGATATTTCGTGATAAAGCAAAGCGAGCCATGAATTCTGAACTCGGATGTCGTAATATTTCTTCAGGAGTTCCGACTTGAGCAATGCGACCATCATTCAGCACGGCAACTCTATGCCCTAAAGCTATAGCTTCTTCGAAGTCATGAGTAACATGGATGATGGTTACCTTCACCCGATGATGCATTTCTCTTAATTCCTGCTGCAGCCTTTCTCTGGTCTCGGGGTCCAGGGCACTTAAAGGTTCATCAAGCAGAAGCACCTTAGGCTCGGTAACAAGGGCTCGGGCCAAAGCCACCCTTTGTTTTTCTCCCCCACTCAGGGTGCCAGGGCTTCTGCCAAGCAAATGGACAATTCCCACTATCTCTGCTATAGCATCTATCTTTGCTTTTATCCCTTGCTTGGGGTATTTCCTCATCTTAAGTCCAAAGGCAATATTCTTCTCTACAGAAAGATGGGGAAACAAAACCTGATCCTGGTAAACAATTCCGATTCCTCTTTTCTCCGGATTGAGCCTGGTGATTTCCCTGCTATCAATCCAGATTTCTCCCTTAAGAACAGGGTAAAGCCCGGCAATAGCCTCAAGAAGAATGGTCTTCCCGGCTCCAGTGGGTCCAAGGACAATGAAATACTCGCCTGGTTGAACACCAAGGTCAATGTTCCGAAGCAGAAAAGAACCTAAATCTACCTTCAGGTTCTTTATGCTAATCACGCCTTTTCACCTCTATAGGCCATCGTTCTAAGCACAATGAAAACAATTAAAGAGATGAGGATTACCAATGCTGCTACTGGTCGGGTATAATCCAATCCATAATTAAAGCGGTCAGCGACTAATATTGGAGCGACTACAGGATTCCATCTAAAGAAAGGCACATGATAGGCTAGGATCAATATAGCACCAAACTCGGATAAGCCCCGAGCCCACATCATGACCGAACCGGAGAAGATGCTTCTCCGGGCTAAAGGCAAGGAAATCCGAAAGAATGACTTCCAGTGCGAAGCACCTAAAGTTCTAGCTACTTTCTCTAACCTGACATCTACAGCTTCGAAACCTTCCTTGGCAGAGTCAATAAGAAATGGCACGCTAACAAACATCATAGCAATGACCACCCCAGCAAAAGCTCCAAAAAAGTTAATGCCTATGCTATGAAAAATCTTGCCAAGGAGGAAATTACTGCCGAAGACGAAGAGAAGGGCAACGCCAGCAGCAGAATGAGGGATTACGATAGGCACATCGATGATTGCCTCTAAAAATCCCTTCCCCCGAAATTGGTGTCGAGCCAGAAGATAAGCTAAGGGAACCCCGAGGAAAAGCCCTATCATGGTAGCCATTAGAGCAGCGGAAATGGTGAGCAAGATGGAGGAATATACATCTTCTTGGAGCAATGTATTCCACAGCGTCCCGGGAGAAGAAGAAAATATCGTCTTAAGCGGAGGAGCAAAAATAAAGAGCAATATGAATGCAGCGAGCACGACAAAAACTATGCTCATGCTATCAGGTTTTCTCCGCAGGCTTATTTTGCTCATACTCTTCCCTCCTCATATGAAATACTCGTCCCTGCAGGGACACAACAATTTTGCAGTCCTTCTTCGCTCTGGCACTTCGAACCTCATGGTAACGAAAG
>JAYENW010000033.1:0-17829 GCA_034722275.1 Chloroflexota bacterium | reverse complement strand
CTCTGAACTCAAAGGTTTTCGCCTCAAGCCCTATCGGGGTGACGGTGAGGGTGTCACTGACAAAAAAACCACTTCTGATCAGAAAACCTTTGTTGTCCTCACTGGCTACGGATCCAATGCGATTATGTGGTATGCTGACGAGAGCCTTTTTGCTCTTGAGGAACGCTTTATCATAGTAAATAATGCGCTTGTCAGTAATACCCAGAAATCCTGTGCCCCTGCCCTTCAAGTCGAAGACAGCTCGAATAATCTCCTCTGGTAAGCATATGCCCTCGATTTTCTCCAGCTGGTCTTTCTTGTCTACCATCATGTCTTCAGCATGTTTTGCCATTATTGCCTTACCTCCTGTATCTGCAGGTATCCCCGGCGGGATAACATCAGCTCTTTTTCTTCCCGCCGAATAAGTCAGATAATATACCCATTGTTCTCCTCCTTTTCCAGAACCGGGAGATTATTTCCCACAGATGTTTTCTTCAAATGTAATTTACTACTAAGCTTCAATTTTGTCTATCACTCAAAGGTACTAGCTTTGGGACCTGTGATTTTCTGCTATTCTCACGAAACACCAGGAGGGGACTTTCGTCCTGGGTTTTGAAGCTAAGATGCGTTTAACTGTATTAGTTAACCGGGAGAAAAGACCAAATAGTACTGGTTCTGAATTCTCAAAATCTATGGTAATGTAGCCCGTCTTGGTGATAGCCAGTATCTTTTGGCAATAGCATAGCGGAAGATGTCTTCAAGCTGAGTAAATTTGTGATTCTGCAGTCTGGTGACCTGTGGTAGTATCCTGGAGGAAATTCAAAATGATCTGGGACAGTTTTTCCGGCATCTTCCTGTGAGGGCTGTGGTCTGCCTCCTCAATGACTCTGAGTGTGGAATTAGCAATGAGCCCCTTGAGCACGAAGCCAGCTTGCACAGGAAGTGTCCTGTCCTTTCTCCCCCAGATGATCAGCGTGGGGACTTTAACTTGGGGAGCGAAAGCGCTTAAATCCTCCCTTATTATTATTTCGAAGGAGCCCTTCATGGTCCCCCTGGCCAAGTAGTAGTCGTGAATTCCTGTGAGCATGCCCAGAACTTGCTTCGCTGGAGGGTAGAGCATCTTCTTGAAGATGGGAATGGTGAAAAAGGTATATCCTCCTTCGGTTAGAGCATAGGCGATTTTCTGCCTCAGGTTTAGATTGTTCCTGTTTGTCCCCACGGCAGCATCGCATAAAATTAAAGCCCTTACTTTCTGGGGGTGTTCTGCCGTGAATCTCATGGCCAGTCCTCCACCGAGGGAGTGGCCAAGGAGAAAGAAACCATCGAGGCCAATTTTCTCAATGAAATCTGAGAGGAAACTGGTGTAATCGCCGATGCCCCAGGGGATGGGGGGATCAGCGCTCCTGCCAAATCCAGGCAGGTCAGGACAGATGACATAATATCCTCTGGCTGCCAGCCTCCTCTGTACTTTCTCCCAGGAACTGGCAGAGCCTCCCCAGCCGTGCAGGATCAGTATGGGCTCGCCTTTTCCCCCAGTTGTGTAGCTGATTTCCAACCCGTCGAGCAGGACTCGCTTTTCCTCTAAGGGAAATGCGGGGTCGCTGAGTTTCCTGTCACTTTGTTGCTCCTTCACTTTACCAGATTGCATCCGCTAACATGATACTATGTTATTCAAGGTATTCCCAGCGTCTTGAAGAGATGGGATCAGGCTGAAATTTGCCTGACAGGGGGATAAACCACAGCCAAGTTTTCTCGTCTGACCGATGTGCGGGTTACAACGAACCTCATAATGGCCTGCCCCTGTAAATAGAGGTCTGATGCAGGTTAGCTCTCTTCTGGCGCATCACAGTAATCCTTCCACAGAAATATCCTCATCGAGCTCTTCCCAATGGATTCCTACTCCACGGCCAATAAGTTGCCATTTGTTTCTTTGCTCGTCTGCAGCATTACGCAGGGAAGGGAACCATTCTAAGGGGACAGTGATTTCACGTGCATCCTCTCGCTTCAATAAGCGGCCCCGTCATTACTGCCAAAATTTACCTTGGCAACATGAACTGGTTGCAGGTTCTGTCTTTAGCTATGGCATAATGGTTTTCCTTAGCCTGATGAATTGCTGTAGCTAGGAGAGTATCACTTCCGTTTCTTTCACCAGGCTGGATAGAGAGTTGAGGAGAAAATCACGAGCATCGAGGATTTCCAGAAGTACGGGCTCTCCAGCTTTAGTGAAGTGAACAATAAGCTGTCTCGATTCTTCAGCATAATCTATTGGCTCTTGAGAAAGCTCAATCAACAGAGCATCTACATCCTTGCTATATCTAATCTTTGTCATATCTTTGCCTCCTCCCTGGGTAGAAAGTAATTATTACAGCCTCGCCAGTGTGCTCCTCGTAAATCACCCTTAAGACATGGTCAGGGTCAAAGCTCTTCTGGGCAATCTTTCTCCCTTTGTAACCTTCGATTACCTTCTCTGGTTTCATCACTATATCTTGTATCAATTCTCTACTCAGGTGCACACCATGGGCTCCTAATATCTCCAACTTCACAAGAGCGTGGTGACTAAACGTTATGAGCATACTCTTAGTATAACTCAAGTTGCCATCTATTGAAACAAGAGGCTGCATTACTTGGCAATTCTAGGATACCTTGTTATGCGGCTGTCTGTCTGGTGCACCACCACTACCAGGCGTCCTGATGTCACCGCCGCTGGAACATCGGCTGTCCAGAGGCTCGACCGCTGCAGGTTAGCTCTCTTCTGGTTCCTCTTCGCCTGAGGTGGCTGCTTCGGGAATTTCACCCGCTTCTACCTCTGCTGCTGCCTCTACAAGATGCCTGGTGATGATACTGGCCACCGCCAGCGCAGGGTCATTGAGGATGGTGATATTCTTGTCCAGCTTGATGTCCTTCACGCGGAGCAGGCGCTCCGTCTCGGTGAGCGAGCTGATATCCACTTCCACGCGGGCGGGCACTTTCCCTGCCGGGCATTCAATAGTTAAAGCGTCAAGTTCCTGCATCAAGGTATTGGCTTTCAACTTCAGGGCTTCTGATTCTCCGACCAGGACAATGGGGGCTTCCACCTTTACCTGCTCTGCCTTTTTTACCTGGTGAAAATCTACATGGAGCAGGCTGTAGCTCGCCGCCTCCCTCTGAACTTCGGTGATGATGATGTTTCTGGCTCTTTTTTCACCATCGATCTTGAGGCTGATGAGGCTGGTTTTCCTTGAAGCAGCCAGCGCCTGTTGAAGTTTATCAGTATCACATTGCAGCGCCTGTGATTTGATACCATGACCAAAAAGATGCACCGGGGTGACTCCCTGGCTGCGCAGGCGTTTAACTTTTTTCCCCAGAACATCTCGCGGGGCGGCTTCTAGCTCTATTTTATCCATCTGCTCTCTCCTTTGAAGTTATGTGTTCCGTAATAATATACCTGTTGGCTGGCTATGGCAATTTTCTGCTGTGTCTGCTGCTGATTACGAAGTTTATCTCTCGGAATCGGCGTGAGGATACATTTATTCCGCAGCGCTGCTGCTCTCGATATCAACCTGTGGGGAAGGTAGCTCGCTGTCTTCCTGGCTTACATGCCTGCGCCTTCGTTGTGCTCCCACTTCCTGGCACAGGGCATTCCATATGGGCTTGGGGATGCTGAAGGTATCTGAAGAGGGACCCTCCTGGTACTGGCCCATCGAGGCTATCCACTCCACCAGCTTTCGCTTGGTTTTGGCATCCTGCATGAAGGTTACCATGCCCAGTTCGCTTCTGCCATCATGGCTGGAGTCCCAGGGGATTTCCGCGGTTATCTGCTTTATCTCTTCATCTGTTAATAACCAGGTGCACTGTTCCATGTTTCACCTTCTGGCAGATGTCCTTTCTGCTAATTTATTTCTTAATCTATGCTAACACAGAGGTCAACCCCTGCCTATCCCCAAATAGTCCTGTTTGAGGGGGGACTATGGTCTTGGTAATAAGGCAAAAAGTGAGGACAGGAGACATAATTATATTGGAGCGGCAAAGCCGGGAATTCTGGTGGGCATTATTATGCCAGATAACGGAAGATGGCTGCTGATAATAGCTCGGCTGGGGCACTGACCGTGAAGATTGGGCAGTTATTCCTTTTCGCTGGGTTCATCAAGGGCGATCTTGAGCGTTATCCTGGTATCTGTCGCTTCGAGCACATCTTCAGGTGTGAGGTAAATGTCCTTTTGCGGTAACTTTCTGTTGATGATAAATTTCCGGATTTCACCTGTCCAGCCATCGTGTGCCAAAAGGTCCACCGAGCCTAACACCTTGCCATTTTTGTCCACCACCTGGGCTCCAGGCGTTATCTTCATTGGCGCCCTCTCTCAGGGAAGTTAGAGCCTGGCTGTCTCATATTTATATGATAGCATATCGCAATCGCGGGGGTAAAACCCGCCAATTAAATAACTGCTCTAGTTCAGATAGACAGGGGACACTTTCGACAGCCTTTTATGCCATTGTGAGAATAAGGTGGGGATAAACCCCGCCACTACGGTTACTAAGATAGTGTAGCGACTACGGTTGCATCTCGTAGGGTCGGGGCTTGTCCCCGACCGGGCTATGGTGGTGTGGCGACTCAGGGATTATGGAGCCTGTTCCAAGTTTGCTCGAATTACCCTCGTGATGGGAAGGCGAAGAGATAATGTGTGACTAATCATGTGAACGAGTACAATCAGTTGACACATGCCAGGTACCCTGTACTGAGTGACTCCCGGGGATGGCGAGGACAGGAGACATAATTATATATGCTATCCGTATAAAGTGAAGAAATTAAAGGATGGATAAAATGGAAAACATTATTCAAAGCAGGATTTCCTTGACATCACCATAAGTTTGTTATATACTAGTAGTAAGCAAGATATGGACAACCGCATCAGAATCAGGAACGGCAGGCAGACAACACGCATCACGGTGACCATCACCTGCAAGCAGCGTGATAGCCTGCAGGCTTTGAGCGACTCCAGTGGCTTGAACGCCTCTGAACTGGTGCGCTGTGCCCTGGTGCAGTTCCTGCACCGGCCATATATTTTTTTGCCCGCTGAATATACCAATGATAAGCAAGATATTTAACAAATAATACTAATAGATGCTGCTCACTGCGGTGAGCGGCGGCTTTGCCGCGATAATGGAAAAAGGGGGAAAGAGATGCCGATTAAGGGACTAACAGAAGAAGTGCGTCTGCCGCGCCTGGGCAAAATCAGGCTGGGAGTTATGGTTGAGGGGCGGTGGAACCCTTACCCTCAGCCGGTGGATTATTTTGTCTGCCCTGATGCTGTGAAGGAAGTCTATGGCGATAAGCCCCGGGAGCTTCACATTCTTTTTCCCACAGAAGACCCTTCCCGCTGGGCTTCGCAGTTTTACCGCTGCTATTCCCGAACCAGGGGGCTTGTCTGCCAGGGCGATGGTGAGAGAGCCACCGCCTTGATGGATGAAGAGGATGGCACCCTGGCAACCAGGGATTCCCGTCACACTGTGCTCCAGGAAGTGGAATGCGACCCCCAGCGCTGTCCTGAATATGGACGCCGCTGCCGCAGGGTGATGAACCTGCAGTTTCTCCTTCCCGATGTGCCCGGGCTGGGAATATGGCAACTGGACACCTCAAGCTACTGGAGCATGAATAACATAAATGCGGGAGTAAAGCTCCTGACATCCCTTTGCGGCCGCATCTCCATGATTCCCCTGACTCTGAAGCTCGTGCCTCAGGAAGTCCATCCTGGAGGGCTGAGGAAAATCGTCCATGTGCTTTCCCTTGATATACCGGGAACCATGACGGAAATGCCCCGCTACGCTCAGGCGGCTCCGGGACAGGCTATCCTTCCGGCTCCTGATGTCGAGCCTCCCGAGGACCTCTTTCCGCCAGAAATCCTGGCTGATGAGGAAGGCTCCCCGCCTGCTCCTGAAGAGGACTGAGGTGAGAACAAAATGAGAGATGAAATATTGAGCCTGGTGAAGCGCATAAGCGGGCAGGAGAATATGCTCGTCCTGCCGCGTCTTTTTATTGATTTGACGGGAGACATCCATTCCGCCTTGCTCCTGTCGCAGCTCCTTTACTGGAGCGACCGAACTTGTGACAGAGATGGCTGGATATACAAGACCCATAAAGACTGGCAGGCGGAGCTTGGCCTCAACCGCTATTTTCTGGATAAATCCAGAAGCAGGCTGACCGAACTTGGTTTGATAGCGGTGAAGGTCAAAAGAGCCAATGGCAGCCCCACGATGCACTTCAAGGTCAACGGAGACCAGCTTGGCAAATCATTGAATATGGTGCTGGCATCTCCCCAGAATGGAGTGCGCCAATGGAATTGCGAAACTGTGGCAGATGGAAATGCCAGACTTTCTCAGAAGGAAATGTCAAAGTCTGGCAAATCATTAACAGAGACTACTACAGAGACTACTACATCCGATGACGCCGCACATCCTTATCAGAGCGAGCTATTTTGTATTCTGGAGAGGATTCCCGCTTTTCCGCAGAGCAGGCCGGTGGATAAGCTCCTTGAGCTTGAAGCTGACTATCCTGACATTGATTACCGCCTTGAGTTCAAGAAGTTTGCTGAATACTGGTCAGGCAGGAAATTGAAAAAGCCCTGGCTTGCTTTGAGGAACTGGATGGAGAGGGCAGGCCACTGCCAGCTTGATGGAAAGAAGCGTAGCAGAGCCCTGCCCCGAAAGTACTCCCAACCACCAGGCTATGATGACTGAGAGTGAATGGTCGAACCTGCCTTACAGCCCTGACCCCGGATGCTCGGCCTGTCTGGGGGTGGGATTTGTGCATCCCGTAAAGGAGAATGGCAAAGCGGATTACAGCCGAGTGATTTGCTGCCCTTTTCCTGGCTGCCTCCGGGACAGTATAAGGGCTTACAGAAGCGGTGAGCCTTTTATCCGCAGAAGAGGCGTCACGGCGCCCGAGCAGACATTTGAAACCTTTCAGCCCGTCAGCGGCACAGAAGAAGCCCTGAAGTATGCCCGAAATCTCGCTGGAGGGAAAGCGCAGTTCATCTGGCTGCTGCTTTACGGAGGCGTGGGCAATGGCAAAACCCACCTGTGCAACGCTATCGCACATGAAGCTCTGGGCCGCGGCGTTGATGTCTATATGACCAGCGCAGCCGAGCTCTTCTCGCATCTGCGCCAGTCAATGAATGACCACAGCACGGATGCCCTGATAGCGAAGTTCAAGCAGACCTTTCTTTTGATTCTGGATGACTGGGGAGTGGAGTATGGCAGCGAGTGGGAGCAGGCGAAGTTTGACGAGCTCATGACATCGAGGTTTGCCAATGCCAGACCTACCGTTCTCACCACCAACAGGGATGTGTCTGAGTTGATGCCCAGAATAAGAAGCAGGTTTGAAGATAGAAAGCTTTCCCGCATAGCCTTCGATGGCGCCGGGGACTATCGCAAGATACAAAGGAAGATGCTGTAAGTTGATGGATATTATAGTTGGCGAAAGGAGGCACAATGGCTAAGCCGCTGAAAATACTTTTAGCCGATGGCCAGTATGAACTGGCTGCCTACAGATTGGTCTATGGGCTGGTGAAGGCGCAGATAAAGCAGAACGGCAGGAAGAAAAACTGCCATCTCAAGAAGTGAAGGAAGCGATGGCTGAAAAAGAAAACCCCAGGGGCAATAAGAAGGGACGAAGCTTCTATTATGAAGCTTTGACTGAGGCGGAAAGATTTGAGCTGGAACAGGCATGCTCCATCGAGGGCATTGATGAGGAAATCGCCCTGCTTCGGGTGAAGCTGAAGGAGCTGGTGCAGAATGAACCTGACAGGATTGACCTCTACCTGAGAGGAGCCAGCACCCTCGCCAGGCTGGTGCATACGAGGTATCAGATTACCACAGAGCAGAAGAAGTCATTGAAAGATGCCATCGCCAGAGTATTAACCGAGGTTGCTCTGCCCCTGGGCATCGGCGTGGGCATGAACGTGGCGGGCAAGTAGGATAGGAGTGAACCCCTGGAACTGGACACGTCAGGTTAGGAAGCTTGGCCAGATGCTTTCTGTTTCACCACGGGGGTACAGTCCAGAATCAGAAATCACCCCTCTCTTCAGGCTCATTATTCAATTAGAATAGACTTCCCATCGGGTCACGCTTTGAAGTGCGTTACTCGACAGGACACGACCACAACTGGACAGATGAGAATGCCCATAATTAAAGAAGCTCGGCTCATCTCCTGTACCAATTCGCCCTCAAAAGAGAGCTCCCGGGCTTAAACAACAGCTAATCGAAACTAAATGGTGGATATTTATCCGTTAGCAACAGACAATATCCATTCACCCTTGTATACCAGCGGAGATAACCACTAACAAATTTGAATGCCCACCCAGGGTATCTCGCGGTGAATAGAATCCACCACCATGAAATGAAGACGACAATGCTCGCAGCAATAGCAATACCATATAAACATATATAGTGAGGTATGGCCATGAAATACCTGAAAAAGGTAGTTAGCCGGGAAAGCCTTTCCTTGTGTTCAATGCCTATGGTTACTGGATATTCTTCCATCTCTCGTTTCCTCCTTCTGGACTAAGTCTATCGGGCTGTTGAGTAGAACGAGCCAACCCGTCCACTGCCCGCAAGCAAAGGGGTCAGCCCTGTTTTACCATAGCGAGCACCTCCCTCCCTTCGGTGTCTCAGGCTGGGCGAGTTACTATTCTTAGCCGGCATTTCGTATTTCAATTCCCAATGAGGCATCCCAACCCTCCACAGGTAAGACCACCCATGCCAGCGCTGATAACTACAACATCGCATCTGTTTTTGAGTTCCACCATGTGACTCTCTCATCAGGTATTATACGAGGGAAGAAGATAGCGAGGCAACCATAGTCAGGGTTGTTCACTGATTGCCTGCGGGGTCAAACACTGTAGGCAGTCCCTATCCCGATTCAACAAAATAGTATGTTGTAGTTCCCGTATGCGGTCAGGAGATTCTGCTATCTCCCTTATCTTCTCCTCAAGCATGCTGCCATATCGCCGCGCCCTGTCGCGCTTTTGTGAGAGATTTCGCTTTAGCTGCTATTGTAAGACCTGGCAATGACCTCCTGCAAGAGGCAGTGGATTGGCTTGCATTGAGTGGCAAATGAAAGGCGACCGCTATGGTGGCCATCTTCTTCTTGCGGGTCGCTTTCTTCGCTTTGTAGTATTGACGAGTCCGTTTGGCATTATTCTGGCCTGAAGCCGCCCAGGGTGGCGGCAATTTTTTCGCGTTTGCTTTCATCCAGCAGACCCTGATGATAGGCGACGTAATCGAAGTACAGCTGGACGTTTCTGGGAACCTGCCACATGTGTTGATCTCCGTATTGATAGCCATATCGCGATGAGCTCCCCAGCCTTTCTGCAGTAATCGTATCGGGAGTGTAATGCAGCCTGGAGACCAATTTATCGTTAAATCCATGTTCGTTTGCTACCTGGATAAGAGCGTTGTGTATGCCCGATCCGTGTTGGGCGGCAGCTTTTTTACCTTTAGCTATGTAGTCCGGTATGCCAAGTCTCGTCGCCAGGCCTCGATGAATGTGTTTCCCGAGGTCATCTTTATTGGGGTAAACCTTTAGTTGTGGAGCTATTCTCATGGCTATTTTTATCACCTCTGGATCCAGGAAGGGATACCGAAGTTCAATGTCAAATGTTTGAGCAACCTTGTTCTCTCTGGCCAGGGTTTCGGTATCGCCTCTGATGAGATCCTCCCACATAGTTTCGTACAGCTTGGCGTAGCCCCACTTATCCAGAAGTAGTGGATACCAGGGATATCCTCCCCATAACTCGTCGGGTCCCTGGCCCACAAAGACTTTCCTGATTGAATCCCTGGCCGCCATCTCCAGCGCCATATACGGTATGAGGCTGGTTTCTATTTGAACGAAGTCTCTTTCTTCCACGGAGCGGATGACTTGTGGCAGAGCCTTGTCAAGTTCCCCTATGGTTACCGTTTTCTTTCGAAGGGGCAATCCAGTTTCTCTGGCGAAATTTTCGGCAAGTAGGCTGTCTGGAGATCCCTCCATGCCGAGGTTATATGCGGTGAGCTGAACGCCAGATTTTGAGGCTTGATCGCTGAGAACCTTTGCCAGAAGACAGCTATCCACTCCGCCCGATAGGAGAATGCCCGCCTTGTCTATACCTTCTAGCGTCTTTTGTACGGCAGTGTTCAGCGTTTCTTGGTACTCATTTATGGCGATGTTCTTGTCCTTGATATCGATCGTGGCACCAAATCTATCTTCTGGAAAAACCTTGGAGACATCCATTCCATATTCGCTGAGGGTAATGATGTTTCCAGGCTTCAGGCTGGAAACCCTAGGTATTCCTATTCTCCACAGCGCTTTTTTGAGAGTGGCAAAAGCGTAGAAATCGTCATTTTCGCCATAATAGAGCGTTCTGAAGCCCACGGGGTCACGGATAGCGGTAATGGCATTACCGTCAGTTGCAGCTATGGCGAATCCACCTTCCAGATTGACTACCACTTTCTTGGTGGCGCAGTACAGGTCGCCGTTATAGTTTTCCTCCAGCAGGTGCGCTATTATATCTGCATCCGTGGTGGCTATAAGGTCATGCTCTTTTGAAAGCTTCTCTTTGAAATTGTATATTATGCCGTCGTAGATAACAGCCAACTTATTGAAGCAGTCCCAGTGGATGCTGGCATGCCGGGTCTTGCTCATACCGACGCAACCCAGACCGATGGTACCTTTGATCGCTTTGACGTTGAGGTCTTTCAGTGCTCCGTTGAAAGTCCGGTCTCCGATAGAGAGAGCAATGGAGCTGTTTTTATTACTGCATTGATTGTTCAATACGTCGATCATGCGCTTGGCCACATCGTTGCCGCGCTTGCTCATGACACCTGCTAGAGCGTACATCTTAGCCTCCCGCAGCACTTACAGGGATTTTTGCACTTTCCCGAGCATACTGTAGTACTGCTTCAATTTTCACTTTTTACATCCAACAGGAACAAATTGGCCCCAAATTTTTTGAGGTTGTCAAATAAATCCGAAGACTTCATGACCAAGCCGAAGTTTTCCTTCGGTAATGTCCCAATTCTCCTGTAAAAACTCCTGGTCTTGATACCTCCAGTGTTAAGTATTCTACACCGCCACCAATTCTTTCTCAATCCTCTGGCTCTTCCAATACAAGGTGAGCCTGAGGCTGTGGACTGTACCCCTATGGTGAAGCAGAAAGCATCTTGTCGATTTTCCTGACCGGATGTGCCCTTCCAGGGGGTTACCCCCCTTATGCTGCACCTTCTGGACAACTGTTTAATATCGGGAGCATATCTCAAGTCCTATGTATTTACAACCATATCCCCAAATTTATATTGTTAAGCAAAACCGCTCCCTTAACTGAAAAATCAATCTCCCTTCAACATAGCCAGGTACTCATCGGCGTATTTCCCATCCTTAGCGCCCTCAAACATCTCTCCCCGTTTCACCATCTCCAACGCCAAATACTCGCTAGCAGCCATTCCAGCGGAGGCCCCCTCCGCAGCCGAACTAATGAGATGGCGATGACCGGGGATTAGTTCTCCACAGGCAAATATTCCCTTCCTGCTGGTTCTCAGCTGATCATCAACCTTCACAAATTCGTTGGTCATCTTAAGTCCCATCTTTCGCGGCAGCTCGGTATTTGGCACCGGGCCTACGCAAATCACCACCCAATTAACCGCTATCTCCTCTTCCATACCAGTTTTGTTGTTGACTAATACTGCTCTTTCAACTTCATCATCACCCTTTATCTCCTTTACTTCAGTGTTATACCGAATCTTAACCCCTTCTTTTTGCAACCTCTTTACCATTAGCGCATATCCTCTCATTGACTCCCTGCGATGAACCAGAATAACTTCATCGGCCTTGCTTTTAGCCACCAGAGCGCTTTTCGCCGTTGCATTTCCGCCTCCAACTACCAAAACCTTCTTCCCAACGAACTTATCCGCATCACGAACAGCATAGTATGACACTCCTTTCCCCATAAACTTCTTCTCTCCCGGAATGCCTAAACGCTGCATTTCGCTGCCTGTGGCCAAAATGATAGCCTTTCCTTTATATCCCTTTGTGTTGGTAGCGACTATAAGCTCGTCGGAATCGATGTCTATCACCTTCTCATGCTTCAACTCAGCTCCTACGCCGGCGGGTGGAGGCAAAGTCACTTGCCTTTCCATGTTCTCCATAAGCACTTTGCCATCACCGGGTAGAAAACCTGGATAGTTGGCAACCGTGTAAGCAATAGCTCCCTGTCCACCTACCCAATCGCTCTCCAGAATCAGGGTGCTCCAGCCGTCGAGCTGAGTAAAAATCGCTGCTGAAAGTCCGGCAGGCCCCGCACCAATGATAATTACATCCCTTTTCTCTATGTCTTTTCCCATTTTCACCCTCCTTATTATTTTATTCTTAGTATAAGTAGTTTATACCATCTTGAAACACAAACAACCGCAATTTCGTATCACTTGGGCATAACTGCAGTGCGCTTATTTTTCCTTTAGCTTCACCCTATCCGAGCAACTTTGAATTTTGCCCTGCGATTTCTATGTTCGCTCTCATTCTGCCCTCATTATATCCAACATTTAGAGCAGGAACAATTCGCCCACTTGTAAAATATGAGCGGGATTCACAGGTCCAGAAGACAGTCAATCAGAGCGCAGGCTATTTTTTAACCACCTGAAGTAATTGAATTATACCCTGGCAAGTCAAGCCCCGTCTTTCCATTTCAAACCCACCTTGTTTGATTTCCCTGATTGGACTTCCGTTTTTCAGCATTTCATAGGCTTCCTCACTCTTGTCAAGCTTAGCAAAAGCAATCGCGGCCAGCCTTCTTGGTCCCTTTTCTGGCAAGTTGTATTCAATGATATATAGAGTGCCTTGGCGTGCTAGAATTCGGTGAATCTCTGTCAGTGTCTTCTGCCTTTCCTGTTCCGACATATGGTGTAGCCCGAATGAAATAAAGCACCTGTCGAATCGAGATGAATCAAGCGGTAAATCACTGGCGCTGGCTCGCAGGAAAGTGACCGGGGTATGCTGGGTTTTCGTTCTAGCTATCTCCAGTGCAGACTCAGAAATATCTACTCCCACCACCTGTCCTGTGAATCCTTGCCTTGCTATCACAGTTGTTAGCTCTCCAGCGCCACAGCATACGTCCAGAATCCAATCCCCTGCTTTCAGAGCAGCAAACTTCACGCACCTCCTTCGAAAGGATGTCTCGCCGCCACAGGGAAGATAGAAAAGGAGATTAAACACGGAATCGCAGCACTTTAGGCATATGTTGAGGGCTTTCTTCAATAAAACGTGATTAAACTGAGAAAATTCTTCTGCACCCATTCAGTTTTGCTGGCTCCGTAAGCCCTACTGTATTGAACTGAAACCCAATTTAAATTCTACAGACACCACTACTCAGGGTCAATCCCTGATAGAGTCGTCTCCTGACCTTTCTGTGGCTTCCAGGCGATTGTTTGCTGCTAGGGCAGCGCAGTACGGTAGGACGCTTACCTTTAAGTCATTGGTGAATTTCGCTATCCCGATTGGGCTTGTGCCAGCGAAGCCACAAAGCCGTGGCAGTAATTGCTATTGCGAGCGCTGCTATGTAGATTTCTACCTGTAACGCAGTCAGTACCCCTTTTTGCAGCAGGACAACTGAGTAATTCGTGGCGCCATGTAGTAGAGAAGCCACCAGATAAAACTGCCAGCCTCGACCTGTGGCAAGGCCGTAACCTGCTAGAGCAGAAACGCCGATATGAAAACCTATACTGAAGAATCTCTCCCCGAATCCAAGCAAGGCTACCAAGCCATTTGCTTCGACTGTTTGCCAGGTCCAACCAGCGGGGAATATAGTATTATGTACCCACACGGCTTCAAAAATGCCGAAACCTGCCCCGGCTATTGCCCCAGCAAGCAACCCGGTTCTTGGGTCTAGGCTGCGGTGATTCCGCCACCAGTAAAACACCACTGGAACTAGTTTTGACCCTTCCTGGACGAGACCACTAAGAAGGATCTGTGGAATACCTGCGAGGAGCAGCCACTGTTTAAGTGTTATCTGATTCCAGAAATGAAGCAGCACCTGTCCTGTCCAGGACTGAAGCGGTATCTGGACGAAGGCAATGACTGTCCAGGTAAGGAGAGCGCTTCCAATACCTACAACCCAGAGCCATGGTCTTTTTCTTAGCGGTGGCCAGTAGACTGCGAGCCAGGCTGAGCCGAAGGCCAACCCAAGAGCGATGGCGAGTAGAATTAACGTCCAGCTAAGCCCCGGGAACCTGAAGGCGGACAAGAAGAACGCGATTATCTGATTTAGCAAGCTTTTCCTTTATTCCCTTCTTTGGGCACCATTCTATGCTTCAGAAAGGCTCCCCAGAATCAATGCGAGATATGTTTGGTGCCATCGGGAAGCATACATTGGTATCAATTGTGGGCAGAGAGTACTATTCGAACCATTGGCCGGCTACCAGGTGGTCTTTGTCAAAAACCATCCGGATACCTACTTCTCCCCTGGAATACTTGGCTTTGTAGTAGACAATAGTATAGCCGTCTTGCTCCTCTGTCCTTAAGAACTCTATAGATACAAAACTACCAAGCTGGCTATTTATCTGAGCCGCGGTGTTATCCCGAATCTCTTGAGTTACTGCTGCTTTGAACTCTGAGTTAGCATACTGAGTATATTTCGCCAGGTTGTGCTCACTTAGACCCTGCAGGGCAGTTTCTGTCGCGGGATCAGCATAAGCTCGGATAGCGGCAACATTTGGGGTGGTCGAGGTCGGCGTGGGGGTAGATGAGCAAGCGATTACCCCGCTAACCGCGGCCAGAAGCAATATAGGAATGAATGTGAACCTGAGTATCTTTCTCATGTGCACCTCCTTTCAATTAACTAGCACGCTTCGCTGCTCATACCAGGCATTCTCCTGACTATTATAAAAACACAACACCACCAAATCAAACTACTATTGAGGCATGAGTTTCTGATGTCAATTATAGAAAACATAACGAATAGGCTATAATATGCGAGTATATCAATAGTACCGAATGCAAAGCTTGCTGCAGCTTGCATGTATTGGAGGAACACAATGGTGCATCTTAAGAAAGTCACGCTTTATCCTGAAAAGTATCCAACAGAGGGAAAGTATCCTTTTAGCCTGAAAATCCTCCAGAAAACCCAAAATATGGTATTTACCGGGCCAGTAACCTTCTTTGTAGGCGAAAATGGCACGGGGAAGTCGACGCTGCTGAAAGCTATGTGCCGCAAGTGTGGTGTTTATATATGGGAAGCTGATTTACTCAACCGTCGCTTTGAACTTAACCCCTATGAAGAAAGGCTATTTGACTTTATTGATGTTGAGTGGACTGATGGACCTGTCTATGGGTCATTTTTTTCCTCCCAAATATTTCAGGATTTTGTCAGATTCTTAGATGGATCTGCGGCAGCGGATCCCGGGATATTGAAATATTTTGGCGGGAAGTCCTTACTAACTCAATCCCATGGGCAGTCCCTTATCTCACTTTTTGAGGCCCGGTACAGAATCAAAGGGATTTATTTCATGGACGAACCAGAGACAGCTCTGTCACCAAAAAACCAGTTGGAGTTACTTAAAATGCTCAAGGTCTTTAGTCAAAGGGGGGATGCTCAATTTATTATTGCTACCCAATGCCCAATTCTCATGGCATGCCCAGGCGCAACGATTTTTAGCTTCGACTACATCCCGGTCAAACCGGTCCGATATGAGGAAACAGAACACTTCCAAATCTACAAGGACTTCATGGGCCACGGACACGAGCACCTAAGCGAACTTTAGGAGCCCCTTCCAATACAAGATGAGCCTGAAGGGAGGAATGATTTTTAATTCTAGACTGTACCTCTGTGGTGAAACAGAAAGCATCTTGCCAACCTTCCTGACCCGATGTGTCCAGTTCCAGGCGTTCACTACATTCCCCTAATCTATCGCTGCTGCGTATAGTATCACATCTGCCCTAACTTTTACTCACTATCAAACAGTTAAACTTTTCGGAAGGTCTTGTGATTTATCAAGTGAGGGGAATTGCACATTTCGCCCTTTTGTTACATGGGATGGTTCTATTCGCCTGCTTAATGGCAAACGGCTTTTGCTCTATATCAAGGGAACCACGTCTCTTATCAGTTGAAAACCTTTGTCTTCCGGATAAATTACCCTATATTCGAAACGTGCTCCAATCGCAACTCCCACAAAATACTCCGGTTTTCGCTGCACAATACACTTTGCTTTACGTAGTGGGTCATTACCGCGGTCTGGTGCGGCAAAGTCCACACCCAATTGATAAGCTTTGATTTCCTTAATTAGTTTTTGTATCTGGCTAACCTTCTCCTTAACTTCACAGTAAATAAGAAGTCTATTATCCTGATAGAGAGCGATATCCATGGTATCATCCTCAAAGGTGACTGAAAGACGGTTCGCAGCTGCTATTGTGTGGAACCGAATAAATTCAGTCACGTGCACGAAATACTCCCAATTGGGAGCAGGTTCTTTAGCACCGGCATAATGGCTGAACCAGTTATATGGGCCTTTCTCAGATGGTAAACCTCTAAGAGTAAAGGTCCGGCCTTTTGAGATAACGAGCCCACTCTTAAGACCTAAACCTAGCAAAGCTCTTAATCCTTCGGGAAGTCTCTCATATACTTTGGCAAAGTATGTTTCGGGGGGCATGGCATACCCCCAATCTTCGCATGCAACTCTTACCCAGTTTCGAAAATGTCTATCGAACTCTTGAACCACGTCAGACGTCTGCTCACGCAGTTTTTGCCGCTCTATTGGCCGTTCTCTGCTCGCCACCATGTCTATGCCTCCTCGTAGTAAATTATGGTTATACATTCGTTTGCTTTATCTTCATTCGCTCAAGATTCTTGGTCACAATCAGTCTAATGACGGGATCAAACGAATAGCCGCCGTACCCTTTTTCGTGAGCCTTAGTCACATACACCTGTAACTCTTTGGGCACATCTCTCAGTGTATTTCGGTCAAGACCCTCAACCCGGTACTGATTTTCGCCAGTTCTTACAATTCTCATTTACGTACAACCTTTTCCAAAACCTTTCCTGGTCACACTAAATTGAGATTAATCGCTCCTAGCGCGCGGTAAATCAAGTATACCGTTCCAGCATGAGTGATTCAACTTATGCAAAGACACGACGGGCGTGCGGCTGATTACAACAAGTAGAGCCGGGGTAACATTCCGCTAGAATGTGACATCTTCGTATGCGTATCATGTCAGTCATACCTTTTCCTGCTAATAGACTGCTACATATGGCCCCCTTTTTTGACACCTGGCTGTGGACACCTAATCCTTGAATAGTTAAACTAGAGATATGGTTCAAACAACCCACCCCCAGTTGACCATCGTGGGGGAACGCAAAATCACTGTTAACGGCCAAACCATTTCGTACATCATCAAGCGTAGCGCCAGGGCGAAGCACGTCCGGCTCGAGGTGAGACAAGAAACGGGCCTTACAGTGGTGATTCCCAACTCTTATAAGCTCAAGCATCTTCCTGCTCTTTTAGAGTCGAAGGGCAACTGGATCTTGGACAAGCTTACAAAGTACGGGCAAGTCCAATTGCTTTCTGACAAAAAGGAACTCAAAAGTGGCGACACCATTTCTTATCTTGGCCGAAATTTGGAGGTGGTAAAACGACAAAACCAGAGGAATGCTAACAGCATAAAGCTGGAGAGGAACAGGCTGGTAGTGGCCACTGGATCAGCGAGCAGCAGATTGAATTTGGTACTGGAGCAGTGGTATCGAATGCAGGCCGCGAAACTGATAAACGAGAGGGCAGACAAACTGAGTGCTCGCTTGGAGCTCACCTATAACCGAATTCTCATACGAGGGCAAAAGACCCGTTGGGGTAGCTGCTCCC
>JAYENW010000032.1:0-17899 GCA_034722275.1 Chloroflexota bacterium | reverse complement strand
CCTCCTTATACGACCAGAATTCTCTGGTGCATCATAATGCCTGCTATATCAGGTTGGATATAATTGGGGATACAAATAATGAAGAATGGAAGCAGAGGAATAGAAAACTGGGAAGCTGTGCGATGGCGTAAAATTTTGAGATAGTGTAGATTTTTTATGGTAAATCATAATAAGTTTTGGTAAGAGTCAAAGAAGAAGCAGAATTGCCCTTGCCAAAAGATACGGATATACCTAAAAGGTATATCACTCAACCATATACTGCAAGACCTCCTATCATTATTATGCCTTAGAAATCGCCTGTGCTCCTCAACCGCCAGTCAGCGCGAAGTAGCAGTATTATAAATGGCTGCCCTCCGGCTTGTCAAGCCCTTGCTCAAATCATTTCAAGGCGAAGTCACAGGTAAGAGATAATACATAAATAATGCACCACGAGGTTTGCACTTCTTATTGGTCGGGGTGAGAGGATTTGAACCTCCGACCTCATGGTCCCAAACCATGCGCGCTAACCGCTGCGCTACACCCCGCAGCTAAAGTATAGTGGAGTAACCTGACGAGGTCAAAAATAGATTATTTGCAGTTGGGGCAAACATCGAAGAAATCTGGTGGTAAATTGAGCTTCTCCGTGATATACTCCAGTTGAGCCTCAGGAGCCCAGTAATTACCACATACTTTACACTTCTTTAACTTGAAGACTCTATCCCAGATAGTTCTCGTATCCCCATCTTCCTTTAACTTTATGAAATTGGTGGGGCAAATATAAGCACAGCTTCCACACCCGATACATATATCTGGGGAGGCTTCAATAAATGGCTCTGGGACATCCCGATTTAAACCTTTCTCAATAAACTTGATTGCTCCCACTCCTACAAGCTCCTGACACGCTCTCACGCACAATCCACAGAGAATACATGTTTCCTCTTCTAATTCAACTCTAGGCTTTTCAATACCCATATCCCTAGCCAGGTTCTGTATCTTCTCAGAGCTAGGACACTTCGCTAGCAGTAATTCTGCCGCCAGCCTGCGCGCTTCCAGTGCTTTTTCTGAATTAGTTTTGACTTCCATACCCTGCTCTACCGGGCAAGTGCATGCAGTGGTCAACTCAGATGCACCATTGACCACGATTTCAACAGTGCACAACCTGCAGGATCCAAAAGGGCTGAGGTTCTCGTGGTGGCACAGAGTGGGTATAGCAATGTTAAGTTTGTCAGCCGCTTCCAGTATCGTTGTGCCCTCTTCTACCTCAACCTTCTGGTTATCTATAGTCAAATCTATCATTGGTCTTCACTTCTAAATTTACCGGCTTATTCAGCCGTTGCCCATAGCATCACCCGATAACACCTGAGACAACGCTTTGCCTCTTCCAGGGCAGCTTCGGGACCGAAACTTTGTTCCACTTCCAGGAAGCCCCGAATTCTGGCTTCGATCGGCAAACGATCCATAACTTGAGGTGCTTTCCTGGCCACAACTTCCTTTTCCCTTTGGGCAGCAAGCTCGATACCTGGGACAACACCAGGCATCTTGCTATTTTGGCTCACTTTGCCTTCTCTTATGTACTGATCAATACTCTGAGCGGCCCTATTACCGGCTGCCACGGCATCAATTAAAATAGCAGGACCGGTGACACAATCGCCAGCAGAGAAAATTCCTTCTCTGTTTGTCTGGCAAGTGTCAGGATCGGCATCCACAGTCATATAGCTGGTAAACTTAACCTGGTCTTCGCCCGCCAGACAGGATAAATCGGGTTCCTGACCGATAGCCGGGATTACCATGTCCGCGTTTATGGTAAACTCCGACCCTTTTATGGGAATAGGCCGTCTTCTGCCACTGGCATCAGGCTCACCCAACTCCATCTTAATGCATTCAGCACCCACCACTTTCCCATTATCCGCCAGTATCTTGGTTGGCGTAACCAGGTAATTGATCTTGACGCCTTCTTTTTCCGCTTCCTCGATCTCCGTTTCCCTTGCCGGCATCTCCACCAGGGAGCGTCGGTATACGATATTGACGTCCCTAAACCCCAGTCTCAAACAACTTCTGGCGCAATCTACAGCCACATCACCACCACCCACAATCAATACTTTATCTTTGGGCTCTATCCTTCTGCCCAGGTTCATGTCCCGCAAGAACTTCACTCCGTCAATAAACCCTTCGTAACTTTGGTCTTCACCTCCAACACCCATATCCCTGCTCTTATGAGCACCGACGGCAACGAATACCGCCTTATAGCCATCTTTCCAGAGACCTTCAATGAGTATATCTTCGCCCACTTTGGTATTGAGCTTGATCTCCACACCCATCCCTTTAATGATTTCAATTTCTCTATTCAGAATATTTTTGGGCAAACGATACTGAGGGATGCCCACCGCTGCCATGCCCCCAACCACCGGCAGTTCCTCAAAAATGGTAACCCGATAACCCTTGAGAGCCAAATTGTATCCGGCAGCTAAGCCCGCCGGTCCCGCCCCTATGATAGCTACCTTCTCTCCAGCTTTTTTAGGTTTAGAAACTGGAGGAATCAATCCCTGCTCCAATTCCCAATCAGCCACATAACGTTTCAAAGCTCTTATCGCCAGCGGGCCGTCCATGTCTTTTCTTCTGCAAGCATCTTCACAGGGAGCAGTACACACTCGCCCAATAGTCGCTGGCAAACAAACTCCCTCGCGGATTAAACCCAGAGATTCACCCTGCCTCTGATTCTTTATTAGCTCTATATACCCCGGGATATCCAGATGAGCCGGGCAAGCTTCCATGCAAGGCGCGGTGACTTTCACTTTATAATCCGACCTTGGGGCAGCTTTCTTGTTCCTTATCAGATCAAGATATTCTTCTTTATAATGTTCGATACTGTCCATGATAGGTACAACAGCAGTCTGGCAAAACACACATTTGCAATTTTCTTCCATGCCCTTGCCTATCCATTGCAGCAATTCAATATCTCCCTCTCTGCCCTTCCCCTCCACAATGCGACTAAGCGTGTCCACCACGATACCCATACCAATGCGACCGATGGAACACTCCCCACAAGAAATCTTCTCCGCTTCTTTGGCATAAGCATAAGCCATGTCTACCACATTGGCTTTCTCATTCAGTACTACGAAGCCATCCCAACCCATGAAAGCTGCCACTTTGGCATGGTTACATTCTGTGAGTAGGCTCAATTCCTCTAGCAGAGCATATTCCTCAACTTTCAAGCCCCGGTTATCCACAACCTTGCCCGCCCAACTGCTGAAGACAACTTTAGCCATCGATAACCTTTTTCTTGAGTTTGGCGTATTCGCTTTCCACTTTTTGTTGTATCTTTCCTATCACCTCAGGTGTAAGATGTCTGAACCTTCCTTGAAGCTTCAAATAATCACTAACAGGACGCAATTGCGGTAAATCAACATTCAGAGTGTATTTGCCATTTTCCACCTCGTAAAGCGGGAAAATTCCTGTTTCCACTGCCAGACGCCCCAACCTGATAGTTAAATCGGAGGGAGCCCGCCAGCCCGTAGGACACACGGACAAGATGTGAATATAAGATGGCCCGTCGATCTCCATTGCCTTTTTTACTTTATCCATGAGATCGAAGGGATAACTGGGGCAGGCAGTGGCGACATAGGGAATATCGTGAGCAGCAGCAATAGCTGGCATGTTCTTCTTCCAGGTAGCTTGTCCCATGCTGATTTTACCTGCCGGCTGGGTGGTAGTTGAAGCACCGAAAGGAGTGGCACTTGACCGCTGTATTCCAGTATTCATATAAGCTTCGTTATCAAAGCAAACATAAAGAAAGTTGTGTCCCCTCTCCATGGCACCGGATAAAGCTTGAACACCAATATCGGAGGTAGCACCATCACCACCCATGGCTACCACTTTTGTCTTGGGGAAAGAAACACCTTTACGAGTCAAAGCCTTTATGCCGGCTTCTGCACCCGAAGCTACTGCTGCGATATTTTCAAATAAGGTATGCATCCAAGGAACTTCCCAGGAGGTATAGGGAAGTTGTGAGGATACGATCTCCATGCAGCCCGTAGCCATAATCACAATTGCGTTTTTCCCCAAGGCCTTCATTACCAGCCTCACCGCCAAAGCTTCACCACACCCGGAGCAAGCCCGATGCCCCGGAGCAAAAACCTCTCTCTTTGTTACCAAACGGGGAACATATATAGCTACAGTCTCCATTACTCTCTCACCCCGATCATTTCGCTCTCTCCGACTTTCCCTTGTTCCGCCTTGTCCATTGCCCGATGTATCATATCTTCAAAACCTTCAACCGGAATGTCTCTACCACCCAGTCCACCAATAAAGCCCACAATTTGTGGCCTCTTATCCATGGGATACAGTGCAGCCTGCACTTCGGAGCAGACGGGGCCCGGCCCACCAAAGGAGATAGCGCGGTCGAGGACGACAAGCAGGTTTGCTTGAGCTACTGCCTGACGAAATTCTGCGAAAGGAAAGGGACGCCATAAGCGAAACCTTACTAATCCCACCTTTTCCCCGGCCTGTCTCAGCCTATCGATAGCCTCCATGGCCACCTCAGCAAAGCTTCCCATCGCCAGGAACAAAACATTGGCATCCTCAGCTTTATAGGTTTCCACAGGTGAGTAGCGACGTTCGAAAATCTCTCCAAACTCCTGCCATGCCTGTAAAACCACCTTCTTGGAATTCCTCAAAGCCACATCCTGAGCTTTCTTGGTTTCAAAGTAAAGGTCAGGCGTGGCGAAATCACCCATAGTCAATGGTTTATTGGGGTTGAGAACATAGGGACGAGGGAATCTAGGAAGAAATTTATCCACTTCTTCCTGTTCCGGAACCAAAACGGGCTCGATAACGTGTGAGAGATGAAAACCATCGATATGAACCATTGTGGGCAGAAGAACTTCGGGGTCTTCAGCAATGCGAAAAGCGCATAGGGTCAAGTCAAAAGCCTGCTGTCCATTTTCAGCAAATATCTGGACCCAGCCACAATCTCGGGCGGACATGACATCAGAATGGTCTCCCCAGATACTCAGCGGGCTTGATAAAGCGCGGTTGCACACCGCCATAACGACAGGCAGCCTCATTGCTGAAGCTACATACAGCACTTCATGCATCAATTCCAGTCCCTGCCCTGCTGTGGCAGTGAAAGCCCTGGCACCCACCGCGGCAGCGCCAAGGCATCCGCTCATCGCTGAATGTTCCGATTCCACAGGTATGTAATTTGCGTCAAGATCGCCATCAGCGACGAATTGCGCTATGCGCTCGATGATATGCGTTTGCGGAGTAATGGGATAAGCCGAAACAACATCAACATCAGCCAGCCTGACTGCTTCAGCTATGGCAAGGGAAGATTCAAGCCCTACCCTTTTCATACTTTCACCTCCGCAGTCATAGTTATCGCCTGCGTCCAGCATTCACGGGCACAGATGCCGCACCCTTTACAATAATAATAATCAGCTTCAAAGTAGCCTTTCTCATTCTGATTAACACAACCTTCAGGACAAAAGAGCGCGCAGATACCACACTTGATACATTTATCGTGGTCCCATTCGGGACGCTCCGACCTCCAATCTCCGCTGCGGTAGCTTTTGGCATTTCCCGCCTCAGTCACCACACCTCCTGGAGCCAGTTCCCGCCACGAGGGCCACTTTTCTTCGGCAAATACCTTCTCAGTCCGCCTGGAAACAGTGCCTGGTGGCGCAATAGATGTTTCTTCATATGCCCGACGACACGCCTTGATATTGTTCTCAGCTAACTTCCCAAAACGCTCCTTCAGTGGCTCCACCAGGGATTCCAAATCAATTATGCCGCTGACTTTCACCAGGGCCCCCAGCATAGCAGTATTGACCACCGGTATCTTCAATATTTCAAGAGCGATGGCCGTGGCATTGACCACGGCAAGCTGCCATGGCCCTTCCAATTCTGATTTTATGTCAAGTAATGATTTGGAACTGTTGATGATGAGCTTGCCGCCTTCTTTAAGCCCACGGGTAACATCAAGTATATCAAGAAGACCAGAGTCGAGAACTACCACAATATCAGGTTTAGTTATCGCGGAGCGTAAGCGAATATGCTCGCTTTCGCTTATGCGATTGAAAGCCATAACGGGAGCGCCTCTCCTCTCGGGGCCAAAGCTGGGAAAAGCCTGCGCAAACTTGCCTTCTTTTATTGCCGTCAGAGCCACAAGCTCAGCAGAGGTCACCGCACCCTGCCCCCCCCTGCCATGCCAGCGAATTGCGCTAATTTTATTCATAACTCACCATATATTAATTAAAATACCCCTGAAGGGATTCGAACCCTCGCGCCTGGCTTCGGAGGCCAGTGCTCTATCCTCTGAGCTACAGGGGCAACAATAGAGAAGAATTATAGCACAAGAATAAAATTTCCTGCCAACTATAACGCGGCTATTCCCAAAAAATACTAACTTTATCTTGGAAAAGGTTTTTTGAGCACCTTAAGGGAATAGACCGCTCGCCATGTGGCACTGGCACCTCGGCACATTTGGCTGCTCTATACGCTAAGGGAAAGATCAAGCTAAATCAGGAATGTATCCACGAAAGTATCATTGGTACAACTTTTAAGAGCAAGGTAGTTTCCCAAACCGAAGTAAATGGATTTGATGCCATTATAGCTGAGATTACAGGAAGTGCCTACACCATGGGAATAAACACCCTGATCCTTGCCCCCAATGACCCGCTGAAAAACGGTTTCTTAATGGAATAAACACAATTCAATTCCAGTACTTGCCGGCATTTGCCTGTTTGCCATAGCCAAAGAGGTCATCCATCTCGACCAGGAATGAATCCAGCCAGGAAATATGCTTAATCAACCATCTCACCAATCTATGAAACCATCCCGATGGCTTGTTGAAAGGGCAGACCCTGATGCAGGTCATGCAGGAGCCTTCATTACGAGCCCAAAAACTAAGGCATTTTTCGGCATCTATGGGCCACTTCAATTCCCCACTGTTGTTGGAAATATTATGCGGTTTATCAGTTCGTTCTCCATAGATGATTGCCTGGCTGGGACAATACCTGGCACACTTTTCACACCTGGAGCAGTACTTAAGCACGCCAAAATCACAGGGCTCATCAGGCGCTAAAGGCAGGTCAGTCAAAACCTTGGCTATTCTAACTCGCGGGCCAAACTCTTCTGTGATTAACAACCCATTTCTTCCCAGCTCCCCCAGACCGGCATCAACAGCTAGCGGGATGCTGAGCGCGGTATCATTTCCCGTTGGTATCGCCTTATAACCAAGGTTACGGATGAACTGTGCCAGCATGGCAGCAGCGAAGGGCATCGTTGAATAACCTTTCCCTTCCGTTGCATCACAGAGCCATTTGGGAGTCGTTTTCACCAGTTCATAATCCATCTCAAATACGAGTACTATGGCGTATTTGAATTCTTCGGGTATTTCCAGCTCCTCATGTTCCCCGCTGTCGCGATTGAAAGAATGAGAATATATCCATCTCTTATCTAATTCGGAGATTCCCACCAAGGAGGCACCAAAAAATCGGGCTGCTTTTTTGATTTTTCGTGATACCTTCTGGGGGTTATCCACCTCCAGCTTAACATCCCGGGGAACTTGACTCTGATACCCGGGCACAGTATCCCACTTATACATTCCTGTGTTGTGAATCACAGTCCCCGCGGCGAAGGCATCTTCGATATACCAGGCAGCACCGAAAAAGGCTAAATCTTCAAGCTTATAGCCATCTTTGCCTTTGGGATAACGGGGGCTGGCATAGGCTTTTCTTCTCACGTCTTGCCACCTCGCATCCCACACCGCTCTCTTAAACATCTCCTTCTTCTGGTCAAATCTCTGCACCTTCCCCACAATGTACTTATCAGTTCCCTTAGACACTATAATTGACCTCCTTTTACTGAAGATGATAATTCGATTCTTAATAATACAACTTATCAGAGCCTGGAAAGTTTTATCAAGCAGTGTTAATTTTTTTATAATATAACCACCCGAAGTTGAGGTTGATACCCAGATCGGTGAAGTACGCATCCTGAAATTAACAGGCGCTTTTGATGTTGGCAAAGCTATTAACCCGGCACATGTTGAGGGACAGATAACTGGCGGTGAGGTGATGGGCATAGGTTATGCCCTGACTGAAGGGCTGATAATCAAAGATGGCAGAATCTTGAACAATAACTTCACAGACTACAGGATTTTGAGAGCATGCGACGCCCCTGAGATTGACGCCATAATCGTTGAGAGCAATGAGCCAACAGGGGCTTTTGGCGCCAAAGGTGTTGGCGAAGCCACAATGGTCGGCACCGCAGCAGCAATTGCCAATGCAATTTACAACGCTGTCGGCATAAGAGCAAAGGAATTGCCCATAACTCAAGAGAGGATTTTAGAGGAATTGAGAAAGATATATGACATGTCTGTCACCGCTTAACTGAGCCAGAATAAAAAGCTTCACCAGCACGGCGAAGAAGATAGAATTGCTGTCCTACCAACCAAAGAAATAGAGCTTGACAAATGATGAACAATGTTGTAAAGTAATGGTAGAGCCTATCAAGAGGGCAACATGGAGGAGAAAATAACCTTTACCACAAAGGAAACTGCCAGATATCTCGGTGTGAGTCAGTCTACCATCTATCGTATGGAGAAACAAGGGCTAATATCCTCGGCAAGGACGCCTGGAGGTCAAAGGCGTTTCCGTAGAGAAGACATTGCAAGATATTTGGAAGAAAGCCAGAATTTCAGCGCCCCTCAAAATCCCAGCAGATATAGATATAAGAAATCCGCTCTTATGTTAGAAGAACCCGAGGCAACTTATATCACAGAAGATATAGAAGAAGACGAACACACTGCACCCACTGAGGCCCTTCAAATGGAAGAACCGTACTTCCACAAGGAATCAATATGGATATACAACACTGACATCTTGGAAACAAACAGCGTCACAGAGCGTTCTGTGGATTTAATAGTAACATCGCCTCCCTATAATGTGGATATTAAATATAACTCCCACGATGACACTATGTCTTACAAGGATTATCTCTCATTTACCCGAAAATGGCTTGCCAGGTGCTACACCTTACTCAAAGATGATGGAAGGTTCTGCCTCAATATCCCACTGGACAAGAACAAGGGTGGCCAACAGAGTGTATGTGCTGATATCACAACTATTGCCAAGTCAGTCGGTTTCCGGTATCACTCAACAATTATCTGGAATGAGCAGAATATCTCACGAAGAACCGCCTGGGGGTCATGGCTATCTGCTACTGCACCATATGTGATAGCTCCGGTTGAAGTCATCGTCATACTCTATAAAGAAAGATGGAAAAGGACCAGTGGTAACAGAAAATCAGACATAACCAGGAAAGAGTTCATGGAATGGACAAACGGAGTATGGACAATTATGGGGGAAAGCAAGAAAAGGATTGGACATCCAGCTCCTTTCCCTGTTGAACTACCGCGGCGATGTATAAAGCTCTTCAGCTTTGTCGGCGACACCATTCTTGACCCTTTTCTGGGCAGTGGCTCTACTTTGCTCGCCTGCCTGCAAACAGAAAGAAAGGGAATAGGGATTGAGATAGATAAGAAATGCTGTAAACAGGCGGGAAAAGAGGTGACAGATGCCATGGATAACCTCAAAAGGGAAGGAAAGCCTGCGATGGGAGATAAAGCAATATGACAGAGAGGGAAATAAAGATAGAACTCAAGAAAATCTACAGGGAAATGAAAAGTTGGCCCAGTATAAATGCAAGTTTGGGATATGCGATCCCAGAGGATGAAGTGAGGAGGAGAGAACTGGTCTTGATAGGCCAGAAGGAACTCTATAAACTAGAAGATGCCAGGAAATCTAAAGATAAGCCAGCGAAGGATATGCATGAAGCTATCTGTGATTTGATAAAGAATACTTTAAAATTATGCTAGGAGGAAATTTCAACGTAACGACTTCTCCAGTAAAAGAGATGCACACTAAGCTCAGCAATGCCCTGTATTCCCCATTGGAAATAATCTCCGCCTTCAAGTCCCTGGAGATCAGCAGAGAATGGGCCTTCACAGAATACAGGCCAGGCGAGACTTCCAAGCTGACCCACTGCTATCATCGCTACCCTGCAAAGTTCATCCCCCAACTGGTCGAAAAGCTGTTCGACGAATATTTAAGCGACATAAAAGAGCCCCATGTAAACGACCTCTTCATGGGCAGCGGTACAACTATTACATGTGGCATTGCGCGTGGGTACAAGGTAAGCGGAACCGATATTAATTACATCTCTGAGTTGATTACAAGGGTAAAAAGCACTCCCATCGACCCTGTCTTACTCAGAGAAAAAATACAGGAGCTGGTTGCAGACCTATCGTTTTTAGAATTCAATACTCTGTCCTTTAATGCTCATACAAGCCCGTACATACCAGAGGCCAACATAGAGAGAATAGATTACTGGTTCAAGCCAGAGATAAAAGAAGAACTAGGGATTATCCTCTCAAGAATTAGAGATGAATCTAATCCAACCTTACGGGATTTCTTCCTTGTCTGCTTCAGCCATATACTCAAAACTGCCTCTATCTGGCTCATGGGAAGCACGAAGCCCACGAGAGACTTCAATAAGAACATCCAAAAGCCCATTATTTGTTTTAAACGGCACCTGAGAAAGATGGAAAGAGCAAACAACGAATTCTGGAAGACCGTCCCTGACCAGGTGAAATGCAACTTGAACGAATACCTAAATATCAAGCGGGGAGATGCCAGAAGGCAGCCTGTAGATAACGAAACGGTAGATATTCAGATAACATCGAGCCCCTATGTTACAAGCTATGAATATGCTGACCTTCATCAACTCAGCACTCTCTGGCTCGAATGTACTCCCAACCTGACAGCATACCGTCGAGAATTTATCGGGACATCATATAAACGATATAGCGACAGGTTGCTAAAAAGCAATATCGCACAATCGATAGCGGACCAGATGTCTTTAAAAGATATGGCAATGGCTAAAGAAATCGAAGCTTTCTTCATCGATATGCAAGAGTGCTTTGATGAAACTTACAGGATACTAAGACCAGGTGGCAGGTGCTGTTATGTCATTGGTAACACAACATTAAAGCACGTGGACATCCTGAACGCTGAGGCATTTGCTGAGAGCATGCAGCTTTCAGGACTGGAGATAGATAGAATTATTAAGAGGGAAATCCCCTCAAAGATCCTTCCCCAAAAGAGAGATGCGCAGACAGGAAGATTCGCTAAAAATGGAGAGGAGAATATTCATGCTTACCCGACGGAGTCTATCGTAATTGGGAGGAAAGTATGACTTTCGACGACCTGGTGGAACTTTATGAAGAGAAGAGGAAAGAATTTGGAGCAGATGCCTACAAGCATGTGTCAGAGCTCTTGAAAGAAGCAAAGGAGATACACAAAAAGGACTGGCTTAGAAAGCCAACTCCAAATAACGACCACGAGCAATCATGGAAGGGGTTTAAAGGGAACAACCTTGAGAAACTCATCATCCACATTATCCAAGGAGAGATCGAGGGACTGGGATTGAAAATAGTAAGAGGGAATACATTAGAGCGCACTAAAGCAAAGAATCTCACTGAAGAACTAAGCAGAGTAAAAAGAGCAGTATCAGTCGATTATGGTGAATGGGGCTTACATCTCCCCGATGCAGATATAATCATTTACGACCCTGCTAGTCTAAAGATCGTAGCTATACTTTCAAGCAAATCCACACTACGCGAAAGGATCGCAGAAACAGGCTACTGGAAAATAAAACTATCCCAAGACCAAGTCACCAAAGGCATCAAGGTGTTTTTTGTAACAACTGACGAAGATGGAACATTGACCATAATGAAACCAGCCAAAAAAGGGAGGGCAATAGTAGAAGTTGACACCGATGGAAGTTACGTGATGAGCGAGACTTTAATTGAAGAAAGCAACAGAGTAAAAATGTTTGATAAATTCATAGATGACCTAGAAAAGTTAATAGACAATGAAAGAGGCAAGGAAAAATAAGGCAACAGAACCAGTCATAGAAACCACCACCCTCTGGGATTTCCCAACTCAAAATTATGGTAGTAAACCTCATGGCGACAACAAATTCAGCGGCGTAACGCCCGCCTTTATTATCTGGAACCTGCTGCAAAGATATACCGAACCTGGAGATTTCGTAGTTGACCCAATGTGTGGAAGCGGGACGGCCATAGACGTGGCGAAGGAACTAGGCCGACAGGTCATCGGATATGACATTGCCCCATATAGGAGTGATATTGTTGAAAACGATGCCAGGCAGATACCACTAGAAGATAACTCCGCCGATTTCGTCTTTATAGACTCTCCCTACTCAAATAACATAGTCTATTCAGATCATCCTGATTGCATCGGAAAAATTTCCTGTGAAAAAGAAGAGCTTTTTGCAGAGCTAGAGAAAGTTGCCAAAGAAATACATCGAGTACTAAAGCCTGATAAGGACATGGCATGGCTCATTGGAGACCACTGGAGGAAAAAGTCTGGTTTTATCCCCGTAGGATTCAAGATTTACGAGATGCTTTGCAGGTATTTCGAGACAATAGACATCATATGTATTACCAGGAGAAATCAGACATCGAACACTGCCATATGGCATAAACGCGCAAGAGAATTTAAATTTTACCTGAGAGGATTCAAGTACCTTTTCGTAATGAAGAAATCTTAGGAAACCTCATGCTGCCAGACCAGACCATCCTCCATTATGCCTCTCCATGCACCGCTCTATGGCGCACATGCTCTGCGGCAGGGGAATAGCAGATGGAGTTGAGCTATGCGTAGACCACATAAAACCAAAAGATAAAGGTGGCAACAACTCCATTGATAATGGACAGACTTTGTGTATGGAACATAAGATGTCACCCGTGTATAATGTGTATAGATATAGCTGGAGAGATGCTGGGCCTTTTCTGACATCTTCCTGGCAGAGTGACCCAAGCAAAGGAGGTTGAGATGGCAGAAACGATAACTAAAGATGAACTCAAAAGGCTGAGGGCAATCACGCGGATACACCACAGCGTGGGCACCATCCTGGACCCCAAGGAGGTATCACGAGTTCTGGTGCGAGAACTTTCAGAAGTAGTTAGCTGCGATGGCTGTGCTTTGCTCCTGATTGAGGGAAAAGGTGTCAAGGTAATGGCTGAGAGGGGATTTAGTAAAACGCTGGGGCAGGTTGACTTCACAGCAGATATGCCTACCATACGACACATGCTGGATACAAAGAAGTCTATCTTCACCGGGGATGTCGCCAGCAGCCCCGCCGCTGAGTGCATTCCGGCAGGATGTCAGGTGAAATCCTTGATTTGCGTGCCCATAATGGTAAAGGGTGAGATTAAGGGAATTCTCCACCTTGATGCCCGGAATAAAGATGCCTTTGATGAAGAGGACCTGAATCTGACAGAGCTGCTGGCAGAGGAGGTATCTATAACCATAGAGCGCTCCTTTATCTATTCTGAGGTCCTTGACCTTTCCATCAGGGATGGACTCACAGGGTGCTTCAACCGCAGGAAGTTTGATGTGGACATTGCAGCCGATATCGCCGATGCCAGGCAGCACGGAGAAGCGCTGTCACTCTTGATGATGGACATAGACTGGTTCAAGGAGTACAACGACTTCCATGGGCATATTGAAGGGGATATACTGCTCAAGAAGCTGACAACCACACTGATAAGAAACATACGGCCTCTGGACAGAGTCTATCGCTATGGAGGTGAGGAGTTTTCTGTTTTGCTGCCAGCGACTGAGAGAGGCAACGCTTTTCTCGTCGCACGGAGGCTGCAGCGGGCAGTGGAGCTGGAGCCATTTGAAGGAGAGAGTCAGAGCCAGCCTGGGGGAAGAGTGACTGTGAGCATAGGAGTTGCCGCTTTCCCCACAGATGCTAAAGACAGGGATAGCCTGGTGCAGGCGGCAGATACAGCGCTTTATCAGGCCAAGCAGTCGGGAAGAAACAGGGTCTGCAGCTTTCACAGTTGACATGCACAGAGAATCCCTGAGCCAGAGGAAGCTTTATGAGCTTTTGTCCCGGCTGGAAACGAGTCCTGGGGGCTACATCAGCCTCTACTTGAAGCCATCGTCCTTCCCTCACGATATAGACGAACTATCCTTTGAGGGTGAATATAGCATATGCGTTGAAGAAATCCGCCAGGCAAGCAGCATCAAGGAGGTTATCCATGAGGCTGAAAAATACGGCACGGGGGCAGCTATCCTCTGGCAGAAGGAAGGAAATAAATATATCGTATTGCCACCGTTTCCCATCGCTGAAAATAAAATCTCAACTGGCAGGCTCGATACTTCGCTGTTATATAGTACACTGGAGCCAGAATACACCCTGGGCGTGGTGCTGGTAGCCTGGGGCTCATATTCTATAGGGATTTTCCAGGGTGATAGGTTGGTGGAGCAGAAAACAGGCACAGGATATATCCACAAAAAACATAAGAAGGGCGGCAGCAGCCAGAAGAGATTTGCCCGCAGGACAGAAGAGCAGAAAAAGGACTTTCTGAGAAAGGTCAGCAATAGAGTTGAAGAGAGATTCGCCAATTATAAGCTGGATTACATCTTTTTTGGAGGGAACAGGCTGATTCGCAAGCCACTGGTAAAAGAATGCCAGCGTCTTGACAGGGAAGCTGGAAAAATCTCGGCGAGAGTTCTGAACGTACGCTATGCCAACAGGGAAAGCCTGAGCCACAGCCTAGAGGAAATAATCATGTCCTCAGCTTTCAACTTCGCTACATCCCAACAGCCGCCATCGCTGACAGAATGAGGGGAATAGCTTCAAGGCGCACCTAGCGTCAATACTTGCTGGTAGTGGCTGCCGATGCGGGTGTAGTCCATAATCATCCCCATAATACGCCGCTTCTCCGTTGTCATGCCCACTCGACTGTCGGTGATACGAATAACATCATAGAGCTCCTGGCCGCAGTTGACAGGCACTCTGATTCCTCCCCCCTTTCCCCTTTGAGCCTCCTCTCGCATCATGGCGTCCGCCTGACGCTGTCCTGTGGCGGCGTCCTGGAGGTTGGGGTCATACCTCAGCCAGAGGTTATCAATACCGCGCTCCAGCTCGTCCCAATCGAAGGCACTCTCGATTACGCGGGCATCTGCCGCCGTTCTTCCCATCACCTGAGCTCGGGTCATCGGGGTATACTCGGTATAGCTCGCTTCCAGGATTACATGAGCCGTTCCGTAGTCGTAGCAGTGAGCCTCATCGGACTTCAGGTCTTTGGTATAGGACTTCAGTCCATAGGGCACAAGGCCATCGGGGCAGAAGCTCAGTAACCGCCTCATCTCGGATGTGCCTCGGCTGGCTGGGCTGATGTAGAAGTCGGGCTGAAAGTTGGTCATGGCGCTGCTTTGAGTAACAGCGGGATTATTCCACAGCTTGATACCGAAGTGAGCCATGAGCTCATAGATAATCTGCCACAGCGTTCGGGGACTGTCCGCCGTTCTGTTCCAGTTAAGGCTGTAACGGGCAATCCAGCGGTCTGCCAGTCCCCAGGCGTCGATACACCTCAGCTCAAAGGCAGAGGAACGGGGTTTTAACTGGTACTCCCAGCTATCTACCCAGTAAGTCCCTGCCTCGACGGACTCGATGCCTGCCGTGGTCTTGTAGCCCAGCTTGAGCTCCACCTGGCTGCCTTTCTTTAGCTTTGCCAGCGCACCTATTCCTGGCTGGGCATACTTGCCCGCATGGTTATCGAGGAGAATTACCAGGCTGCCAGGGCTATCGGGCTTGACTACCTGGTGCACTTCCAGAATATCGTCGGAGATATCCAGGGCTGTCGCCGTTCCCCTGCTGGCTCGCCAGACGCCGTTGGGTTCTTCTAGCCAGTAATACGCACTGGTTGTGGCCATGCGTAAACCGTAGTCGGCTGATATATCGAGGAATGGCCAGGGCTCAATGAAAGTAGCGTCACTCCACGCTGTATCTATTACCAGGTGCGATAATAACGGACGCTTGTAGGATGTTATCCCTGCATACTTCTCCACGCCCAGGATACGAATCGGCTCACGGCTGGCGGGGCTGGTCGGTTGGTGGCAGTCGGGATACTCATAGGTTATCTCAGCACCGTCGGGAGAGCTGATAACGGTCTTCAAAGCACCGAAGACATAGTTATCGGCGGCTATCCTGTCCAGGTAAGTTCGGAACAAGGCGTAATAATCATAAGGGAGAGCGTCTATCCTGGCAGCATAGATGACAGCCATATTCCCTGAGCCCGGGTCATAGGTCGAGCCGATGCCGTAGGTAGTGTCTGGCACGGGGGCCAGCACAGCCTCAAACTCCTGGGCTGTCTGGGTGGAAGTATCCAGCACGACAGCGTAGAGCGTGGTTGCCTTGAGACAGAAGCAGAGCACGTTATCGGTAGTGGGCCACCATGAGGCTGACATCGAGAGGACATTTATCAGCACGGACACCTGGGCATTTGTCCAGCTCGCTCCGTGGTCATGGCTGTAATACTTCCTGATGGTGTTATCGTTCTTGCGGTAAAAGATATAAACCTTAGCTCCCGATGCGGCGATGGCACACTCTCCGTGGCAGTCCGAGGCAACCAGTGTCCAGCTCGAGTAGTCGGACAAATCATCGGGGTCGGCTACTTTCTGATAGTACAGCTTGGTTGTTGGGGTGTCCTTCTGCCAGCCTGCCACGAAGTCCTTCACCGTGGTGCTGTCATAGGGGAAATCACCTGCCGGGTCGGGGAATGTCCAGGTAGCGTAGGTCTCAGGTCTGTCATAGCGGGAATAGTAGCCATAGCCTCCCACCTTCGGAGCGGGTCGGGCGATGATGGCAGCGTCAGCAATCGATGCCAGCCAGTAGATAGTTCCTGATGTGATTTGCGTTTCGGGGAAGTTTATGGTATTCCATCCTGCCACTACCTCCTGGCCAACGTTCTCAGCATTGAGTAAATCCCCTGGCTTATCTCCTGTCTTGTTGGCGTAGATGGCTACCTTGACATGTCCTGCGCCCGAGCACTTGATTTTGAACTGCGTCATGGGACCGGACTTCACCGCGGTGAAACGGTCAGCCAGGAAAGCATCGGCGACATAAGAGCCATCAATCTCGGCGTCATCCGCACCTACCAGCTTGGCGGCAAACAGCGGCGGCTCAACACGGATGCGGTGCATGCTGCCTTCATCATCGAAGGCTATGCCGTGAGGGCTATCGCCCTCAGTTCCCGTATAGAGCCTGGTCCAGGACAGCCTCTCCACGCCCTGCTGGAGGTTATAGACTTTCGCCTCCACATAGGGCTCTCTATCGCTTTTCTTCTGAGCTGCTTTCAGGGTTGCGGTTAATGCTCTCATTCCATTCCTTTCTACTACATGTTGATTTCATTTCCAGGATCATAAAATCTTTTCCTACATGTTGTGGTATCGTCTACCAGAACCACGCCTGTATCAGCTTCGCCAGCAATATCCAGATGATGACACCCAGGGCTCGGCCAAAGGCATAGTAGTGATATTCATTAGGATAGGGCATAACGCACACCGTGCAGCGGGGCGGCCAGGGACACAGGATTTCGCACAAGCCCGTGACGAAGCTATGCCACTCCTCGCCTGTGGAAAGGAAAGTTCTCAAGCCTCTCTTAATCTGCTCCCACCTGGTCATTTGGTTTCTCCTTATGTCAGCACATAACTCTCTGCTCTCAAGGGATAGAAGAAGATGTCTTTGTTGTGGTCGGCAAGCGTCTTGATATACATCGTGGCGTTCAGCGAGCTAATGGGGAACTTAGTCGAATCCGTGTGAGTTGCTTTTAGTACCCCATTGACATAGAACTTGATACTTGTGTTGCTGTCCTTAATCATTACCAGGGTATAGCTGCCAAAACGCGCAGGGTCAATCCCCGTATCTGTAACCTGTGTGCCTCCAGGGCCCCTTGTGCTTGCCTTCAAGTTGGCATTATCAATAAAGAACGCCATGTGGTAGTTTGAGCCTGGGTCTGTTGGCGCCTCTGCAAGGC
>JAYENW010000031.1:0-55501 GCA_034722275.1 Chloroflexota bacterium | reverse complement strand
GGGGATAGCAGGCGTCAATCGCCTAATTGCTGACCTTGACTCCAGAGGACTTAGCTCGGCTGCCACCTATTTGAGAAATGCCAGAAGTGAGACTCAATGGGACAAGGCTTGAATTCTGAGGGCGGGCATGTTGACAACTTCTGAAGAGGCAAGTATATTATGAGTCAAGGAGTATACTAGGAGAAAATCTCGGGGAAATGTCAGCTCTTCGACATGCTACCCATTTTTGCCTCGTCCTGTTTCACCACATCATCTAGCAATTTGTCACCCCGGCCTATATATTCCTCATGCTTGTCTTAAATAAAGAAAGAGAATTTGCTGCATGCAACTATGGAATATGTCTAGCCACGTTTTACTTCATGCCAGTTACTTCATGGGCGATTGCCCATCTTTGCATCTCTGAGGTTCCTTCATAAATTTCCATTAACCTTTGGTCACGGTAGTAACGTTCTACTGCGAAATCCTTAATGTAGCCATAGCCGCCAAAAATTTGAATTGCCTTGTGACAAACTCTGTGAGCTGCTTCACTGGCATAAACTTTTGCCATTGCTGCCTCCTTAAGAGGAGTTTTCCCTGTTTTCTGCGTCAGCCAGGCAGCCTCATAAACCAGCAATCTGGATGTCTCGATATCTATTGCCATATCAGCAATCATCCATTGTATTGCTTGCATATGAGCCAGTTCTGTGCCAAATTGCTTTCTTTCCTTAGCATAATCAACAGCAGCCTCATAAGCTGCTTCAGCAAGACCTAATGATTGAGCTGCTATCTTAGTACGGCTGGCATCTATAGCATCCAGAGCTACTCTGAATCCCCTTCCTTCCTTGCCTATCATGTTAATCGCAGGTATTTTGCAATTATCAAAAATCACCTCTGTTGTTGAACTGGCGTGCAGGCCCATTTTCCTTTCTCGTTTGCCTATAGAACAGCCAGGAGTATCTTTATCCACGATAAAGGCACTGATTCCACGGTACCCTAAAGATGGATCCTTAGTAGCAAAGGTGATGATAAATTCAGCTTCGGCAGCATTAGTTACGAAGAGTTTGGTGCCGTTAAGAACATAATAATCACCTTTATGTGTATATCTTGTCTGTAGAGCAGCAACATCGCTGCCAGCTGCTGGCTCAGTTAAGCCAAAAGCAACTATTGCACCTTTAACTACACGTGGAATGTAGAGGCTCTTTTGTTGTTTGTTGCCATGCATAGTAATGGGATACATGCTCAGACCAACACTGCCTAAATATATGGAACCCAAAGCGGCTGAGCCGCGGGAAATTTCCTCGCAGGCTATAGTAAAGGTTGTCACATCCCCGCTTCCTCCATATTCTTGAGGCAAATGAATGCCGAATAATCCGACATCAGCCATCTTTTTAACGGCTTCGTGTGGGAATTTCTCGGTTTCATCCCATTTAGCAGCATAGGGCATGACTTCCTTGGCAACAAAATCACGCACCATTGTCTGGAACATCTTCTGTTCTTCAGTGAATTCAAAGTCCATCTTTGCCCCCTTGTATTGATTCAGAGTTATTGTATTTGAAAGATATTGAAAAGGGAAGCTATTGCTGATGAAGATACTCTTGGATTTGATTACCTCAGTGCTTTTCAACCAACTTGGGATCGAGTATGCTTGGACACTGCCGAAAGTGCGATATATACTATTTGATAGGTGGTATTCTTAAATGTAGCATGGGATATATTCAAAAATAGGTTAAGCAGAGATGAGTGTGTGTAAATGGTATTTTTGCTGCCCAATAAAGCGATTTACCGACGAAGGGAAGCTTGAGAGATATTGGGTGGAGAATTATTGCTTGGTTACTAACAAGCGCTGCGTTCGTTATCAAATGGAGGAGAATAGCGAGCCCCATCCCGATAATATGTTGCCCAATGGGGAGGTAAGAGAAAATCTCAGATAAGCCTCGGGATTACTTTATAGCTGACCTGGAGAGCTAATGATGGAGATAGAAATACTTGGGACGGAGTCACTGGGCGTTCGTGGCCTCTGCTGTGTAGTCAAGACAAGAGAGCGCAAAATCATTATTGATCCCGGGGTTGCCCTGGGATATAGGCGGCATGGTCAATTACCACACCCAGTTCAAGTTGCAGCTTCTGAAAGAACCAGGAGACTCATTGAGAAGGCTTTGGAGGGTGCCACCGATGTCGTCATTAGCCACTATCATGGTGACCATCATCCTTTGGTTAATGCCAATCCTTATCAGCTTTCTGCGGAACGGGTGGCTGAGCTGTGTGTGCATCCTAGGCTCTGGGCCAGAGGGACAAAAGGTCTCTCCCTTAATCAGGCTTATCGAGCGCGGGCTCTGGCCAGCAAACTAGGTCGGATGCTGCCTGTTGCTGAAGGGATGAGCGATGGCTTACTAAGCTTTTCCTTTCCTGTTCCCCACGGTGAGCAAAATGGCCGGGGTGGGAGTGTCATGATGACTCGTGTTGAAGAGGATGGCGAGGTTTTTGTGCATGCCTCAGATATCCAGATGCTCAATGATGAGGCGATTGATGAAATTCTTGCCTGGCATCCGAATATAGTACTTGCTTCTGGACCACCCATTTATTTGCCAAGTTTGATTTCTAAACAACTAGAAAGTGCTTTCGACAGGACCTTGCAGTTGGCAGAGAAGGTTGATGTTCTCATTCTTGACCACCACCTGCTGCGTTCTAAAGAAGGGGAGAGATGGTTGGATCGTCTCTCTTCTCTTGCTGATCATAAAGTTGTCTGTGCTGCTGATTTTATGAAGCGCCCCCGCAACTTGCTTGAAGCTGAGAGAGCTCTGTGGTACAAAAAGCTACCGGTGCCTAAAGGTTGGCACGAGGCTTATGCTCGTGGTGAGATTGATGTCATCTCTGAATGGGGTGACAAAGTTAGACCGGACAAAGGACGACTTTAAGCTGATTTTAGGAAGATGAACCCCTATAGTTATCCAAATGTTGAGCCCAATTTTAATATGCATTTGAAGGAAACAACACAAAAATGGCTTCACTATGCGGTTGATTTTCCCGCTGCTCACCCTACTCGCTATAAGGAGACCAATACTGTCCGGGGTAAGTATCTCCGACCAGCGAAGGAAGCTCGCTTCCCACTGGTCATTTTACTTCATGGAATAGGGGACCGGAGTGTAATTCCCTGTGAACTCCTCGCCCGGGCCCTAGCCAAGCAGGGGATAGCCTGCTTCATCTTGTATTCCGTGTTTCATTCAAGCCGTGTTCCTCAAGCTATAAAAAAGCGGCTTCCTGCTCTTACCTCCGAAGAGTGGTTCGAAGAGTATCAAGTCTCGGTGATTGATATGCGTCAGATAGTCGATTGGGCAAATGGCAGAGGGGAGATAAACAAGGAAAAGATAGCTGTAGTTGGAATAAGCTTTGGCGGGTTTATCTCAGCGATAACCATGGGAATTGATAGGCGCATCAAGGCAGGTGTGTTTCTGGTTGCTGGTGGGAATTCTGAAGAAATTACCTGGCGAAGTAAAATGTCTGCTATAAGAATGGGGGCAAGCTGCACTGAGGCGGAGTGTCATCGCATCCACAGTTGCTATCCACAGTACCTAGCTGAGGTAGCTGAGAAGGGCTTCGAGAATATTACCCCTGCTAAAAAATGTTTTCTAACTGATCCCATGACTTTTGCCTCATCTCTGCGAAAGCGTCCCGTATTGATGATCAATGCACTTTGGGATGGGATTGTTCCAAGGCGAGCCACTCTTGATTTTTGGGAGGCATGTGGCGAACCTGCTATCACATGGTTCCCCGGTACTCATGGCACTATCTGGCTATGGTATCCTTTTATTAGCAGGAAAATTATCAACTTTCTCAGAGCAAATTTCGGGATGCAAAAGAGCCATTCTCTATAAGGTGCTTAGAGTCGTATGCTCTATCTACAGGGCCTCCTCCACGATTTCAGAGATATCTTTTATAGCTAACTTCTCTTCCAGGCCTTCTGCCTTTACTGCGTCCTCAAGCATCATCATGCAAATAGGGCACGCCACCGCTAAAACAGTCGCGCCGGTATCATAAGCTTCTCTTACTCTGACCCTACTGGAGCTATCTTTGCCACTGCCCAGTATATCAGTGTAAAAGTTACCTCCACCACCGCCACAGCAGAAGGCGTTTTCCCTATTCCTCTCCATTTCTATCAGTTCGATTCCAGGAATAGCTCTTAAAATTTGCCTTGGGGAATCGTATTCATTATTGTATCTGCCCAGAAAACAAGGGTCATGATAGGTAACTTTTGCCTTAGAATTTTCAAAGACATTCAATTTTCCACACTCGATTAGATTCCAGAGAAGCTGCGTATAATGAAACACTTCAAATTCATCTGAGTAGTTATTTTTCATGGCATTATATGAATGTGGTGAAAGGGTAACGATCTTTTTCACTCCCAGTTCTTTGAACATCTGAATGTTATTCTCTCTCAGAAATTCGAATAGACTCTTTTCACCAAGCATATCCACTTCATTTCCATCGCAATTTTCCTTTTCTCCTAAAATTCCAAAGGAAAGGCCGGATTTCAATAACACCTTGCCCAACGCTCTGGCAGCCTTTTTGCTGGTTGTATCATATGACCCTACGCATCCAACATAATATAAGTATTCATCGCCTTTTTGGTACCGTGGTATCTTTATATCTTCAGCCCAATCGCCTCTCTTTCCCCTCATCTCTCTGTAGGGATTGCTGTACATATAAACGTTTGTTAGAAAGCGACCGACCATTGGTGGTGCCGCTTGGGCATCTATTGTCTCTTCTCTTGCTGCCTTGAGAATGCTGATAATATCCTGACTAAATTTAAATCTGCATTGCTCACTGCAATTTCTGCACATTGTGCAAGAGTATAAAATTTTAGACATATGCTCAGTCCACTTGATCTCCTTTTTCACTAAAGAAGCGTATATCAGCCACATCATCCCACCAGGTGAATAGCTTTCGAAGTGATATTTATCATATACTGGACAATTGAAGCCTAAATAAGAGCAATCACTTGTGAATCTGCAGTAGCCACATCTGAAGCATCTGTGAATGATATTTTGATAGTCTTCAAAAGCCATTTAATCGCTCCAATTCCCCGGGTTCATAATCCCATTTGGGTCTAGCATTTTTCTGACTCTGTTCATTAGTTCTCGTGTGTTGGGCTCTATTTTCTTCATCATCAGTTTTTGTCCTGGCAATTCGGCTTTCCATAGAACGCCTCCCAATTCCAAAATCATCTTGTCTGATTCATCTATGGCGTTCCTTACCCTTTCAGCGTCTTCCTCATCGGCACGGTTAAAAGAATAATTGAGGCCGAACATAATGCTATGACCACAGTCGAGAGCTTGATGCCCAAGGGAGAAAACCACGCTATATCTGCGGGCGATTTCCCATCCTCTCCTCCATGCTTCGGGAATCTTTTCTATAGGTAGTATAGCTCCGACATATTCAAAGCCTCCCCCTTTGGCAAAATCTGCTGCTGTGGCAGCAAATGGGGGCACATCTAGGAATCTTCTTTTGAAGGTAGAGGGCGTTTCTTCCAGAAATTTAACCCTTTCATCAAACATGCCCGCGAGTTTCTTCTTTTTAAAATCAAATTCTGATTCGCTATTTCCGGTTACAAGGATAACTATATAAATGTGCCCGCACATCCAATCAGGTTTATCTTGTGCGATAATAAAGAAATTTTCTGCCATTTCAGTTTGAAAAACTTCGAATACAACGTCTGGAAGTGAATCTGGGTCATCTGTCTGAAATACCAATACATCCCTTAGTTTTGGTTTTGGGAAAAGTTGCAGGGAAATTCTGGTAACAATGCCGGTGGTGCCAAACCACCCAATAAACAGACCTGCCAAATCTGGAAGTGGCCCTCTGCTAAACCAATATGGAGAAATAGAGCAAGAGCCGATTTTACATATCTCACCGGTAGGCAGTACTACTTCCATCCCGTTTATCATGCTTGAATTAACTCCGTGCATGAGTGTGAGGTGCCCATGTCCGAAGATTAAAGCATTTCCAACAATAGTGACTGTAGGAGGCGCTTCTGGCATGGAATGTTGAAGACGGGGGTGGTTTCTTTCGAGATAAGATTTCAGCATACCCTGTGAGACACCTGCTTCCACTATCGCATATTTACTCTTTTCATTTATTTCGATAATCCTGTCCATTCTTTTCATATCCAATACAATTCCACCTCTAACGGGCACAGTTAAGGCAGATAAAGTAAATCCCCCGCCCATGGGAATAATGGGAACCTTTTCTTCATTAGCTAACAGCACTATTTGTTGTACTTCTTCTGCTGTTTTTGGCATAACCACGTAATCTACCTTACGGGGCCGTTGTGCTCCAGGGTCTCGGGAATAAATATAAAGTTCCTCCTGGTGGTTTGACACGAAATCCTTCCCAACTATTACAGCCAGCGAGTTGTATAGTGTATCTTTTTCAATCATTTTCCACTCCCCTTTTTGTAGAATTCTTATGTTAGTTACGATTTTTGTCAGGCGATTTTGCCTTCTCGTTTATCTTCATCTTTTAGTAATCGGCAATCTCAATAACCTTATTCTTGCTCTTAAAGCCGCTTGTAATTCTGACCTGACTTTGAGAAATGCCAAAATGATGTGCCAGCAATTTAATGACCGCCTGGTTAGCTCTACCTTCCTTAGGTGGCTCTTTGACCTTTACTATAAAGTTATCCCCTTCTCGGCTAACCTCTTCAGTTTTTGAATTGGGTTTTACCTTAACTTGAATTTTCACTGACTAACTTGCCCCAGATTCCGTGGTTATCAAATCCTTCTAACTTAACTGGTAATATTTTGTTGGTTAAAGGCTTGTAGCTTTGAGCAAAGACTCTAATGTAATTGTCGGTTAGCCCGGAATATATGCCATTTCCTTGTGCTATCTCTTTTTCCCAGAGGACAGGTAGTTTATCACCTACAGCTTGTTCATAAAATTTCTCCCGGCATTGTCGCGCTAGCTCGAGCATTCTCTGAGAGCGTTCTTTTTTTACCTGCTCCTTTATCTGGTCAGGCATTCTGGCTGCCTCGGTTCCCGGGCGTGGTGAGAAAGGGAAGACATGGATATTGGCAAAAGTGGCTTGCTGACAGAAGCGGTAGCTTTGTTGGAAATCCTCCTCGCTTTCCCCTGGAAAGCCTACCATAATGTCGGTGGTGATGGCTGCCCCGGGAATAGCCTCTTTGATCAAATATATGGCTTTTACATAATCATCCAAAGAATAGCTTCGTTTCATCTTTTGTAATATAGCGTCACTGCCACTTTGCAGAGCCAGATGAAGATGGCGGCAGAGCCTTTTATTTTGCCACAGTGTAAGTAATTTGGGCGAAACTTCTTGTGGCTGTAAAGAGGAAAGGCGCAGTCTCTCGATTCCCGTGCTGTTAAGAATGAGCTGTATTAAATCTGGTAGAGTCATGTTTGCATTGCTATAACACCCCACCTTGGTGCCGGTTAAAATAACCTCCTTGTAGCCGAGAGTCTCCTTTGCTTTGATTTCCTCTATAATTTGAGAGGCAGGCAGGGAATACTCAAGGGATCTTACCCTGGGCACGATGCAATAAGTACAAGCTGTATGGCAACCATCCTGAATCTTTATTAAACTGCGAACTCGAGCGGTGCCACTGCCAGCGGAAGTGGGATAGTTCCTTGCGGTGGAAGATGGAGATGTTCGCAGTGGTAAGTTATTAATTGTTTCAAGCAAACGCTCTTTATCTTTGTTGTTCAAGACGAGGTTGCTGAGGGGAATTAATTCTTGAGGAGCTCTTTGGGCATAACAGCCAGTAGCGATGATGAAAGCTTTGGGATTTCTGCGCCTGGCCAATCTGAGCCAGTGACGCGATTTACGATCGGCAACATGGGTGACTGTACAAGTATTGACAATGTAAATATCTGCTATTTCCTTGGAGGCTACAAGTTGATACCCGGCCTCGCTGAACTGGCTTGCCAGCGATTCTGTCTCTGCCTGATTAAGCTTGCATCCTAAAGTGTATAAGGCTACCTTCATTTATTTTTTCGTTCTAACTTTGAGTAGTTTTGTCTTTAGATAGACTATTCTAGATGTTATTATAGCTTTTTTCATACCACTCAGCGATTGCTTTCATTGCTACATAAGGGTTGCCAATTGCTGTATGAATAGGTAGGATATGCTCAAAGAGTAGGTCTTTCTAGGGAGGTTGAAAATGAAAGTGAGCACAGTAACTCAGATGAAAAATCTGGACAGGGATGCCATGGAGAAATTTGGAATTTCACAGGAGCTTTTGATGGAGAACGCCGGGCAGGCGGTGTATTTTGTTATATTGGAGAAGTTTGGAATAAAGAACAAGAGTTTCGTTGTTTTCTGTGGGGGTGGTAATAATGGTGGAGACGGGCTTGTGGTTGCCAGGAAAATCTATTCAAGTGGTGGGGAAGTAAAAGTTTTTCTTCTGGATGACGAAGCCAAGTTTCAAGGAGCGGCGAAAAAGAACTTTGAGATAGTATCAAAAATCCCACTAGAAATATCCCATGTTAGCTCAAGTGACTTTATAAACTCTGATGTTCTTCATTGTGATGCCATCGTAGACGCTGTATTTGGCACCGGTCTTACCAGAGAAGTTGGCGGGATATATAAAGATGTAATTGAATTGATAAACGAAAGCAAGAAAATGGTGTTCAGCGTTGACATTCCTTCGGGAATAAATGGTGATACCGGCGAGGTAATGGGCATAGCAGTCAAAGCAGATTATACCGTGACATTTGGACTTCCCAAGATAGGGAATATGCTCTATCTTGGATATGACCATTGTGGAAAGTTGTATGTCTCACATATATCATTCCCACCTTCGCTTTATGATGCTCATTCCATAAAAGTAAGAATCAGTAATCCCTTAGAACTTCCCAAAAGAAATAAAGATGCCCATAAAGGAGATTTTGGTGAGGTTCTCTTCATCGCCGGCGCTTCAAGTTATCTTGGAGCGCCGTACTTTTCTGCTTTATCCTTTCTTAAAGCGGGCGGAGGATATTCCCGCCTGGCTGCACCTGCATCTATCTCTTCGTTCTTAGCAAATAAAGGAAGCGAGATCGTCTTTGTTCCCCAAAAAGAGACAAGCTCAAGGAGTATAGCATTAGGGAATAAAGATGAGCTACTGAGACTTTCTGAGATAGTAGACATGGTAGTTATAGGTCCAGGTCTTTCTTTGAATGGAAATACTCAACAGTTAGTAAGGGAATTGACGTCTGAAATAAACAAACCTTTACTTATAGACGGCGATGGAATTACGGCTATTTCTAACGATGTGGAAATACTTAAAGGGAGAAAGGCGGAAACTGTTCTTACACCTCATCTGGGTGAGATGTCAAGGATCACAAAAATGGAGATAAGTGAGATAAATAAAAACAAGATAGATGTTTTGCAATGCACAGCGAGGGAGCTCAATGCCATAATAGTCTTAAAAGGAGCTCATTCTCTTATAGGTTATCCCGATGGCACTGTCTTCATCAACATGAGTGGGAATCCTGGCATGGCAACTGCTGGGTGTGGTGATGTGCTAACAGGAACAATTGCTGCTATGTTTGGTCTGGGATTCTCCCTTGAAGATGCAGTGAGAATGGGAGTATTCATCCATGGATTTTCTGGAGACCTGGCTGCTGCGGATAAAGGTGAGGATGGAATAACGGCACAAGATGTACTGGACTATCTTCCTATGGCGATGAAGCATTATCGGGAGAACTTCCCAGAGATCTCCGAAAACTTCTATGGGAGCATCTTTGTTGTGTAGGGAATTAGAAATGGAAGCATGGATTTTGGAAAAACAGGCGAAGATAGAGGACAAACCGTTAAGATTGGCAAAAATTCCTGCTCCTCATGTAGAAGATAACGAGATAAGAATAAAGGTTTTTGCCTGTGGCGTTTGTAGAACTGACATTCACATCGCTGAAGGAGATTTGCCTTTAAGGAAATTCCCTTTGATTCTAGGGCATGAGATAGTAGGTATCGTTGATGAAGTAGGGAAAGAGGTTAGAAATTTTGAGCTTGGCGATAGAGCTGGCATTGCTTGGCTGAATAGCGCCTGCGGGAAGTGCAAGTTTTGCTTATCAGGCAGAGAAAATTTATGTCCCAAGGCTAAATTTACTGGGTGGAACACCGATGGTGGGTATGCCGAATACACCATTGTTCCAGCTAATTTTGCCCTCCATTTAAGTGAACGGTTGTCCTTTGTTGAATTAGCTCCGCTTATGTGCCCCGGCATAGCTGGATACAGAGCATTTCGGTTGACACAAACCCAAGAAGGGCAAAGGTTGGGGCTTTATGGATTTGGTCCGACTGCTTCTTATGTTCTTCAAATTGCCAAATTCTTGGGAGTAGAGACTTTTGTGATAACTAGAAGCGAGAAGAATAGAAATGCTGCCAGGGAGTTAGGAGCGAATTGGGTGGGAGGTTATGAAGACAAATTACAATGTAAACTGGATGCGGGCATCATATTTCCTCCAGCAGGCAACTTGGTCGAATTTGCTCTTTCACAGTTGGATTCAGGTGCTAGGTTGGTTCTGTCGCCAGTGACGAGCACGCCGATAGAGGTTAAGGATTACAATCATATCTGGATGGAGCGCACCATTATAAGCTTGGCTAATATAGCTAGAGAAGATGGAATAGAATTCTTGAAGATTGCAGATGAGATAAATATAAAAACAGAGCTGGAGGCCTTCGATTTCAATGAATTAGCAGAGGTGTTGATTAGTGCTAAACACGGAGAAGTGAAAGGTAACGCGGTGATAAAGATCGCAGAGTGAAGGAGCTTGAAGGAATAGACCATGACAACGCAGATTTTGCTTGTAATCGTTGTAATACTCCTGGTGATTTTGATTCTCTTCGTTCTTAAATGGAGAGGAGTTAAACAGGGAGACATCGAAGATGCTGTATCAAGTACATGGATAAAGCTGGGACTGGAGGAGAAAATAGGTAGAGTGGCCACTCATGCGCAGGATATCAGGGATAGTCATCGGTCTATTGAGCAGATGCTTCGAGTGCCGATAGAGCGTGCTGCGCTTGGTGAATTGAGCCTGGAGACAATCCTTTCAGACCAACTTCCACCCAATATGTTTGGCATTAGAAAGACGATTCTCGATGGAAGAATTCCTGATGCCCATATTCGCTCCACTGTGGGTCTTATCTGTATAGATTCTAAGTTTCCACTGGATAATTATCAAAAAGTGGTGCAGAGTGAGAGCCCTGAAGAAAAGGAAAAATCGAGAAATGACCTCCGCAGAGATATCCACCGACATCTTGATAAAATAGCCGAAGATTATGTTTGTCCTGAAGAGGGTTCAGCAGAATTTGCCTTCGCCTATATCCCATCAGAGGCTGTTTACTACTTCCTGGCTACTGAAGAGCCCAAATTGCTGCAAGACTACGCCAAAAGAGGAGTGCAGGTTGTATCGCCATTAACACTTTCTTCTCGAATTGAACTCATAAAAGCTGGTGTTCATGCCAGGAAACTTTCTGAAGAAGCGGAAGGCGTAAGAAAAGACCTCAATGTGATTTCCAGAAGATTTGGTGATATTGATGAGTTATGGCGGGTATTTTATAGCACACACCTGAGAAACGCTGACCAGAAAGCTGATGAATTAAATACAGCATACGGCAAGCTAAGAGAGGAATTTGAAAAGATTTCGAAAGTAACAGAAGAAAAAACGGACGGAGATTAAGCTTTCTTTTCCTATGGGAAGTTCTACCGGGAGATATCAGGTTTTACGCGCCTTTAAATTCAAATCCTTGGCAGCAAATCAGAATATTTCTCTATGCGGCTCATTCCGGCCTCTGATTGTATCATCCAGGTCATCCAGCAAAGCTCTATCGCTTTGTAGCCAGTCTTCCTGGCAATCTGGTCAACTAGCTTTACAAAATTGATATCGCTGGAGGGTATCTCGATACCTGCCTGGATTAAAATTTCCTCTATAACTCTCTTTACTATCTTGTCAGGCATTACTGTATCTACTCCTCCCATCATCCTGAGATATTGAAAGGTATTTATGCCAACTCCCTTTAATTTCCCTATCGGGTTCACTTCCCAGCTCTCGAGTTTACTGTCCTTTGCCCAACGAATAAGGGCTTGTCTGTCATCAAAGTTGAGCGCTGCCTTAAGCTTAGCTAAATATGTAGCTACAGATTTAGCCACTTGCCAGGAACGTTTGTTCTTCCAGATTCTTGTAATTTCCCTAGCTTGAGAGTCGACAATGGCTAAATCCTCAACATTTTTGATTTTTCCTGTCTCAACAAAGGTTTTTCCAAACCTATCTACTTTTGGCACCACAGCCATAAAGTAATTCAAACCAATAGAAGTGAAAGAAGCATCTACTATCATCAAGACGACGCTGCCATCCCATCTTCTTGTTTCTAGGCAACGCTGACAATACCATTTAAGTTCGGGAACTTTATCCATGTAGCTATTGACAATTGCTTGAAGTTTCATGTTTATCTTTAGCCTGGTAACTGTATCTCTAACTCTTTTTGGAAAACTGCGAAACTGTTCTTGCCATATAAACAGAAGACAACCCGCTCCAGACTGTTTTCCCCTTTGAGGTATTCAATGGTTGTGAAGAGCATAAGTCTGGCACATTTGTCTGCGGGAAAGCCAAAGATACCGGCGCTGATAGCAGGGAAGGTGATGCTTTTCAAGTTATTCCTATCAGCCAGCTTTAGAGAATTCCAAGTAGCCTTCTTGAGATTTTCCTCTTCATTTTCCCTCCCGCCTCTCCAAACAGGGCCAACGGCATGAATGACATATTTGGCTTTTAGCTTGCCCGCAGTGGTTATTGCCGCTTCGCCTACAGGAAGATAGCCGATCTTGTTGCTCTCCTCCTGAATTACCCAGCCGCCTTTCCTTACTATCGCTCCTGCCACCCCTCCTCCATGTTGTAAGTGAGAGTTAGCGGCGTTGACGATGGCATCAGTATCCATTTCGGTGATATCGCCGTCAATCAGTTCCAAAACAGAATTGTTTATTTTCCTTTTCATGTGCACCTCCTTTAAGTTTTGTAATTGATTAGACTAAACCTTTGGGATTTTCCCTCGTTTTAGTATTATAAAACAAGAAGAGTCAGGGAGGAATAAGATGAACAAATGGTTTAAGTTCTCAATTCCAATATTTTTGATTGGGGTGCTGATGCTGGTCAGCAGTTGTGCTACTGCTCCAGTACCAATGCCAACACCAACACCAAGACCAGCACCATCGGAAAGCTATCTTGACGGGAAAGGACATAACTCGGACATAACTGTGCCTGAGGAGATGGCGACAGAGCGTAAAATTGTGAGAACTGGTTACATGACTTTAGAGGTAGAGGATGTAGCCGACGCTATAGATGAGGTTGCCAGAGTAGCCAAAGACCTGGACGGCTATGTGGTTTCCTCCCAAAAGTATGAAGATGAGAAGACTGCAGGTAGTATCTCCATTCGGGTGCCTGCAGAGAGATTCAACGAAGCCCTGGAAAGGCTTCGTCAGTTGGCGATATCAGTCCCCACTGAGAGCACTCAGAGCAAAGATGTGACCGAAGAGTATGTTGATCTGGAGGCTAGGCTGCGTAACCTCAAGGCAACCGAAGCTCAATACTTGATATTACTGGAGAAGGCCGAAACAGTGGAGGAAATGCTAAAGGTGCAGGAAGCGCTCTCCAGGATAAGGGGCGAGATTGAGCAAATAGAAGGACGTATGCAGTATCTTGAAAGGACCTCTGATATGGCGCTCATTGAGATAAGCCTGAAGCAAACCAAGCCTCTAGCTGGATCATGGAGTCCTGTTGTCGCTCTCAAGTCAGCAATTCATGGTATAGTGACATTTGGTAGAGGTTTGCTGACAGCACTGATATGGCTCGGCATTTTCTGCTGGGTCTGGATTCCCATCCTGGTCATCTGGCTTAGACGTCGGAAGAAGAAGGTCTGATTGCAAAAAATTTTTATATGAGGATTTATTCACTGCACTGTTTCCTAGAATTGTCTTGTATGGTTCATCATGCTAAGATGCCAATATGGAAGCAGGCTTGGTCTATGATTCCATTTACCTGGAGCACGATACCGGCAGCCATCCTGAAAATTCCCAAAGGCTGGTATCCATAATGTCGCATCTGGAGAAGACTGGGGCAAAAGAAAAACTTAGCTTGCTTGCGCCGCGTTCTGCTACGATTGAGGAATTGGAAATGGTTCACGCCCCGGAGTATATCTCCAGAGTTGAAAATGTAGCGGAAAGAGGTGGTGGCTGGTTGGATCCTGACACGATAATGTGTCCCAAATCTTACGAAGTAGCTTTGTATGCCGCAGGTGGGCTTTTAACTGCAGTAGAGGCAGTGATGAAGGGCGAAGTTGACAGTGCCTTTGCTCTGGTTAGACCTCCAGGACATCATGCTGTTCGTAATAGAGGAATGGGTTTCTGCATCTTCAACAATGTTGCCATAGCAGCTAAATTTGCTTTAACTAATTTCAATCTCAGTCGTGTTCTCATTGCCGACTTTGATGTTCACCATGGCAATGGTACCCAGGATACATTTTATAATGACCCTAAGGTTCTTTATTTCTCCACTCACCAGTATCCCTTTTACCCGGGAACAGGCTGGATAGACGATACTGGGATCGGGGAGGGAGAAGGAACTACGGTGAATTTCCCCATGACTGGGGGTTGGGGTGACGAGGAGTATTTAAGAGCTTTTAATGAAGTTCTGGTTCCCGTAGCTCAGAGATTCCAGCCAGAGCTTATATTGGTTTCTGCTGGCTTCGACCCGCATTGGGCTGATACCATAGCTACGATGCAGGTCAGTGTCACTGGCTTTGCTCAAATGGTAGCGGTGTTAAAGAAATTAGCTGCAGAACTGTGCCAGGGACACCTTGTCTTTACTCTGGAAGGTGGCTATGACCTTCAAGTGGCTGCTTTGTCAGTAGCAGCTACCTTTGATGTTCTCTGGGATAGCCCAGAGATAGTTGACCCTCTGGGAAAGTCATCAAGGCTAAAACCTGGGGGATTTGAAGAGCATATTGAGAAAATAAAGAAAATACACCGTATATAAAATTATCTTGGAGCGGTCCGTTTAGCTTTTGCTTTTCCGCCGTAAGGGGCAATTTTGTATACAACATTGGTTACATTCCATTTGGCAAGGCTCAACATGGATATTGATGCTAGCTTGAGATAACTTCGTTTTGATATCTTCCTCCAGATGGTCACACATTTGGTGCACGCTCTCTAAACTGGCATTTTTAGCCATAACCAGGTGAAAGTCAATTTGACGCTGGCTTCCTGCCTTCCGCGTCCGTAAACTGTGGAAGCCCACTACCTTATTGCAGTGTTCTTTGATCACTTCTGTAATTATCGCTTCTTCGGAAGCTGGCAATCTCTCGTCAACCAAGACACCGAATGACTTTCTGGTTAGCTGGTAGCCAGTTCGCATGATAACGACAGCTACAATTATGGCAATGATGGGATCTAAAAGGATAAAGCCAGTAAAGTATATTACTAATAAGCTCACTAATACAGCTACAGAAGTGTATACATCGGTGCTCAAATGCCAGGCGTCTGCTTCTAGTGCTGGGGAATCTGTTGCCTGACTTACTTTATGCAATTTGCGAGACACTAAGATATTGGTCACGATAGCAAGAGCCATCACTCCTATGCCGACGCCAGCTAATTGAATTGTGGTTCTCATGACTATTCTTTGAACCGCTTCGTAGATAATCCAGATGCCAGCTATGATGATAAGTATTGCTTCGATTATGCCACTGACATTTTCTACCTTGCCGTGTCCAAATGGATGCCCGGCGTCTGCCGGTTTATCTGAAATCCTGACGCTGAAGAAGGCAATCACGGCAGCAGCTAAATCCAGTAAACTGTGGATAGCCTCAGCTAGAATACTTACGCTGCCGGTAATAATACCAGCCGCAATCTTGGCTACGACTAATAGACTATTGGAAGTCACTGATAGTTTGGCAGCGCTGGTTTTAGTGGAAAATGCTTTTACTTCTTTCATGTCACCAAGATTCAGAGTCAGAACTGTGGTTTATTGTAGTGACAGCTTTTCTCTTGTACAAATCAGATAAACTAGAATTGCGTCTACGCGACTATGTTGGTCTCTGGATGAATGGCAGCCAGGTGGTGAGCTTTCTCCATTCATCTTTTTCCCACACCACTAGAAACTGACTGGAAATACAGATGGAGCTGTAAGTGCCAATAATAGCACCAAGAAGTAAAACCAAGACAAAATAGTGTATCGTAGCTCCGCCAAAGAGAAAAAGAGCCAAGATAACAAATAAAGTGGTCAGGGTAGTATTTAGAGACCGTCCTAGCGTTTCCACGATGCTGGAGTTCACCGTTACCGTGAAATCGGGGCTGATGTGCTTGGATATGTTTTCCCTGATACGATCAAAAATGACCACAGTATTATTGATGCTGTAGCCGACAACGGTTAGCAGCCCGGTGATGAAAAGAGCACCAATTTCCACACCAGCTAAGCAGCCCAGGATGGAAAAAATACCTATTATTATAAATACATCGTGGGTTAAGGCAATGACAGCGCATACGCCCCAGCGAAATGGTTTGGGCATGCGGCGGAATGCCCAGGCAATATAAAATAGCACGGCCACAGCGGCTATTATCACAGCGATGCCAGCATTTCTTGCTGTCTCTAAACCTACTGTTGGTGATACTGCATAATAGTCTATAATCTTGGCTTGACAGCTTAAATCCGTTTCCAGCTCATTCTTTAGCTTGTCTTTTTCTTGCGACGAAATTTCCTTGAGGTGAACCAGGAAACTATCTTCACCTGCCTGCTGGATAGTTGCCTTGTCATATCCCTGCTTGGCCAATTCCTCTCGCAGCTGGCTCTGCTCAACTGGCGGATTGAATTGGAAAGTTATAGATGTGCCACCAACAAAATCAATGCCCGGCTTCAGGCCAAAAACAGCCAGGGAGATTATTCCCACGATTATCACTACTGCTGATATGAAGAAAAACCAGCTTTTCTTACTCACAAAATCGATGCCTGTCACTTCTTAACTCCATAAGCTGCCAAATTGGTAACTGCTTGCCTGCCCATAATGAGTCGAAGAAGAGTCCTGGTGATGATGATGGCGGTGAACATAGATAGAGCCACACCAATGAACAAGGTCACGGCGAAGCCTCTGACCATTAGAGCACCTAGTGAACCACCCATCCAAAAAAGAACAATGCAGGCAATGAAAGTAGTGATATTGCTGTCTCGGATAGCCGTCCAGGCACGGTTGAATCCAGCTTCGATCGCAGCACCTATGCTACGCCCAGCGCGTAGTTCTTCTTTAGTTCTCTCAAAGATGAGAACATTAGCATCTACTGCCATGCCTAAAGAGACAATTAATCCCGCAATGCCAGGCAGGGTAAGTGTTATTGGAATGAGCTTGAAGATGGCCAGGATGACAACACCATAAATTCCCAGGCTCAGGCAAGCTACCACTCCGAGAAAGCGATAATAAAGAATCATAAATAACAGCAAAATGACTAATCCGATTCCCGCCGCCAGTATGCTTTTCTTGATCGAATCAGCACCCAGGGTAGCATCAACAGTTTTCTCATATAAAGGAGCATCGGCTTGAAAAACTTTGTTGCCATCTTTCTCTGCCCATCGTCCCAAGGGTACAGGCATTCTACCGGCATTGAGCAATTTTGATAGTTCTTCAGCATTTTCCAAACTCAGCCCTTCGATTTGTCCATTTTCTCTGATCACATCTCGAACTATAGGAGCAATGGGATGTCCATCCGTGCCTCGAAGTGGCTCATCGCCAATGTAGATACCAAGTGGCTTGTCGATCAGACGGCTGGTGACCTGTTCTGAAAGTTTTTGTCCTGTTCCATCCCAGTGGAATATCAATAGAGGCGCACCATACTGGCTTACGTTAACATAGGTATTTTCCTTAAAATATTTACTGGAAAGGATTAATTCTTCATCACCTACTGTGCCTTTGGCCAGAATCCAATTCCCCGCCTCATCCTGCTCTCGAAATTCAAGGAGTGCCGTAAGGCCAATCATTTCCTTGGCCTTTTCAATATCACTGATGCCTGGCAATTGAATCCCAATACTCCAGCTACCTTCTTGTCTTTGTATCTCGATGATTGGTTCGGTTATTCCCAGAGCATTAACGCGCCTTGCGATTACACCCTTAACCCCCTCCATAATTGCCGCTTCACTGCCAGGTTCAACTTGACTCAGATCAGCTTGGTAGACAAAATAACTGCCGCCTTTGAGGTCAAGCCCCTGGGATAGCCCTTGCCTGCCAAGCACATTTCGGTCTAAAGGCAGTATTGACCATAGAGCAAAACCAAATAAGACGATAATAAAGGTTAATAGATAAATATTTTTTCTCAATTAATCGTTTTTTTCTTTAAAATATTTTGCACTAGAGCTAAAGCTTCTTCCTTATTGCTTATCTCACCACTAGCCTGGGCTTCATGAACCATTGCTAGAAGCTTGCCAATCAATGGCCCTGAAGTCAAATAAAAGGTTTTCATTATGTCGTTTCCGTCAATAAATTTCAAGGGGGCTGTGCGTGATTGTTGCTTCCCATGTTCCATCAAGACATAATTTGCTAATTGGCAATTTTTTCTCCATGCTTCCATGTTTACGAGAGGTCCACGGCTAGCTAGATAATCAGCCAAAGCCAGGAATAGAATATCGATCCCGGCATCGCCGGTGTCTCGGAAGTAGCGATAAATTGCTCGTTGTGTGGGCAAGCCCTCGTTTGACATTTGAGCTGGGCGCAGGTGGTGGTAAACGAGTTTTTCTACCAGATCTATTTCTCGATGGCTGAAGCGTAATCTTTCCAAGATGCTCGCTGTCATTGTTGCTCCTTCTTTAGTGTGTCCTAGAAACCTTGCTCTGCCAGTATCATCAAGAGTTTTTGTTTTTGGCTTAGCGATATCGTGGAAAAGAGCGCCCAACTTGAGTAGCGACTTGCGATTGCTGCCACCGGAAACCTCTTGAGATAGGTGGGCCTCTATGATATCAGACCACGGAGTGGTAGCTAACATTTCTTCGTTACCATAGGCCCAGGTGTTTTCTCTAATTAAGAATTCTGCACATGCCACTGTTTGCCGGGAATGCTCAAAGACATCCCAAAAATGTGCTGTGGGTTGTTCTACTCCCTTGCTCTCAGCTAGTTCAGGGACCACGGCTGTAAGTAAACCAAGCTTGTCTAGATAGTGTAAATAATAAGCGGTGTGGGGCAGATTGAACAGTCGCAGCAATTCCTCTCTTACTCTCTCGTTAGCGACTTCGGCGATAGACTTACAGTGGAGGCGGATGAGAGTTTCTGTGGTTGGCTCTATGGTAAAATCAAACTCGGCGGCAAGACGAACTCCACGGAGTAATCTAACGGCATCGTTGGCAAAAACTTGATCACTTACCGCTCTGATTACTTTATTTTCTAGGTCCTTTCTTCCATGGAAAGGATCTAGAGGATTCAATTGGGAAGCTTCAGTTAATTGACCAAGCTCTACTGCCATAGCATCTATAGTGAAATCACGTTGGACAAGGTCAGACTCAATATTGCCAGAAAAAGAGCAGAAATCGAAATGCCGTTCATGCTCTTTATCAATTATTACTCTGGCTATGCCATTGACTTCATCAAGCAGTACAAATCTGCCATTAAAGTTTTTGCTTACTTCATCAGCTATGCTCAGGGCGTTTCCCTCGACAGCAATATCCACATCGTTGCTTTGTTTCCCTGAAAACCAATCGCGAATAAAGCCGCCTACAATGTAGGCACGACAGTTTTTTTGAGCCAGAAATTCGTGCAATTTATTCAGTGTAGAGATTAAGCTAGCAGCTTGGGAAACAGACATTGAAGCATATTATAGCTTAGAATGAGGACATTGCAAAGTGATTTAAATGCCTGTGTATGAATGCTTGTCAACGCATCTATAAACCTGATGCCTTTAATTATCTATGATGGTGGTGGGAACTGGAGCCTTCCGTGGATAGACCAGTTTGGAAAGCCAGATGCTTATTTCATAGAGAGCAATTATGGGCAGAGCCATCAGTGACTGATTAACGGGGTCTACAGTTGGCGTGATGATGGCCGCAAGGATGAAGGCAGCTAATACTGCCCACTTTCTGCCGTGGGCAAGTTTCTGTGGCTTAACCACTCCCAGCTTGGCCAATAAAGTGATGACTACGGGAATTTCAAATACCAATCCCACGGCCAATAGCAGTCTTGCCACGATTGAGACATAATTGCCTACAGTTATCATTGGCTTGGCAATATCGCCGCCAAAAGTAAGGAGAAATTTAAGTGCTGGTGGCAAGAATACGAAGTAGGCAAAACAAACACCAGCGGCGAAGAGCAAAACAACTATGGGCAAGGAGAAATAAACGTATTTTCTTTCTTTATCTTTGAGCGCTGGAGAGATGAACATTACCAGGTGATAGATAAGATAAGGTAAGACCAGAGCTATGCCACAGTAAAGGGCTACTTTTATATAGGTGCCAATCATCTCGGTAACTTGAATGAAGACTAAATCCAGGCCTTGGGCTCTTGACTTGAGAATGCGGAAAATGTAAGGAGTTAAGGGAAAGGCAACAATTATTGCTATACCAACTGCTATTGCTGACTTGATTAGCCGGCTGCGTAATTCCTGTAAATGCGCGCTAACAGTCAGCTTTTTTTCTTGTTCCACTGAGAGTTGTTCTTATTATCCTCGCTAGCATCAAATTCTCTGGCTGCTGTTACCTTGAAATCGCTCCAGGATTTCTGAAGCCAATGAATTCCTTTGCCTAGCTCTCGGGCTATTGTGGGCAATTTTTGAGGACCAACGACGATAAAGGCAATAAGCAAAACAAGCAATACTTCCCAAAAGCCCATATTAACTTCTTCTTTAAGGGTAGCAGGTTATTTTTTTTCTGCTGGTTTTTTCGTCGTTTTTTTGGTGTTTTTATCCTCATCTACCTCGCCTTGGCTTGCCTTGCGGAATTCTCTTATACCTTGACCAGCAGAACGGAATACCTGTGGTAGCTTGCCTGCACCAAAGATGATGAGGACAACGACCAAGATGAGGATTATTTCCCATGGGCCTGGTGGTCTCATTGCTCCTCCTTATCGGCTAGCCTAGCAACAATTGTAGGTTTTGTCAATTTCCCAGAACCTGGCCTTTTTTTGAGTCAGTGAATTCTTATGGTCAAATATTAGCTAATTCATATTGGGTGCAGGTGGACAAACAGGCTCGATGGCGGTAATATTATACCTTTATATCAGGAGGTGATGATGGAGCTAACGAGAAGAGATTTTCTAAAGCTTTCTGGTGGAGGTGTGGTTGGAGCTGCCTTTCTGGGAATGTTCAACCCCGACTCTCTTCTGGAAGCGGTTCCCATAGACATCCCGCTCAGGAAGGAAAAGATTGGCGAGAAAACGACAATATGTCCTTATTGTGCCGTAGGTTGTAGTCTCATAGTGGCTTCTGTGGATGGTAAAGCCGTAAATATTGAGGGGGATCCTGACCACCCTATCAATGAAGGTTCTTTGTGTAGTAAAGGTTCTGCTCTTATTCAGGTGGTTAATAATACTAGACGGCTGAGCAAAGTCCTGTATCGAGCACCTGGAGCTTATGAGTGGCAGGAAAAATCATGGGATTGGGCTATAGAACGCATTGCCCGCAATATCAAGAAAATGCGAGACGAAAACTGGATACATAAGGATGGAAATGGTCGTGTTGTTAATCGCACCGAGGCTATAGCAAATGATGGCAGTGCTGCAGTCAACAACGAAGAGGCTTATCTGATTACAAAACTTTGCCGTACCATGGGTATGACCTATATTGAGCATTGTGCCCGACTCTGCCATTCCTCTACGGTAGGTGCTCTGGGTTCGTCATTTGGACGAGGTGCGATGACTAATCACTGGATCGACCTCAAGAATAGCGACTGCATAATGATAATTGGCAGTAATGCTGCCGAGAACCATCCATTATCCTTCAAGTGGATTACAAAGGCGATGGAAAAAGAGGCAAAACTCATCAGTGTTGACCCTCGCTTTACCAGGACATCTTCCAAGGCGGATATCTACGCCAAAATGAGGTCCGGCACCGATGTGGCGTTCATCGGTGGCATGATTAAGTACGTCATTGAAGACATTGAGAGGCATTCTGCAAACTACAATATGACCTATATTAAGGAATATACCAATGCAACTTTGCTGATAGACCCTAATTTTAGGGGGCCTGCAGACTTGGATGGTCTGTTTTCCGGCTATAATGCAAACAAGAGAAGTTATGATAGGTCAACTTGGGTATATCAGTTAGATGGTAAAGGTATTCCTAAGAGGGACCTTTCCCTTAAAGATTCAAATTGTGTCTTTCAAATTCTCAAGAAGCATTTTTCCCGCTATGATGTTGATACGGTATGCAGCATTACGGGAACACCCAAAGATGTTTATCTCAAGGTTAGCAAGACATATGCGATGACAGGTAGAGCTGATAAAGCTGGTACGATCCTTTATGCTATGGGGGCAACGCAGCACACCAACGCTGTTCAGATGATTCGTTCCTATGCTATATTGCAGTTGCTGCTGGGGAATATTGGGGTGGCAGGTGGTGGAATCAATGCTGCCCGAGGGCAGTCTAATGTTCAGGGTTCAACTGACCATGCTATTCTCTATCATATCCTTCCTGGCTATCTCAAGACGCCCAGTCCTGAGGATGTGGATCTGAAAACTTATCTCAAGAATCATACTCCTATGAGTAATGATCCCTTGAGTGCTAACTGGTGGCAGAACTATAAGAAATACATTGTCAGTCTGCTCAAAGCCTGGTATGGGAATGCGGCTGTGGCTCCCGATTTCGCTTATGAATATTTAGCCAAGGTTGAAGGCAATCATTCACACATTGCTATAACTGAAGCGATACACAAAGGCATAATAAGAGGCCTTCTTTCTTGGGGACACAACACTGCTGTTTCTGGCCCCAATGGCAATATGGAGCGAGCGGACCTTGCTAAACTTGACTGGCTGGTAGTGCCAGAACTCTGGGAATCTGAAACCGCTGCTTTCTGGAAAAGGCCCGGTGTTGACCCTGGGCAGATAAAGACTGAAGTTTTTCTCCTTCCTGCTAAAGCTTCGTTGGAAAAAGAAGGTAGTATTACCAACAGTGGCAGGTGGAGCCAGTGGCGCTATGAATGTTGCCAGGCTCCAGGTATGGCACAAACCGATCTCTGGATATTGACCAAGCTCGCTAAGAAGCTAAAGGACCTGTATGCTCAAGAAGGAGGTGCCTATCCTGATCCCATCCTGAATTTGACCTGGGAGTATGGGGATGGGCCTGATGTTCATAAGGTAGCTAAGGAAATCAATGGATATGATCTAACAACCGGGAAACTTCTTCCCAGCTTCACTAAACTCAAAGATGATGGCACTACGTCATCTGGCAATTGGCTCTATTGTGGCAGTTATACTGAGACTGGTAATATGGCAGCTCGACGTGATCTTACGCCTGACAAGTTTAATACCGGACTCTATCCTGGGTGGGCATGGTGCTGGCCTGTAAATCGTCGCATTCTTTACAATAGGGCTTCAGTTGAGCTTGACGGCAAGCCGTGGAATTCCACGACACCGGTTGTTGTATGGAACCCATGGCGTTCTGTGTGGGAAGGTGATGTGCCTGATGGAGGCTGGCCCCCAATGTCTCAAAAAGGAACAAGGCTTCCCTTCATTATGACATCTGAGGGACGGGGGCATCTCTTTGCCCCAGGCGAGGCTCTTAAAGATGGGCCGATTCCGGAGCATTATGAGCCGTGGGAAAGTCCTGTAAAGAACCTTATGTCAGGCACTCAGAATGACCCCGTGGTTACAATTTGGGAATCTGATATGGATTTCACAGGTAGCCCTGATAAGTATCCTATTGTTTGTACTACTTTCCGTGTCTCAGAACATTGGCAGGCAGGGCAGATGTCGAGAAACTTGCCCTGGCTGGTGGAACTCATGCCTGAAATGTTTGTTGAGATAGGTGAAGAACTGGCTCATGAAAAGGGTATTGGATATGGGCAAAAGGTTATTGTGGAATCGGCAAGAGGTGAAATAGAAGCAGTGGCTATGGTTACCAAGCGTTTTAGCCCCTTTGCGATTGACGGGAGAAAGGTTCACGAGATTGGTATGCCCTGGCATTGGGGATACATGGGGCTGTCTACCGGTGACAGCGCCAACCTGCTTACTGCTAATATAGGTGATGCCAATACCACAATTCCTGAATACAAAGCTTTCTTGTGCAATGTAAGAGCGAAGTAAAGTAATAATGTAAATATGGAGATGTTATGGCAAAGTTGGTTACATTTATAGCAATGGAGGGAAATGATGGCTAAGGCGATGCTTATGGATGTTACTAGGTGTATTGGTTGTCGTGCATGTCAGATTGCTTGCAAGCAGTGGCATGATCTTCCAGAGGTGCATACCACTAACCTAGGAACCTATGAGAATCCACCTGACCTTTCGGCTGATACCTGGACCAGAATCGAATTCAGGGAACTCGATGATCATGGCACCTTGAAATGGCTTTTCAGCAAACATCAGTGTATGCACTGCACTGATGCGGCATGCGTCAAAGTTTGTCCTACAGGTGCTCTGAAGCGTGATCCATATTTTGGCTTTGTCACTTACGAGAGAGATAAGTGCAGTGGGTGTGGTTATTGTATTGAGTTTTGTCCCTTTCACATTCCCCGGAAGGATGAGCATGCTAATAAACTGCTTGGTACGGGGTTGATGGGGGGTAAATGTGACTTTTGTTTTGACCGTGTAAGCAATGGTTTGGAGCCTGCCTGTGCTAAAGCTTGTCCTACAGGAGCAATAAAATTTGGTGAGCGTGATGATTTGATAAGAGAAGGAAGACAAAGAGTAATGACTCTGAAAAAAGACTATCCTGATGCCAATCTTTATGGGGAGCAAGAGTTAGGAGGGTTACACATGCTCTATGTGTTTGCTGAACGTCCTTCGGTTTATGACTTTCCCGAAAATCCAGAGATGCCTGCTGCTGCTATCTCATTGCCTATTGAGAAATGGACAGGAGTAGGTCTTGGTTTGCTGGCAGGGGCGGGTATGCTTACAGCTTCTGTCGTTGCTCGAGCAAGGATGATTCAAGAGGAGAAAGAAAATGTCAAAGAACAAGAGTGAAAAAGGCTTCTGGGCATCTATTTTCCCCACTATTGGGAGTGTCATAGGGACTTTTTTCTATGATTACTTTTTTGATGATCCTAAAAGGCCAGGTATTATGCGCTTTAGCTTCCCGGCGAGGACACTCCACTGGGTAACTGCAGTGCTGATCATATTACTTGGATTTACTGGGCTGATTCTTTTCGTTCCTGGTTGGGGAACGATTGCGGTGGCAGGATGGACTCGTATCATTCATCGGATTTGCGTTTACATTTTTGCAGTTGTTTTGGTGCTCTATTTTGTCACTTACCGTAAAAACTGTTTGGATTATATAAAAGAATCTTTTACCTGGACACGGGAGGACCTTGGCTGGCTAAGAGCAGCAGTTGATTATTATCTTGGTGGGGAAGAAAGCAAAATGCCTCCTCAAGGGCGTATAAACCCTGGGCAAAAGATCTGGCAGCTTATTACCATCCTTTGTGGCGCAATTTTCTTCATAACTGGGGCCATCATGACCTTTGCCAAAGGTGCTGTGGCTCCAGGTGTCTTCCAGTGGTGTGTCTTCACCCATGACATCGCTTTTATTATTGGTGGCTGTATGCTCGTAGTACATGTTGTTTTAGGTGCTCTGCATCCTAGAATGAGTGAATCACTTCGCTCTATGATAACAGGCAAAATATCTGTGGAGTATGCCAAGAGTCATTATGGTAAATGGTATGAAGAAATATCCAAGAAGCAAGCTTGAAGCATGACTACGCTGGTGGATAGTAAGGTAGTAGAGCAACTGGCGAAATGGAAGCAGCATGCCCCAAACTATATAGAGCTTCACCAAAACCTTTTGCAGCTTGAAGTAGAGCATTCCTATCTGCCCACCTTGGATAGGCACATTTCTGAAATTTCCAAGCGATTTGCTCAGGCTAATTTTATTCTCCAGTTTGAAGATTTATTTCCTGACTGGCCAGTATTGGAAAGACTGTTCCGTGAGGCAATTTCGATAATTGGTAGATATTTTCCCAGCACTGTTTCCACCGCCTCTGCAATGGAGAAACTTATCACGCAGCCTTTACGTATGAAAGCAGCAGCCCGAGATTGGTATCATTATTCCCTGTCAAGTGAGATTGCTAATGAGGTGAAGGTTAAGCAAGAGACGGTTTCCTTCTGGTTTAAAGCCGCTTTCCATCCTATACTTGTCAGATATTCAGAAGTACTATCGCCTTTGGTGAGCCAAAATTCTTGGCGAAAATGCATATGCCCTGTTTGCGGAGGCAAACCAGATTTTGCCTTTCTTGATAAGGAAGCGGGTGCCAGATGGCTCGTATGCTCTCGCTGTGATACGGAATGGCTCTTTTTCCGGCTGAAGTGCCCTTTCTGTGGTAATCAAGACCAGGATACGCTGGTTTATTTCACTGATGTAAAGAAGTTATACCGACTTTATACTTGTGAGCGATGTCGAAGCTATATCAAAGCTATTGATTTACGCTGTGCAGAAGATGAGATACTGTTTCCCTTGGAGCGTATTCTTACTCTTGATATGGATAGGCAGGCAGTTGAGGCGGGATATAGACAAGAATTGGTGGCTACTGAATCTGTGGGGATTTGAATTAATAAACCCGCAGTGCAAAATGAAAATGTCTGGTTTTCTCCGATTGAAGGAATGAGAAGGGCAGTTTATAATTTGGAAGATACAGGAGGTGGATGATGCTTGTGCGCGATGTTATGACAGCTAATGTAGTTACTATAACAGAAGATGCCACTGTCTACGATGCTCGTGAGGTTATGCGCTCCCATAAAATTGAGCGCTTGCCTGTAGTTGAGGAAGGCAAACTTGTGGGTCTATTAACTAAGAATGAAGTGCTGAAGGCCTTACCGTCTCCGGGTATGGCTCGGAGTATTTGGGAATTCACCATGATCTTGCACAAAATGAAAGTAAAAGACATTATGAAAACTCAGGTGATCACTGGCGACCCTGATATGACTGTAGAAAGCGCCGTCGCTCTAGCGCAGCATAGAAAAATTGGTTGCCTTCCCGTAATGGAAAATAACAAGCTGATAGGTATAGTTACTACCAATGATTTCTTCTACAGAATTTTGAATCCGCTGCTCGGCGTGGGGCAAAAGGGCATACGTATATCTGTTGACTGTGGGGACGCCAAAAATATGCAAAAAGTGCTGGGCTGCATTGGCAAGCATGGCATAAAGATAGCTAGCATACATTCTCTTCCTTCGAGCGAGAAAGGGAGAACTGGCTTGGTTATTCATTTGGATACTGAAGATGCCAGACAAATCATAACCGAGCTCAGAAGTATGGGTTATTCAGTCAAAACGAGGCCACATCAACTAACTTACTGACTATTACGAAGGTAATGAGAATAAAATTCAGCGTAATGTGTAGAAAGGTGCATCATCTTCATGAAGGAAGTTACCAGTAGTGTAGAAGCTCTCGAGATTGAAGCTGAGAGGATACTTGAAGAAGCTAAGGCTAAAGCTAGTGAGATTCTTCTTGAATCTGAGAAAGAGGTTGAGAAGATTCTCTCCTCTGAATTACCTTTGGGGAAAGTCAAGATAGAGTGTGATAACATCGTAGATAAGGCCAAGGTTGAGGCTGAAGGGAAAGCTGAAGCATCTAAGAAAAAAGCTTCTGAAATTAACGCCGGTACACACGAGAAAATAGAAGAAATTGTAGCGCATATCGTGGCTATTGTTGTGGGGCGAAGCTGATATGATGCCTTTAATTGTCAATACACCTGACCCTATGCTTAAAGCCAGGGTAATAACTGTTAAGGATTATTCAGATAAGGCACTCAAGACTTTACATAAAGTTGGTGTCTTGCATGTTGAAGAGAGTAAGGAGCTAAAACCTGTTGACAGGGATGCTATTGAATATGAAAGAGGATTGATTGTTGAGTTACTAACTGACCTGGATGATATATTGGTGTATATACCAAAAGGGGAGAAAGTATTTCTAGGTGAAGATGTAGAAGTTATATATACCAGACCCTTTAGTGAAGTTGATAACGAAGTAAAATCATTATGCAACAAGCTTGCCAATATGCACCGGAGCGCTGTTAAAGTTAATGAGGAAGTTCACAGGTTAACCGAACTAAAAAAGTATCTGGGTTATCTTGAACAACAAGCTGATATTAGCTTGAGAAGTCTAAACTTTTCTGGAAGCTACCTTTTTTCCAGGGTCTTCATGCTTCCAAGTGAAATATATGAGACTGTGTATCCTGACCTTGAAGATCACCTGTTTGAAAGTATTGCTACCGTGGTGGGAGATGAAACTGTCTTTTATGTAATTGCTAAAGTTGGAGATCAAAAAACCATCGAGTCTGCAGTCAAAGATGGAGGCGGCAGGATTCTTGAAATACCGGATGAAGATTTGACACTGGGGGAATTCCTTGAGTTAGCTGAAGGCAGAATTCTTAGCCTCGAGAAAGAATTGACAGGACTTTATGCAGAGATCGAAAGCAAAACCCGAGAGAATCTAGAAAAGCTTGTTCTTTTCAGAGAAGCATTGGTGGCGGAAAATGAAAGGTTAGCAGTTTTAGAAAAGGCTTGTGAAGCGAAGTATATCGTGTTAATCGAGGGATGGATTCCAGAGAGCAGTGCTGAGGCTACGATTTCCGAGGTCAAGGAGAATATAGACTATGTATTTATTGATACAAGGAAGCCAGAAGGAGCAGAAGAACCTCCCACGGAAATGAGGAATCCCGCCGGGTTTAAGCCGTTCCAAGTTATTGTAAACTTATTTGGCGTTCCAAAATATGGAGAATGGGATCCTACACCAATAATAGCCTATTCCTTTGCCTTTTTCTTTGGTCTCATGCTGGGCGATGTAGTTTATGCTGCCCTCATTATATTATTCGCAAGGTATGGCTTACGTTTCTTTGTTGATGACCCAGAATCTGAAGGCGTTAAGTTGTTTCAGAGAATACTTTATATAAGTAGCGGTGTTGCTATCGTTATTGGCGTGCTTACCGGGACCTATTTGGGGAATTTTTACACGTTTTTCGGGATCGAAACTCTAGCTCTTGCAAAAGGGGTGGAGCAGCTACTTGGAAATTGTATGTACTTTATAGTATTCTCATTAATAATTGGTCTCATTCATGTAAACATAGGCCATGTGCTAGCACTGATTAAAGGTATAAAGGAAAAGCAGAGAGGAATAGCTCTGGGTAAAGCCGGTTTATTTATACTTCAAGTCGCTGGGATACCCTGGGTCATGCATGCCATACTTCATGTCAATATTCCGCTGCTAACGGCACAAATATATTCTGCCTTGCTATATGCTGTAATCTCGGGCCTGGCATTAATTGTCGTCTCTTCTATTATGCAGAAGGGGGCTTTCCTGGGAAGCATTTTTTGGTTGTTTGATGTAACGGGATTTTTGGGAGATGTTATGTCGTATTGCCGCTTGGCAGGTGTGGGACTGGCTACATATTACCTGGCGTTTTGTTTCAATATGATGGCAACTTTAATATCCGGAATGATTCCTGCAGGACCTGCCGGCTTAGTGCATCTTATTGGTGGTTCCTTGATATTTATCATAATTTTGCTTGTTGGACATGCAATTAACCTGGTTCTCGCTGGCATTACTTGTTTCGTGCATTCTCTTAGGCTATGCTTTGTGGAGTTCTTATTCAAATTCTATGAAGGGGGTGGCAGGGAGTATAGTCCATTTCGGCTGAGGAGGCGAGCATTTGTGTCAGTCAAAGGAAGAGCTTAAAGAGGTGCATAAACATAAAGATGATAGCTGACTCTAGTTCACTGGCAATTCTTGGTGGTGCGATAGCACTAGCTGGCGGAGTATTAGGTTCTTCAATGGGCATAGCAGTTGCCTCCTCTGCTGGAGTAGCCACCTTATCTCAGGATCGTAAACAGCTCAGGAATGTTATAATACTGGCAGCTATACCGATGTCGCAAACCTTGTATGGGCTCATAGTATTGATACTTGTTCTAAGAGTAGTGGTTCCCAAGCTGGAGGCTATGCCTGTCGCTGGCGGCGGTGGCCTTACTGTACTTGCCATTGGTATTATGGCCGCTTTTGCTTTTGCTACCTCAGCAGCGTGCAAAGGCTCAGTATTAGCTTCAGGTATCTCCTTTTTGCCTAAGACAAGAGGACGAATACTAACTAATTCCTTAATGTTAGCTGTGTTCGTTGAGCTTATAGCCGTGCTTGGATTAGTATTTGCCATAATGGCACTAAGCATGTTAGGACTTATGTAAATAAGATGGAGATGAAAGACGATAATCAGTCCTGAATCATTTGCAGTCTTGGGAGGTGCCATAGCATTGGCTGGTGGTTTGGCAGGGTCAGCAATAGGCATGGCTATTGCCGGATATAATGGAGTAGCAGCGTTAGCTGAGGGACCTGAACATCTTAGAAATGTCATAATATTAGCGGCTCTGCCAATGTCACGCGTTTTTTATGGGTTCATACTCTTGATAATTGTTATAACAATAGTGGTGCCCAAGCTTGCTGCTATGCCCGACCCCGGCAGCAGCGGTTTTGCTGTAGCTGCTTGTGGTCTCATAGCCGCTTTTGCTTTTGGCTTCTCTGGAATATACCAAGGCTCCGTATGTGCTTCAGGCATCTCATCTCTAATTATGACAAAGGGACGGATACTAACTAATTCCATAATGCTAGCTGTATTCGTTGAGCTCATAGCGGTGCTGGGATTAGTGTTTACTATAATGGCATTAAGCATATTAGGACTTATGTAAATAAGATGGAGGTGAAAAATGATAATCAGCCCTGAGTCACTTGCAGTTCTTGGAGGTGCGATAGCCTTGGGTGGTGGTCTAGCAGGGTCTTCAATAGGGATAGGTACTGCTGGGTCTAGCGGGGTCAACACGTTGGCTGAAGAGCCAGGACAGCTCAGGAATGTCATTGTTCTGGCGTCATTGCCAATGACGCAAACCTTTTACGGGCTCATAATACTAATACTCATTTTAACCACAGTAATTCCCAAGCTCAGCGCTATGCCTGATGCTGGTGGCAGTGGTTTTGCTGTATTTGGTTGTGGTATTATAGCTGCCCTTGCCGAAGCATTCTCAGGAGCATATCAGGGCTCTGTATGTGCTTCAGGTATCTCAATGTTGCCTAAGACAAAAGGGCGGATATTGACTAACTCCATGATGCTTGCTGTATTCGTCGAGTTAATAGGTGTGCTGGGACTTGTCTTTACCATAATGGCATTAAGCATGTTGGGACTTTTCTAATGCTGGTGTTAAAGAAATGGAGAAAGTAACTGAAGCGGTTGTCAATAAGGTAAAGCTGGAAGCCCAGGATATAGTAAAAGAGGCTGAAGAGAAAGCACAACAAGAAGAAGCGAAGGCCTGGAAACAATGGGAGGTAAAACTTGAAGAAGAGCGGGGTAAAATGCTGGAGGGGGCTGAAGAGGAAGCTGCTAGAATCATGGCTCAGGCTTCTATAAAGGCACGCCAGGAGCTATCAAGTGCGAAAGCTGACATAATCGCCAAGATAATCGATGGGGTTAGAAACAAATTATCAACGATTTTGACGGATGAAGGTTGTTTCATGAACTTGATTAAAGAGGCCTTGGATGGGCTTGGGGTGGATAACAGTAGGATTTATGTTTCGCCTAAGGATATGAATATGGTACAAAAGTTTCTTTCAAGAGATAAGGAATTTGCTAGCAGAATAATGGAAGTCAGGACATTTGATTGCCTGGGAGGAGTTATAGCTGAGGACATTGAGGAAAAACTTAAGATAGATAATACTTATGAGACTAGGCTTGAGATGTTGTTGCCGAAGTTGTTGCCAGAGATAAATAAGGAGCTTTTTGAAGCAAGTATTTAATTACTATCCTGATTAGTGGCGAACAGTCACCAAATTCTTTGCTCAGAATAACAGGTAGCTTGCTAAATGGTTTCTCTTTAAGGATTCTGGAGGAAAATCTTGCTTGACCCAAGATATGCATATATGTCTGCCTACTTAAAAGGTGCGGAACCGAAAGTTGTCACTCCAGACCACATAGGTAGAATGGCAAGGACATCCGATATCCAGGATGCTTTGGCAGTCATTAGAGAGACTGATATAGGAAGCTACCTTGAGGAATTATCCATTAAAACCTTTGATGATGTGGATGAATGCTTATGGAGCTACTTTGGGAGATGCATTAAGTATGTAGAATCATTTAAATTCCTACCGGGTGATATGTTAAAGGTATCGCGGGCCTATATAGTAAAGTATGATGTCTCGAATATTAAAGCTGCTTTGCAAAGTGTTATGACCGATAAAAAGAGCTGCATGATACCAGTGGGTGTTATCCATAGTAATGGGTTATTAGACGAACTTTCTGCTGCCGAGGATATAGATAGCATTATAGAAATACTTATCACATGTAAGCTGGGGGGTTATGTCCCTATCTTAAGAGAGTGCGAAGTAGATGGAGAGGCAAAGTCGAAACTTGTAACTGAAACTGGCTTGGACGGCGAATATTACAAAAGCATGCTGAATATGGCGAAAGGCATAAGAGATGGTGCAGTGCTTTCCAAAGCTCTCGGCTTGATAATAGACCTGACAAATTTGCAAATTGCAAGCAGAGCTATAATTGATGGCATAGGGCCTGATGCGGTTCACTATATTATTGCTGGCGGATATCTGATTACAGATAAAAGCGTTAGAGAGTTACTAGCCTGCAAGTTGGCTGATATGCCTCGTAAGCTGGAGGATACGCGATATTTAGACATAGCTAAGGAAATATTAAGTAGCTATGATAAGGTTAAGAAAATCACAGTTGTGGAGGAAATCATTGACAAGCATAAATTCATGTTGCTGAAGGAAATACTGTCACCAAGAGTGTTATCCCCTCTAGTGATGGCATGGTATCTAGTTCTTAAAGAGCTTGAAATACGAAATTTAAGGCTGATCTTGAAAGCAATATTTGATGATATTCCTGTAGAGGAGATAAAAAGTTACTTGGTGTTGTAGATATGGTGCCAGTCAACCAGTTAAATATAGTTGCCATAGGGGATGAAGAGTTGGTCAGTGCTCTGAGGCTAGCTGGTGTCAGTAGATATTACCTGATGAAAAGCGATCAGGATAGCCGCGAAAATGTTAGGAGAATTCTAGGCGAGTTAATGAATGATCCTGATACTGGTATAATCGTGATACTGGAGGATTATCTAGAATATATTGAGGATCTGTTAAGCCAGGCTAGAAAAAAGAAAAGAGTAACTCCGGTGATCATCGAAGTTCCTTCTAAGTTTGGCACAAGATATAAAGATGTTGCAGAACAGTACAGAACCATTATTAGGGAATCTATAGGGTTTAGCGTAGAAATCTGAAATGCAGCAAGATTAGGAGACTAAAGTTATGGGTAAAATATGGAGAGTTTCTGGCCCTTTGGTTATAGCTGATGATATGAAAGGATCCCAAGTTTATGAAATTGTTGAGATAGGTGAAGAAGGGCTTGTAGGAGAGGTTATCGGGTTAGAAGAAAATAAAGCAATAATTCAGGCACATGAAGATACCTTGGGATTAAGAGTCGGTGAGAAGGTGGAAGGAACAGGGAGAATCCTGAGTGCTGAATTAGGGCCGGGGCTTGTAGGAGCCATCTATGATGGACTGCAAAAATCATTGCTCACGCTAGTTGAGGGTAGTGGCCCATTCATAAAGCGAGGTATCAGGGCACCGGCACTGGCGCGGAACAAAAAATGGCATTTCACACCCGAAGTCGAAGTTGGGGCTATAGTTAGTGAAGGGGACATTATTGGTGTAGTACCTGAGACCAGCCTTATAGAACACAGAATAATGGTGCCAATAGGTATTGATGGCATGGTAAAGGAAATACATGAAGGTGATTACACTGTTGATGAACCTGTAGCATGGTTGAAATGCGAAGAGGGAATAAAGGAACTCACGCTGATGCAAAGATGGCCGGTAAGGAAACCTCGGCCCTACAGGCAGAGGCTGGATCCCTCCGGTTTACTCACTACTGGCACGCGCGTTATGGATTATCTGTTCCCTCTGGCTCTCGGTGGCAAAGCTTCAATACCAGGAGGTTTTGGTACTGGAAAAACCGTTGCCTTACAACAACTAGCGAGATGGGCGCAGACACATCTGAACATCTATGTTGGTTGCGGTGAAAGAGGTAATGAGATGTCTGACGCACTTTACAGTTTCAGAAAACTCAAAGACCCTAATACGGGAGAATTATTACAAGATAAAGAGATATTTATAGCTAACACTTCTAACATGCCTGTTGTAGCTCGTGAAGCAAGCATTTTTGTTGGCATTACTATCGCTGAGTATTTCCGCGATATGGGTTATGATGTCTTGCTTATTGCTGATTCCACTTCAAGATGGGCTGAAGCTATGAGGGAAATGGGGGGAAGACTTGAGGAAATGCCTGGTGAGGAAGGCTTCCCTTCATATATGGGCTCACGGCTTTCCTCTTTTTACGAAAGATCGGGAATGGTCGAGTGCTTGGGCAATCCGGAAAGGAAAGGCTCAGTAACAACGATTGGTGCTGTAAGCCCTCCCGGAGCTGACTTCAGCGAACCAGTGACTCAAAATACACTTAGAATAGTAGATGCTTTATACGCCTTGGATGTTTCCTTGGCGAATAAAAGACACTTCCCCGCCATAAATTGGCTTACCAGCTATAGCCTTTACACAGATGCAGTCAAAGATTGGTGGCACAAGATTTATCCTGAATGGTTGGATAGCAGAGGAGGTGCTTTGAAGATATTGCAGCAAGAGGCTGAGCTAGAGGAAATTGTAAGGCTGGTAGGCCCCGAAGCTTTGCCTGAGGGAGATAAGCTATTGCTGCTTGTTGCTAGAATGATGCGTGAAGATTTCCTTCAACAGAGCGCCTATCATGAGGTTGATGCTTACTGTACACCACTAAAAGCTGGCCTCATGCTGAAAACCATAATGAAGTTTTATGAATTAGCCCAAGAGATGCTAGATGCAGGAAGAGGCATTGAAGAAGTCCGCTCCTCTCCCATGGTGTATAAGATATCCCGGATGAGGGATATACCCAACGAGCACTTTGAGCAGAGAATCAACAAATTATGGTCAGAAATGGCAGAAAATTCAGCAGTTCACAGATAAATTTCTTGAAAATTCGAAGAGGTTCTGAGGTTAAAAAGGAGCAGTTTTATGAATTTTTCTTCACTTTATATTAAAGAGAGCAGGGCAATTAACAAAGCTAAGGGGTCTTTGCTCATAGCTGAAAGCATCCCTGGTATAAAATTCAATGAGATAGTTGATGTTCAACTCAGCAATGGTGAGGTGAAAAGCGGTCAGGCAATAGATATTGGCGCGGAAGCGATAGTAATTCAGGTATTTGGTGGTGTCAGCGAAGTGGATCTCATTGGCAGCAAGATAAGGTGCAAAGGTGAGACTTTGAAGTTGCCAGTATCTATTGACATTATGGGTAGAGTTTTTAATGGAATGGGAGAACCTATTGATGGAGGTTCGCCTGTGGTCCCTGAAGATTATCTGGATATTAATGGTGAGCCTATGAATCCTGCAGCTCGCCAGCCTCCAGCAGAGTTCATTGAAACTGGCATCTCAGCGATAGATGGCCTAAATGCTTTGGTTAGAGGGCAGAAACTGCCTATATTCAGTGGTTCAGGCCTACCGCACAACCGGATTGTGGCTCAAATAATCAGGCAAGCCACAGTAAAAGGTCGAGAGGAGAAATTTGCCCTGGTGTTTGCGGCTATCGGCATCAGTTACGATGAAGCCTCCTTTTTTGTGAAAAATCTTGAGAGAACAGGAGCTTTGGAAAGAACAGTGGCCTTCATTAACACAGCATCAGACCCCATTGTAGAGCGAATATCAACGCCAAGGCTGGCTTTAACGGCAGCTGATTACTTGGCATGGAAGCAAAATAGGCATGTCTTGGTTATACTTACTGATATGACTAACTACTGTGAAGCTCTTCGTGAACTCTCTTCTATGCGTGAAGAGATACCTTCAAGAAGAGGGTATCCTGGGTATATGTACACTGACTTGGCCACAATGTATGAGAGAGCTGGCAGGATTTTGGGGAAAGAAGGTTCAGTAACTATAATGCCTATCTTAACTATGCCTGATGATGACATAACACATCCCATACCCGATCTTACCGGCTATATAACTGAAGGGCAAGTTGTGCTTTCCAGAGATCTCGAGAGAAAGGGAATATATCCGCCAATAGATGTGTTCTTATCCCTTTCACGAATGATGAAAGAGGGAATCGGGGAGGGTAAGACTAGGGAGGACCACAACAACGTTTTCATGCAGGTATATGCTGCTTACGCCGAAGGATGCTATCTCAGAGAAATATCTACCATCATAGGTGCTGAAGCATTAAGTGAAAGGGATAAAATATATTTAACTCTTGCAGACGAGTTTGAGAGAAAATTCATATCACAGGGTGAGTTTGAAAAGAGAGAGATAGAAGATACCTTAGATATAGGTTGGGAACTATTTTCAGCGTTGCCTGAAGAAGATTTAAGATTAATTAGTGAGAAACTTATCAAGAAATACCTCCCAAAGTATTCCAAAGTTACTGCTGGTCGAGGGACCAGGCAAAGTGAAGAGAGAACGAAGTAATCTCTGAAGATGCCACAACAATTAATTAAAGTCAGACCTACAAAGATTGAACTGGTAAAACTAAAGCGCCGGCTTTCCTTAGCCCAAAGAGTGCAAAAGATAGTAAAGGATAGGCTTTCAATACTGACTATGGAATTCCTAGAGACTGCAAGAGAGACAATGGAAGCTAAAGAAAAACTAATTGGCTCATTTTCTGAAGGGTATAAGGCATTGTCACTTGCTAGTGGGTATCATGGGTACATGGCATTAGACAAAGAGCTAATAGCCTCTGAGGTTGACCCGAAAGTAATTGCTGGCTTGAGAAACATAGCGGGTGTAAGGATTCCCTCTTTTGAGCTGAGGAACAATGGAAAGATAATGAAGGGATATAGTTTAGTTGATACCTCTTCATGGTTAGATTATGCGGCACAACTATCTAAGAAATGCCTTGAAGCTATTGTTGAGTTGGCTGAGCTTCAAAAGAGTCTTGAATTACTGGGGATAGAAATAAATAGGGCAAAAAGAGTAACTAATGCTTTGGAGTATATTATAATCCCTGGTTTACAGGTGACGATAAATTACTTAAATATGAAGTTTGAAGAGAGAGATAGGGAAGAGAAAACGCGGCTGAAACGTGTAAAAATGCTGATTGCCTGAGAGTAGAAGGATGCCTGATCTGGTTTACGAAAAGATGCTTCAGAAGTGTGTAAAAGGCGAGCTCAGGATGGTAAATGCTGGGCTTCCACGGTGCCGGAAGACGCTCTCCAGTTTATTAGGCGAGGAATATCCTCACGTGCTGTGCTGTGACGGCAGCGCACATTCCTTTAAGATGAAGGAGCTTGAGTATCTTGCAAACATAACTAGTATTGATGAACAGGAAGTATTGTTATTACCTATACTTATAGAGCTGGCAGAAGATCCAGCCGGGGCAGTAATAATATGTGAACATAAAGTAGAGGAACACGTTATATCAGAAGTTCTCAATATGCCCATGGTGACTGTGGGCGGAAAGCTTAGAATATATAGACCGCAGTTGGTTTTATTAAGAAAGGTGCTGAAAACTACAACTCAGTATGTGTTTTCCTCTAAAATTGTGGTGTAAGTTGAGAAACCTTTCGCAATGTCAGGGTACGTTGGGTAGTTAGGTGAATGTTAATCATCAGTCACACCATGGTTGTAGAGATAATCCAGGGTGTCTTGGATAGTCTGTATCTTCTCAGCATCTTCATCAGATATCTCTAGTGGCTTTCCTGGTCGGCTGAATTCCTCTTCTACAGAAGTAATAAGCTCGATTAAATCTAACGAGTCGGCATTTAAATCTTCGGTAAAAGATGTCTCCAGTGCTATCTCGTCCTCGTTAACATCTAGTTGTTCTACAATCACTTTCCTTAATCTTTCGAAAACGGTTGCCACTTTACCTCCTTTGTTGAGTTTTATTTATTGATTTTTGTGCTGTATTTGCTTGCCACTGAACCCAGCACTCCGTTGATTAATCGAGATGAAGAATCGCTGCCAAAGCTTTTAGCTAACTCTACCGCCTCATTTATAGCTACCTTAACCGGAGTATTATCGCTAAATAAAGCCTCAAAGATGGCAAGACGTAAGATGTTTTTATCTATAACGGGCATTTGTTCTATGGGGAAGGCCGGAGCAAAGTGTTTGATAAAGTCATCAAGTTTAGATTTATTTTGAATTACTCCTTCCACCAGCTTCTTGCTAAAATTAACCACCTCTGTTGGCAGGTTTTTTTCGGCACTCAAGCGAGATAAGATATCCTTTGCTTCATGTTGGGTGCAATCAAGTTCATAAAGTACCTGAAGAGCTGTAATTCTTCCCTTATGCCTCATTCCACTCATAGTCAATCAAATAATATCAGCCTGTCAATTTTAAAGTATCTCCAGTTTCTGAGGTGTTCCAAATTTGCAACTCTGGGTTGATTCGTTTGAGCAAACCGCTGAGTACCTTCCCTGGGCCTATTTCGTAAAAAGTATTAATCCCATTGTATATCATATATTCCACAGAACGCTGCCATTGAATGCAGTTTTGGAGTTGTGCCGAGAGTTCCTTCTTAATAGAATCGACCTCAGTTAGCATCTCTGCTGTTGTATTGGATATTATAGGGATTGTGGGGGGCAGAAATGTAAAGTTAGAGAGAACCTTACTGAATTCAGCTGTGATTGGCTCCATCAGAGCAGAATGAAAGGCCCCGCTTACTTTCAGAGGAATGACGTGAACACCTTTGGTTTTAGCTAGCTTGCCGGCTTCGGCTAAAGCATCACTTGCACCACTGATTACAATTTGGTTAGGGCAATTGATATTGGAGATTTCAGTCTTACTCTCGAAGGATATGCTTTTGACTATCTCTTCGCTTGCCCCGATGATGGCTAGCATGCCTCCAGTATTTTTTAAGCCTGCTTCGTACATTAGCCTTCCTCTTTCTCGCACCAACTTCACGGCATTGGTTAAGGTGAGTGCATTGGCTGCCACTAAGGCAGTGTATTCGCCTAAGCTATGGCCGGCAACAAAGCGGGCGGAAGGAAGATTGTCCTGGTTGGCCTTTTGTACTGCTTTAAGGTAAGCAATGCTGGTAGTAAGTATTGCTGGCTGAACATTAACTGTTTTTACCAGTTCTTCTTCAGGGCCTTGAAAACATAGTTGAGAAAGGGGGAAACCTAGGGCAGCATCCGCTTGGTCAAAGATTTCCTTAACTGAGGGATATTTGTTGTATAGCTCCTTCCCCATTCCTACTTTTTGGGAGCCCTGCCCAGGGAAAACATAAGCTATTGTGGGAATATCAGCCATGTGCTAAGATGCTTTTTTCTTGTTTATTTTGATTTCGATTGCATGCCTATCATTATAGTTACCGCAAGTAGGGCAAGCATGATGAGCTAGCTTGAGGCTGTGGCATTGGGGACATCTATCTAAAGCAGGAAGAGTCAGACTGAGATGACTGCGTCTTTTCCCTTGTCGTGATTTAGGATATTTTCTTTTAGGTAAAGGTGGCATAATAATTTATCTCCTTACTCCAGCACAGTTAGGTTGACATAACGCTTTCATGGGCAAATTCAACAGAATATACTGACATATCAGCTTACCTAAGTCAAGCAAGTTATCATTGATAGTAAAACCTTCAGGTGAAAAGGATGGTGAACTACTGAATGTGTTGACTGTGGAAACGAATTCCTCTTCTAAGTTGAAACTCACGGGGTAAATAAATGTATTGAGACAGCGACTGCATATGAGTTCTAATTCAGCAGTTATTTTGCCTTGAATTAGTATACCTTGCCCAGCATGAATAAGCGTTATCTTCCCTTGAATTGAATGGCTGGCTTGCTCATTGATTATTTCATCTATATTATAAGTGTAGCTGCTCCCTGTAGGCTCTTTCAGTAACTGAGATACGTTTATCAAGCCCTTAACAGCTTTTTTCTTGATTTCCTCTATTGTCATAGCTAAAAAGTGCGCCGTTGTAGAAACGCAAGCGCAAATATAATTATACGCCATTATAGTCTTAAGCACTTGTTGCAATGCCAGTGGAGGAGCCTCACTTTTTTGTTATACCTGGGGTATATATCCTTAAAGCTCAGTTCTATCATCCATTGCGCTCTTTCTAAAAACACCAATTTCTTGCTATAATTTTTGACCGTGGCATGGATTACTTTCTGGGTGTAGATGTCGGCTCTGTAAACTCCGAACTGGTACTCATTGATGAGAACAGCAAGATCGTTCAGTTAGACACTGAAAGAATAAGCTCAGGTCCTAGAACTGCAGTTAATTCTCTCATTGCCAGGTTAAGTGAGAGGTTTGCTCTCGAACGAATTATTGGTGCTGGTGTATCAGGTTCGGGGAGGGCGGTAATCCCCAAAGAACTCGACTGGCTAGAGTGCAGCAGTTCACTTTCTATTGCGGCAGGGCTACTTCATTGCTACCCTGAGGCCAAAACTATTATACAAATTGGTGGGCAGAGTTCTCTTATAATAGAGCTGGAAGATGGGTTGAGAAAGCCTTGGAAGGTGGCATCTAACTCTCTTTGTGCCGCTGGTACTGGAAGATTCCTGGAACAACAAGCATATAGGATTGGAATCAGTATGGATGATTTTAGCAATCGAGCATTGCAATGCGAAGGCAGCCCTCCAAGAATAGCTGCCAGGTGCAGTGTCTTTGCTAAAACTGACCTTATTCACCTGCAGCAGAAGGGAGTCTCCGTTGAAGCGATGCTTTATGCGCTTTGCGAGAGCGTCGCCCGCATGGTGGCTTCTCTTAAGAAGGGGACTTTTGAAATGCCGGTCTACCTTGTTGGTGGTGTCGCTGCCAATGTGGCTATAGTCAAGGCTCTTAATGATGTGCTCTCGGCAAGAAATAAACACCGAGTACAGATAACTGTTCCGGAAAACTATCTTTATATTGAGGCCCTTGGTGCAGCTTTACTTTCAAAAGAGAAGACTTCCAAGGTCATTGTGTTGCCGGAAACAGGTGACCGGCAACGCTATTTTGAAATGCCCCAGTTGGAAATTGTTCCCTCTCAGGATAGCAAACCACTGCAGAAGATAGAAGAGGAGTGTACGGGCTATCTTGGAGTCGATATTGGCTCTACCAGCACTAAAGCAGTAATAGTTGATGAATCTGGTAAGAGGGTTATAGGGAAAAACTACTTGATGACTGCTGGAAGACCTATTGATGCGATTAAAGAAGTCTTCCGGAATTTGCTCAAGGATGGTGGGGATAAGGTAAAGATAGCCGGTGTAGGTATCACTGGTTCTGGTAGATATATGGTGGGCAGCTTCATTGGAGCAGACCTGATTAAGAACGAGATCACTGCGCAGACAAGAGCTGCTGCAGAGATAGATTCTGAAGCGGATATCATTGAGATTGGTGGCCAGGACTCCAAGCTTGTTATCAAGAGAAACGGCGTTGTTGTTGACTACCAGATGAACAAAGCATGTGCTGCAGGAACGGGAAGCTTTATTGATGAGCTGGCTGAAATGCTCGGTGTTAGCGTAACCAATGGTGAGTTTGCTGATCTCGCGTTCGCAGCACCTTATACCATTGATCTGGGAACGAGGTGTGCTGCCTTTATGGGGCAGGCGGTGTCTTCGGCACAACAGGAAGGGGTGCCCCTGGAAATAATAACCGCTAGTCTTGCTAACTCCATAGCAAAGAACTATCTTTCCAAAGTGGTAGCTAATAGAAAACTGGGGAATAAGGTTATCCTCACAGGAGCAGTATTTTACAACCAGGCTGTTGTCTCTGCCTTTCATAAGCAGCTTGAAGGAAAGAGTCTAACTGTGTTGGAGCATAAAGAAATCAGTGGTGCAATAGGTGCAGCGCTTCTGGCAAAAGAGCAAATGGTGGGGCGGGAATCAAAGTTCAGCGGCTTTCAGAAAGTCGTCGATAGTGAATATACGCTCTCTACATTCACATGTAAGGGATGCGACAACAATTGTACTATTACCCGTATGCAGATGCCGAATGGAGAAACTAGTTACTATGGCAGCAGATGTGACCGCTACGATAGCATTGCCAGTCACGCAAAGAAAGAAACTTTTTTTGATAAGCGGGGAAAATTACTTTTCAGGGAGTATAGGGAGGGTTCCGGCACAGGACCTTCTGTAGGGATTCCCAGAGCGCTTTTGGTTTATGACTTTGCTCCGTTGCTTATCGGTTTTCTCAATGCGCTTGATGTCAAGTGTGTTCTTTCTAGACAGACTAACAAGGAAATTGTGGAGCGGGCAATCGAGTTAAGTTACACCGATGGTTGTTTTCCCCTCAAGCTTCTCCATGGGCATGCAGCAATGCTGAATGATGTTGATTATGTTCTCTATCCCTCCGCAATCCGGCTGGGTGAAAAAGATGGGGATGAGAATCAGAAGTACGCCTGTCCTCTTGTTCAGGCATCCCCTTACATAATACGCCAAACAGTTAACCTTGGGAAACGATTGTTGATCCCTACGCTTGACTTCAGCCGGGGCGATGCAGATGTGATAAGAAATCTGACGGATGTCGCTCGGAAGATGGGCTTCAGCAGAAGCAGGGCCAGAAAAGCAGCTCTTGTGGGGATTGAATCCCAACGGAAATTTGAGGTAGATCAGGCAGCACTTGGCAGTGAGCTATTGCAACAATTGCATCAAAGTAACCAACTGGGTGTGGTTCTCTTTGCTAGGTCCTATATGTCGCAGGATGCAGGAGCCAACCTTGGCATAGCTGAAAAACTTGCCCAACTGGGCGTGGTGCCTATACCTTTGGACTTCTTACCCCTTTCATCAGTGGATCCCAAGAAGTATTCAGACCGTCCCTATTGGTTCTATGAGAGCAAATATATAGCTGGGGCCGCTACCACAGTATCAGATCCACAGCTCTATGGGTTGGTGCTGACAAACTTCGGATGTGGCCCGAACTCCTTCATACTGCCAATAGTGGAGGATATCATGGGCAGTAAACCTCTGGGACAGTTAGAAATTGATGAGCATGCCGCCGAAGCCGGCATTGTTACTCGCCTTGAAGCTTTCGTTGATACCATTGAGGGATTCTCGCGTTCCACTACGCAGCATGAAGTCCCGCGTTGCGAAGCTATCTACAGAAGGGTGCCCACGCTGCAAAAATCGCAGAAGATTTTGCTCTTGCCTAATATGTCTGTACATGCTGAGATTATAGGCAAGGCAATGGAGGTTTATGGTGCCAGGACAATTGTGCTTCCCGAGCCAGATAAACGCAATCTTCTCTACAGCGATAGGGTGACATCGGGCGTCGAATGTTTGCCCTATCGTGTAACCCTGGGTGACTTTTTGAGGTTCCACTATGAAAATGGTACCGGTAGTTTGAAAAACGTTGTGGGATTCATGCCTGGAGCTTATGGTCCATGTCGCTTTGGGAAGTACGCTGGAGAACAGATTAGGACATTGAAAGACCTTGACATTGATCTCCCTTTGCTAACTACTGTGTCAAATAATGGCTATACTGATACGGATATTGGCAAGAATGCTATACGCTTTGCTTGGAGGTGCTGTGTGGCTGCAGATTATCTGCAAAAATTGCTCTGGCGTACCCGTCCTTATGAAAAACGGGTGGGAGAAACGGATGTGCTGTTTGATGACTATACACACAGAATTGCAAATCATATTCATCTTGGAGAAGGCTTTGATGATCTCTTACGTCGGGCAACCGCTGACTTCAAGGCTCTTATAGATCCAGAATTGCCGAGAAAGCCACTGGTTGGCATTAACGGCGAGTTTTACATACGCTCCAATAGATTTAGCAATAACGATCTGGTGAGGAAATGCGAAGATGCTGGGTTAGAGGTTATTGTTTCTCCCGTGAGTGAGTGGCTAAAGTATATTATGTACAGATATATCGAAGATGCTATCAGAGAGCGGGATTTAAAAAAGATGATCAATGGCTATATCATGAAGCGTTTTCAAGACCGTGATGAGTGCCTGGTGGCCAACCTCTTCAGTGACCTTCTTGATGATAAAGAGCCATCAGCGGCACACATATTGGCACAGTCAGGACGATGGGTTTCACAGAAATGTGGTAGCGAGGCGGTTGTCAGTATAGGTGCTGGAATTGATTGCATGGAGAATCCCAAGTTTGCCGGTGTGATATCTGTAATGCCTCATGGTTGCATGCCTGGTGGAATTGTGGCTGCAATGTCAGAGAAGTTCAGTGCATTATATCAGAAGCCTTGGATCAATCTTACCTACGATGGATTGATGGAGGCCAATAATTCTGAAAAGGTCAATAATTTTGCTGAGATAATCAAATTTTGTAGTAAGGGAAAATAAGGTGTGGCTTGGGAAAATTTGATTCTTTTCCTTGAAAGGTAAAGTTTTATTTATGGTATTGTAGCTACGACAAGAGCTGTTCGCGAGGAGGTAAGCTCTAAGAGCCTGAGGTGATCAATGAATGAAATTTATCAAGTAATCATTATAGGAGGAGGTCCTGCTGGGCTTACTGCAGGGCTTTATTGTTCACGCTCCAGGCTTAATACCTTGCTTTTAGAAAAAGAAATGGCTGGAGGGCAGATGACCATGGCTGAGTTGTTGGAAAACTACCCTGGTTTTCCTGCGGGAATTTCGGGTATTGAATTAGCACAGCTTATGCATCAGCAGGCAGTGAAGTATGGATTAGAAATCTTCCCTGGTGAAGTTATCGCTTTAGAGACCTATCCGAGACGTAATGTGATTAGAACTACTGAGGGTGATTTTGTTACTGAGTGCGTGATAATTGCTTCTGGATCGCGTTTTTCTAAATTGGGGGTATCTGATGAAGATAAGTTTGTTGGTAGAGGGGTCTCTTACTGTGCTACTTGTGATGGTCCGTTGTTTAAGGGTAAGGAGGTAGTTGTTGTAGGTGGGGGAGATACGGCTCTGAATGAAGCTCTTCACTTAAGTAAATTTGCATCTTCCGTTACAGTTGTCCATCGTCGGGATCAATTTCGGGCAAGCAAAATACTTCAGGAGCGGGCACTAGTTGAGCCAAGGATAAAATTTATCTGGAACTCTAGAGTTTGCGCACTGGGAGGGGATAATTTATTGGAGCAGATTAGCCTGAAAAGTACCAAGGATGCTACAATATCGCTGTTGCCAACAGCGGGACTTTTTGTTGCAGTAGGAGCAGAACCTAACACGGGATTTCTACAAGACGTGCCTATTCTAGATGAACAAGGGTATGTAATTACCAATGAATCGATGGAAACACAGATTCCTGGGATTTTGGCGGCTGGTGATGTGCGTCATAAGTCGATTGGACAGGTAATTACCGCTGCTGGTGATGGGGCTGTTGCAGCGGTAACAGCAGAGAAGTTTTTAGGCTAGCTATGAAGATTATCTTTACTGAAGACGTTCCAGGCATGGGGAAAGTGGGGGAGATAAAGGAAGTGAGCAGAGGATATGCTAAAAATTACCTGTTCCCTCGTGGTTTAGCTATAATAGCCACAGCAGGTGTGGAAAAACAGGTAAGGCTAGACCTGGAAAGTAGAAAGCACAGAAAAGCTGCTGAGCAAACTAAACTCGCGGAGCTGGCTGGGCAACTTGAAGGAATGGAAATTCGTATTCATGCACGTGTCGGTGCGGATGAGCGTCTTTTTGGTTCTATTACTGCCTCTGATATAGCAAAAGAGTTGAATCGAGTTACAGAGTATAATATTGATAAAAGAGATGTAGAACTGGATAAGCCTCTGCGGCAGACAGGCAGCCATGAAGTAATTGTTAGATTATCTAAAGACCTCAAGCCCAAGATCATAGTAGTTATTGAATGAGAGCTAGCGAAGGACATAGAGGTTGATATGGCAGAAGAAAAATTACCTCCCCATGATGTTGAAGCAGAGGGAGCAGTTGTTGGTTCTTTGCTTATTGACCCCGATGCGATATTAAAGATCGTAGGCTTTCTCAAGCCCGAGGATTTCTGGGAAGAAACACATCGTTTGATATATCAAGCTTGCCTTTCTCTTTACCAGCGTAGTGAAGCTATAAACCAGATCACAGTGGCTCATGAGTTAGAGCGCCTCAGTAGCTTGGAGCAAGTTGGTGGTGCTGCTTATTTAAGCTACTTGATTTCCATTGTACCTACTTCACTCCATGTAGAATATTATGCCCGGATTGTATCCAACATGGCAGTGATGCGGAGATTGATCGTTGCTGCGGGGCAGATTGCTGCCATTGGTTATGAAGCCGGGCCAGATGCTGAAGCCAGCTTGAACAAAGCGGAGGATATTTTATTTCAGATACGTATGAGACAGAGCCCTCGTGATTTCATTCTCATTCGTGAAGTTTTGGGAGGGTATTTTGAGGAAGCAGGACAAAATGTGGTTCTCAGGGAAGGAGAGGTAGCACATGTCTTGACAGGCTTTACCGGGCTGGATGAAATCTTGGGTGGTTTACAAAGGTCTGATCTAATTATTGTAGCAGCCCGGCCCAGTTTGGGTAAGACAAGCTTTGCTTTGAACATCGCCAGAAATGCTGCCAATAAACAAAAGGCTTGTGTTGCTCTCTTCAGCTTGGAAATGTCTCGAGAGGCAGCGGTGCAACGTCTTTTAGCTTGTGAATCTGGTGTTGATTCCAGTCGAATCCGCCTTAGAAGGTTTAATGAACAGGAAGAGATTAGGATTATGGAAGCCAGCGGAGTGCTAGCCGAGCTGCCTATATATCTTGATGACTCGCCTCAACTGCGCAGTATTGATATCCGAAGTAAGGCAAGGCGCCTCCATTTTGAACAAAGCATTGATCTCGTTGTTATAGATTACTTGCAGTTACTGCAAGGGGATAACCGAGGTGAAAACAGAGTTCAGGAAATCAGCAACATAACTCGGGCATTAAAATTGCTCGCTCGAGAATTGAATGTTCCTGTGTTGGTTGTATCTCAGCTTAGTCGGGCAGTGGAGTGGCGTGCTTCTCATGTGCCTCAACTTGCTGACCTGAGGGAAAGTGGCAGTATTGAACAAGATGCTGATGTTGTTATCTTTATTTATAGAGATGATATGTATTATACCATGGAGGAATGGAGTAAATTGCATGATGTTGAAAGGGAGCCATACCCTAGAGGTTTAGCTGACATTAACATAGCCAAGCATCGCAATGGTCCTTTAGGACAGGTCAAATTACGCTTTGTAGGCAAGACTGCCAAATTTGATAATCTAGAACAAGAGACAAAGGTATGAGAGATATTTTTCTAACTCAAGCAATGCCAAAAATTTCAGATGTAGCTGAGCTTAAAATAATACTTTATATTTTTTACTTGCTAAATCGGAAGCAAGGTTTTTCTTCTTTCGTTACCTATAGGGAGATATCACCTTGTGTCACCTTAGTAGCAGGGGTGGATGAAAAAAAATTGCGCCAGGTCCTGGAACTGGCAACTAATTATGGCATTTTGCGGAGAATTGAAGTAAAAGCGGAGGAGGCTTATGAGTCAATTCATAGCCCCACACATCGAGAAAGCATCTTTACGCTTTATGAGCAAAATATCGGTATGATAACGCCCATGATTGCCGAGGAGCTTAAAGAGGCTGAGAAAATCTATCCTGAGCAATGGATTAAACAAGCCTTCGAAGAAGCAGTTATGTTGAATAAGCGCAGTTGGAGATACATCTCCCGTATTTTAGAACATTGGGCTAGTGAGGGTAAAAAAGGTGGAAAGTATAGACAAAGTTTTAAAGAAGGTAGTCCCAACAAATACATCGAGGGCAAATACGGACACCTTGTCAAAAGGTAATACCTCTCCTCGTCGTATCCCAGAAGATAGCAACGGAAGTAAAGAGGGGATCTGCCCCATCTGTAAGGGAGCTGGTTTTATTCATCCCTTACTGGATTCAGGGCAACCTGATTTCAGTCGCATAGTGCCTTGCCTATGCCGAGCATCTCATTTACAGGAGGAGAAATTAAGATATTTAGAGAGATATAGCAATCTTGGCATATTATGTAAGTTTACGTTCGATACTTTATCACCTGAAGGGAAGGGTGATACTGTTTCACAAGGATACTTTCCTCAAATTTACCAAGCTGCCCGAACATTTGCCGATAATCCTGAAGGATGGCTAATTTTATTGGGTCCTACTGGTTGTGGCAAAACTCACCTGGCTTGTGCCATTGCAAACCACCGCCTGGGCATGGGACAGCCTGTATTTTATATTGGGGTTTCTGACCTCCTGGACCATCTCCGTTCCGCTTTCAGTCCTTCATCAGATTTGAGCTATGATGACCTGTTTGAGCGAATAAAGAATATTCCGTTGTTGATTCTTGATGATCTTAATGCAGGAAGCGCTACTCCCTGGGCCCAGGAAAAACTGGAACAGCTTTTTAATCATCGTTTTAATGCCAGCTTGCCCACAGTGATTACTAGCGATGTGGGCATAGAAAAACTTGATAAGCGATTGGGTCAGCATCTTGCTAATGGGGAATTTTGTCACACATATACAATCTTTCCTATCACTGGAAGCGAGATGGAGCAATCACCTTTACAGTTAAAGTTGCTGCGCAGGATGACCTTTGATAATTTTGATTGTAAGCGGCTAAATCTTTCCCCAGAGCAACGTCAGAACTTGCGACAAGCCTTTCAGCTTGCCAAAGAATTCGCCTCTAATCCAGATGGCTGGCTGGTATTCCAGGGCGTCAATGGTTGTGGTAAAACTCACCTAGCCGCTGCCATTGCTAATTATCGGATGGCGCAGGATAAGCCAGTCTCTTTTGTTGTAGTTCCTGATCTTCTTGACCACCTGCGCTCAACTTTTAGTCTTGAGAGCAAGATATCTTACGATGAGTTTTTTGAAACAATTAGAACAGCGCCGGTGTTGATATTAGATGATTTTGGGCAGCAATCAGCCACACCCTGGGCTCAAGAAAAGCTATATCAATTGATAAACTATCGCTACAATGCCATGCTACCTACTGTAATTACCACTTGCGCCTCTCTGGAGGAACTTGAAGTCCGATTCAGTTCCCGGATGGTGGACCCCAGGCTGAGCTTGGTATTTAACATCATTGCCCCCGATTATCGTGGTGATATCAGACCAATTCACAAACCCAGATATTCTTGATCGGCCAGGGGATGCCAATTGACCTTATGCTGCTCAGTATTGTTGTTGAGCATAGCAGTTCTGAACAGTATTAAGAATTTAGGTGAATCAGGTTGAGAAAATTGATACAGCAAAAAATTATATAATAAACTAAAGAGCGTTGAAAAAAGAACCGTTCCTCTTACTTTATGATGGTAATGCCTTGGTGCATCGCGCTTTTCATGCCTTGCCTCCTCTGACAGTATCCAGGACGGGTGAAGTTGTAAATGCTGTTTATGGCTTTGCCAGCATCTTGCTTAAAGTGCTTCGTGAGTTAAATCCTACTTACTGGGCTATCGCTTTTGATCGCCCGACGCCAACTTTTAGAGTGGAGAAGTTTGAGCAATATAAGGCGCAGCGGCCTAAGGCACCACAAGAGTTGATCGATCAGATAAAGCGTGTACACCAAGTGGCCGAGAAATTCCATATTCCTATTTTCGAAGTCGATGGTTTTGAAGCGGATGATGTCTTGGGCACTTTAAGCTGGCAAGCTAGCGAGCAAGGTGTTGAGACTATTATCGTGAGCGGTGACAATGATATGCTGCAACTTGTTTCTCCTAGGGTAAGTACTTTTATTCCCAGACGATCCTTTGATGCTACAGTTCTTTACAATGAAGAAGCGGTGAAACAGAAGTATGGTGTTGAGCCGAGAGTGATTCCTGACCTTAAAGCTTTGGCAGGGGATATCTCTGATAATATCCCTGGCATCCCTGGCGTAGGTGAGAAAACTGCTGCTAAGTTGCTGCAGCAGTTTGGTGATGTGGAGGGCATTTATGCTTATATTGATGATGTTATGCCAAGCAAGCTGCAAGCAACATTGCTCCAGCATAAATCCCAGGTATTGCGAAATATAGAATTGACTACTATTGTCCACAATGTCCCTATCAATCTGAACCTGGAAGCTTGTAAGGTAGCTAGCTATGACCGTGGCGAAGTAGTAAAACTTTTTCAAGAACTGGAGTTTATTAAACTGCTTCCTAAGTTACCTCAGGATTTAAATATAGAAAGGAAAGAGAAATTTCCCTCTTTCTTATCAGGCGAGATGCACATAATAGAAAATGAAGCGGCTCTGGATCAAGCCATAGCTCAGATAAAAATGGTGGAAGAACTTGTTATTGGGGTGGAAAGTGCTGGCAAAGAGTTGGTGAGTATAACACTGTCACCCATTAAAGGAAAGTCATTTTATATTTCCTTGGGCTATAGTGAGCTTCCCCTTAAGCAGATGCTGCCGATAGAAGTAATGGTCAGGTTGAGGCCAATCCTGGAAAATTCCGTCATGAGCAAAATCACTTATAGTGGCAAGCAGTTGATGTCTTTGTTGCCTAACGATGTGGAATTAAGGAATCTGAAATTTGATATTATGATCGCCGCTTATCTTCTTGGTGAGAAAAACTTGAGCTTGAAAGCAATTGCCTTTAACAGGTTGGGCATTGAGATAAGATCCCCAAGCGGGATGAGAGAAAAAAAACAAAAGTCTCTGGTTATAATGACAGCAGATGATTTGGCTAGTTGTGCCTGTGTCAATGCCAATATTATTTGGGATTTAAAGACTGGACTGGAAAGTGAACTACATCAACAAGACCTGGAGAAAGTTTTCTATGAAGTGGAATTACCTTTGATTCCCGTGTTAGTGGATATGGAGAGGAATGGAGTTGCCCTCGATAGCAGTTTACTTCGCGAATTGTCTCACAGTTTGGGAAATGAAATAGCCAGATTGGAAGCGGAAATCTATAACAGTGTGGGACATAAATTTAATGTTAATTCACCGCGGCAATTAAGAGATGTTCTTTTTGGGGAGTTAAAGCTGCCATCGGCGCGGAAGACAAAAACTGGCTATTCTACCGAAGCGCAGATACTGGAAACACTGAAAGTTACTCATCCTGTGGTTGATTTTGTATTGCAATATCGTCAGCTCAGTAAGCTCAAGTCAACGTATGTTGATGCTTTACCAGCGCTCATCAACCATGAAACGGGGAGATTACATACTACTTTTAATCAAGTGGGCACGGCTACAGGGAGGCTTTCTTCCAGTGAACCAAATTTGCAGAATATCCCTACAAAGGGAGAATTGGGAAATAAGATAAGGCAAGCTATTATAGCGCCGACAGGATCCCTGTTACTCAGCGCTGATTATTCCCAGATAGACCTCAGAGTTTTAGCACACCTTTCTCAGGATAAAGAACTCATCACTGCTTTTCTCAACGATGAGGATATTCATACTACTACTGCCTCGCGGCTTTTCAATGTTCCCGAGGGTCAGGTTACACCTGAAATGCGCCGTAATGCCAAGACGGTTAATTTTGGCGTTGTTTATGGCATGAGTGATTATGGCTTGGAGCAAGCCACTAATTTCACTCGCGAAGAGGCATCTCAATTTATTGCCCTTTACTTTGAAAGGTATCCTCAAGTGAAGGAATATCTTGAAAGAACTAAAGAGCAGGCGAGAAAATGGGGTTATGTTCAAACATTGATAGGGAGGCGGCGTTTCCTACCTGAAATCAATTCTTACAACAGGCAGGTAAGAGAGGCTGCGGAGAGAATGGCGATAAATGCTCCGGTGCAGGGTACATCGGCCGACATCATTAAAATTGCCATGATTAACCTTTATCAAGAGATGAAAAGACAGGGCTTTAGAAGCAAGATGCTGCTGCAGATCCATGATGAGCTGCTTTTCGAAGTTCTCCAGGAGGAAATGGAGGAAATGAAGTTTTTGGTTAGCCAACTGATGTCTCAAGCTGTAAAACTCTGCGTGCCTTTGAAGATAGATATCAAAGTGGGCAAAAATTGGGGAGAGATGGCCTGAAAATTTATCCTTTTAAGTAGGCATCAATATTCACAGCGGCTCGTTTGGCTGCTCCCATAGCACTGATAACCGTTGCCGCACCGGTAGCCATATCTCCTCCACACCAAACTTTTTCTTTGCTGGTTCTGCCTGTAGCCTCATCAGTTGTTATCGTGCCCCATCTGGTAAGCTCAAGTCCTTCAGTCGTTGAAGGAATAATGGGATTGGGTCTGGTACCCAGCGCAGGTATAGCGATATCAATGTCCATGATAAATTCAGTCCCTGGTTTGGGAATAGGCCGGCGTCGGCCGCTTTCGTCAGGCTCACCCAGCTCCATTTCATACAATTCTACTGCTTTAACTCTGCCCTGTTCATCACCGATAAATCTTTTAGGGTTAGTTAGAAGCTTAAAAATCACTCCTTCTTCTTTGGCATTCTCTCTTTCTTCAGCTCTTGCTGGCATCTCAACTTCGGAGCGGCGGTAGACAATGTAAACCTCTTTGGCACCAAGCCGTAGTGCGCATCTGGAAGCATCCATAGCTACATTGCCACCACCAAAAACTGCCACTCTTTTTCCTACTTTTATAGGTGTATCGTATTGAGGAAAAAGGTAAGCCTTCATCAAGTTAGTTCGTGTAAGAAATTCATTGGCGGAATACACACCACTGAGATTTTCGCCGGGAATATTCAAAAACATTGGAGCTCCAGCTCCTGGAGCTAAGAAAACAGCGTCATAGCCATTTTGCAAAAGCTCGTCTACAGTAGCTATTTTGCCTATTATATGATCAAGCTTGATTTCTACGCCCAGTGACATTACATAACTAACTTCACGCTGTACAATCTGCTTTGGCAGTCTAAATTCTGGGATACCGTATGTCAGCACGCCGCCAGTCACATGAAGTGCTTCAAAGATAGTAACTCTATACCCCAATTTAGCCAGGTCGGCAGCGCAGGTTAACCCCGCTGGTCCTGAGCCAATTACAGCTACCCTCTTATCATTAAACTTTATACGTTCCTTTTGTTGTGCTGTAACTTCAGGATGAGCTTGTTCCCAATCAGCCACATAGCGCTCCAAACGGCCTATAGCTATAGGGGCGCCTTTCTTAGCTAGAAGACAGGTCATCTCGCATTGAGTTTCCTGGGGACAAACTCGGCCACAAATACCAGGAAGGCTGTTTTTATCCTTAAGTATCCTCACTGCCTCAGGCATATTACCTTCACTTATTGCTCTTATGAATCCTGGAATATCTATATCGACAGGGCAACCTTTAATGCAGCCAGGTTTTGGTAGTTGCAGGCAACGGTTTGCCTCCTCAACTGCTTGTTCAAAAGTATACCCCAAGGCTACCTCATTGAAATTTCTTTTTCTTGCATCGGGTGCTTGCTTTGGCATAGACACCCGATTCAGATTTATTTTTTTCTTCTCAGCCATAACTTTTCATCTCCTTGATGTGGACATGCTCTTTTCCCAGATTTCCAGTGATTCCTTTTCCTCGCTTAAATAAGTACGTTGGCGGTTCATGAGCAAATCCCAGTCTACTTCATGTCCATCGAAATCTGGCCCATCTACACAGGCAAACTTGGTTTGATTACCTACAGAGACACGACAGCAACCGCACATTCCTGTGCCATCAACCATTATGGGGTTAAGGCTAACAATGGTTTTGACACCAAATGGTTTGCTAGTTAAGGAACAGAATTTCATCATTATTGTGGGACCGATGGCAATGACCCGGCCAACTTTGATACTCTGCAGAAGTTCCTTTAAAGGCTCTGTGACCAATCCTTTACGCTTATATGAGCCATCATCAGTAGTTACTATGAGTTCGTCGCTTACGCTTCCCAATCGTTCCTCCCAGAAAACCAGGTCTTTGGTGCGGAACCCCATAATGGAGATAATCTTATTTCCTGCTTGTCTCATGGCTCGGGCAATGGGCACAATGGTGGCAATAGCGAATCCTCCAGCAACACAGATTACCGTGCCAAATTTGTCAATCTCTGTAGGGCGCCCCAGCGGTCCAACAAAATTAATGAGGTAATCACCAACTTTAAGGCAGGCCAATTTCTTGGTGGTGGTGCCCACTTCCATGAAAACGATGGTCACACTTCCGTTTTCCTCATCCCAATCAGCAATGGTGAGAGGAATACGTTCTCCTTTCTCATCGCCCCTGACGATAACAAATTGTCCTGGGTGAGCTTTCCTGGCTACTTCGGGGGCTTTTATCTTGAATAAATGAATACCAGGACTGAGGTCCTCTCGAGCTAAAATTTGGTACATGTATCCTCCTTTGCTTTACAAAATGGCTATAATTATAGCCTCAGTGGGTTCGATTTGTGAAGTCTGGTGTTATACTGGGCGGGGAAATGCCGGAATTGCCTGAGGTAGAGACAATTAAAAATGAGCTTTTGCCCTGGGTGCTGGGACAAAGTTTTACAGAAGTTGTTATCTTTGACGCCAGCTTGGTTTCTGGAATTGCAACCGAGGGTCTGCGCCATAGGTTAACCGGAAAGACTGTGGAGAGCCTTACGCGCCGGGGGAAATATCTCATTTTTCATTTGCGAGGGAATTCACTGGTTATGCACTTCAGAATGACTGGCTCCTTGTTACTCAACCCAGGAATACTTGATCCCTATGCCAGAGCAGTGTTCCGCTTTTCCAATGGCAGCGAAGTTGTGTTTCGTGACCCACGCCGTTTCGGGCTGATATGGTTGGTGAAAGATAGTGATATTATATTGAATGAACTGGGCCCTGAGCCATTAGGCGAAAACTTTACTCCTTGCGTTCTAGCACAAAGATTAAGTAAACACCACATTCCCATAAAAGCAGCACTCATTGATCAGAGCATCATTGCCGGGATTGGCAATATGTATGCTGACGAAGCTTTGTTCGCTGCTCACATCCATCCCTTGAGTAAAGCGGATACCTTGTCACCCGAAGAAATTCAAAATCTACACCGCTCTATTCAAAATGTTCTTCGCTCAGCCATCAGTGACAAAGGGGCTAGCGTGGATACCTATATTCGTCCTGAAGGGCAACTGGGCCTGGCTCAATTCAATTTCCAAGTTGCCCATAGAGGTGGTAAGCGGTGTCTTGTTTGTGGCACTCTGATTGAGCGTATTTTGGTGCGAAACCGTGGTACTTATTTTTGCCCTAAGTGCCAGACTTTGAGCTTGAGGCTTCTGATATAGAAGTAGCAGCGACTGGATTTGAACCAGTGACCAAAGGCTTATGAGTCCTCTGCTCTACCACTGAGCTACGCTGCCATAAGCGAAGAATAGTTTAGCATCGCCTATAAAAAATGGTCAAATAAAAAGTGTGCGGTGTCCAGGACGTGCGAGACACTTTTCAAGTTATGTTATTTAGAATAACAATAATACTGGGTGGAGTGGCTGTTCAATCAGGCTCTTGAAGTGGATACAATGTTTTGATACAGCACTATAACACTGACCCCAAATTTACAAATGGTGCTTTTTGAGGTAAAATGATTTTTCTGCTGGGCGGTTAGCTCAGTGGTGAGAGCGCTTGCTTCACACGCAAGAGGT
>JAYENW010000030.1:0-18059 GCA_034722275.1 Chloroflexota bacterium | reverse complement strand
GGGTCAATCCCCGTATCTGTAACCTGTGTGCCTCCAGGGCCCCTTGTGCTTGCCTTCAAGTTGGCATTATCAATAAAGAACGCCATGTGGTAGTTTGAGCCTGGGTCTGTTGGCGCCTCTGCAAGGCCGAAGTATGCTGTTATCTGGTTATTGGTAGCGTGGTTGTAGCGTATAGAGATTTCTGCCGCCCACCGTGTCCACCTGCCTATCCAGAAGTAGCCTGGCGTCATGTAGATGTTGACGATGTTGTTGGCCACCGCACCTGTCTGCATATACAGAAATGTCCCTCTAGGGTCATTGCTGCCACCCGTGTTGTTCTCCGTCCAGCCAGTTACACTATCCCATTGCTTGTAGTATTCGCCTGTCTGGTAGAGGTAGATGAGGTCTTTCACCTCGACCTGGTCAGCTCCGCCGAGCTCATGTCTGGCGTGATGGGCGTCGCTGCCTCCTGGCCAGGCAGCTATGACACAGCCGTCCTTCGGATTGTCTTCGGGCATAGCCACCAGGACATAGTTTCCCACCACCATAGCCGATGATGCGATGTTCCTGGCGACATTTACCTCGTCGAAGTAAGCCGTCAAGCTCCCTGCAAGCTGCACCCCTGCCTTGTAGGCGGCACTATCCCAGGTCTTTAAGATACCGACTTCAATCATCGTCTAGTCCGCATAAAGCTTGCCTATTTTCAGCCTCGACTGCCTGCCGTAGCGTTTGAGCTCCTTCTGGTAAACTTCGAGCCTGTCCTGAGCCCACTTGAGATAATCCGCTGCCGTCCGCTCACCACCGACATTGATGACATTGACGGCATAAGCTGCCCACTCATAGGCGGCATAAGCCGACGTTCCCATAGAGCAGAGGTCTTCCATGTGCGGGGGCAGAGTGCAGGCGTCCGCTGCGATGGTATGAGCTGCCGAATAATAGACATTGAGCGGCTCATCTGCGGTAACCGTCTCATCGATTAGCAGCGTCAATGTGCCTGCCCATACTCGAAAGGAACGCCATCTCTTGGGGTCTTCCAGCGTGGGATACTCCACGCCGTCCACCAGGATCAGCCCGTTAAGGCTCGATATATCGATGTCCTTCGATGCTGGCGTGGGGATAACCAGGCCTTCCGATATCTTCTCCTGCGGGACAGCCTGAGATATATCCAGCAGAGTGTGGTTGACATGGCGGTCAATCTCGTCATCGCTCCAGCGGTAGTCCGCTGGGTCGGTGTCTCTCAAGTCCCTGCGGACTTTGGTTCTCATTGTTGGTAAGTCCATGTTTCATCTCCTTTCTTTGGCGTGTAGTAGATAGCGTGTAGCGTGTAGTGTGTAGTTACTATGCGCTATCCGCTATACCCTACTCACTTATTTTTAGTCCTGCACGCCGATTAAGGCGGCTGCCTTAACAGCGGCAAACAGGCAAAGGGCGACATACCACTTCACCCTGGTTCGGGTAGCGTCCTTGGTTTCCAGTGAGCCTATACGCTCTATCTGGAGCATTTCAGGACTAGAGACGCCGCACAGAGCACCCTCACCTAACTGAAAGGCGTAGATGGTGGAGTTGGCTGCCCCTGTATACAGCGTCTCAACGCTGCCCGCCACGGTGTGGGTGTCCAGCACCCAATCGCTGATGGCGATAGGGATACCGTTGTAGAGCTGCACGAACTCGCCCAGCATACCCTTGCCTACTTCCAGGTTAGAGCCTGCTGCCCTGGCTAACGCTTGAATCTTCCTGCGGCTTCTGCGGCTCATTAAGAGCATATCGGGCTTACCGCCCTTGATAGCGTCTATGAGCTGGTCAAGCTTGGTCAGCGTCAGCGCAGCACCCGTAGCACCCATGGCGATTACCTGGGCCGACGCTGAGCCTGTGTCAATGAGCTTGATTATGCCATCGAACTGCTTGGGACTGGTGGTTGCGTTTCCGTAAAGAAACTCCTTCTCAAACTCATGCCGCAAGGCTTTGGCCTTCTCCTCGACAACGGCTGCCTCGAGGTCGTTGATATTGGAGCGGGTCGCCTTGAGATAGTTATCTACATCGGCGTCGCCTCCCATGATTTTCAGAGTAGCCGTCACCTTGTCGAATGTGGGTGTGCTTTCTGCCCAGGTATCTCCTACATCGTAGAAGTCCACGGTAGGCAGGGCTTTCTCCTTGCTATAGGAGAGGCCGTTGCCCACGATTTGAATGAAAGGCAGCTCTTGTAAGATAGGGCTGTCTTTGATTACTGTCTCGATAACGCCCTGCAAGAGGACATCATTCGAGAGCTTTTCTGCTTCAACTAATGTCATAGCCATTAGCTAGTTCCTCCTTTCTGTTGTAGTCCAGTGGCGATTTTCTCTTTGGCACTCATGCCCTCGGTGCTCGGTGCCCCTCTGGCTGGTGCTCCCGCTGGGACTGTGGCTTCTTTGGCAAGATTGCCCATTTCAGCCTTTACTTTTTCCACAACAACTCGAGCTTTGGCGAGAGCCTCATCAAGCTCGGCGATGGAACTGCCACTGAGCAGTTCCTGGGGAATCCCGGGGTTAGCCTGCAGCAGCGCCTCTCTATATTTATCCACGGCATCTCCCATGTTGGAATTGGAAGCGGATAATTGAGCGTTGCTACTGTCGAGCTCAGCTCTCAGCTTGTCATTCTGCGACTGAAGATCTCGCAGCTTGGATACAGGAACGCGCTCCTCCTCAGATTGCCCTTTCCGGGAAGGTACAGTACCCTCTCCTGCAGGCGAACCTGGCTCAGGCTCATTCTGTGGAAGAGAAGGCTCAAGGCCTTCTTCATCGGTTGGCGGTGATTGCTGACTATCGTCTTTGTTCATGTTACCTCCTTGTTTTGATATTCAACATTTCTGGACTTCTCTCACTCACTCCTATTATATATTGTTAGTATAATTCATGCTTATCAATATGTCAAGGGAATTGGGCAAATCATCAAGAGAATCGTGGACTTCGGCGATTACTTACAAATGAGGTAAGGCAAACGTAGGGGAGGGTCTTGTACCCTCCCCAAAAGAGGCAGGGACAAAACCCGCCACTACAGGTGAACCATGTGTATGGTGAATACCTCTCCTCGCCTATGCAATCGGCGCCCAGAAATGCGGCATAAAGGCTGCTACTCCCACGATACATGGCTGTCAATACCTCCCGGATGGCTTAGTCAATCAAACGATTCGACGCAGAGGACAGATATCGTGCAGGACTTTTTTACCATGCTCAAAACTGTTGCAACTATTTACACAACCTCAAAAAGGTGTAATATTAAATAATACCTGAATCCGTGAAGGGGTAAGGTAATACTATAAGAAAATGAAGCGTGGTGGGAAAAACTTCAAAATTATAGCAATAGCCCTTCTTCTGGCCGCTTCCTGCTTTTTGACATACTACTTCCATAGAGTACTTGGAACGACCACTATTTTTACCCAGTTCTTTTACATCCCGATCATCCTGGCTGCTCTATGGTGGAGAACAAGAGGATTGGCTGTAGCTGCATTTCTGGCAGTATTGATACTTGCCAGCCATCTTCTAACTCTGCCAGATGTATCCATTGCCAGCGATTCTATCAGAGCTGTTATGTTCCTGGTTATTGCCGCTGTAGTCGCTATAGTGAGCGAGCGGATTTCAAAGGCAAACGAAGACCTGAAACAGGAGATAGAAAATCGCAGGGAGGCAGAGAAAAGGCTGGAAGCGGCTGAAGAGAGATATCGCGTTCTGTTCGAAAGCTCTCCACTCTATCTCAACCAGCATGATAGAGAGGGGAGATTCCTTTTCCCCAATCCTGCAATGATGAAAAGTGTGGGCATTCCAAGGGAAGAGCTGGTTGGCAAGAGAATGTCTGAGCTATTTCCCAAAGAGATTGCACAGCCCCGACAAGAGTGCATAAGAAAGGCTTTAGATGAAGGGCAACCCCAGGTTCTTGAGGATGAAAGGAATGGAAGAGTTTTCCACAATCTATATGTCCCCCTGAAAATTTCGGGGCAAGAAGACACGGTCCAGGTAATCAGCAGAGATATCACGGAGCAAAGGAAGATGGAGCAGGAGCAAGAAGCCCTGCTCAAAGACCTCAACGAACTCAATCGCAAACTGGATCAGTCCAACAAGGAACTCCAGGATTTTGCCTACATCGCCTCGCACGATTTGCGAGAACCACTACGGAAAATTTCTTCCTTTGGATCACTTCTTCAGGACTCGCTGGAAGGTAAGCTGGATGAAGACCAACAGGAGAACTTTGAGTTCATGATAGACGGGGCGCAACGCATGCAGACGATGATCAATGACCTTCTCACCTATTCCCGAGTTACTACCAGAGCCAAGCCACCTGAGCGAATAGATTTAAATGAGGTAATAAAGGACTTGAAGGATCTGGAGCTGGCAACCTTGCTCGATGAAACTAAGGGGACTATCCGAATTCCAGAACCGCTGCCGCCGGTGCAGGGCGACCTGTCCCAGATGCACCAACTCTTTCAGAATCTGATTGGAAATGGGGTGAAATTCCATCGGAAGGGAGTACCTCCGGAAATAACCATCCGCGCCCGGCAAGCAGAAAACCGCATGGTTCACATAGAAGTGCAGGACAATGGCATAGGAATCCCCGAGGAATACCACGAACAGCTATTCACCATGTTCAAACGTCTCCATCCCAGAGAGCGCTATGAGGGGACTGGAATTGGGTTAGCTGTTTGTAAGAAGATCGTCAATCGCCATGGAGGTGAAATCGGAATCAACTCAGCTCTTGGTGAGGGGTCCTCATTCTGGTTCACCCTCCCCGGAGAAGGTTATTCAGAAATAAGCAAAGAAAGGAGCAAGTGAACGATGGCTGAATTGGAACCGCTTTCCATATTGCTGGTGGAGGATGACCTGGCAGACCAGAAACTGATTAAAACATCCCTGAGAAATCAAAGGATAGCCAATGACCTCTACATTGTAAATAACGGCGAGGAAGGGCTGGATTTTTTGCATCACCGCGGAAATTACGGCAGTGCCTCTCCTCAACCCGACCTGATTCTGCTGGATTTGAACATGCCCGGGATGGGAGGAAAGGAATTTCTGAAACGGGTCAAGAAAGACGAAAAACTGCAGCACATTCCTGTGGTTATCCTGACAACCTCTGATCTGGACAAAGATATCCTAGACAGCTACAAGCTACAAGCCAGCGGGTATGTGAACAAACCAGTAACACTGGATGAATTCAAGGAAGTCATGACAAAAATCAAGGAATACTGGTTTGTGCTGTGCAAGCGACCGCCCAAGGAGCACCAGCATTGAAGACAAAACAACCGCCAGTCAAAATCCTCCTCTGCGACGATGACCTCGCAGACCGCAAGCTGGTCCGGGTCTATCTGAAGCAGATAACCGACAGAGAATTTGCGCTGCTGGAGGCAGGGCAAATTGATGAGATCCAGAATGCTCTGGACAAAGGCAGAGTTGATCTGGTTTTCATGGACCTTCAAATGCCGGAGAAATCAGGTATGGAGTGGCTGGCAGAAATTGTTGCCAGGCAGACAGCGCCAGTAGTCATGCTGACTGGCTCCGGGAGTGAAGAGGTCGCAGTACAGTCTCTCCAGGTAGGAGCAATGGGCTACCTGCCAAAAGCCAGCTTATCCAAAGAGAAATTGATAAAGACCATTGATTCGGCATTAGAAAAGTGGAGACAGATACAGCAGAGCAGAGCTGACCAGGAAAAACTGGAAAGACTGGCGAATTTTGATGCACTGACAGGAATATACAATAGACGAGCAATCCTGCGCAGGTTGGATGAACAAATCAGTTACGCCAAACGCTATGGAGAAGATTTCAGCCTGCTTATGCTGGACATTGATTATTTTAAGAAGGTTAATGACCAGTATGGCCACCTCACAGGAGACAATGTTCTGGAGAAATTCGCCACCCTGGTTCAGCAGAACATCAGAGACACAGACACCATAGGCCGCTATGGAGGAGAGGAATTCATCATTACTTTGCCCCATACCAGTTTGTCTTCTGCGCTGGACATAGCCGAACGGATACGCAGGACAATTGAAGCAGCAAAGATGAAGGACTTTGAAGGCAAGGTGTTCAGCATAACTGTAAGCCAGGGGTTATCCAGCTACAAAGCGGGCGAAGGCAAACTTTCTCTCATCGCTCGTGCTGACGATGCTCTGTACAGAGCCAAAGAAAATGGCCGCAACCGGGTGGAAACCTCAGCTTAGAACTTTTCACCGCAAGGAGTTTTAACACAAGGTGAGGACAATGGCCCACTTTTTATTTAGCTTTGGATCCTAGCACTGAAAAGCCCGAGAGCAGTAGCTATTCACCAAAACAGTTCCTCGATTCCCTTGTAAGTTTTCTTGCTCCGACGACGGATTCCTCCAACTTCAATATGCTTGTTTTCTTCGTCAATAAAATAAGTTATTCGAATAGCTCCAACCCTCACCCAATATATATCATCGTATAGCTTTTCACCCCCCTTGAGGCCTGGGGGTGTTCGCTAATGCTCTAAGCTTGGCTGTCACACGCAGGTAGTCTGTCTCCTGTAAAGTGTCGAGTTCCCGCTGCACCCTCCTGCTGCATAGCCTGACTTCAAATGCGCGCTGCTCGTTGGCGCTCATAATCCTCTAAGCCGATGGCCTCTTCCTGTGATGCTGAAAGGGACTCTTTCATTGCCAATATATCTTCGAGGTCCTCAACCTTCTTGAGCCGGGCTTCGTACTCATCATAACGCGCGAGTACAGCCTTTGGTTTTCTATACTGTGTGACATACAAAGGTACGCCCTGCGCCTCGAGTTCAGCCATCAGAGCACCCAGTTTGACCTTGAGCTCACTTGCTGTGACGATGCGAGTAGGCATTAAAACATAATCTCCTCTCTATTTATACTCATGGCTATTATACTAAGTCTTGTACAAAATTTCATTCAAGGGCTCCACTATGGATTTTGTCGAGAAATTTAATGGAGAACATCGAAGGGTAAAGCCCTCTGGAACACAAGAAAAGGGGAGGCGATAAACGCCTCCCCTACGACTATGATTGGTATTTCAATGGCTGCTGCGGGCTCCATCAAACACAAGGTCGGGGCTTGTCTCCGACCGGGACATGAGGCGACCTCTGCCGAAGGCAAACGTAGGGGAGGGGCTGGTACCCTCCCCAAAAGGCGGGCATAAAACCCGCCACTACTCGTAATTTCTCGTCCTGGATACCGCTCTTGCTGGTGGTGTGGGCAAATCGATGTTCTGCTGCTTGATGGCTGCCCTTTCCTCCAACCACGTCTGAAATTCCTCGTCGGGGTCCTGGATTCCTATTTCATCCATAGCCGTTCTTCGGGAATGAATGCCTGACTGAACCAGCATCTGCTCGTTCTGCGCCTGCCGGGCAGCATCCTGAGGCAGTATCGGGCCCCAGACAACTCTGTGCGTGATGCCCGAAAAGTCCTCGCCCAGGTATTTCTCTGCCAGCTTCAGGATGAGCTCATTTCGCCTGTGATAGGCGCTGGTTCTTATAGTGCGCTTGCGGGTCACCTTCTGCACCAGGCTGCCCATCTCGATATTTAAAGCAGCACCTGAGAGCTCTTTCTCGCTGCCTCCCCAGGCTGCCCGGGGCGTTTCCGAAATGTCGTGCAGGGCGCGGTAAATCAAATCAATGTAGTCTATATGCAGCCTGATACCTCCACCCTGAAGTAAATCAAGCAGGTAGGCTTTGGCATCTTCGGGCAGTGTCCATACCGCCCCTGGCTGCACCCTGATATCTTCTGCCGAGCCCACATTCTCCAGTACCGCGATGGGGTTCCCCGATAGCTCCAGTATCCGTGACAACTGGGATAAGGCTCGGTTTAATTCTCTTTGCGGCTGGGCAATGGCGGGAATATCCGAAGTCCCCCAGAATTGCTTGGGTTCACGGAGGTTGGCAAAGATAATGAAGGGGATGAAGCCATAAGGGTTGGGCTTCTTTTGAAAAAGGTTATTATCCAGCCAGAGCTGGAATTCCCCGTCCGTCCAGAGCTCGGTTACCACGACAGCCTTCTTCTGCAGGTGGGCGCCATAGAGCACTTCCGCCTCGTCGGCATCCAGACTGTACCTGGAAGCCACGCGCCAGACCCTGGATATATCATCTCCCAGCCACCAGGCAAAGATACCGGAAACATCGGGAGCAGTGACTCGTATGCACTCCTCATTGGCATCCCAGGTGATCTTGTAGCAGCCATCGCCCAGGACGGCGGCATCTATCTCCGTCTCCCAATCAAGCTGACTCAGATTGTTTTCCTCATAGACCTCTCTTAAAAGCTGCTCAGCACGCCTCACTTGAGCCTTTAAGTCTTCCTGGGAGGGCCCAGGACCCTCACCCACGGGATAGGCGGCAAAGCTCAAACCCTGCATCAGGAAGCTGGTGACCTTATCTATCGCTACCCTGGCATAGTTGAACACCAGCTGGCGTTGCTTGCCCGTGGTCTGCCACTGCGTTCCTTTGTAGAAATCCAGGTTTCGCCGGTAGGAAGCCATCCGGCCGGTGTCCTTCCGCGAAAGCTGCATCGGGGTGAATTCATTCATCTCTCATACCTCCTCTGGCTGTTCTGGGATTGAAATCCCTGGCTGCTTCCACCGTCAGCGCCAGGCTCATCAAAAAGTCGTCGTGTCCTTCTGAAGGGTCAACAAAGAAATTCATCGTCTGATTGGGACGATACTGCGCCCTGGCGTGCTCAAGCTGCCACATAAGCTCCTGGTATTCTCGGGAGCCGTCCTGGCGGTAAACCTTCAGCCTCCCTGAGTTAATCCAGGACAACAGCTCAAACCCTATGCGGGACTTCGATGGCTGGGTAAAAGTGAAGGGAACTATCTTTCTGCCCAGTTGCGCTCTGAGGAAGCTGGCTACGGGCTGCCCTATCCCCGTGGCATCCACGACAACTCTCTGGCAGTGCCACCTTTTAAGGATAGCCACTACTTGAGGGTATAGCTGGCTGTGCTGTGTTCCCCGCCACTGGTACTGCTCCACCACCCTGAGCACAGGCTCAAACAGACTGAACTGCGCCTGCTGCATTATGTCAATTCCACCGATGGTGAGCACGGTCAGGTCCTGCCGGGGATTGGCCGTTTCTCCTTCACCAGCGAGGTCTATGCCGGCGATATATGTCGCCCCGGCCAGGGGCGAAGTCAACCGGGGATGCTCTCCCCTGAGCAGGACGATTTGCTGGCGGGCGAGAAGCCTGCCTCCTCCCTTTATGGGAAGCAATAAATATTGCGTTCGGAAAAGAGGATGCTGCGCTCCCAGTCTCTCCTTTTCAGCGATAACGAAATTCCGGTAGTGCGGATTGTATTTAGCCACTTCCTGCCAATCGTACCTGAAGTGGCGCCTGACGCCATCCCTTTTCTCCAGTTCCAGGTTGGTGTTCTTGACCTCTTCCAGCAAGGTGGTATCATCCCAGGTAGTGCCATAGTGAACCGTGGTGGTGTTGGCAGAGGAAGCCATGGGGCGAAATTCCCTGGTGTATTTCTCCTTGCTGACATCCTGGGACTCGTCTATCTCCAGCAATATATCCGCTGTGTGCCCCACCACTGATGATGACTCTTCGGCAGACAGGAATACCGCCCTGACGCTGCCAAGCGCGATGATGTAGCCCATCTCGCTGTGGTAAATGCCGTCAAATCCAAAATCATCCAGCCTTTCCTTGAGCCTCTGCATGGAGATGACCGTCTGCGGCTTGAAGGTAGGAGAGCACTTGACGATATTGCCTCCGCCGGCCATATAGAGCGTCAGCAAAAGGACTTCCAGGTGCGCCGAGAGCTCATTTTTGCCACCCTGTCGGGCGATCTCCACCGAAAAGGTGAGGCCCTTGTGCTCACGAACGCTCTCCACCACCGCTTTGGCCACTTCCTCCTGATACGGTCTCAACTTCATTTGCCGGCAACCTTCATGCCCACGCCCAGGGGCAGAGCAACCTCGGTGAATACCTTAGCGAGGGCTTCTTTGTTTCTACTTCTTACTCCATTGCCCATCTGCCTATCAATAGTATATATAGTGCTTATTTAAATGTCAAGATACTTGGGCCATTTTGGAGCGAGCTTATCACATGTGCCTTATGGAAACTTGTTCTATTGTTTGGAGATTCCTGTGGCTCATCATCAGTCGCATGGCCCAACGATAAATGAGCTGCCTATCCTCTCAGGCTCATCTTGTATTGGAAGAGACTGGTTTTAGCCTTTTTATGCTATAATGCCATAGTCACAGAGGAGGTTTGTTCTATGGGCGATTGGAAAGAGCGTATCTCTATCAAGCCGAATGTCTGTCATGGTAAGCCCTGTATCAAGGACACACGGATTTGGGTCTCCTTGATAGTGGATAATCTAGCTGCTGGCTCCAGCGAGGAGGAAATCCTCAAAGCATATCCTTCACTGAGCCGGGAAGACATACGGGCAGCACTGGCTTTCGCTGCCGAGATGGCAAGAGAACGCTATGTAGACATTCCTTTGAAAGTCTGATGAGGATTAAGCTGGACGAGAACCTTGATGTACGGCTTGCTAGCATCCTCAAACAAGCGGGGCACGACACCAATACGGTTCACGAGCAGGGCCTTCGTGGAACAGAAGACGAAGGGCTTTACCAGGACTGCAAGGTGGAAAGGCGCATTTTGGTCAGCCTTGACCTGGATTTTTCGAATATCATCCGCTTTCCTCCCGAAGGAACCCCGGGGGTTGTTGTTCTGCGCGGGCCCAACCAACTCTTTCCCACCATGCGAATTCTGGTGGACACCTTGATTGATGCCCTCAACAAGGAATTGCCTGCTGGCAGACTCTGGATTGTGGAGCCAGGTCGCCTTCGCATTCATGAGGAAACAGAGAGCGAATAATCACTAATACTGTGGGTCCGACAAGGATGTTAGTTGATTGTCCGACTTGTTCTATTGTTTGGTAAATTCCTATCCCCCCTGATCAGTCGCATGGCCCAATCGTAAATGAGCTGCCCATTCTCTCAGGCTCATCTTGTATTGGAAGAGACTTACTTCAATTGACTGGCGTACAAATATGAGATCAGTTGACCATCGCTGGTCTCCTGATAACCAGCTTCCTTGTGCGAGGATTCGGTTATCTGGGTTGCATTGTAGTCCTTGAAGTCTTCTTTAACTGAAGCCATGATACGCAGTTCGCTGGGCGAAAAGACGTTCAGGTCGGGATTCTTTGCCGCACTGATGATTTCACCCACATAGCCATTTGGATACTCCTCTTCGGCAAACTTGACGAATCCCTTGGAAAACAAGGAGGCGTAGTACATTTCATAATTATCGGGTACAGGTCCGTAGGGCAAGTGGGCATATTGGAGGCCCGTGATGGAAAGCGTGTATTCCTTAAAATGCTTGAAATCAGCATAGAATAACAACTTATTGAGCTTGCTTTTCAACACTCCCTCTTTTGCGAAGAAAAGCACGGCGTTGTATAGTTTGGCGAGGTCGAGCTTTCTATATCCATTCAATTCACCCTTCTCACTACTGCCAAAGTTGAGCATGATGGTATCATCCACAGAGCATGAGGCTTCGTCTGATTCTCGCAGTGTTTCCAGAAGTTTCTTCTTCTCTTCCGCAGAGAACACTTGCTCGGATTCTTCTACGAGTTTCAGGAGATTTGTTGACTTCATCGCCAACCTGAGTAATCTCTCATGGGACTCATTTTGCAGCGCTCCTTTTTCGTATCGGCTAATGGTTGCAGTTCCCAGACCGAGTAATCTCGCTAATTCACTCTGGGTAAGATGATGTGCCTTACGCCAGTTCCTGATGTCTTCCGGTTGGAGAAGACCATGCTTCTTGCGATACTCCCTATAAGCCAGGTCAAAGGGGTCAGGATTCACACCAGGGATGAGAACTTCATCTCCGCAGTTCTGGCACTTGCTATACTCAACCTCTACAGTGATTGGTTCTCCTTTCAAATCGAATGTCTCCTTCTTGACTATTCGGTCGAATTGGGTTTCCCTTTCACAATTTGTACATAGGTTATTGATGACAGCAACCTTTCTCATTTCTCCTGTACCTCCTGCGATGTTCTTTCTTGAAACGGGTAACCGAGAGACTCCTTAGCAAAGTGAAACGACACTATTCTCACCATACTTAAAGAGCCAAAAGAGGCAAGTTTTAGCTTGATATATATTTCCCTTCCTTCTATTATCTTTCCAAATACCCATAACTCACCTCTCTGGTCATAGTCCTGGCAGGGGCCTTCGCAATAATCGGAAACCGATAGTGCCAGGATTGAATCGCGTATATCCTGGTATTTGAACCCAAGCCGGGCTATGCATTCTTTGTTCTCTCCTCGCGACACCAGGACCCAAGCCTGATAATTAGCCGGCGGATTTGCTATCGTCTCCTTAACCTTCTGAAGGAAATCTCTGACGCTTTTCTTATCAGCCAAGACAGTTTGATTTTATATCATATGATATAAATTGTCAAGATACTATATCGTATGATAATATCACATGGCTTTAATGCCTGGCAAATAAATTCTTCGTCAGGTCACTTTCTGGCTGTTTGTATGATATGAATGCTACAATGAGAGGAACCTTACCGTTATCTGTGCTCTACACAATGCCAGCAATGGAGATTTGGAGGGCTGGCATAGTCTATAACTGTACAACAAGGAGTGAGGTTTTGAAGCTTCATAGTGGTGAGTAATCTTCATCAGGAGAGAAACTGTCAGGGTCTACTTTGGTTCTTTTGTAGATTCAGGCTATATCAAAAGCATATTGGAGGCAAATGGAATTGGCGCCTCTCTACAAGATGAGACTATGGGGGTGATAGCACCCTGGATTGGAACCAGAATCAGCACATCCTAATAATAGACTGGCTTAATTGAACCTTCTGCCGTTTTGGGCAGCGTGTGAATTAGGGCATCAATTCGGTATTTCAGCCATTTTAATGAGCAGCCCCAGCCCTATTACTTTACACTTCGCCGGGAAGAAGAGATGTCCTTCAATCGTTGTGCCTCGGTGAGTAACTTTTTCCTCAGCCTGATATTCCCAGGAGTTACCTCAACCAGTTCATCATCATTGATAAAATCAATGGCTTGCTCCAGGCTCAACTCTATGGGAGGAGTCAGCTTTATGGCAATATCGGATGTAGACGCGCGCACATTGGTCTTCTTTTTTTCTTTGCACACATTGATGGCTATGTCCTTCGGCCGTGAACTCAGCCCAACTATCATACCCTCATAGACTAGCGTACCTGGTTCAATAAAGGTGAAGCCCCGCCCCTGGGCATTATTTAGACCATAGGCAACAGCTATACCCTGTTCCGACGCTGCCAGTGCTCCATCACGAGCCGAAATTATATCTCCATGATAAGGTTCATAGCCAAGAAAAATGGTATTCATGATACTTTCACCACGTGTGGCGGTAGAGAAAGCACTACGGAAGCCAATCAATCCCTTTGTAGGCACATGGAATACTAAGCGCACATTATCATGGCCATCGTTGCGCATATCCGTAAGCTGAGCTTGCCGCTTGCTCAGCATCTCGGTTAAAACTCCAATATATTCATCTTTGGTATCAATGGTAAGAACCTCCACAGGTTCTACCAGATTACCGTCAACTATTTTGGTGATAGCTTCTGGCTTGGAGACCTCAAATTCATAGCCCTCCCGGCGCATGGTCTCAATCAGGATAGCCAGATGCAGTTCTCCCCTCCCCTTTACCAAAAAGGTGTCGGGATTATCTGTATCCTGTACTCGGAGGCTGAGATTAGTTTCCAGCTCTCTGTAGAGTCGTGTCCGCAACTGGCGTGTGGTGCAAAAGCGCCCCTCACGGCCGGCAAAAGGCGAGGTATTTACTCCAAAGGTCATCTCTACCGTCGGTTCGCCAATCTCTATGCCTGGTAGAGCTTCAGGTTGCTCCGGGCTGGCAATGGTATCTCCAATGTTGACCTTGCCGAGACCGGTCACAGCTACTATATCACCTGCCTCGGCTTCCTCCACCTTCAAGTGCTTGAGACCGAGATAGGTAAACACTTCGCTAATCTCATAATGAGTTACACTTCCATCAGCACCCATATTGACTACCAGGTCGCGTGGAGCAACCTTTCCTCTCCAGATTCTACCAATAGCTATCTTACCTTTGTGGCTGTCATAGTCCAGGTTAGAAACCAGCATTTGAAATGGCCCACTTTCAATTTTCGGTGGTGGTACTTTTTCCAATATGCATTCGAAGAGAGGAGCGATATCCTTGCCTTTCATGCCCAATTCAGTTACGGCGGCGCCTTCTCTTGCACTGGTATATAGTACCGGGAAGTCAAGCTGGTCAGCACTGATAGCTAATTGTAAGAACAGGTCCTCGGTAAGTTTTAGCACCTCCGCTATCCGCGAATTTTGCCGGTCTACTTTGTTGATAACCACAATGGGTTTTAGACCCATTTCCATTGCCAGGCGAAGCACAAACTTGGTCTGGGGCATGGGACCTTCTATAGAATCCACCAGGAGCAAACAACCATCAGCCATACTTACGACACGCTCTACCTCTCCGCTGAAATCAGCGTGCCCCGGTGTATCAATAATATTGATTTTGACACCCCGGTAAACTACGGCCGTATTTTTAGCCATGATGGTAATCCCCTTTTCTCGCTCAAGGGTATTCTGGTCCATTATTAATTCGCCAACTGCCTGGTTATCTCGGAAAAGCTTGCTTTGCTTGAGCATGGCATCTACCAAGGTAGTCTTACCATGGTCAACATGGGCAATAATAGCTATGTTTCTTATGTCGCTGCGATAATTCATAACAACAAACAGTTCTATCCCTTGGAGAAATCCACACGGTAATTTATAGTATTAAAGAGGAAAACGCAGACAAGCGGCTTGTTTAGCTTCCCGACTGATACCTATTGTAGTATGCGAACTGTGACTATACTATGTCTGGCCTCCAGCTATCAAGTCAGCGCTTTGCCTCAGTAATGAAGGCTCCCTGCTCGAAAGCGGTGAAGGTAAAAGCGGCCACAACGAGAATACATTGAACTCACTACTTGAAATACTGTGCTTATTATACAAGATATGAAATCTACTTTACAAAAGCAGTCTCTTGCATCACATGATTAGTGACACACTATCTCTTCGCCTTCCCATCACGAGGGTAATTCGAGCAAACACAGAACAAGGAACGTAGTGGCGGGGTTTATCCCCACCTTATTCTCCCAAGAGGCATTAATCACTGCTGCTCGAATGCAAACACCGTTTTGAAGTCATTCTTCATGCTAACAATAGTCCAATTATGGTTCTTAGCTACTTCCAGTATTTTCTCGGCACCTTTGTCATACTGATACTCTCGCTCTGTGTCATCGTGGTGGACAAGTAGCATCAAGCCGGGCCCTTCCCGATCATCAGTAAACTCGAGCATTTCCACGTCGCCGTCTGAGTTACCTACGGCAAGAATAGGCCGTTTCCCAATACGAAGTTGTATATCGATGGCTTTGCCACTGAAATCGCTCATGGGCTCTACAAACTCTTTTATCCTGATGAGAGAGGAACTTCCGTTCTGCACAACGTATTCAAGCGTCGCACTTATGCCAATCACATTCTCGCACGGAACACCATAGACTTGCTCTGAGTAAGCCCGCATGAGTCCTGCCATGCCGCCAGACACTATGAACACCTTGAAATCTTTTGACCTGAGGTAATCCATAAGTTCTAACATGGGCTGGTAAACAACCCTGTCGTAAGAAACCTGGAAACGAGGGTGCTTGGCCTCCTCAACATACGCCTTCGCTATAGCTATATACTCAGCCTGCGTCATCCCTGAAAAGGGCTCCAGGATGAGTTGTTGACCTAGCTCTTTTTCGCTGAGGTTGGCAAAGTAGTTTTCGTCCTTCTCCCATTTATGATTTGACACGGCCCCTACCACTCAACTTACTGACTTTTTCCCCAAATGCCGATGAAATTCTGGGAAAATCGAGGAAAAATCAAAAAACGCTTGACAGTGCGGGGGGAAAGGTAAATATAGTATAAAAGGGATTATTAACCACGTTACTATAGTAGCTGCACGAGCAGATGTTTGCTACTGGGGTGTTTTGGCTTACTGGATCGCCTGCGGATGCCCCGTGCGGTTGGGTGCAGCGACTTGGTAGGCGGCTTCTCTCTGCTTTTGTCAGCCTTGTTTCAACAAAATGTATGTTTTCTTTCCCTTTCTGGACAGAGCAAATAACTCCCCGGTTGTTACCTTTGCCAATACGTGGTGTTCCTTCATGTGATGGTCGCTGAAAGACAGGGTGGCATTAGGTGTCAATATCCGATGTAGTTCCTGTAATACTCCCTGAGCGTCTTTCAAAAAGGTGATAGGTATCGTAGAATAAGGCGACACCCTGATTAAAAGATACAAATCAGAAGATGTGGTGAATTTGAAGGCATTGAAAGGAGAGGGTGTTAGAGGCCAAGCTCAGGCAGGCTAAGGAGGAACCATGCCAATCTATTCTCATTCGCAGCTAAGTATGTATGAAGATTGTCCCTTGAGGTACAGGCTTCGCTATCGGGACAGGATTAAGAGGGAATCTGAAATCATCGAGGGCTTCCTGGGCACGATGGTTCACGAGACCTTGAAGAAGTGCTACGACGACCTCAGGTTTACCAGGGTAAATAGCCTGAGCGATTTACTCGCTTACTACAGCAAACTCTGGCAGGAGAACTGGCACGACTCAATCCTCATTATGAAACAGGACTTAACACAGGAGCACTATAGAGCCCTGGGCGAAAAGATGATTAGCACTTACTATGAGCGCTATTCACCCTTCGACTCAGAGATAACCATAGACACCGAGATGGGGCTCAATTTCTCCCTGGATGACGAGAGTAAATACAGGATGACAGGCTATATAGACCGCCTGTCGCGGGATAAAGATGGTGTCTATGAAATTCGCGACTACAAGACATCAGCCCATCTGCCGAGCCAGGAAGAGGCAGACAATGACAGGCAGCTTGGCTTATACCAGATTGGTATTCAGAAAAAGTGGCCAGATATCAAGAATATCAGGCTTATCTGGCACTACATTGCCTTTGACAGGGAACTGGTTTCCTATCGCACTCCAGAAGCCATTTCAAGCCTGGTTGAAGATGCTAAGAGCTTAATCGATGAGATAGAGTCGGCTCAGGATTTCCCGCCAAGGGAATCTCCCTTATGTCATTGGTGCGAGTATCCTGACCTCTGCCCGCTGAGAAAGCACTTCTTCAAGGTGGGAGCTCTGCCGGTAAATGAATATCTCAATGAGCCGGGTGTTATGCTGGTCAATAAATATGTGGAACTCAGAGATGAGGGGGCAAGGATAAAAAGTGAGATGGAGAAGGTAAAGGAAGCGATACTTGATTATGCCAGAAGAGAGGAAGTTGAGGTCATAAAAGGCAGCGGTTCTAAAGCCAGGGTGAAATTTGGTGAGAAGCTAAAATTCCCAGGCAAGAACGATAAGGAGCGCCAGGAACTCGATGAGCTAATTAAACAGGCAGGCAAATGGGCGGAGGTTTCCCAGCTTGACACGATATCCCTCATCCACATCGTGGAAGATAGTCTCTGGACTAAAGACCTGGTTGATAAAGTCAGGAACTACGGCAAAATTGAGGAGAGTAACTCCGTCAGCATATCGAAATCGAAGGAGCAGGAAAAATAATGCCGCGTGGAAGATATCACACGAAAACTCATTTTGTTGAGTGTCAGCTAACAATTCTTATTCTTGCTTTTGTCTAATTAGCACTGCTTCTAACGGGATAGTTTGTCAGCCAGATCCATCTCGTGGTCCTTGAGCCATTTCTTGTGCTCACACCATCGGGGACAGTATTCAGCTACCAGTTCCCAGAATCTCTTTGTGTGATTCATCTCTTTTAGATGGGTAAGCTCATGGATGATGACGTAGTCAATGACAGGCTCCGGTGCCATTATGAGCTTCCAGTTAAAGCTAAGGTTGCCTTTATGGGAGCAGCTACCCCAACGGGTCTTCTGCCCGCGTATGATAATTCGGTTATAGGTGAGCCCCAAACGAGCACTCAGTTTGTCTACCCTCTCGTTTATCAGTTTCGCGGCCTGCATTCGATACCACTGCTCCAGTACCAAATTCAATCTGCTGCTCGCTGATCCAGTGGCCACTACCAGCCTGTTCCTCTCCAGCTTTATGCTGTTAGCAT
>JAYENW010000029.1:0-19146 GCA_034722275.1 Chloroflexota bacterium | reverse complement strand
CGAACAACTCTGGTGCCACCCACTGGACAAAGTAAATCAAAGAAAGGAGGAGGCGGCGTTAGCCCGGTAACATTCCTATTTGAGTGAATGGCTCTTCTCCAGTAACATTTTTGTTTGAGTTGACACGGCTGGCGGCTGATGTACAATCTCCTCAAGACTCTTCGCTTGCTCCACACGGTAAGGTCCCACCCTGGTGCGACGAACCTCTATCACAGTGGCACCAGTTCCCAGTTTTGCTCCAATATCGTGAACCAGACTTCGAACATAAAACCCCGAGGATACATCACAGGAAAGAGTGAAATACGGAAACTCAAATTTTCCAAGCTCTAGAGAATAGATACTCACCTTCTTAGGCGGTATATTCACAGCCACTCCCTTTCTAGCCAGCTCATAAGCCTTTCGCCCTCCTATCTTTTTGCTGGAATAAGGAGGGGGAATTTGCCAGATATCATCATGAAATCCCTTTACCACCATTTCCAATTCCTCCTTCGTCACCCCTTTATCACTTTGCCACAAAATCTTTCCCCCTAAATCGAAAGTGCCGGTCTCCATACCCAGGACAGCTTTGACCTGGTAACCTTTATCCAGATTAAGGAATGAAGAGGCTTGCTTGGTGTGCTTGCCCGTAAGAATAATCAGCAATCCTGTCGCTAATGGGTCTAATGTCCCTGTATGTCCAACCTTTACCCTAAGTTTCTTTCTTATAAGCTCTACTACCCGGGACGAAGTAAGCCCTTTGGGCTTATCAACAAGTAAGATTTTATCCATGGTCAATATAAATGAAAAGTGCCGGGGGTGGGACTCGAACCCACACTCCCTTATGGGAAGCGGATTTTAAGTCCGCCGCGTCTACCAGTTCCGCCACCTCGGCAATGTAAAAAAGGCGGCGGGCGGATTTGAACCGCCGCATGGGGGTTTTGCAGACCCCTGCCTTAACCTCTTGGCTACACCGCCACAATATGAATTTATAATGGAGCGGAAGACGGGATTCGAACCCGCGACCCCTTCCTTGGCAAGGAAGTATTCTACCGCTGAACTACTTCCGCATTCAAAACTAGATTTTATCGTCTTCGCCCTATCTAAGCAAGTCAACATCTGGTGCCGAGGGGGAGACTTGAACTCCCACGGGCTTTTGGCCCACCACCCCCTCAAGATGGCGTGTCTACCTATTCCACCACCTCGGCATGGCAGGGGCGGCAGGACTTGAACCCACGACCTGCGGTTTTGGAGACCGCTGCTCTACCAACTGAGCTACACCCCTTTAATCAATTAATTATATCAAATACCCCTGGGGCGACTCGAACGCCCGACACGCGGTTTAGGAAACCGCTGCTCTATCCTCTGAGCTACAGGGGCACGCCACGCTAAGCTTATTTATTTCTTTTTATAAATATATCTAAAAATCTCTTGCTGTAAGGAAATCCTTGATAAAGCACCTCACAGGGGAATTTATCACAATCCTTGAGACAATAGCCTACTTTGTTTTTAAAAGCACATTCAAGAACTGGGCAGTTAAAGCCTAACTTCGCCTTCTGGATCTCCAGCTTCTTTGATGCTCCTTCATCGTTGCCGGCAACGCATCCCTCACATGTTCCTTTAACAAAGTACGAACAGACCTCACAAGCTATACCACAGGCAGCTATCTTCACAATTCACCTCCTTTTGGTGGAGATAGGGGGATTCGAACCCCCAACCTCTGCGATGCGAACGCAGCGCTCTCCCAGCTGAGCTATATCCCCTCAAATTCAATTTTAGCAAGGCTACGAAGTGAGGTCAATTTTGAGGGCCGGGAGAATAGTTAACTGCTTTGTCAGGTGGGGAAATAAGATTAGCCATCTCAACTCTCCAGGATGGCACAGTACTTTATGCAAATTAGCAACCTTTATATATTATGTCAAGTATTATTCCATAATTATGAAGTTCACCATATCTCATCTGTTTTCGCACCACCGCATAGTTCCTCAGGGCACCTATGTTCTCAATCTTCACTTCAACGGCATCACCAGGCTTCGTTGGGATAAACGATTTTACCAGAGAAAGTTATCTCACCTGCTATTCAGACCAGAGTTCTTGCGGTATTTATTAATAGCTTGTATCGCAGCCTGATAGTCTCTATCCCCTGCGGTCTTGCTTCTTTCAAGCCACTGATTGAGCGCTTCGATAACAATTTCCCGAAGCGATTCACCTTGCTCAACAGCAGCAAATTTTACTGATTTAAGAAGTTCTTCACTCCCCAGGTCTACAGTTATTCTCGTTCCTTTAGCCATATCACGCCCCTGCCTTTACATATTTACATATTTACATATTTCCATTATAACACAAAAGCATAAAAACGAATAGCTAGCTCAGTTTAATTCTATCTGAAGAACGGCTCCATCTTTTCGGCAACCACTTCTGGCAGAGTGTCAATGACCCATACATCGCATAACCGCTCCATAGGACCAGTATCATTGGTGTAGATTCCACCGGGATAAGGACGCGAGATGAGTTTTGCAGTTAGCTTGCAGTAATCCCGTCTTTCACCTATAGGACCAGAGAAAGTTATCAAATTAAATGAGCCAATGCCGAGTTCTCTGTATCCCTTTAATGCTTTTACCAAACAATCAGCAAAATCGGCTATTTGCCTTTCAGCTAGCTCCATCAGAGAGCTTTCCTCCTTGAATATAAACTGGATTTCATTAAAGCCTTGAGGAGCAAAGCTTGCTATCACCGATAAGTGCCTATTCTCATAGATAAATCTTTCGTCAAGCTTTCTTTCCACCTTGACCAGTTCTTCCCAGTAATTCCTCTGATTGTGGTTGAAGTATACCTTGCTCCTTTTCAGAAGCTCGATTTGGATTGCCAGTGGCTCTCGTTCTATCAGTATCTGGCTATGTGGATGTATTATGCTCCCCGCGCTGGGCGGCATATAGTTCCAAATGTAGGTGGGCCAAATTGCTTCCTTGTCCATTCTATATACAGAAAGGATATAATCCTTGCTGGCAAGCAGATTATCGCGAAGCATCTCGGTGCTAAACTCATCCAGGCCTAAGAAATGTTCCCGGCTTATGACCCCGACAGCGTGATTCTCACCAATTGGATTTAAATTGGGAAAAATCAAGGTCTCGCCCAGCTTTATCTTTTCTTTCGTGCACTTCGTCGAGGGAAAGCCCGGTGTTTTGTCCTCTACGTGCTCTGGACAAAAGGGACACGTTTCCTTCGTTCTGGCGATTATTGCGCCAAGGTTAATCTTGCCACCAGCTTGTTTGATCCTCTTGGCTCTATCAGGATTTATTCGGCACTGCTTGCGGGTTAAGGAGTCAAATCTGTATTCCACCCCATTCCTGACAAATTTTCTAAATTCCATATAGAAGCCGCTCGCCTTTATTTATTCTTTACTCGGGGAATCTCCGGTGAGCTTCGTGATATCCTCCAATTCCCCTAAGCAGGTGAAAGAAACTCGGAAATAATTTTAGCCAGGTCTTCGATATCCTCCTGATAGACAAATTCATCCTTGCCATGAATGTTACATTCTGGCCTGATCACTCCCAGACCAAACGCTTTCCCTCCCCACTCAGAGGTAACGATGTAGGGCAAATCCCCAGAGCCCATCTCGCCAAATTTGCCGCTTTGATGGGTGACTTCCTCAACTATCCAGGCCAATTCGTCCACAATGGGATCCTGGCAAGGGGGGACAGTTGGGATTCTAAAAATCCTTTCAATTTCCCAGTCTACTCCCTCAACTGAAGAAAGGGTACTTATTAATTCCTCTTCTACCTTGTCCATATTTTCCTCGGGGATCAACCTCCGGTCCAGGGAAATCAAACACTGGTCAGGGACAATATTGGCTTCGAGCCCTCCTTCAATTTTATTTATATTCAGCCTGGGTTGCATTCTGGTAAGACCTGTAGCGGGATGAACAGGCACATCAGATGCTCTTTGAATCACCTTGCTCTTAAGGTCAAGGAGAGCACTTAGCAGAAGGTTTGCTTTCTCCACGGCATTCTCTCCCAAGTGAGATAGCCCTGAATGAACCGACCTCCCCTTCACTTTGATGTCCATCTGGAGCACTCCAAGATTAGCTATCCCTACATAACCGAAGCTAGAATCGAGGCTAAAAGCATAAGCTCCAGCAGTAGGTTGCAGGAAAGGAGTCAAATAGCGGAGTTGACTGGCCTGACTTGTCTCTTCATCTGTAGTAACCATCACCGAGGTATCATAATTTAAGGGCTTTCCCTTCAGGGTTTCCAGACCAAGAAGTAAGGCGATAATAGCCCCTTTCATATCAGCCGCCCCCCTACCGTAAATTTTCCCACTCTCCACTCTGGGGGTGAACGCGTCCCATCCCTCAGCCGGCACCACATCAATGTGAGAATAAAAAAACAACCGCGGCTTTCCTAGCTCTCTCCGATGACACAGAAGATTAACCCTTCTTTCTCTCCCTCCAGCGTGTTCCTTCGGGATATAAATCCTCTCAGTTTCACAGCCCACTTCTTTAAACAAAGGTTGCAGATAATCAATTGCCTTCTCATAATTCACACCTGATGGAATTGAGGTATCAATTGAAATAACGTCTTTTAAAGCTTCAATGTAGTCCATCTTCATCTCCTGTGGTGGTCATTTCGCCATTTACCCATACTTATAATATAGTATACCGTAAATGTCATCATCAAACTTACTAAAAGAATTGATGAAAGCTACACTTTAAAAATTCGAGGAGGAAATGAATGGAAATGAAACCACAATGTGCCAAATGCCCTGTAATGTTATGTCAACCAAATATGGCAGCCAACTCCACTCCTAACTTCAAAAAAGCCCCGCCTTTCTGTCCATCTAAATTAAGGCAAGACATCATTACAGAATCATTACAGGAGTATGACAAAGATGATATAAAAAAGTTTGCCCGACTGGCCTCAGTACAGGAATTCCAATGTTATGAAGATACCCCTGAGGGCGTCAGGGCAAAGATTCCCCGAATAGAGGAGACGATACAGTTCGCTGAGAAAAACGGTTTTCATAAGATCGGGCTAGCTTTCTGTACTGGATTGGCAAGTGAGGCGAGAATGGTTACTGAGATTCTGGAGAACAAGGGATTCGAAGTGGTAGCAGTATGCTGCAAGGTAGGAGCAATACCAAAGGAAAAAATAGGAATCAAACAAGAAGAAAAAATTTCTGGCCCGGGATACTATGAATCTATGTGTAATCCCATAACCCAGGCAGAAATTTTAAATTCCGAAGAAGTCGATTATGTCATCATCATGGGGCTTTGCGTGGGGCATGATACACTGTTTATAAAATATTGCCGGTTACCAATGACGGTGCTAGCCGTGAAGGATAGGGTTACTGGACACAATCCCCTGGCCGCAATCTATCTTTCCCACAGCTACTATAAAAGGCTTGGAGGAAGGAAGTGAATCTTAAAGAAAGACTTCTGGGGATAACAACATATTCTCAAGAATTAGGACTGGACTTACACAGAGCAGAAGACAGATTCAAGTGGTTTCTGGCTTCAATTCTCTTCGCCAAGAGGATTTCTTCCCAAGTAGCTAAAAGGACTTACAGGGAGTTTGAAAAGAAGGGCATAGCAACACCGGAAGATATCTTAGAAGCGGGTTGGGATAAGCTGGTAGAAGTGCTAGATTCTGGAGGCTATGTTCGTTATGACTTCTCCACAGCATCAAAACTATTGGAAATAGCAGCAGACTTGAAGGAAAAATATGGCTCGCTAGATGGCTTATATAAACAGGCGGAGAACAGTAAAGACCTGGAAAGCAAATTGCTTGAATTCAAAGGTGTTGGCACTACCACAATAAACATTTTTCTTAGAGAACTAAAAGGAATATGGGAAAAGGCAAAGCCACAGCTTTCCCCGATTGCCAAGGAGGTCGCCTCCAGACTCGGGTTAAGCGAGGAAGAATTAGAAACTTTAAGTGCAGAATCTGCTCTGGTAAGAATAGGCCTGGAATTTTGCAAAGGTAGAAAGTGCTCTATCTGCCCTCTGAAAGAAGAATGTCCCCATTATCATGACTGAGGACAGAGATAATCGCTCCTTCACAAGAGCGATTTGGCATTCACGTATTAAGATATAGGAATGCAGTTTTGCACCATGGCATAGTTAGTGAGATACCTCAGCCTGCCATTTCCACTTCAGATAGTTGCCTATATCCATTGCTTCACGAGGGCCGACCATGATTTTCCAACCTGGCAGTTCTTCTTCAAGCTCTCCCTTTATGACAGCCACATAACCAGGGATAATGATACTGCGGTGATTAATATTGTTGGCTATATCGAATTGCTTAATTGTTTTGGCAATCCTGGCAGCGGTGAACTTACCAGCAGCCCATGCAGTGAGCACAGAGAGGCCTCCAGTATCGCAAACCAGAAGCCAGCAAGGGAAAGCACTAGATTGGAGCTCGCCGGCTATGGAAAAGTAGGTTAAGGAAAAGTCAGTAGTAACCGCTAGCGGGCTTGTTTCCTGAGGATCATTAATAGGATAGACACCGGCTGTTACCTGAATAGGCTTTTGTGGGTCAGTATATATATTTAGACGGAGAGTGAGCAGAGGGTATATTGTTCCAGGAGAGAAATGATCCAGCACAATTATTCCGGCATATTTAGTTATATGCAATGCCGCCAGCATTGCTTCTTCCTTCAAACTGGCGGCACTGCCAGGAAAGGTTATTATTGGATAGCCTAAAGACTTATAGCTACTCTTTATAGCCATTCGTCGTAGTTGAGTTAAGGTATCTACTGAATTGGAAGAGCATGGGATTCCTGGGTCAAGGATGATATCTTCAACTCCCCTTTGACTCACCAATTCCACGAGCTCAGCAAGCTGGCTTAGTCCTTGCGGTTCAAACACAGTTAGAGGGCATTGATAGTTCAGTGCAAGCTGAGTCATTTCCCGCCAGTTATCTTTGTCGGCAGCGTAGATCAAGGGCCTGTCCTGAGCTATCTTGCCCAGAGCAGATTTCATTACTGTTGGTTCAGAAGACATAAGCACCAAGGGCAAATCAGTGTTGCTACTAACCATCTCAGCAAGTTTAGTAAAATCATCGGCATTCCTGGATTCATTTTCCAGGGCGAAGCCATTTAAACTTAATTTTAAGCCTACTCGCTCTATACTATAGTCGCTTATCCCCTTCACCAAAGAAATGACATCATCTAATTGCTGTGTATCCCTGATCCTGACCACCAGCCCAGGTTGATGGTAAAACGTCTTTTCATGTCGGAATAATACCGTTTCATTACCAATTTCTATTTTTCTATGTTTGCCGATTGATATCAACTTGATCGGGGGGCGAGATGCAGCTTCGATAATCCTTCTTGACTCCTCAGATAGCTCAGGGCATAGGGAAATATCTACTTGTTTTTGTGCCACCTTCATAGCAAACGCCAAGCAGGTAGGAAAGCCGCATTTCTTGCAGTTGGTCTTTGGTAAGTATTTATAAATTTCGATTCCTGTCAATGTCGCTTGCCTTCCTCCAATACATGTTTTATCAGCTCCACTGTTCTCGGATGCCGCAGCACAACAACATTGGAACCAGCAGTGATAAGAGTTATGGCAGTCAATGATTCCCATGTAATGGCACGTTCCTCATGTGCTCCCCAGCTTGGTGGTATTCCTTCAGTAGCTCTAGATTCCTTTTGCCGCCATGACTCTTCTCCTATCGTGCAAATTATAGGTGTCACTGTCATCTCATCACCCGTCAAGCAGGCTAGCTTTAATCGCTCAATTACAGAATACGTGTATTCCAGCCCATATCCCAGAGAGCCAGTGGTAGGGTCATGAAGTACCGAATTTAAAGGAAGGCCAACCTCATGAAGGAGAATATTTAATTGCTTGGCTAGGTTGACATCGTTAGGCGTTTTGGCTACAGCTACATGGCCATTAGCCAAACAAGAAGCAGCAATAGCACGGTAATTTTTATCAATGCAATTACCCAGCGCGACTCTTTGTCCTCGAGCTATCTCTGAGGCAGCTAACAGCACTTCGTTATCCTTTTCCACTACATCCGTGCCTAAGATAATGAGGGGTATATCTATTGCGCTAAGTATTTCGGCTACTACCTGTTCCGCTTCTTTAGCGCCACTGTTTCCTTGCTCAGGATGAGCACTTCTCAGGCGAAGAACTATAATATCAGCTCCATATTCAACCGCTTTTCTAGCCCAGCTCACCGGCTCTTTAACTACATCTCCCCAAGCAGAAAGCAACTGTAATGGCCAATCGGTGGGTTCCTTATCCTGTACCTCTACAGCTATTGCAGGTCTATTGGGTATAGAGCCTTCAAAATGCAAAAATGGCAGAGTACTTTCTCCACCAACTACAACACTTTTCCTTCCATTCCCCCCAAGCTTCACCTCCTGCACCTTACCTACCCATTTTTCTACAGGTATTCCTAAATGTGACATAGTTCTTTTTAAGCAAACCCTCCTTGTTTTGCCCGCAATGACGTATTCTTTACAATAGTGGTTCCATGGTCAATGCCGGATGCTGCTTTTGCTCTAAGAAGGGTAGCAACTCTTCTATGGTTGTAGCTATGGACTCATCAGCAATCTTGTCAAGCAGGTCAGGAACACCTTCTCGCCGGCAAACCTGCTCGAGCTCCTCTTTCATTTCCCTTTTAAGATTTTTTGACATCCAGACCACTCTCTTGATTCCACCTTCAGCTTTGATGAACTTCTTGCTGGTGAGGTAGTATTTACCAATACCCATCATCCCTTGAGTCTGATGACCACCACCAATTAATCCCATCAGTGTAGAGAAGGTCATTCCTGCAGGAGTCATACTATAATCTTCACGAGAGACAATCAAGAAACCATTAGCCTCAGGGACAATTCCCATGACACATTCGCAACAACCACAAGTGGTCATGGGTGCATCCATGATAGAATAGATAGTGAATCGATTTATGCTCATACCCGAGTGTTCATAAACAAACTTATTTACTCCCTCCCATTCGCCTTTCACAGGGTCAATAAGTTCACCTTTTGGTACAGGTTGATTGGCACCTTTTGGATTTATTTCGTAAGCGGCTTTGCAGTCAAACCAGTTATAGGCACCACACAAGCCTACGCGTTCCGGGTTAATAATACAAACGTGAGATGGAGCGAATGATTGGCATAGGGTACAGCTATAAAAGGTGTCAGTTGCTTCATCGGTGAGAGTGGCTGTCCGCTCGTTGCGCTCGTGGTAAACAATGCGAGCCTGCTCCATCAATTCCTTCACTTTACTCATTTCGGTATAAAAGGTTACCTGCACTTTATCTACCAGGCCGCCAAATTGTTCATGGAACCTGGTATGCAAAATATCACCCAGGTGTCTAATATTAAACCCATGAGAGGCAGCAGCCTTGCTAATTCGAATCCAGGTAATGTCCCGCTGTCCTTGATGTTGCACTCCCTCAGCACCATTTATAAAGTGGTGTATTTGCCTTTCCAGAATAGGCTCAAAATCCCTTTCCATCTTCTTTCCCGCTACTTCCACTATAATGGCTAAGGGTATGTTGGCACCAGCTTCAAAGGGAGCAGGGTCAGCACCAACTAAGCCGATTTCCCCATCTCGAATCTCATCAATATTCTTCATGGTAAGCCATTCGAAACAGGTGCCTCCCTTGCCACCAAACTCCATCTGCATATCCCCGCGGCGTACTACCTCTCCTTCAAAGGCCGAACCATAAGCTACTGGTAGAGATAATTTGCTAACTTTGACTTTGATTCCACGTACCTCAAGGCAGTATTGCACCAATCGCTGAGCTTTTTCAGCATCGTCACTGCCTTCAATTTCACTGAAAGGCGCACTGAAGATTTTCTCTTCTCGTGCTCCACTGAAGGGTATGCCTCCCGGAATAGCAATATCGGCAATCAAGGGAAATCCATAGGTTAAAGCACCAGCCGCTGCCGCACACTTCAACTCATCTATTTCACCAAGAGACAACACAAATACAGGAGCACGCTCTCTACTCCAGGTTAGCATTTGCTCAGAATCTCCTGCCCTGACGCCACCGAAACTAAAAGCAAGTCGGCTGGCATAGCCCAGGGCATAAACAGCAGACACAGTATCAGATCCCAGAGGGACGGTAAGAGTCTTGTAGCCTAACTCTATTCCTTCCTCTAATAGCTGACCTACTATAGAATGATCATTCACATTGCCGCATAGTAAAGTAAGCAGTCCTCTAGACTGGAGTTCGCGGACTATTTTAGCTGCCACTTCATTACTCTTGGCAGCGCCAATAACAGCTGCTACGCCACTGATAGTGCCATCAGCTAGCTGTACTCCCCAGGAGCGCAGCTGCACATCATCAATAGGGCCATTGAACTGATAGCCATTGCGTACCTCTGGTTGCTCGCCCTTGGCAAAACGCGTACCTTCTATAACTTCAGCAGCTATCAGCGTAGCTATCCCAGCGTTTTTTATCGCTTCTGCAGTTGGCGTGGATGGTAGTAGACTACGAGCATAGCTGATAGCTGGAGTTAAATCGCTGAGTTTTTCTACTTTCTGACCACTAAAGCCATAGATAACGGGTAAGTAATAAGCTGTGTTGGGAAAAGACACTGGCGTATCAGGTCCCGATTCCTCAATTGATTTATTCACTAACTCGCTTGCTAACTCAACAGCAGTGGCAGCACCTTTGATAACTGAAATAGTAAACTCTGCCGTTTTCTCCATAATTCAATCTCACATCTTACTTTTGCCAATATCGCTCCGATAGTTAAACAGTCTACTCAACAGGCAAGTCAAGCAACACCCTTACACTCAAACTGTACTTTCTATAACGCAATTGTAGCAAGTCCAATCCTCTAATACTATTTAGATCGACAGGCTCACCTTAAAAAAGAGCTCAAAGTTCCCACAGCCAGTGCCAAATAGCACTGCCATCATCTTGGTGTTGCCTTCACTCTTGATACTTATAGCCATGTGGCACCCGGGCTGCAGGAATCTGCCGCCGGGAAATCTGGCAGGACCTTAGAGCCAGATGTCAGCAAAATGCTACCAAAAGGATTTGACAGTAACCAAAGCTTGGCAAAAAAGGCCAAATTTGAATGTGAGCCGCCAGGGACTCGAACCCTGAACCGGCTGATTAAGAGTCAGCTGCTCTTCCAATTGAGCTAGCGGCCCGTAGTAATGTTATCACTAGAAAGCACAGCAGGCAAGCAAGAAAAGTATGCCCCTCCTGCACTAGTGCAGGAGGGGCATAATAACAGCTTCCAAGAATTTACACTATAGCATAAACTATCTGGACATTAAGCGTGACCTTTAACTCTCCAGGGCTAACAGGAGTTTCAGGAGCTGGTACCGGAGCTGCATTCTTATAAAGATCTCTGGTGAGTGCTGGAGGATAGACAGTGCCTTCTGAAATATAGGTAGGCTTACCAAGCTCGACACCACTTACGCTGGCAAGTTGCTTTGCTTTATTCTGAGCATCTTCAACTGCTTTAGCCCGAGCTTCTTTATAGTATGGTGTTGGGTTATCTACAGTAAAACTGATACCCTGAATTCTGGTGTAATCACCACCGGCTTTAGCTACAGCATCTATAATCACGCCAGCTTTTTCTACTTCCCTTATTTTGGCCACCACGATATTAGTCACCCGATAACCAAGGATCTCCTCCTCTCCATCTTCAACCCATTTGGTTATGGGGTAAATGCTATATCGTTGGGTTTGAATATCTTTCTTATCCACACCATTATCTTTCAAAGCCAGCATCACTTCATCCATAGCAGAAATTGCCTGTGATTGGGCCTCAGCTACAGTATCCGCCCGAGCTTCAATACCCAGGCTAAGTTTAGCAATATCAGGAACCACTATTACTTCCCCCTGTCCCGTAACCCAGATGCCGGTACTTTGCTGTGAGGGGATAGATATAACCTGCTGACCAGCCCCTGGGGCACAACCAACAGCACCCAACGCCAATACCAGTACTAGGCAAGGAATTAACAACCAAGTCCTTTTCATTTTGAACCTCCTCTCAGTTATTACAACGGATAAGTTGGTTTTTAGTTTACCCCAAATGCTAGAATATTAGCCACTAATGAAAATCCTTCGTGAAGTTGGCATAACCATTCTTATCGCCATCGCTATTTTTGCTCTTCTCAGAGTTACTGTGCAAGGCTATGTGGTACGTTATTCCTGCATGTTACCCAACATCGAAAGTGGAGAATGGATTATGGTCAATAAGGCAAAGTATTTTTTCTCTGATCCCCAAAGAGGAGATGTGGTGGTTTTCCAGCCGCCTTTTGAATCAGAGCATCCTTTCATCAAGCGAGTTATTGGCCTGCCCGCTGAGACTGTAGAGGTCAAACAGGGTAAAGTTTTCATCAATAATATCCCATTAAAAGAGACATATATCACGGAACCAATAACTTACAAGTTATCTCCCAAGAGAATCCCAGAAGGTGAATATTTTGTCCTCGGCGACAACCGCAACAACAGCAATGATTCACACACCGGCTGGACGGTACCCCGGGAAAAGATGATTGGCAAAGCCTGGTTTGTCTACTGGCCACCAACCAAATGGAAGGTAATAAAAGACTATCATCAGGAACATAACACGGATAACAGAGGAGTGCTGGTTTGTATTCCAGGCAAAGGCATAACATGAATGATGAAATACTGAAAGCGTTCAAAATGAGCGGAGCAATCAAGCAAGGTCATTTTTTGCTTGCTTCTGGCTTGCATTCGCCTGTATACTGGGAAAAGTTTCGCATTCTACAATACCCACACTATACCGAAAAACTGTGCCATCTCATTGCACAGCATTTCAAAGAAGAAAAAATAGACCTTGTTGCTGGTCCTACAACAGGTGGTATAATCCTCGCATTCGAAACTGCACGACAACTTGGATTACGGAGTATCTTCGCCGAAAAAACAGGCGAGGTAAGGATTTTTCGCCGTGATTTCGACATCGCTTCTGACGAAAGAGTGCTCATTGTTGATGATATCTTAACTACCGGGAGCTCAATAAGGGAAACAATGAAAGCTGTGACTAAACTTGGCGGTGTTATTGTAGGAATTGGGGTGCTTGTCAATCGCAGTCAGGAAGAAGTAGATTTTGGTGTGCCCCTTTTTAGCTGTCTGCGCGCCCCCACGGTAACTTATTCTCCACAAGAATGCCCCTTATGTGCTGCTAATATCCCCTTGACCAAACCCGGCGCTATCAATAAGCAGGAACGCTGACCTGTAACATCTGCTTGACAGTCGAGCTGAGAAAACCTAGAATATCGCTAGCGCCGAGGTAGCTCAGTTGGTAGAGCAGCGGACTGAAAATCCGTGTGTCAGCAGTTCGATTCTGCTCCTCGGCACTTTGTAAATATGCTGGTGCCGAAGTGGCGGAATGGTAGACGCGGCAGTCTCAAAAACTGTTGGGAGGCAACTCCCGTGTCGGTTCGACTCCGACCTTCGGCAGTAAGCGTTACGATGCCGAGTTGTGTAGCGGTAGCACGGAGGACTTTGGATCCTCTAGCCCTGGTTCGAATCCAGGCTCGGCAGCCATTCAAGACAGTCCCCGAACCATTTGTTTTGCTGGTAATTAAGCCAAATGGGGCATTTAACCCTACCCTTGATATTTTCCCATCCTCAAGGTAAACACGCTTAAACAACGTCTCGCAAAGCAATCGCCTTTCGTCAAAACTACCCTCCTCGAAGAGGAAGCTCAGCTCAGTTGCCAGTTGCAAAGCTACTTCAAAACCAGCTTTTATTAGATGCTGACAAGGATACTTCTTCCTTAAGTGCCTTATCCTCTCCCTCTGGATAATGGTTACCTCCCATTCCCTCTTATGACAGGGGGCTTTGGATTGGTCAGCTAGACTATGGACATCATATTTAGAGCCCTTGAAGCGCTTGAACCACTTGTAAAAGGTCTGCTACCCCTCTCCAGCACTCATATCTACCCTTTGAGATGATAGGCTTGGTTTTAAAGAAATAGAAGCTGCTTGTTTTTCTCATTTCGATAACTCCTCATGGTAACTTAATATCGCTACTAACCATACCATGAGTGTTACCCATGTATCTCAGCCTCCGCATATATATCTCCTGAGCTAGTTCAGATAGATGGTGGGCACATTTCGTAGGGTCGGGGCTTGTCCCCGACCAAGGTATGAAGGAGATAATATACCACCAATCAAGTGAGCCAGTATAAAATATTGCTTTACTCGGCTAGCTTGAATTAAAATGCACACTAAAAGTGAGCTTAGCCTGACATGTATGATGTCATCGTAGTCGGTGCCGGACCGTCAGGAAGCTACATTGCTTCCAGGTTGGCTAAATTTGGGTATAAAGTAATCGTAATAGAGCGAAAAGAAGCTGCCGGGGAAGACATTTGCTGCACAGGTATCGTCGGAGTCGAATGTTTCCATACTTTTAATCTCAATGCCACCATCCTGAGGGCGGCAAACTCAGCTAAATTTTTTGCTCCATCTGGAGAATTTCTCCGGCTCCACCGAGACGACCCTCAGGCTTACATACTCGACCGCCCCAGCTTGGACAAAAGCCTCGAAGAACGCGCCCAGAGATATGGTGCTGAATACCTTTTCTCCACATCTGTAATAGATGTTTCTACGGAACCAGACAGTGCCTCAGTTATAGTTGACCAGCAAGGCCAGCAGAGGAAGCTTACTGCAGGAACAGTTGTCCTCGCATGCGGCTTTGGCTCCAGTCTCCCAGAGAAAGTTGGCCTGGGAAGAATCAATAACTTTGTTTTTGGAGCACAGGCCGAGGTAGGCACTATAAATGTAGACGAGGTAGAGGTTTATTTTGACCAAAATCTCCTCCCCGGCTTTTTTGGCTGGCTGGTGCCCACCAGGGCTAACAAAGGATTGGCGGGGTTGCTTGTTCGCCAGGACCCAGCATTACGCCTCGGAAACCTGCTATCCCGTCTTAAGAGTCAGGGAAAGATAACCTCAAACCAGGTTGATATGAAGTTTGGCACAATTCCCATGGAGACTATGAGACAAACTTTTGGCAAGCGAATAATAGTGGTTGGTGAAGCTGCAGGGCAGGTTAAGCCAACCACCGGAGGAGGCATATACTATGGACTTCTCTGTGCCGATATAGCTGCCAACACCCTCCACCAGGCTTTCATTGCCAATGATTTCTCGCCAGCCAAGCTTTCAGTATATGATAAACAATGGCGAACCAGGTTGGGCCATGAGCTTAAAACTGACTATCGGGCGCGCCGCCTCTACAACAGGCTCAGTAATCAACACATTGAATATCTATTCCAATTATCACGAAATAACGGCATACCGGGACTTATATCCAAATGGCAGGATTTTTCCTTCGATTGGCACAGGCCACTTATTTCCAAGACACTCAAGCATCTAGCTTTAACTGCACCCCGGCAGACAATTAAAGGATTGCTGAACCACAGCGGTTAAGTTAAGATTAAGATAGGTAGTATGGAAGGGCAAAAAAAGGAGAACCCGGTTGATAAAAAACGCCTCTCCCCACGGACGATAGCTCTCATAGCGCTGCTCGTCATAGCTGGGATTTCCCTGTATATACGCATAGCCCTGCCTTATGACCAGGTTTTTGTCCATGGTTCAATCTGGCTCAAAGGAACAGATGCCTACTACTTCATGCGCCATATAGAGAACACAGCAATGAACTTTCCTCATGTCAATTCCTTCGACCCTTACATACTCTACCCTGGCGGCAGCAGCGGACCTGGTTACCGCCCCTTCTTTGTTTGGTTTGTTGCTGGCATTGCCTGGATTATTGGCCTGGGTTCCCCCAGCCTGCATACAATAGACCTCGTAGGCACTTATATCCCACCCATCCTGGCCACCCTGACCATCATCGCAGTATATTTTATTGGCAAAGCGTTATTTAACCGCTGGGTGGGCTTGCTGTCAGCCGCCTTGCTGGCAATACTCCCCGGCGAATTTTTAAACCGCTCGCTGCTTGGATTCACCGACCATCATGTGATGGACAGCTTGCTTTTCACTGCGTCTATCCTGTTTTTCATCCTGGCTATTAAACAAGCTAAGGAAAGGGAAATATCATTCACCCACCTGCTGCACAAAGACTGGTCTGCTGTTACCAGGCCTCTTATCTATGCCGCACTCGCGGGCATCTTCCTGGGGCTCCACTTCTTATCCTGGAAAGGCGTCCTGCTGCTGGTCTTTCTCATATCCGTGTGGCTGATAATTCAATTCATCATAGACCATCTGAGAGGTAAATCAACCGACTACCTTTGTATCGCAGGAGCCCTGTATTTCTTCATCGCCTTCATCGTGTATCTTATCCACTTCGGCAAAGCTGGCGTAGCCACTGTCTATGGCGCATCGCTGGTAATTGCCATACTGATGCCTGTGGTTCTAAGCATCGTCTCACGCCTGATGGCAAAGAAAGCTATAAGGCCTGTTTATTACCTTCCCGCGCTGGTTGTGCTTGCCGGAATAAGTTTTGCGATTTTCCACGCCGTAAATCCTTCCCTGCTTCAGTCCATGCTGGGCAGATTTAGCCCTTTCACCCCCGGTGGCGCCAGTCTCACCATCCTGGAAGTGCAGCCTCTCCTCTTTCCTTATGGTCACTTTTCCTGGCAAATAGCCTGGCTCAACTTCCGCACCTCCTTCTTTATCTCTTTCATCTCCCTTGGCTTGCTTATTTATGTTTCTATCAAGGAAGAAAGCGCAGATAAAACTTTGTTTCTGGTATGGAGCATAGCAACGCTGGCAGCCGCTCTGGGAGAGCGCCGCTTTGGAGATTATTTTGCCATCAGCGCCGCCTTGCTCACAGGATATTTCTCCTGGAGAGCTCTGGATTTTGCCGGATTAAAAGAATTGCTCACCAGGCCCAGGCAGGCGGTCCAGGCATATACAGAGACCAGGAAGAAAAAGGCAAAAAAGAAAGCTAAAGCGAGGACCAGGGCAAAGCAAAGTACATTCCTGCAGCCCAGAGCCACATGGATAAAGGTGATTGTGGCTGGAATAGTCATCTTTTTCCTGGTCTTTTTCCCCAATATTGGAGGGGCTAAAGCTCTTGCCAGTGAACCACCTCTCATTACCGGAGGCTGGTATAACTCACTTGAGTGGCTAAAGGATAACAGCCCTGACCCCTTCGGCAGCCCTGATTTTTATTACCAGCGGTATGAAACTCCCTTTCATTACCCGGAAACTGCCTATGGCATCATGTCCTGGTGGGACTATGGCTACTGGATAATGCATATCTCCCACCGTATACCAAATTCCAATCCAGGGCAAGCTAACGCTGCCAAAGTAGCTCACTTCTTTATCGCCCAGGATGAAAGCTCAGCCAACCAGATAATGGATAAAATGGGCTCGAAATATGTAATAATTGACCATACAATGCCAACCACCAAATTCTACGCCATGCCCACATGGGCTGGCAGCAGCCCGGATGAGTTTTATGATACCTACTATGTGCCCAAGGAAGGAGGAAAGCTGCAGCAGATATCCTTCTTTTATCCAACTTATTTTGAGTCCACTGTTGTCAGGCTCTATAACTTTGATGGCGAAGCGGCAGTTCCCTCGAAAGATTCCACCATAGTGCTCTCCTGGGATTGGAAAACAAGCAAAGAAGGGAGACACTACAAAGAAGTCCTCAACTCCTGGGCCTTTCCTGGCTACGAAGAGGCCCAAAGCTACATCCTGAGTCAGGAATCAGGAAAGTATGTGCTTGGGAGCCCTGACCCCTTTGTGAACCCTATACCCATGGAAAAACTGGAGCATTACACGCTGGTTTATACTTCAACGCAGAAGTGGCAGGGAAAGCCAGCAGTAAAGATATTCAAATATAACTGAGATATTGTAGTTTCAGACCCGGAGGAGGAAATATTGAAGCTAGCTGATAAAATCAGAAACAAATCTGCAAGGGCAGGCATAGTAGGCCTTGGCTATGTTGGTTTGCCCCTGGCGGTAGCTTTCGCCGAGGCAGGCTTCAAGGTATTGGGATTTGACACCCAGCAAAAGAGGGTGGATTTGGTTAACCAGGGCAAGTCCTACATCGCCGATGTCCCTGATACCCATCTTTCATCCGCATTGGACAATGACTTTCTGGAGGCAACTACAAATCAAAGCAAGCTTAAGGAGATGGATGCTATTTTTATCTGTGTGCCCACCCCTTTAACCAGAACCAGGGAGCCCGACCTCTCTTATGTTATCCACGAGGCTGAAGAACTATCTAAATACCTCAGGCACGACCAGTTGGTGGTTTTGGAAAGCACCACCTATCCCGGCACCACCAGGGAAGTGATGCTGCCAATCCTGGAACGCTCAGGATTAAAAGGAGGCTCTGATTTTTATTTAGCTTTCTCTCCAGAGAGGGTTGACCCGGGAAGCAAAAACTACAACATTAAAAATACTCCCAAGGTAGTAGGCGGCATAGACCCCGAATCTACTGAGGTTGCCGCGCTTCTTTACCAACAGATAGCTGATGTTGTAATTCCCGTCTCCTGTCCTGAAGTCGCTGAGCTGACCAAGGTATTTGAAAATGTCTTTCGCAGTGTGAACATTGCTCTGGTCAATGAACTTGCCCAACTTTGCCAGAGAATGAACATCAGCGTCTGGGAAGTTATCGCTGCTGCCTCTTCCAAGCCATTTGGTTACATGCCCTTCTATCCCGGCCCTGGTGTTGGTGGACACTGTATTCCTCTCGACCCTTATTATCTGGCTAACAAAGCCAGGGAATATGATTTCCATACCAGGTTCATCGAGCTTGCTGCCGAAATTAACGAACACATGCCCTATTATGTGGTTTCCTGTATTATGGAGGCTCTGAACACACAGGGCAAAAGCTTGAACCGCGCTGAGATACTGGTGCTGGGAGCAGCCTATAAGAAAGATGTTGGAGATGTCAGGGAATCCCCATCTCTGAAGCTGCTCCAGCTTCTTCAGGATAAAGGAGCCAGGGTAAGCTATAATGACCCATATATACCAGACGTTCAACTTTCTCATGGCAGCCTGAGCTCGGTAGATTTCACGGAGGAATATCTCTCTTCCATGGACTGTGTTGTTATCGCTACCGACCATAGCTGCTATAATATTGAACAGATAGTGGATGAGGCTAAACTGGTAGTTGACACCAGAGGAGCGACCAGAGGGTTAGCGCAGGAAAACATTGTTAGATTGGGAGAATAGAAATTTGGGGAAGAATATAGCAGTAATTGGCTGTGGCTACTGGGGCAAGAACCTGGTGCGAAACTTTG
>JAYENW010000028.1:0-57641 GCA_034722275.1 Chloroflexota bacterium | reverse complement strand
GCCCGCCCTCAGAATTCAAGCCTTGTCCCATTGAGTCTCACTTCTGGCATTTCTCAAATAGGTGGCAGCCGAGCTAAGTCCTCTGGAGTCAAGGTCAGCAATTAGGCGATTGACGCCTGCTATCCCCTCAGTCGATGGTTTCCACATTTCTCCCCCTAGCCTATCTTCCCAGTATGCTCGTTCCCCTTCGGCTCCATCCCTGTAAAGAGCCCAGTAGAGATCCCTTGGGGCGTGGAAGAGGCATCGCTGCGAGGGGAGACGCGGCTGAGTGCGAGACAAAACACCTCTAAGCTCGGGATCTCCGTCGGTGACGCTCAAATCGGCCTGTACACCCTTTAGCTCATCCTCACGCCACTTGCCCACGCTCAAAGTGACCATCTCCTTCTTGAGCATTGCTCTCTTACCTCTGACTTCCCTGCCAGTCACCTTGATAGCCAGGTTCAGGGGCGAACCTCTCCTGGTCTTCCCGGTCTTTACCCCGGTGGAGTCGGCAAACAGAATACCACCTGAGCTTGAGACGGCTTTCTTTCCCCTTCGCTCATACTTCTGGTAAGCCTCCTTCAGTTGGCGCCATACTGTTATGGCTGCTGCCTTAATACCCGCTTCCCGCTTTACTCTCCTTGAGGTCTCATGATAAGAAACGGTCAGGGCGGAAAGCACCAGGCTCTCCACCAGGTCTCTGGAGTAGCGCTTACCCTTGACTGAGAAAAAGTCTACGAAGGGGGAGAAGGTGCAGCCACATCCCTTGCAAGTGACCTGGAGCAGAGCACTTTCCACTCTCCCATAGCGGGTGTTAAAGAACCTCTCCCTCGTCCCCCTTCTCTCAAAACCAGGGCTCCCGCCACACTGAGGACACAGGATGATGCCCCTGGCATTCCTTTCTCGCTCCCAGCGCTTGCCAAACCAGGCGATGAACTGCTCCTCCTGGAACTCTATGAGCTTTTCTCCTACCAGTTTGAGCACCTCCAGCTTCACTTCCTCTAAAACCTCTCTATGCGAGGGAAGATTAACCATCACTCTTGTCTCCAGGGCAATCATAATATTCCTCCTTAACCTAACCTGTATTCTACAGAATCTTCATGCCCCGGAGAAATGTCATCCCAATGTTACACTACCAAAGTTTAAGCGATTTCTTCACGAATATCTGGCTGAGCGGGAGGGTAAACCCTTACCATAATCACCATAATCCGTGAACTTTAATTTAAGGAGGTCAAAAATGAGAGGTTATATCAGACAAAAGAGTAAAAATTCCTGGCAGATTCAAATCTATGTTGGCAAAGACCCAGACGATAAGCCCAAACGTCACTTTGAAACGGTTAGGGGTCGAAAGGGTGATGCTCAAAGACGGTTAACTGAGCTATTAGCCTCGCTTGATAAAGGAATCTACACCCCGCCGGGAAAGCTTACATTAGCAGAGCATCTTAGAAACTGGCTTGAAGGCTATGTCAAAACAAACTGCTCACAAAGGACGCTAGACGGCTATCAGGCTATTGTGCAACATCACCTAATACCTAGCTTGGGTCATATTCTATTGAAGCAGCTTACACCGTAAGCGATACAGACTTGCTATGGCAAGGCTTGTGAAAAGCTATCAAACCGAACCGTTCTGCATCAGCACCGTGTGCTGTCTGAGGCGTTGAAATACGCCGTCAGACAGGGCTATTTAGGAAGGAATCCCTGTGAACTAGTGGATCCCCCCAAAGCTATTAAAAAGGAAATGCGGACCCTAACGCCGGCCGAGGTTGAAGTTCTGTTAGAAGCTGCCTCAGGTAATCAATACTATCCCGTCATCTATACAGCCGTTTCCAGTGGCCTTAGACAAGCGGAATTACTAGCCTTGAGATGGAGAGATATAGACTTTGATTCCAAGTCCATAATCGTTCCCAGAACGCTTTATAAGAGACGCGGCGTGTGTGAGTTCAAAGAACCTAAGACCGCTCATAGCAGACGCCGTGTTAGCATGACGCCGAAGCTGGCCATATTCTTGAAAGACTACAAAGCTGAAAGAGAATCGTTCTTCTTGCATTTAGGCCGTTTATCTCGTCCTGATGACCTTGTCTTTGCCAATGTAGAAGGCAAGCCACTTGACCCAGGCGTTTTGAGCCATGCCTTCGCAAGGATAGTAAAGAGAGCTGGACTGGAGAATGTCTGCTTCCATGGTTTGAGGCACACCTTCGCCTCTCTTATGCTGTTAAGGGGGGCTAAACCAAAGGTTATCTCTGAAGCCCTCGGACACTCCAGCGTTGCCTTTACAATGGACGTTTACTCCCATATAATTGAGGGGATGCAGAGTGATACTATAGAGTTACTAGACGAAATTATGCCACCGGGAGTAAATCAAGCCAATGGCATTGAAAAGTAGAAATAACGCTAATTTAACGCTAAAAGTCGACATAATCTTGAGCAACCAGTTGATTTTACGTTGAGTCCCTGTAGCTCAATAGGATAGAGCGGCTGCCTTCTAAGCAGCGGGTTGTGGGTTCGAGTCCCGCCAGGGACGCTTGAAGCTATAAGATACCGAGCCACGATTATCGACTCGGAGCCATCAATTACCAACGCTTACCTATCAACCGTGCTGATCTCATTTGGTAATTAGCCTCAATTTTTCTAGTATCTTTGATTTTTCAGCTTTATGTTTATTATAAAGCAGGCTATCCTCCATTATATTGCCCACAAAAATATCTCGTTTCTGGTATTCCTTGCTCCTTTTAATTACCTGTGGCATCAGGTGCGGGGACTGAGAAAACATCCCGGGTGTTATTTGACATAGGTTTTGAAACGTGATAAGTTGCCAAAAGTTATGAATAAAGTGGTCAGGGGATACAGCTCACCGTGAGACAACTTTCTGCACAAGTAAGCATCAGCTTTATTAATTCTTAAAGATAAAGGAGGAACAAGTATGCTGCCAGGAGAAGAAAAGTATCCACACATCTTCAGCCCAATTCAGATTGGGAAGCTATGGTCGAAAAACAGAATCAAATACGCTTCCACAGAAACCAATTATAACTACAGTGATGGCTTTGTTGCCGAGAAGGAAATCGGATACATTGAAGCGCACGCACGAGGTGGTTCCGGTATCGTAACCTGTCAGGGTGCTTACACTGACCCCAGAGGTGAAGGGCAGGGCTATGTTGGCATGATGGGAGTTTGGGATGACAAATTTATTTCCGGTTTGAGCAGACTCGCTGATGTCATCCACAAAAGCGATGCCTTGGCTGATTTTCAGCTAATGGCCTGTGGTCGAGTAGGTGGAATCAACCTCCCATACACGGTAGGGCCATCAGAGGTACCACAAAGATTGCGCCGTTTCCGTCCCCCCAAGGAGATGACTGTAGAGGAGGTCGAAACTTGCATTCAGGAGCATGCCGATGGGGCCCGGAGAGCAGTTGAAGCTGGCTTCGATATCATTGAAGTCTCAGGTATCGTGGGCTATCTTATTTCCAATTTCCTCTCATCATATACCAATAAGAGGACCGATGAGTATGGTGGAGACATCAGAGGGCGATCCACTTTCATGAGGAAAATTCTGGAAGCAATCCGCAAAGAAATTGGTCCCGATGTTCCCATGGGCATTCGACTATGCGGCTGGGAAATGCTGGATGACCGCGGCGGCAATACCGAAGAAGAAAGCCTGGAGTCAATTAAGATCGCCATGGATGCCGGCTGTGATTATTTGAGTGTAACTGTGGGATGGCAGGAATCCCTGGGGTCCGTCATTTCCAGAGATATACCTATGGGCACATGGCTCTATATAGCTGAGCGCATGAAAAAGAACATCAAACAGCCAGTCAGCATGGCTTACCGTCTTTTTACTCCAGATATTCCTGAGAAGGCTATCGCCGAAGGCAAACTTGATATCTGGGAGATGTGCCGGCCGCAGATCGCCGATCCCGCTTTGCCCAATAAAATCCTATGGGGTCATGAAGAGGATATTATCCCTTGTCTAGCCTGTCAGACCTGCTTGACGCGTTTGTTCCGCGATGCTACGGTCACATGCATGGTACGCCCCTCTTCAGGGCACGAGGCCGAGCCTGAGTGGGGTTACTATGGCTTTCCCAAAGCAACGAAACCAAGGAAAATTCTCATCGCTGGTGCTGGCATTGCTGGTCTTCAGACAGCATGCTTTGCTGCTGCGAAAGGTCATGATGTTACCGTTTACGAAAAGATGGCCAATATTGGTGGGCAGTTCTATTATGCCTCAAGAAACCCCTGGGGTGAAGGCTCCGATAAATACTGGGATGACCAGGAGTTTATGAGACTGGTTGACTATTACAAGGCACAGTGTGACAAATGCGGAACAAAGATTGTTCTCAACACCCCGGTGACAAAAGAACTGATTCAGAAAGAAAATCCGGATTCAGTAGTGATTGCTACCGGCGCTGTGCCAGAAGTTCCCAAGATTCCTGGAGCGGACAAACCACATGTAGTGAGCATGTTCGATGTGTTCAGCGGCAGGGCGAAGCTGGGGAAGAATGTCGTCATCCTTGGCGGTTCAGGTGCCGCTATTTCACTCGCCATCTTCGTTCTTGGAAAGTTTGAGAAGGAGGGCATCCAGGATTACAATCTAGCAATGATTGACTCGGCACCACGATTTGGTGCAGATGTCACGGCTGCCTACATCTGGAGATACAGACTGAGACTAACTCAAGGCAATGTTAAGCAGTTAACTTACGGCGAGGTTAAAGAAATAACTGATACTGGCGTTGTGGCAAGCTGGACACTGGTGAATAGGAAGACAAAAGAAAGGCAGGAATTTAAGGATCAGACCATTCCTGCAGACACAGTAATTCTCGCCAAGCTCGTTCCCAATAAAGAACTGGGCTACGGCTCCTCCAAAGCTGATGTGTCTATGATTGGTGACTGTGTCAAGGTAAGAAGAGGCATTGATGCTATTCAGGATGGTTACCGATTGGGAATGAGGTTTTAATCCATTGAAGATGAAGCGAGTTTTTAGCCAAGGAAAGGAGAGATAAAAAATGATAATAAGTCAAATTGCAAGTGCGCGTCCTCACCTACCAGGTACAGAGATTGGTGTTTACCCCAATTCCAGCTCTTCCACCAACACTTCATTATATCCATGGATTGATGCTTACAGATGCAATGGGTGTGCAGCTTGTATAAGAGCATGCCCGCCGGGAATCATTGGGTTAGTGAATGGTAAGGCAGCGATTGTTTATGACTTCTGCCAGCAGTGTGGTGAATGCTTCGACTCCTGTCCAGTAGAAGGTGCTATTATCTTCAGGCTTCGCCCTGGCGATCCCCAAAGCAACAATACTCCTTACTTTTCCAGAATGTAAAAAAATAAAAGGAGAGTATTCAAAATGGCTGAAAAATTAAAAGTAAACTACGTAGACCACATTTGTATCGCCGTTAAAGATCTTAAGCAGGCCGAGCAAGATTACATCAACGCTTTTGGCTGGGATGTAGCTTACCGCTATATTGATGAGCCTGAGAAAATCAGGGTCACCGGATTTATGGTAGGCCCTACGGCGATAGAGGTAATGGAAGACCTTGATGGTACAGGCAACACGGCAAAATTTGTCGAGAGCCGTGGCGAGGGAGTCATGATTGTAAGCTATAATGTGGATAACGCCGCCGATGCTTTAGAAGTGCTCAAGAAAAACAACGTAAAAGTGCTGGATCAGAAGCCACGCTATTTTGAGTGGGGGAAGAGATATTTCGCTTTCATCCATCCCAAAGCTGCTCGTGGTATTCTGACTGAGGTCATTGACGGTAAATATTAAAGGTAGAACTACATATGCTTGCAAGCAAGAAACAGCCTATCTAGGAACAATGCCCTGATTTTCTCAGGGCATTGTTTTTTCATTTGCAGACCTAAAAATGTTAGAGTAAAGGAGGGAATAGGTATGGTTGGCATAACTTCATATGGAGCTTATGTGCCCCTGTTTAGATTAGACAAGAAGGTGATAGGTGGAAGAGGAGAGAAGGCTATCGCCAATTTCGATGAGGATAATGTCACGATGGCGGCAGCAGCAGTTAATGATTGTCTGAATGGCATAGACCGAAAGACAGTAGACGGTTTATATCTTGCCACCACCACTTCACCCTATAAAGAGCACCTTGGAGCGACTACAACAGCCATGGCAACTGACCTCAAGCAAAATGCTTATACTGCTGAATTTGCTAATTCTCTGAGAGCATCCACAGCCGCCTTTAAAGCAGCCATAGATGGTGTTAAGGCAGGCTCTGTCAAAAACATGGTGGTGGCTGCTGCTGATTGCCGTCCAGCAACACCTGGCTCAGCCCTGGAAAGAAATTTTGGTGACGGAGCTGCTGCCATCCTTATTGGTGATGAAAATGTGGCCGTTACTCTGGAAGGTAGCTATTCAGTTTACAATGAAATTTACGATGTGTGGAGAAATGAAAATGATACCTTCGTGCGCTTCTGGGAAGATAGATTTGCCATAGAACAAGGCTATCTGCCCTCAATGTACGAAGCAGTATCTGGCTTGATGAAGAAATTCGACTATAAGCCGGCTGACTTTGCCAAAGTGGTTTTTTATAGCCCCGATGCCAGAAGAGGTGCACAGGTGGCGAAGAGCCTTGGTTTCGAAGCTGCTCAAGTTCAAGACCCTCTCATCAATGTCATGGGCAATACCGGCACTGCTTCAGCCTTGATGTTGCTAGTAGCGGCATTGGAAGAAGCCAAAGCTGGTGACCTCATCCTCCTGGCTAATTATGGCAATGGCGCTGATGCCTTTGCCTTGAAAGTAACCGAACAAATAGAGGAAGTCAAAAATGGCAACAGGCTGGGAATGAAAGGGCACCTGGCTTCAAAAAAGATAACCACTGATTATTTGAAATATCTTCGATGGCGCAGAATTGTACCTATTGATAGAATAGCCGGACCTAACGTTTCTTACTCGGCGGTAGCTGCAAAGAGAGACTATGTTAAAGACATCAGCATACATGGTTCCAGATGTACGACCTGCGGATATGTTCAGTATCCACCACAAAGAGTATGCACCAAATGTCACGCCAAAGACCAAATGGAGCCTTATAGTTTCTTGGGCAAGAAAGGTAAGATAGTCACTTACAATATGGATTACATCACTCCGAGCATTGAAGGCCCTGTGGTCACCACCGAAGTTGATTTTGAAGGCGGGGGAAGAATGCAAACCTACATGACGGAAGCAGACCTCGACAAGATTACGATTGATTTAGCAGTGGAGATGACCTTTAGAAGATATCCTTTGTGGGAAACGATAACTCTCAGAGAGGGAGTATATACCTATTTGTGGAAATCTACGCCGCTGCGAACTGACATTATGAAGTAAGTTAGGAGGTAAATGTTATGGGAAGCATCAAAGACAAAGTGGCAATAGTGGGCATGGGCTGTACCAAATTTGGGGAACTTTGGGATAAAAGTATTGAGGACTTGGTAGTAGACGCTTGCTATGAAGCTTTTGAGGATGCGGGCATAGAACCTAAAGATATTCAAGCTGCATGGTATGGTAGCCGTGAATCGGGCCTCACCGGTGCTCATCTATCTCGCGCCCTAAAAACAGAATATATCCCTGTTACCAGGGTAGAGAATTTTTGTTGCGGTGGGCAGGATACTCTGAGAAACGCCTGCTATGGAGTGGCTTCAGGAGTTTATGACATCGTGCTTGCCTGCGGGATTGAGAAAACCAAAGACCACAATGGCGGCTTTGGCTTCTTTATCCAGGAGCCGTTGGATAGAAGTATAACGGAATGGGATATACCTCCAGCAAGTCAGTTTGGTCAATATGGCACGAGGTATTTCTATCATTATCGTGATTATTATAAGTGGAGTTTTGAGGATTACAAACGGATGCTGGCTTTGATAGACGTAAAAAATCATGATAACGGCTTCTTAACCACCAGAGCTCACTTACATCGCAAAATAACAGTAGAAGACGTCCTCAAGTCACCTTTAATTGTCTGGCCGTATACGCTGTATGATTGTTGTGGCATGAGTGACGGCTGTGCTGCTGCCATTGTCACCACACCTGAGATAGCCAAGACTATGAGAAAGGATTACATCTTAGTAAAGGCTCAGGCATTAGCTGCTGGCGCAGCTCAGGCAACACTGCAAGCTGAATTTAACTTTCTCTATTTCCCAGAGAATGCAGCCGCTGCCAAAGCTGCCTACGAAGAAGCCGAAATAACCAATCCACGAGAGGAAATAAGCATAGCCGAACTGCATGACTGTTTCAGTACTACTGAACTTATAAGTTATGAGGATTTACAGTTTAGTCCTCGAGGTAAAGCTCCTGAGGATGTGCTGGCAGGCAGATTCACCCTTCAAGGTGAACAACCTGTCAACACCGATGGTGGTTTGAAATGTTTTGGGCATCCTCTTTCGGCCAGCGGTCTCAGAATGACTTACGAAATCTACAAACAATTGCAGGGTAAGGTTGATAATCCAGCAAGACAGGTGAAAAGCCCCAAACTCGGTTTAATTAGCAATATTGGTGGTAATGTCGGTATCCATATTGCAGCAGTAACCATCTTTGGATTACCAGAATAAAGGAGGAATCATGGATAGCAAAAGCAAACTTTATCCAACAGTTCTTAACCCTTTACTGATGACGCTCAAGCGTCCCCCCCCAAAAGAAGTAGCAATAGTGGGTGCCGGGACTATTGGCCCCGATATTGGCTATTTTTTCAAGAGTGGTTCACCGGAGATTAAGCTCACTTTAGTAGACATAATAGAAGAGCCACTTAGGAATGCAGAGAAACGCCTTCAGGGATATGTAGAGAAAGCAATAGCTAGAAAGAAGATGAAAGAGGATGAGGGCAAAGAAGTTCTGAAAAACATCACCTACACGACAGATTATTCTCAAATTAAGAATTGCGACTTAGTTATTGAGGCTGCTGCCGAGAACATAGCCCTGAAGCAAAAGATTTTTACCCAGATTGAGGATGTAGTGAGCGAAGATACTATTATCACATCCAATACCAGTTCTATCCCAGCTGATCGCCTCTTCGCAAAGATGAAAAATCCACAGAGAGCCACCATCACTCACTTCTTTGCACCAGCCTGGCGAAACCCTGCGGTGGAGGTGATTACCTGGGAGAAGTGTGTGCGAGAGACAGTGGATTACTTATTCTTGATGTTCTGTGCTATGGGCAAAGTCCCCATCATATCTGATAATGCCATTTGCTTTATTCTGGACCGGGTCTTTGATAACTGGTGCAATGAGGCTGCTTACCTTCTCGATGTGGCTACTGCCAGTCAGGTTGACACAGTAGGACAGGAATTTGCTATCTCTGGTCCACTCTGGACTCTTAACATGGCTAGAGGGAATCCTATTGTTTTTGAGTGCAATTCCCTTCAGATGGAGGAAGGTGCTCATTATAAGCCAGCACTTATCCTTAGGTCAGTTGACAACTGGAAAACCATAGGACTCAGGGAGAAGGTGGAAGTTCCTGACGATATTAAAAATATTGTGCGGGATCGGTTATTGGGAATTATGTTCTCTCAATCCTTTGATATCGTCGACCGTGGTATTGGGACTCCTGAAGACCTTAATCTGGGCTGCCAGGTAGCTCTGGGTTTCAAACAGGGGCCGTTTGATATAATGCGAGAATTAGGGGAAGTAGAAACTGAGCGGATAATCAAAAAGTTCCAAAAGGAAAGGCAAGGATTTCCTGGAATGGGGAAACCTTCTGCTGAGTACCAGGATTTCAAGCGCCATATTCTGGTAGATAATATAGATGGAGTGGAAATCATCACTATCCGCAGGCCTCAGTTTATGAATGCTCTGAGTGATGAGGTTAATGATGAAATTTTGGATGTTTTGAAGAAAGGCGAAGGTAATCCCTACATAAAAGGATTTATCATCACAGGATACGGGCAGAGAGCTTTCTGTGCTGGCGCCGAAATTGGAAGATTCACCCAATTGCTGGGTGATGCTGAAGCTTCAGCCCAATATGCCAGGGATTGTGCCAAGGTACAGATGTTTATCGACCAGATGGATAAACCAGTTGTGGCTGCGGTAAATGGGATGGCGTTGGGTGGTGGATTCGAGATGGCTCTCCGATGTCATAGTGTGGTGGCTACTAGGAATGCCACTTTCCAGTTCCCAGAAATCACGCTTGGCATACTGCCCGGGATAGGAGGATGTGTTATTCCTTACCGCAAATGGCCAGAATCGGCTGCAGTGTTCCATGAAACACTCTGTTTGGGGAAAGTCATTAATGCTCAGAAAGCTCTTGATATTGGCATGGTGAAAAAGCTTTCAGATAGTTATTTCAATATGATTCAGGAAGCTATTAAAGAAGTAAACGACCTTCAAGGTAAGATCAAGCGGATCCCTGATGGTAAGGTAGCTATTCCGGAAATAAAACTGCCAGAACAGCCTATGGCAGGCAAACTGGCTCTGAGCAAAGAGGCAGTCTCTATCATGGCTAAGACTATCAAGAACGCTGCAGCAGCTAGCTCTTTTAAAGATGCTCTTGAGATTGGGTATAAAGGCTTTGGAGAAATTTCTTGCACTGATGCTGCTAAAGAGGGTATAGCTGCTTTCATGAATAAGAGACAGCCAGAGTATAAAAAGTAAAATATTGTGGCTAACTGAACTTTCTATATGAGAGGGGCTCTATAATGAGCCCTTTCTCATCATAGTAACCTTATTAAGAACTCCATGGTTTTCCATAAAGTCGTATTAGCATAAAGCTGTTAATGCGTTACTGTCCATTTTCGAAGCCATGCGGTATTATATAGCAAGGTGACCCCATGACAGATGTGAGTAAAGCAAAAGGAAGAATAAAGGACCTGCGCCGCTCAATCAATTATCACAATTACCGTTACTATGTGCTGGATAGTCCTGAAACCAGTGATGCTGACTATGATGAGCTAATGCGAGAGCTTAAAGAGCTTGAAGTTGAGTATCCAGAACTTATTACCCCTGATTCACCTACGCAGCGAATTGGGGCTCCACCCCTGGAAGAATTTGGAGTTATAGAGCACCCTCTACCTCTGCTCAGCCTAGCTAACGCTTTTTCTTATGAAGAGCTAGGCGCCTGGCATAAGAGAGCTGCTAATTTGTTGAACCGACATCAATTTGATCTTGTATGCGAGCCTAAAATCGACGGATTAGCTGTGGCCTTGACTTATATCGATGGCTTGCTTGTCACTGGAGCAACCCGAGGAGATGGATACCGAGGAGAAAACATCACTCAGAACTTGAAGACTGTCCGAAGTATCCCTCTTTCCATATCTGAAGGTGAACCGCCACCAAGATTTGAAGTTAGAGGCGAGGTTTACCTTCCCAAGGCTGGCTTTAAGAAACTTAATGAAGAAAGGGCAAAAGACGGGTTATCCCTTTTCGCTAACCCCAGAAATGCTGCTGCTGGCTCAGTGCGACAGTTAGACTCCAGCATTACTGCCAAGCGTCCTCTGGATATATTCATTTATGGCCTGGGATGGGTTGAAGGCAAGACAGTTCCTGATACTCATTGGGGAATCATGGAGTGGCTCAAATCCCTGGGTTTCAAAATAAACCCTAACATCGTTCTATGCCATGATATTGATGAGGTGGAAAGCTACCATCAAAACTGGGTGGATAATCGTGAAGGATGGCCTTACGAAGTTGATGGGATGGTGGTGAAAGTCAATGGTATTGCCCTGCAACAGGAAATGGGAAATGTAGCCCGTGAGCCAAGATGGGCTATCGCCTATAAATTCCCTGCCATCCAGGGCATTACACATCTCATAGATATTGGTATAAATGTGGGCAGAACAGGAAGCCTCAATCCTTATGCTATTTTAGAACCTGTTCAAGTAGGTGGTGTTGTTATCAGTTCAGCAGCGTTACACAATGAAGGAGATATCCACCGCAAAGATATTCGTATTGGGGATTGGGTTACCATACAACGAGCGGGTGAGGTGATACCTGAAATAGTCGGCCCCATCCTCAGTCGCCGCACTGGCAAGGAAAAGATTTTTTATATGCCAAATCACTGCCCAGTATGCAACGCAGAGGTGATAAAGCCTGAAGGTGAGGCCATGCACCGCTGCACCAATGCTGCCTGTCCATCTCAAGCTTTGGAACGAATCAAACACTTTGTCAGCCGAGGAGCTATGGATATAGATGGCGTGGGTGAAAAGCTATGCCAAGCTTTATTTAACGCTGGCTTAATCAAAGATGCAGCTGACTTATACTATCTTACCAGAGAACAACTATTGAGCCTGGAGAGGATGGCTGATAAGAGTATTTCTAATGTGCTTGATTCTATAGAAAAGAGTAAAAATAGACCTCTATCCCGGGTTATCTTTGCTCTGGGAATTCTGCATGTTGGTGAGGAATATGCCGACTTGTTGGCAGAAAACTTTTCCAGTATAGATGCTCTGATGAAAGCCAGCCAAGAGGACTTTTTATCTCTTCCCTCTATTGGCCCCAAAATAACTGATAGCATTGTGGCCTTCTTCAGACAGGAAGAGAACAGGCACATCGTTGAGAAGCTATACAAGGCTGGGGTAAATCTAAAAAGGGAAGAAATTAAACCAGAAAAATTACCTCTAGCCGGTTTAGAATTCGTTTTAACCGGAAAGTTGGAATCATTTACGCGTCAACAGGCCGAGGCAAAAATCAAAGAGCTAGGAGGCAAGGCAAGCTCGGATGTTACTAAGAAAATATCTCATCTGGTAGTGGGTGCTGATCCGGGCTCAAAATTAGCCAAGGCAAAAAATTTAGGGGTGAAGACAATTAATGAAGCTGAATTTTTGCAATTGCTAAATCAACCCCATTAGCAATTTTCTGAGCTGCCTTGGGATTCATAGGAAATGAAAATCATCGTTGGCTTAGGTAATCCAGGTCGAGATTATGCACATAACCGGCATAATGTTGGCTTCCTCTGTCTTAATTACTTCGCCAGAATTCACTCCATTAAGTTCGAACGAAGGGAATGTCAGGCCAAGACAGGCATTGGGGAAGTAGCCAACGAGAGGGTATTGCTGGCCAAGCCCAGAACCTTTGTCAATTTCAGTGGCAAAGCTGTGGAAAGTCTTGTGCGCAAGTATGACATTGCCATAAGTGATCTTCTGGTGATTTACGACGACCTTGATCTTCCTTTGGGTAAAATGAGGATTCGGCAGAGCGGCAGCTCGGGCGGACACAAGGGAATGAAGTCTATTATCTCCAACTTGGGAAGCGGTGATTTTCCTCGAATTAGAATTGGGATTGGACGGCCACAAGTGAAGGAGCAATCCAATAAAGAAGACATCATCGTCAATTATGTGCTCAGCAGTTTTACTTCAAAAGAAAAAGATGCCATCAAACCTGCTATTGCTCGAATAGCTGAAGGGATTGACTGTTTCCTGGCTCAAGGCATAGAAGCAGCCATGAGTAAATTCAATTAATTGTGGTATAATCCCTAAACAAGCTTCAGATGATTATTGCTGTTATCGGAGATTCTTCCTGCTCTGCAGAAGAAGCTAAACTAGCAGAAACTGTGGGTGAACAATTGGCTCAGCGAGGAGCCATCATAATATGTGGTGGCCTGGGCGGCGTCATGGAAGCAGTTTGTCATGGCGCCAAGTCTAAAAATGGCTTGACTGTGGGCATCTTGCCCAGCGAATCACCAGATAGTGCTAATCCCTGGATAGACATTCCCATAGCGACTGGTATAGGTTATGCTCGAAATATGGCTGTAGTTAAGTCCACCCAGGCAGTGATTGCCATCGGGGGTAATTATGGTACTCTCAGCGAGATCGCGTATGCCTTAAAAAGTGGTATTCCGGTAATCGGTCTAAATACTTGGTCATTATCACGAAAAGGGCAGAAGGTTGATAGTATAATCAGAGCTAAGAGTGCTGCAGAAGCCGTAGAGAAGGCTGTTACCTTAGCTAAAAGAAAATTTGATAGGAGTTAGAGATGAATTTGAAACTGGCGCTCATTGAAAGTATTAAAGCAAGGGAAATTCTCGATTCTCGGAGCAACCCCACTATAGAAGTGGAGGTAATATTGATTGACGGCACTGTAGGCAGGGCATCGGTTCCTTCAGGGGCAAGTGTGGGTAAGCATGAAGCTGTAGAGCTTCGTGATGGTGACAGCAGCAGATACAACGGCCTGGGTGTTCTAAAAGCGGTAAATCATGTCAATGATGATATTGCTGCCAGCATCATAGGCATGTCTGCTTTAGAACAGGCAGCTATAGACCAAGCCTTAATCGAACTTGATGGCACGGCTAATAAAGCTCGCCTTGGGGCGAACGCTATTTTAGGAGTGTCCCTTGCTGTGGCTAAGGCTGGCGCCAGTTTTCTGGGTATTCCCTTGTATCGCTATCTGGGGGGAGCAGAAGCTAATCTGTTACCTGTTCCCATGTTAAACATTTTAAATGGAGGCAAGCATGCTCAGAATTCCACTGATTTCCAGGAATTTATGATAGTGCCTTTGGGGGCAGTCAATTTCGCCCAAGCCATGCAGATAAGCAGCGAGATCTATCATTCTCTACACAAAGTGCTCAGTGACAAAGATTTGAACACCAATATCGGCGACGAAGGTGGCTTTGCTCCTCAGCTTTCTTCGAATAAGGAAGCTGTGGAGTTAATCTTGGTAGCTATTGATAAGGCTAGCTACAAAGCCGGCAAAGATTGCTTCATAGCTCTTGACCCAGCAGCAAGCAGTTTTTACCAGAACGGCAAATATCTCCTATCCCGAGAAGGCAGGACTCTCTCTAGTGGAGAGATGATCGATTATTATGCCGAACTGACATCACAATATCCCATCATGAGTATCGAAGATGGTCTGGCTGAAGATGATTGGGCCGGTTGGATACTACTCACAGCTAAACTAGGTAAAACCACCCAGCTCGTAGGTGACGACCTTTATGTCACCAACATCGCGCGCCTTGAGAAAGGCATTACTGAGAATGCTTCCAACTCGATTCTCATTAAACTCAACCAAATTGGTACGCTCAGCGAAACCTTAGCTGTGATCCAGAAGGCACAGAAGACAAAGTGGACAGCGATCATCAGCCACCGTTCTGGTGAGACTGAAGACGCCACAATAGCTGATTTGGCTGTGGCTACTGGTGCTGGATTCATTAAAACTGGCGCTCCCTGCCGCAGTGAAAGGTTGGCTAAGTACAACCGTCTTCTCCGCATAGAAGAAGAATTAGGAACTACAGCTTCATATCCTGGAGCAGCCGCTTTATACAACCTAGATAAGAAATCATGGAAGTAATAAATGGTATCCACCAAATAAAAGTCCCATTTTCCAAAGGCATCACAGGATGTACTAATGTGTATGTAGTTGAAGGAGACAAGGGCAGTATATTAATTGATAGTGGCTGGGATAGTCCTGAATCCCTTTGGGCTCTTCGAGAAGGACTAAAAGCAGAACATATTAAGCTTCAGGATATCAAAACGGTTGTTATTACACATATTCATCCTGACCACTACGGTCTAGCAAGCAAGATAAAACAGCTCTGTGGAGCCAAAGTAGCTATGCATCGAGTTGAAGCAGAATTAATCAATTCCAGATATAAGGATTTTGCTGAACTAGTTAAAGAGGTAGAAAAAGAACTCGCGCATAATGGTACCCCTCAAAGTGAATTGCTCGATTTTACTAATGCTTCCCTATGGATGAAGGAGTTTGTTACAGCTGAGTCACCTGACATAATATTAGAAGATGGCGATAGTCTTTCTACCAATTCATTCAAAATAGAGGTAATAGCAACGCCAGGACATTCTCTTGGGCATATTTGTCTTCATGAGCCCAAGAAAAGGTTGCTTTTCTCCGGCGACCATGTTCTGTATGACACCACTCCCCATATAGGCTTTAATCCTCAATCAGGAGATAACCCCCTGGGGGATTATATTTCCTCTTTGCAGAAGCTTGAAGATCTCAAAATATCTTTTATTTTACCCGGGCATGGTCCCATATTTAATAGTCTATGGCTCAGGGTGGAGAAGATACTTCATTATCATGAGGAGAGGAAACGCAAAATAATGCACATTTTAGAGGGTGGATTGAAAACAGCCTACCAAATAGCCCAAGAAAGTACCTGGAAGCCCATACAAGGAGGCATTGCCTTCAGCAATTTAGCATGTTGGGATAAGCGGCTGGCTATAATGGAGACTATCGCTCACCTTAAATTGCTGGTTGCCGAGGGTAAAGTAGGCAACATTGATATGAATGGCCTTTCTTTATACGTGTCCAAAGAATAAATAATTTGTTTCACCTCACTATTCACAGAAAGGTCACACAAAAGATTCTAGAACTCCCCACAATGTTTGACACTATTTCTGTCTTTTATTTATACTATCGGCTTAGAGTCTGCCCGAGTGGCGCAATGGTAGCGCAACCGACTTGTAATCGGTAGGTTGGAGGTTCGAATCCCCTCTCGGGCTAATTAGATTTTTTAAATACCTTGTGTTAAACTTTGATACAGTAGGAGGGGTGCCGGAGTGGTTAATCGGAGCAGACTGTAAATCTGCCGCCTTTGTGGCTTCGTGGGTTCGAATCCTACCCCCTCCATTATTTAGTAGAATATGCCCACATAGCTCAGGTGGTAGAGCACGTTCTTGGTAAGAACGGGGTCACCAGTTCGAATCTGGTTGTGGGCTTTGAAATAAAGGAGGTTATAAAATGGCAAAGAAAATTTATGAACGGATTAAACCACACGTCAATGTGGGTACTATAGGACATGTAGATCATGGCAAGACAACGCTGACTGCAGCCATGACTCAGGTGTTATCCAAAACGGGTGGTACGCAGTTCTGCCCTTTCGATTCCATTGATAATGCTCCTGAGGAAAAAGCACGGGGGCTAACAATCGCCATCTCTCATATTGAGTATGAGACTGAAAGTCGCCATTATTGTCATGTCGATTGCCCCGGGCACGCTGATTATATTAAGAACATGATAACTGGAGCAGCTCAGATGGATGGTGCTATCTTGGTGGTTGCTGCCGATGATGGTCCTATGCCACAAACCAGGGAGCACATCTTGCTGGCACGGCAGGTAGAAGTTCCACGTATAATAGTGGCTCTCAATAAAGTTGATTTGATGGACGACCCCGAGTTATTAGACCTAGTAGAGATGGAGGTCAGAGATTTACTCAAAAAATATAATTTCCCTGGTGACGAAACCCCCATCATCCGAGTAAGTGCTCTGAAATCTCTAGAGTGCGGTTGTGGCAAAAGGGAATGTCAGTGGTGTGGTCCCGTATGGAAGTTAATTGATGCTATTGATGAATACATCCCCATGCCTAAAAGAGATAAGGATAAGCCTTTCTTAATGCCAGTAGAAGATGTGTTCAGTATTAAAGGGCGCGGTACAGTACCCACCGGAAGAGTAGAGCGCGGTGTGCTTAAGGCTGGAGAGGAAATAGAGATTGTGGGATTGGGAAAAACCAGAAAAACGGTGGCAATCAGCGTTGAGATGTTCCATAAATCTGTAGGCGAGGCAGAGCCTGGTGATGCTATTGGAGTGTTACTGCGTGGTATAGATCGAGACGAAATAGAAAGAGGTCAAGTTATAGCAGCGCCAGGCACTGTTAAACCTCACACTGAAGCCGAAGCAGAAGTGTATATCTTGACCAAAAATGAAGGAGGAAGGCATACTCCGTTCTTCACAGGCTACAAGCCTCAGTTCTACATCAGGACTATGGATATTACTGGTGAAATAATTCTCCCTGAAAGCATAGAGATGGCCATGCCTGGTGATAGTCTGACTCATATGAAGATCAAGACCATTGCCCCTGTAGCCATGGAAGAAGGATTGCGTTTTGCTATCAGGGAAGGCGGTAAAACAGTGGGCGCTGGTGTAATCAGCAAGATTACCAATTAGGTATGGCTAAAAAAAGAGGCGAGTCCCGTGTAATTATCCAATTGGCCTGCAGCCAGTGCAAGGAAAGAACGTACACGACGACGAAGAACAGAAAAAGTGATGCCCAGCGAATAGAATTGAAAAAGTATTGTCCCCGTTGTCGTGTTCATACCCTGCATCGAGAGACAAAATAGCTTATGGCCAGCCATTCTCGAAAAACCAGAGATATCAAATTAGCTACCAAAAAAGCTAAGAAGCCGAAATTCCGCTTTCTCAGTGACGCAATAGGAGAATTAAAGAAGGCGCATTGGCCCACAAGACAGGAGGCTTTGAGGTTAAGTTTGCTAGTGCTAGCAGTGTGTATTATCGTGGGAGCTATTTTAGGCGGCTTAGACTTTGGCTTCACCAAACTTTTTACTAATGTATTTCTAGGCGGCTAATATGACATTTCAAGGGGAGTGGTACTTATTATATGTCTCTTCGGGACGAGAAGAGCAAGCCCGGAGGAACTTGGACCAGCGTATCAAGTACATGGATGCTACTGACAAAATATTCCAGGTAGTAGTGCCAACGACCAAGGAAATTGAAGTCAAGGGAGGAAAACGCCGCACTTTAAATAAAAAGGCTTTCCCTGGCTATATTATGGTTAATATGGACTTAGACGAACACAGCTATAACATAGTACGTAATACTTCCAGTGTTATTGGATTTGTAAGTGCTGGCGTCAAGCCACTTCCTATGGCTAAGGAAGAGGTGGATACCATAATGGAACGTATGGAAGAGGCTCCTTCAGAAGTCAAGGTGGTTTTCAATGAAGGGGATAGCGTGCGCGTAACAAGCGGGCCATTTGTTGATTTTATCGGAAAGGTGGATCAAATCAACTTGGATAAGGGCAAGGTCAAGGTATTGCTTTCACTTTTTGGCCGTGAGACTCCTGTGGAATTAGACCTTTTAGGGGTAGAAAAGATATAATCTGCTTGGTGATATGGCAAAGAAAGTTCAGGCACTAGTTAAATTGCAGATACCGGCAGGTAAGGCCACGCCAGCACCACCCGTGGGACCTGCCCTAGGGCAGCATGGTGTGAATATTATGGCTTTTTGTAAAGAATATAATGAAAGAACAGCTTCTCAAGAGGGGTTCATCATTCCTGTTGAGATAACAATATATATGGATCGCACCTTTAGCCTGGTGACCAAGAAGCCACCAGTTTCCAATTTATTGAAGCACGCTCTGAAACTGGAAAAGGGCAGTGGCAATGCTGGAACTGGTAAAATAGGGAAGCTCAGCAGAGACAAGATTTATGAGGTAGCTCAAAACAAAATGCCAGATTTAAACACCGATGATATAGAGAAAGCAGCAAAGATTGTCATGGGTACTGCTCGCAGCATGGGAGTAGAAATAGAATAAATGTCTCAATATGGAAAGAAGTACCAAGAGGCTGTCAAGCTCAGGGATAAGGTAAAAACCTATTCAGCCCAGGAAGCTATCGAGTTAATTAAAGAGGCAGCTTATGCCAAATTTGACGAGAGTATTGAGCTCCATTTGAGGATGGGAGTTGACCCACGCAGCGCTGACCAGCAAGTTAGGGGTGTAGTTACATTGCCTCATGGTCTAGGCAAAAAGACAAAAATACTTGTCTTCACCCAAGGTGAACCAGCAAAAGTCGCTCAAGAGGCAGGCGCTGACCATGTTGGAGCAGATGAACTTGCTAAACAAATTGAGGGTGGGTGGTTAGATTTTGATATAGCTTTAGCCACTCCCGATATAATGCCGAAGGTAGCTAAGCTGGGGCGCATCTTAGGACGGCGAGGATTGATGCCCAACCCCAAATCTGGCACAGTAGTGATGCCACAAGACCTGCCTCGAGCTATAAACGAGGCGCGTAAGGGCAGAGTTGAATTCCGCTTGGATAGAACCGGCATTATCCATCTACCTATTGGTAAGCTCAGTTTCGATGAAAATAAGCTCTTGGAAAATTTAACAACTGTAATTGAAGCTATCGTTAAAGCAAAACCAAGCGGAGCTAAAGGACAATATATCAAAAGTGTATCTCTATCTTCCAGCATGGGTCCCGGATTTAAATTAGATTTGGGCTCTGCATTAGCTTTAGCTGGATAACACTTTTGTTGAAACTTAAAAGGAGCAATTTAAAGTTTAACTTTAATAGAGTATAGATTTAAAATAAATAGGTGTCGATGACGGTAGGTGCTCTAGAGGGCTTAATTTCCCCTGCTGAGACATGAGAGTGAGTTCCTGTGTCATCACACAGGAATTTTTATTTAAAAGGTGATGCTGAGATGTTAAAGAAAAAGAAGATGGAAATAATCAATAAATTGACCGACGAATTGTCTCGTAGCGAAATCGTTATTGCCACTAATTATCAAGGGTTGACTGCTAAGCAGATGAACACATTGCGCCATGCTTTGACGGAAACAGGGAGCGGATATCACGTGATCAAAAACACTTTAGCTCGTATCGCTATCAATAAAGCAGGTAGGGAGCATATGTTAGATATGATTGATGGCCCCACAGCCTTAGCTTTCAGTTATGGTGATATAGTTAACTTGGTTAAAGCTTTAGACCAGTGCATCAAAAGCAAAGAATTATCTCTTAAGATCAAGGGAGGCCTTTTGAGGGAAAAGATACTTACAGCAGAAGAAGTAATAAGCTTAGCTAATTTACCATCTAAGGAAGTTCTTATATCGCAGCTGATAACTTATCTACAATCCGCTATAATCGGTTTGCGCGATGTTCTTAATTTTCCTTTGCTAGGATTGATAGCTGTACTGGAAAACAGAAAACAAAAACTCAGCGAAAAGTAAGGAGGTAACTTTGGCAACAGAAGAATCAGAAATCAAAGAAAAGGTGAGAGTAAAAGAAACTTCAGAGACGAAGAAAACAAAAAAAAGTAAAGGGGTAACCAAAGAAGACATCATTGCTGCCGTTAAGGATATGACGGTAGTGGATTTGGCTGATTTGGTCAAAGCTTTACAGGATGAATTTGGGGTTAGCGCTGCTCCATTGGCTATGGCGGCAGCACCTGCAACAGCTCCCAGTCAGCCAAGTGAAGCATCTGCAGCAGAAGAAAAGACAGAGTTTAATGTTATTCTCAAGAGCGTGGGTGAAAAGAAGATAGAGGTTATCAAAGCAGTAAGAGAACTAACTGCTTTAGGACTGAAGCAGGCTAAAGATCTAGTAGAATCTGCACCACAAACATTAAAAGAGAGTATCACCAAAGAAGAAGCAGCGACGGTAAAAGAAAAGTTAGAAGCTGCAGGAGCAACAGTAGAGCTTAGTTAAAATGACACTTGCTAGCTGTCAGGCTATCTTATGGCTAGGAGTTTTTTTTACCTTTTTTGGTATCGCCTCGATATTCTTTAACAGACGAGAAAGGAAAAAGTATTATGATTCCATCCTGACTCGAAAAGATATTAAGGAATATATCACCCATGAACCACAGCAGCCCTGGCTAAGCGCCTGGCAGATAGGTGGCAGGATTTCTCTTATTCTTGGTGTTCTATTAATGATCGCCGGTGGTGTGCTCTGGTTAGCCTGGTATTGACATTCAGATAATCTCTTTATGGCGATACTGTAAAGCCTCAGCTACATGATAAGCTTTTATAACTTCACTACCGTCAAGGTCAGCAATAGTACGGGAAAGTTTAAGAACACGATGGAAAGCACGGGCGGTGAGGTGAAGTTGTTTCATGGCAGTGCGGAGCAAACTTTGTGCTGTTGCTTCTAAGTCACAAAATTCTTTTATCTCTTTAGGTGTCATAGCAGCATTACAAGTCAGTTTCGTCTCTTTAAAGCGCTCTAGCTGTATTTTCTGAACTGTTTGAACTCTGGCTCTTATCTTTTCAGATATTTCCCCTGTTTTATCTTCAGTGAGCTTCTCATAATCAACGTGGGGAACATCAACAAAGATATCTATGCGATCTAGTAATGGCCCACTCAGTCTTTTATGGTAGCGAGAAATCTCTCCCACAGAACATTTGCATTCCTTGAAAGGGTCACCATAATAGCCACAAGGACAAGGATTCATAGCTGCTACCAGCATGAAATCAGCAGGAAAAGTCACACTGCCATGAACACGGCTGATAGTGACTGTTCTGTCTTCCATCGGCTGGCGCAATGACTCCAGCGCAGTATGTGCAAACTCAGGGAACTCATCTAGGAAAAGCACCCCGCGATGGCTCAAACTTATCTCTCCAGGCCGCGGCCATTGCCCACCTCCTACCAAGCCAGCATGAGAGATAGTATAGTGCGGAGAGCGGAAAGGACGCTCTACAATGAGAGGAGTGTCTTGAGGCAGAAGTCCGCTAACGCTATAAATTTTGGTTACCTCGATAGCCTCCTCCATAGTTAAAGGAGAAAGTACCGCTGGTAAAGAGCGGGCTAGCATGGTCTTACCACTCCCTGGCGGTCCTATCATGAGGATGTTGTGCCTTCCCGCCGCTGCTATCTCCAAAGCTCTTTTAGCATGTTCCTGACCTTTGATATAAGCAAGTTCAAAAAGGTAATCAGGATGAACTTCTTGCTGCCAGTCTATATCACCATGATACTCTGGAATGCCTATTTCACCTTCAAGATGAGCAACCAATTGAGCTAACGATTCTACAGGGAATATGCGTATACCATCTATCAAAGACGCCTCTTTGGCATCGTCCCAAGGTACAAATACCGCAGACATGCCCTTATCTTTTGCTAAAGATACCATGGGCAGCATACCGTGTGTATGACGCAACTTGCCATCCAGAGAAAGCTCCCCAAGGAAGATACTACCCGAGAAATTGGCATGTAACTGCTCTGAACTGACTAAAATGCCTATGGCTATAGGTAAGTCATAAGCCGGGCCCTCTTTTTTCAGGTCTGCTGGTGCTAAATTAACAGTGATGCGTCTGTTGGGGAATTTATAACTGGAGTTTCTTATAGCTGACCTGACGCGCTCCCTGGCCTCTTGCACTGCTTTATCAGGCAAACCCACGATAGTGAAAGAAGGCAAACCTGGCGAGATATCCACTTCCACCTCCACTATAGCCCCTTCCAACCCAACAACAGCACAGCTTGTCACCTTGGCTAGCATATTATTGCCAATTATAGCAAGGAAAACCTTTGCTGGCTATGCACCTATAGCTGTGGCAATGGCGTACTGCCTAGTGTCACAAAGGCTTACAGAAAATTCACTTAGATTTAGGTCGTGAGCTTTGTTTGCAGCTTTGCCATAGAGGTTGATAATTGGCTTGTCGGCATCATCAGCTAAGATTTCAATCTCTTGCCAATTGACACCTTTAGCTCCAGTGCCTAATACTTTCATCATTGCTTCCTTGGCAGCAAAGCGAGTAGCCAAAGATGAAATGCTATTCCCACATATTTTGAGTTCCGCTTCAGTATAAATTCGATTCAAAAAGCGTCCTCGCCATCGCTTAACCGCTGATTCAACGCGCTCTATCTCTACCATATCAACACCAACAGAAATCACTCGAATTTCCTTTGTTACAGTTTATAATTTGGGGTATTTTACTTCTCTTTTGGTATCTATAACCATGTCCTGGTTTTTCTACACTCCACCTAATACTCATCACCATAGCACTGAGCGGAAAAAACTACAACTGCTGCTCTTAGCAATATCAAAACCTTACCTTTGACCAATAATATCATCCCTAAGAATATACACCAAGAGTTATGAGAGGGCATTTCTGGATAAGAGCTTAGCAAACTCCGGCAAGCTTTATCTCAAAACACTACTTAATAAGTAGAGTGACGTGGGGTAAATAAAGCCAGGCAGATCAGATATTTTCTCCCAACTCTTTTAACTGTTGATAAGAAAAGACTGGCCCGTCCAAGCACACATAACTCTTCCCAATATTGCAGTGGCCACACTTCCCCAAACCACATTCCATCCTTCTTTCCATAGTGGTAATAATCTGCTCTTCCCCAAACCCCATTTTGAGAAGATCTAGAATAACAAAATGAATCATGATGGGAGGGCCACAAACAAAGGCTACAGTGTTTTCTATAGCAAGCTCGATTTTGGGTAATAATGAGCCTACTACTCCTACGTTATCCTGCCACTTATCATCGGGGACATCAACACTAAGTAGAACTTCACTATTTTTCAGCTTCCCCCATTTTTCGATGTCATCCATAAAACAAAGCAACCCTGGTGTCCTTGCTCCATAAAGTATATCTATCTTGCCAAAATTATCTCTATAGGCAAAGAGCTGGTTGATAAGAGAACGAAGAGGAGCAAGTCCTATGCCACCACCCACAAATAAAACACTCTTACCTTTTATCTTCTCAAAAGCAAAGCCATTACCATAAGGCCCTCTGAGTCCAACGAATTCTCCTGCTTTCTTGAGATGTAATGCTCTAGTGAGCTTACCCACCGCAGCGACACTCAACTCTAGGTAGCCCTTATTTACTGGTGACGATGTAATAGAAATGGGAGCTTCTCCCACACCAACTATCGTGAGTTCTATGAATTGTCCTGGGCAATAATCAAAGGATTCTTTAAGTTTGCCATCTTCAAACTCCAGGGTGAATGTTTTTATTCCTTCGGCTTCATCTCTGACCTTATTAATTACTGCCAAATCAGGAGCATAGATATTTTTATTCATTTGCCACCCTCCCTAGAATGTAAGTTATATCAATTCCGGCGGGACAAACATCAATGCATCTTCCACAGCCAGTACATCCTATCTGTCCTTTATATCTATCAGGATTGTAAGAGAACTTATGATAAATCCTCTGGCGCAACCTCTCGGCTTGAGTTACCCTGCTATTATAGGCAGCCATTTGAGTGAAGCCACCAAGTTGACAGCTATCCCAATATCTTACTCTCTGGGTTTTGTGCTCTGCATTTATATCTTCAACATTGAAGCAGTGACAGGTGGGGCAAACCCAATTACATCCCCCGCAGAGGATGCATTTACCGGCTTCTTCGTCCCAAACGTGGTTATCCAAAGCAGTCGCTATTTTAGCTTTTGTTTTTTCCAAATCTATCGATGTCCTGAAGGTTTTCTTGCTCTTCTCCTCCAGCAGCCTAGCTTGCTCTTCATCCTTACTCACAGCATTGGTGAAAAGATTGGCCGCTTGCTCAATTAGATTTTCTCCTGCCTTGCTCCCGATTTCTACTAAGAAAGTATCTCCTAAATCGGTAAAGAGAAGGTCAAAACCTTCTTGGGCAAATGGTCCTATTCCTAGAGAGCTGCAGAAGCAAGATTGTTCTGCCTCGTTGCAGTTGAGACCTAAAAGAAGAATATTTGCTTTGCGCGCTTGATAGTAAGGATCAATATAATCTGATAGGTAAACCTCACTCAGAATCTTAATTCCAGAGAGATCACAAGGCCTGATGCCCCAAATCACTCGCTTTGTCTCATCCAAATGAGCTTTAATTTCTATTGCCTTATTCTCTTCAAAGGTAAATAGTTTCTCCTTTTGCGGGAAAAGGTATTCCTTTGGAGAGAGCCGAGTTTTCCCAATGTAATCACTCGCTAATTTCGAGGCGTTAAATTCACCGAATAATATGTCTTTACCTTCGTGCAAAGGTGCAATAACTTGAAACTCACGACCCAGCCCCTCCAGAAATTGGCTGAGTTTTGTTTTATCTAGTATTTTCATACCTCTTACCCTCTTTCTAATCTCACAGCGCAGACTTTGTATTCTGGAATTTTAGCAACTGGGTCAAGATTCGCTGCAGTAAGTTTGTTGGCGGCTGCCTCAGCAAAGTGGAAGGGAATAAAAACCACTCCCTTCTTAATAGTATCAACTAGTTTAGCAGAGAGGCTGATTTCTCCTCTCCTCGAAATCACCTTTGCCACTTGCCTGTTTCTTATCCCCAATTCCTTAGCATCCTGAGAGTTAATTTCTACATAGCTACTAGGATATTCTCGATCCAATGCCCAATCTTTGCGGGTCATCGTTCCAGTGTGATAATGGAAGCCCACCCTCCCAGTAGTAAGAACAAACGGGTAAGCATCATCAGGGAGTTCTGCCGGCAGCCTATAGTTCGCAGGGCAGAATTTTCCCAATCCACGGGAGAACGAGCCTTTATGAAGGTAAGGAGTGCCTGGGTGATCTAAAGTGGGGCATGGCCATTGAAGTCCTTCTTCCACCAGTCTTCGATAATTGACTCCGCCGTATATGGGTGTTAGCCTGGCTATCTCGTCCATTATTTCTGCGGGAGTATCATAGCTCATGGGATATCCTAGGAGAGATGATAACTCATCTATTACCTGCCAATCGGGCTTACTGGCCCCCAGGGGTTCAATAGCTTTTCTAACGCGCTGTATCCTTCTTTCAGTAGAGGTGAAGGTGCCATCCTTTTCTGCAAAGGAAACTCCGGGGAGAACAACGTCCGCTAAGGATGCTGTTTCGGTCAGAAAAATATCCTGCACGACCAGGAAATCCAGGGCTTTTAAAGCTTCTTCAACATGGTTAATATCAGGGTCAGAAAGCATGGGATTTTCACCCATAATGTATATTGTCTTCACATTGCCTTCCAAAGCACTATTAAGCATTTCTATTATTGTGAGCCCTGGCTGTGTGGGCAGGTTAACTCCCCAGGCTTTCTCAAATTTAGCTCTGATTTTTTCGTCCGTTACTGCTTGGTAGCCAGGGAAGATATTAGGTACGGCTCCCATATCACAGGCACCTTGGACATTATTCTGTCCGCGCAGGGGATTTACTCCCGTAAACTTCTTTCCAACATTACCTGTTAACATGGCTAGATTTGCACATGACATAACATTATCAACACCAGTAGTATGCTGGGTAATACCCATGGCATAGATGATAACGCTCTTTTTGCTCTGGGCGTAAATTCGCGCTGCTTTGATGATTTTCTCCTCGGGAATACCGGTTAGTCCTGAGCTTTTGTCTGGAGTGTAATCCGCGACTGTCCTTTTTAGTGATTCGAAGCCCTCGGTTCTTTCTGCTATGAATTCTTTATCCTCTAACCTTTCCGAGATGATAAGATTCATTATGCCATTGAGAAGAGCCACATCACTACCAGGCTCAAGCATCATATAAAGAGAGCAAAGTTTCGCCAGCTGGCTTTCTCTAGGGTCAGCAACTATTACTTTTGCCCCATTTTTTATTGCTCGCAGCACTCGATCTCCGATCAAGGGATGCTGCTCAGTGGTGTTAGACCCAATGATAAAAATTACATCTGCGCCTTCAATTTCATCAATAGAGTTGGTCATAGCTCCGCTGCCAAACGTTGTGTTAAGTCCTATCACAGTAGAGGCATGGCAGAGGCGAGCACAGTGGTCAACATTATTTGTCCCTAAGCACGCTCGAGCAAATTTCTGCATCAGGTAATTTTCTTCATTAGTGCACTTGGCTGAGGAAAGAACCGCTATGCTATCATTGCCATATCGCGTTCTAATTTGATTAAATTTATTGGTGATTAGCTGATAAGCTTCATTCCACGAAGCCTCTCTGAACTTTCTACCTTCTTTGATCAAAGGAGTTTTTACTCTTTCAGGACTGTGAATGTATTCATGTCCTTGCCATCCCTTGATACACAATTTACCTTGACTTACAGGATGAGAAACGCTGGGATATACAGATATTACTTTGCCTTCTTCTACTCCTAAATAGAAATTACAACCACAACCACAAAACTCACATGTGGTCAATACTTTTTTCATATTCCCCCTTTTTTTGGAGTCACACACCTGTATCAAAAGCTGCGCTTAGTATGAGCAGAATTCCTATAATACACAGTACCACAGTTGCCGGGCATAATAAATTCCCAACTGCACCACCAATCCAAGGACTCACAAGCATTAACACCATCCCAATCAGAAATTCACCCTCGCCTCTTTTCAAATTTTCCTCCTTTAAAACGTTACTCGCTCAGGGTTTCTAATTTTTTAATACCAACCGTAGAGATAGACAGACTCCTACGGTGAATAAACCCTCTCATCACCAGCCCTAGAACTTCTACCTGCTCGCCAACCATCAACTTTTCCGAGGCAGCAGTAAACAAGACAGCAGATATCATTCCGGTATTATCATCTATAGTCAAGCGAGGACGGTTAAGCCATCTCATAGATACATTCTTTATTATGCCTCTGACTTTTACAGCTTCTCCAACTTTACTCAGGTTAATATCCGATATCTTCTGTAACTTTGCCTTTTTCTTGTAGAGTAGCGTAGCATCAGAATAAGCATTCTGGCTCATTCTCGTCAAGACCATGGGAATGATAACCAAGGCAGCAAGCATAGGAATAGCTATAGCTAGTAATTGGTAGTCTTTACTGTGAGCGAAGCTAAGAATAACTATTACCACGCCTATGGTGAAAGCTACCCATGCTATTAAGGACATTCCCGGAAGTCTTAGCTTTGACATTTTACTCAGACGGCAATTCCTTTCTAAAAGCATAGAAGTAAAAGCATCCCACGAACAAAAAGCCTCCAACTATGTTTCCCAACGTAGCAGGCAACTCATTCCAGAACCACATATCACCCAAGCTGATACCACCATAGTGAGCAAGTAAAGAGTTGAGGTTAATCACCTCGGGGTGCCCGTGTATCAACAACATTCCTGCAGGCAGAAAATACATGTTAGCAACACAGTGCTCAAACCCGGAAGAAACAAACGCCATGATAGGGAACCAGATACCAAAGAACTTACCGGCTACATTATCAGCGCAGAGAGCCATCATTATAGCTATGTTGACTAGGAAGTTACACCCTATGCCCTTCCAGAAGCAGGACCACAAACCAACTGCACCAGCAGATTTATACGTGAGTGTCTTCGCAACAGCAATATTCACTGCGCGTATCCCAAAATCGTTTACTCCCAAACCTGCTGCTGAACCAGCTACAAACGGGCCTACAGCCATAAGGTAGGCATAAAAAACAGAACCTATAAGGTTACCTACATAAACCCAGAACCAGACCCTTAAAACATTAGCCCAACTAGCCTTTTTCATCATGGCTGCCATTGGAACCAGCATGCAATCTCCAGTAAATAGTTCCGCACCTGTTATTACTATCGCGATCAGGCCTACAGGGAATACTGATCCTCCGACAAGGCTCTGAGCGCCACCTGAAAAACCAGTGCTACACACAGTGCACAAGCCCGCACCAATGGCTATGTAGGCACCAGCCATGAAACCACGGAGAAGTAATTGAAATACCGGAAGTTTCGACTTATAGACTCCAGCATTCCCTGCCATCAAGGTCATTTTTTGAGGTGGGTTAAATGCCACTTTTTAGTTACCTCCTTCCTATTTATGGGTTAGATTTACACTCTCTATTTTCTTCGTTCTTGCACCTCCTTTGTTTTACTAATAGACTTTATCCCACTCAGCAATCAAAAACGCTAGTTCTTACTCTTGTACTGGGCTTGTGGAGAGCTTTAAAGAATCTGGCTTTGAGGCTCAGCCATTCAAAAGTGGAGCGAAGGCAGATAATATCAGAATCGATATGAGAAAGAGCCCCAAACTTCTTTATGATTACGACATCAGAACCAACAAGAATCATAGGATACTAAATAAATCTACCCCTGTTTTGAACAGGTCAGGAATTACTCTTCTCCGTGTTTCTCCAGAATCCAGGGTCACAGGATAAGCCAGGTTGCTGGGACTTCTAAATAGTAACAGTTCGCTGTTCTCTAAAAATACCAAGGAGGTAGTTTATCATATTGGTAATCGAACAACAGCTCTGCACGAGAGTTTGATCAGTTTTCTCAATAAAACTGACCCGGTAGGCTAAACTATTATTATAGTTGAGTGCAAACTTGGAGGCTTAAGCATGGCAAGGAAAACTAGAAACTAACCTTGCAAAAGGAAAGGGCAATAGAAACTACTTATTAATAAATGGCCTTATCCTCCCCATCAAGCTATAGAATAGGCAAATATCTTTTAAGTTCATAATCGCTGACTTGCACACGGTATTGGTCCCACTCAATTTTTTTATTCTTAATGAAAGCATGAAACACATGGTCACCAAGAGCTTTGTGCACCAGTTCACTTTTCTCAGTCAATTGGATAGCTTCCCATAGGTTGCTAGGCAAAGTTCCTATACCTCTTTCCTTCCTTTCCTCATCTGTCATCTCGCATACATTCTTCTCCACAGGTTCGGGCACCTGATATTCCTTCTCAATTCCCTCTAAGCCAGCAGCCAGCAGCACGCTGAAGACAAGATAAGGGTTGCAAGCGGGGTCAGGAGATCTGAATTCTATTCGAGTAGATTTTTCTTTGCCCGGTTGATATTCTGGGACCCGTATCAAATCAGCCCGGTTCCTGCGTGCCCAGGAAAGATAAACCGGAGCTTCGTATCCTGCAACTAATCGTTTATATGAATTAACCCATTGATTGGCAACAGAAGTAATTTCCGGGGCATGTTTAAGCAAACCAGCTACAAAGCTTTTGGCTAGCTTAGAAAGATAGTAACCATCATTTTTATCAAAAAAAGCATTTCTATCCCCGTGGAATAGCGACATGTGAACATGCATACCACTGCCATTTATGCCAAAAACAGGTTTGGGCATGAATGTAGCGTAAACTCCATGATTTAGCGCCATTCGCTTGACCACTAGCCGATAGGTCATCACATTATCAGCCATAGTCAAGGCATCGGTATATCTCATATCAATCTCATGCTGGCTAGCAGCAACTTCATGATGAGCATATTCCACAGCAATACCCATTTGCTCTAGAATAAGAACCACTTCCCTTCTAAGGTCAGTAGCCGCATCCAGAGGGGTCATATCAAAGTATCCTCCTTCATCCAAAGCTTTGGTTTCTCTAGAATCCTGGAAATAAAAGTATTCTAACTCTGGACCTGTGCAGAAAGTGTAGCCCATATCGGCAGCTCGTTTAAGATTCTTTTTCAGAATATATCTGGGGTCACCTTCAAATGGTTCACCCCCAGGTCTCAAGATGTCGCAAAACATTCTAGCCACAGCTTGTTCTTTAGAGTTCCAGGGAATTAGCTGGAAGGTATCAGGGTCGGGCATGACTAGCATATCGCTTTCGTCGATTCTAGCAAAACCTTCGATAGAAGAGCCATCAAAGCCCATACCATCTTCCAAAGCACCTTCCAGTTCTGCCACAGTAATGGAAAAACTTTTCAGAAAACCAAGTATATCCGTAAACCACAGCCTGATAAATTTGACATCCTGTTCTTTAGTTAATTTGAGGATGTACTCCTTGGCCTCATCTTTTCCTTTCATTCTTATCTGATCCTCCTTTTCATTTCTATCATTTGCTTCCCATTAGACCGCAAATCAAGTAGAAGTCAATGCGTTAGTTCACTTTTCAATTACCACTATCATTACTAATCATAACCCATTCTTCCTAATAAGTGTAAAGCCTTCCATAGGGCTGGAGATAAAGTGGGAACAGTTTATTAAACTTGTGTTGTAATAATTCATCAGCATCATAGCCAAAATAGGAGGCAAATTGTCCTACCAGCTCTTTGAGAATTAAATGGTCACTATCATTTAATTCGGCAACGCCCACCTCCCTGCCCAATTGATAATCCCGAATATCCCCCCTTAGATAGATGACGCCACCATGCATACCAGTACCAATGAAGTTAGCATGCTGATGCTCCCCTTCTTTCAAATTGAGCCCAAGCAAAATTAAAACCCCACCAGCCATATATTCACCCAAGAAGTCCTGAGCTGTACCACCGATAACCACTATCGGCTTCTTGCCCTGGTATTCCTTCATATGGATGCCGGCACGGTAGCCAATGTCCTCTTTAACGAAAATCTTGCCTCCTCTAGTTGATAAACCAATGATATCTCCAGCATGGCCATGAACAATTATCTCTCCGCTATTCATGGTATTCCCACAGCCATCCTGCGCATTACCATGAATGATGATTCGGGGGCCATCCATAAATGCCCCAAGGTCATTACCTGGAGTGCCGTAGATATCGATCTGAACTGCTTTATCAAGGTCAGTACCAAGATATCTCTGTCCATAGACGTTAAAAAGTTCAATCCTCTCAGTGCCGTTAGACGCCATTTTTTTAACTCAGTATTGAGTTCTCTGGTAGGGATCCCACTAGCGTTTATTTTTACTGTTGGGTTTGGCTTGTTTTTAGCATCCTTCATTTCTAAGTTCCTGCCATTTTTACTCCCAGAATTTCGAGCTCAGTGTCGGTAAGCCCAACACCCCTCAAATGCAAGCGATTGCCGCGCAGACTCTCCATGGCATTGATACCCATCCCACCCAACATATCCTTGATCTCCAGACTCCAGCCGTGAAGAAGATTGCATAACCGCCTGGTTCCAATATCAGGATTGATTCTTTTAGTTAGAAATGGGTCTGTAGTACAAATACCCCAAGGACACTTGCCCGTGTGGCACTGCTGACAAACATGACACCCCAAAGCAACGAGGGCCGCTGTTCCAATATAGACGGCGTCAGCACCAAGGGCAATTGCCTTGACCACATCACCGCTGTTTCTAATCCCTCCGGAAACTACAATAGAAGCTTGGTTGCGGATGCCTTCCTGCCTCAAGCGGTTATCCACTGAGGCCAGCGCCAGCTCGATAGGAATGCCCACATTGTCACGAATAATCTTGGGCGCTGCTCCTGTTGCTCCCCGTAACCCATCGAGAACTATAATGTCAGCTCCCACTCGCACTATACCGCTGGCAATAGCCGCAGAATTGTGGACAGCAGCTATCTTTACTGCTACCGGCTTGATATAATTTGTCACTTCCTTTAAGGCATAGATAAGCTGAGTCAGGTCCTCAATAGAGTAGATATCATGCTGCGGCGCTGGAGACAAAGCATCTGTCCCTTGTGGAATCATGCGCGTCATAGATACTTCAGCACTTACTTTCTCGCCGGGGAGGTGTCCACCAATGCCAGGCTTCGCCCCTTGACCAATCTTAATTTCGATTACCTTAGCGACATCAAGGTATTTGTGATGAACACCAAATCGCCCCGAAGCTACTTGGGCTATGGTATTGTTTCCATACTCATAAAGCTTGGGATGAAGTCCTCCTTCGCCTGTGTCCCATAACGTCCCCATCTCTGTAGCAGCCCTAGCCAAGGATTCATGCACATTGAGGCTCACAGCGCCATAGGACATAGCTGCGAACATTACAGGAGCTTCAAGCTTGACTTGAGGAGCTGACTCTGCCTTGAGACTCTGCAGACCAGGCTCAAGTTCTACCCTATCAGGCTTCCGACCTAAATAGGTGGTTATCTCCATCGGCTCGCGTAGTGGGTCAATAGAGGGGTTGGTTACTTGACTAGCATTAAGAACCAGACGATCCCAATAAATGGGATAGCCCTTGTCATTACCCATCCCCGTAAGAAGAATTCCACCCGTCTCCGCTTGTTTGATGATATCTTCAATAACTTCAGGACGCCAGTTGTAGTTTTCTCGATAGTCCAGTGGATTTTTTCTCACGGTCAAAGCACCAGTAGGGCAAAAGACCATGCATCGGTGGCAGCCAACACAATTCTCCTCGTGGCTTATCACTTCATCATCCTCAGCATCATAGTGATGCACATCAAAGGTGCACTGATTAACACACACTTGGCATTGAATGCACCGAGATGCATCCCGTTCCACTATGAACCTTGGCAGTAGATAAGTCTTCATTTTATCCCTTCCTTATAGGTATCCCTCTTTCCGCTAAGTAATCTTTTACCTGACGAATGGAATAAACTTGATAGTGAAAGATACTGGCAGCAAGAACAGCATCAGCTTTGCCATTAGCCAGCGCCTCATAGAGATGTTCGAGAGTGCCAGCACCACCACTGGCAATGACAGGCACGGTCACTGCTTCACTAATAATGCGTGTCAGCTCCAGGTCATATCCGGCGCGCTGGCCATCGGCGTCCCAACTGGTAAGGAGTAGTTCCCCGGCACCCAAGTCGACAGTTTGTTTTGCCCACCCGATAGCATCAATCCCAATTGGTTTTCGTCCTCCATAGATGCAGATTTCCCACTTGAGATTACCCATGTCATTTACTCTCTTGGCATCAATAGCCACCACAATGCATTGGCTTCCAAATTTCTCTGCTCCTTCAGTGATGAGTTCGGGATTTTGCACAGCAGCGGTGTTAATGGATATCTTGTCAGCTCCTGCCTCCAATACACGCCTCATGTCATTGATGCTGCGCAACCCACCACCAACAGTGAGGGGTATAAAAACCTGTTCCGACACACGATCAATAACATCAACCATGGTATCACGCCCCTCAGGCGTAGCACCGATATCCAAAAAGACTAACTCATCAGCCCCTTCCCTATAGTAGAATGCAGCAAGTTCTACTGGGTCACCAGCATCGCGGAGGTGGGTGAAACTTGTGCCCTTAACCACCCGCCCTCGGGTAACATCGAGACAAGGAATAATTCTTTTGGTTAACATGGATTAATTTGCCTTCCTGATATTCCTTCCAATGCCAAGGTAGCCTCAAGCGGCTTCCTCAAACTGCCCATAATCGGCTCACCGCCCATAGGAATCCACACTCTGTCGATATCAGGACAGACCAGGCGTATTGCTGATTCCTCGGAGGAAAGATAGAGTATTGACCCCTTTGTTCCCACAGTAAGGGGTCGCAATCTTATCCTGTCGGTAAGTCCTATCATCTCTCCTTGATGAGCAATAATTACAGTGAAAGGCCCATTCAACAGGAGGCTACCATACACCTGGCGGAGAGTACGTAGCAGTCTTCGTTCTTCTACTGGACGACGTTCTATATCGTCCCAGAAAGGAGGTGCTAATATTTTGGCTACTATTTCTATGGGGAGCCCGTGCTTACGTATTAACAGATCAACCGCATAGGCTATGACTTCGGTGTCAGTCTGCATGACACAGTGGTAGCCAAACTGCTCCAGATAGCGCCGATTTATCCCGTAAGAAGAGAGCTCACCATTGTGAACTACCGTCCAGTCCAAGATGTTAAAGGGATGCGCTCCACCCCACCAACCAGGAGTGTTAGTAGGAAATCTACCGTGAGCTGTCCACAGGTAACCCTCGTATTGTTCTAAGCAAAAATACTCAGCTATCTCTTCAGGGTAGCCTATTCCTTTGAACACCGCCATGTTCTTGCCACTGGAGAAAACGAAAACATCTTTAACTTTAGTATTGATTTCCATAACTCTGTTTACTACATAGTCGTCCTGTGATTGTCCTTCACTTTCTCCGTTCCTCACATCAAGGAAGTAACGCCAAATTAAGGGTGGATTTATTACAACTGACGTGAATCTTGTAGGTACTTCCTCAGCATGAACCATATGAAACCTATGTCTGAGAAAAGTTTCCACTTGCGCTTTTGCCTCATAGCTGAGATACATTATGTGAAAAGCATAAAGTTCATCATATTCAGGATATAACCCATAAATGGCAAATCCACCACCCAAGCCATTACCACGAACGTGCATGTTAGCAATAGCCCTTACTATGTTCGCCCCCGAGAATCGCTTCCCCGAAGTGTCCATCATCCCAAAGATGGAGCAGGCATCTATTACTTTATCATCAGAGTAAGGGTTGTTTACTTTGTTGAGATATTTCATCCTTCTCAGCGCTCCGAAGCAGTTACTCACCAGCAAAGGTTTCCTCACCTTGAACAGGCAGGGGCTCCTGGAGAATTGCTCCTGGTGGAATCTCCAGCCATCCTTGTCTTAATGTCTGAGGTAGAGATGCTAGCCCGAAATCATCAGCCAAAAGCGACTGTTTGAAGTCTCGCACATCTATACTATCCCTCATCAATCCGAAGATTATTCCCGATTTTTCAATGTCCTTAACGAAGATCATCCCCACCACGATGTTATTCTGCAACACCACCTTTTGGTAGACATCGCCTTTCTGCTTGGTGATAACCTCGTAACCATTGCCACTGGGTAGTGTTGCCATGCCCGCCGCAGTGATATCAAGCCCAAAATAGTTCAGCGAATTCATAGCTGTGCCACCAGGATATTCAGCTTCGTTGCCAGCCATATTATAACCAGCTATTCTGCCCCCAATGTAGGCGTTGGGCCAAACGGGAGCAAGTGAGTTTGAGCCATACACAAAGTCATAAGCCTCTGCTGCGTCTCCACAAGAATAAACGTCTGGATTGGATGTTGACATATGGCGATCCGTTATCACACCACGGTTTACCCTTATCCCGGCATCTACTGCAAGTTCTGTCCTTAGCGATACCCCAATAGCCACTATTACTAAGTCGCAGGAAATCACTTCATTGTTATCTAAAACGCTACCCTCAACTATCTCCCTCCCACAAATTTCGGTCACAGTATGATCGGTAATGATTTCAACGCCAGCTTGCCTGAGAACTCTTTCAGCCATTAAAGATGCCTGTTTATCGAGAATAGTATTCAATATTCTCTCTTTCATCTCGACTATGGTGACCTCAATCCCTCGCTTTATCAGCGCTTCAGTCGCGCTAATCCCAATGAGCCCACCACCAATAACCACTGCCTTTTGGGCATTACCCAGAAACTCGCCAATTGCTTTAGCATCGTCAATAGTAGTGAAAGTAAAAACGCCCCTCTTAGTGATTCCTTTCACTCTGGGAACTATGGGAACCCCTCCACTAGCAAGGAGAACTTTTTCCCAGCTGATGTTCTCGTTGTTGCTAAGCTCAGCTATTCGAGATTCCAATTTCAGATATTCAACTCTCCTGCCCAGGAGAGAAGTGATATTATTCTGAGTATAGAAATCGGCGGGGCGAAATAACATCTCCTCTAGCGAGTATTCTTCAGCCAGATACTTAGCGATAAGAGGCCGGGAGTAAGCAAGATAAGGTTCATCAGAAATAATAACCATGGTGCCTTGTTTATCCACCTCTCGTATAGCTTCGGCTGCTCCAATGCCACCAGCCGAATTTCCTATAATGAGGTACTTGGTTCTCATTTATGTTTATTTCCCAGTTAGTGCCATATTTAAAAAATTGGAGTACATTCTTAATCCTTGCTCGCCACTTTTCTCAGGGTGAAATTGAGTTGCCACCAAATTATCCTTGACCACCATGCTGCACATAGGCACACCATACTCTGTCATGCCTGCTACGACCGACATATCTTCAGGTTCGGCATAGTAGCTGTGGACGAAATAGAAATGGGCTTCATCTGGTATACCATTGAAAATAGGGTGAGAAATTTTTTGCTTCACCTGATTCCAACCCATATGAGGAGTTTTAAGCCCTGGAGGTAACTTCTTTACTTTTCCAGGAATCACCCCCAAACACTCATGCCAGCCTCCCTCTTCAGTTCCCGAAAACAGCACCTGTAAACCTACACAGACAGCAAAAAACGGTCTCTTCTGGTGGATCAGTTGCCAGATAGCACCGATCAGGCTCAATTTCTCCAAACTCTTCATAGTATCTCCTGCAGCACCAACGCCAGGCAGAATTACCGCAGCAGCATCAAGCACCTCACTTGGGTTACTTGTCACCTCCGACTGGTAACCCAGTTTCTTGATAGCATTAGCGACACTACGCAAATTTCCAGCACCGTAATCGATTATGGCAATCATTTCACTCTATGTGAACGGATACCCTTTTCTCCATCTGCACTCAGCACAAGCGCTTCGTTAGGACAATTAGCTACACAGACAGGTATATCTCTTCCAGGGCAAAGGTCACATTTAGCAACGGTCTTGCTACTTACATCTCTAGTTAGCAACCCATAAGGGCAGGCAATGATACAAGTCCAACAACCAATGCATCTTCCCGCATCAACAGCAACTAGGCCACTCACAGGGTCTTTATGCATAGCTCCGGTGAGACAAGAATAGACACACCAAGGTTCAGTGCAATGACGACATTGAATGGCAAGGAAGATATCTTCTTTTCTCTCCACGCGAATACGTGCCAAAGGAGGAGGTGTTTCTTTCTTATAGGCCTTAATTATGTCTTTGGACTGAGAATGTTCTGCTTTGCAGTAAACTTGACAAAGACCACAGCCAATGCAGTTTTCTTCCTTAATATACACTTTTCTCATTGCTCATAAAATCCCGAATTATAGTAGACGTAGGTAACCGTTTACCGCATTTTACTACCATAAAAATGCCCTGTCAAGTAAACGAAAAGTGTCTTCTTGCATCAAGTGAGAGAAATTAGAAAGGACATGGGGATACTTCACCAACTGGATCAATCTCTAAATTTGTTAGTAATAGGTAATCTCCTATCTCTGCCAAAGTTCCTAGGGGTTATCTTTATACCTGGTGCAGCCTGGCGGCGTTTGTATTCGCTCTGGTCCACTAATCGAGCCACGTGCTCGACTATTTTGCGGTTGAAACCCATAGCTACGATCTGGTCAATCGCCATATCATCTTCCACATATGTTTTTAAAAGGGGGTCTAGAATTTCATATGGTGGCAGAGTATCTATATCTCGCTGGTCGGGTCTTAGCTCAGCTGATGGGGTTTTGGTTAAAATACTGGATGGGATCACTTCCCTTCCTGCCTGTTGATTTCTGTATCGTGCCAGCTCGTAAATCATTGTCTTGGGAACATCTTTCAGAGGGATAAATCCTCCAGCCATGTCTCCATAAAGTGTAGTGTAACCTGTAGCCGTCTCGCTTTTATTACTGCAAGTCAGCACCAACCAGCCAAATTTATTGGATAGGGCAAAGAGAATATTGCCCCTTATCCTTGCTTGAATGTTCTCTTCAGTAACATCAGGCTGGCTATTTTTGAAAGACTCAGCTAAAGTCTCCAAATACGCGCCAAATGCTTTCTCAATAGGGATTACCTTGAGCTCTATCCCCAGGCTCTTTGCCAATACCTCAGCATCTGACATGCTACCCGGCGACGAGTAACGAGAGGGCATAGACACACCAACAACATTCTCAGCCCCCAAAGCATCAACTGCTATGGCAGTTACCAGACTAGAGTCAATTCCTCCAGATAAACCAATAACTACCTTGTTAAAGCCATTCTTACGCACATAATCTCCAGTGCCTAGGACAAGTGCCTGATATATTTCTGCAAGGTCATCTAGTCTTTCCACTTGCCTTGGTGGCAAGGGCGGCTTGGCAACCAGCGAATATTCATTTGATATTCTAATTTCGGTAACCTGTTCTAGCTCGTTCCTAAGCCACATCGTCTCTTTCCTCCGCCTGGGACCATGTAATTGAGAACGAAACACCGATTCCATATTCAAATCTGCGACTATAAGATCCTCCTCAAACTGTTTTCCCCGAGTGATGACCTCCCCCTTTTCATTGATGATGAAGCTATTGCCGTCAAATACCAGTTCATCCTGACCACCAACCAAATTGTTATAGACAACAATAGCTACATTATCGGATGTTCTGGTAGCCAGCATCCTCTCCCTGAAATGACTCTTGCCGATATGATATGGGGAAGCGTTTATATTAATTAATACTCTAGCCCCGGCATAAGCTTCTACTCTCGCCGGTCCACCCTCATACCACATGTCTTCACAGATAGTTACACCTATACCGATGCCACAAATAATAAACACCGGACACTCATTTCCCGCTTGGAAATATCTATTCTCATCGAACACACCATAGTTAGGTAAATAGATTTTATGGTAAACACCAGCCAATTTCTTATCATAAATTATCGCGGCAGCATTATAGATATCGCTGTTGCTATCAACAAAACCTACTACTACTGCTATATCTGAGGTGTGCTCCACTATTTCGCTGAGGCTTTCTTGGTTTTGTTTGATAAACTGTGGCTTGAGCAGCAAGTCTTGAGGTGGATAGCCTGTTATGGCTAATTCGGGGAAGGTCAGTAAGTCAACGCCAAGCGATTTTGCCTCATCAATGAATTGAATTATTTTCCTTGCGTTGCCACTCAGATCTCCCACAGTGAGATTGATCTGAGCCATTCCAATTCTGATAGTATGCAACTAGCCTCCTTATTATTTAGGCAAATTATAATATTCCATGCGATACTCTACAAACCATCCTTTTGAAAATCCGTTTTACCCAACCACAGCCTCCATAAAATACTGGTGAAACCTCATGTCATCAGTGAGCTCAGGATGAAAAGCACAAACAAGCACCTTTCCCTGCCTGGCCGCAACACCCATGCCATCTTCCAATCGGCCAAAACCTGTACCGTCGGCCCTATACCGGTAATGCTCGGGGCGCGAATGAATATAGCATGAAAGGGCTCTTCACCAAGAACAGGCATGGGAAGAGCAGCCTCAAAACTGTCTATTTGCCGGCCAAAGGCATTGCGTCTGACCTCAATATCAATTGCGCCCATAGTCTCCAGATTTACCTGACTGGCATTCTTTGACAGAAGAATCATACCAGCACAGGTTCCCAACACAGATAAGCCATCTGAAACCAGTCCTTGTATGGCCTCTGTCAAATTATAGGTTTGCATCAATTTAGCAATGGTAGTGCTTTCACCCCCAGGAATCACCAAGCCATCCAATCCTCGGAGTTCTTGTGGGAGGCGAACAGGGGAAGCTGCTACACCCAGTTTCCGGAACATAGAAATATGTTCAATAAAAGCCCCTTGTAAGGCAAGAACACCGATTTTTTCATTGCCCGTAATGATACTCAGAGCAAGGACATAACTCAAGTTAACGACTTCTACCAAACTTGACAAGCCATCTCAAATTTGGCCAAAATAGCATAGATAAAAAGCCCCCTTAAACCTTAAAAGGATTAGAATTGCTCGTTCAAGAACCTCAAGAGGTAGAAAGAAAAGTAATAGCCATTCTCAGGACTCTGAGTCGATCCAATGAAGCTCTCGGCGCCAGGGTTATCTCCCAGCGTCTTAAAGACTATAGAATTGAGCTCTCCGAACGCGCTGTTAGATACCATCTCAAGCTGATGGATGAGCGTGGATTCACACAAAATATGGGAAGGAGCGGGAGGTTAATTACTAAATCGGGTATAGAGGAATTAAAAAGCGCTTTGGTTGGTGACAAAATCGGTTTTGTGGCTTCCAAAATAGAGCTTCTGGCTTACCAAACCAACTTTGACCTGAATAATCATCAGGGCAAAGTCCCTGTCAATCTTTCTTTATTTCCCGAGGAAAAATTTGGCCAGGCGATTAAAGTCATGAAGAGTGCTTTCCAGGCTGGAGTCTGCGTCAGTGACCTTGTAGCTGTGGCTCATCGAGGTGAACGACTGGGGGAAATACTTGTACCACAAGGTAAAATAGGTTTGGCTACTGTTTGTAGCATCATAATCAATGGCGCTTTACTCAAGGCTGGTATTCCTCTGGACTCCAAATTTGGTGGCATACTCCAAATTAAAAATTACAAACCTCTGCGATTTGTGGAGTTCATACAATATTCAGGCTCATCTTTAGACCCCTCAGAGATATTCATTACCAGCAAAATGACGGGCGTGGGACGGGCAGCTAGAGGAGGTAATGGCAGAATACTGGCGAATTTCCGAGAGATACCTGCGTTGTGCCAACCTCAGGCAGAGGAAGTTATTGCTGGTTTGAAAAAAGCCAGTCTGAATGGGCTAATTATGATGGGAGAGGTGAACAAACCAGCATGTGAGATTTCTGTAGAAATGAACAAAATAGGAATGATACTCATGGGTGGGCTTAATCCTGTAGCAGCTGCTGTTGAGGCTGGGATAGAAGTGGACAACCACGCTATGAGTACCGTCATGGAATATGGGAATTTGATTAAATTCTGGGAGCTTTAAAATGGAAACAGTAAGAATCTTACCTTGTATGGATGTGAAGGATGGGCGTGTGGTCAAAGGGATAAACTTTGTAAATTTAAGGGATGCTCGAGACCCTGTGGAGGCAGCAGAAGCCTACTGTCGTGAAGGTGCTGATGAGCTGGTTTTCCTTGATATCGCTGCTACTGTAGAGAATAGAGGGACAAGGCTGGAATGGGTCAAGAAAGTATCAGAAAAGGTCACCATTCCTTTTGCCGTAGGGGGTGGAATCAGAAACATTGAGGATATGAAGGCTTTATTTGAACTTGGTGTAGATAAAATCTCCATCAATACCGCTGCTGTAGAACATCCTGAACTTGTAAAAGAAGCCTCAAAAAAATTTGGCGGCAAGAGAATCGTGGTAGCTATCGATGGTAGAAAAAATCCACCTGAAAGTGGTCTTCCCCGGCTAGAGGTAGTGGTCAGAAGCGGCAGTGAGTCCACAGGAATAGATGCCGTTCAGTGGGCAAAAAAAGCGGAGCAACTGGGAGCGGGAGAGATTTTGCTCACCAGCAAGGATGCCGATGGCACTGAAGAAGGTTATGATTTAGAAATGACCCGGGCTGTGGCTGAAGGTGTCAGTATTCCAGTTACCGCTTCTGGAGGGGCTGGCAAACTGGAGCATCTATATGAAGCTGTAACTATTGGGAAAGCTGCAGCAGTTTTAGCCGCTTCCATTTTCCATTTCGGGGAAATATCCATACCGCAAGCAAAAAGATATCTTAAGGAAAAGGGAATCCCTGTTAAAATATAAAGAGAGCAAAAACGTGTAGATATTTCTGCGGAGAACAATTCTAAGGATAGCGCCACAGCATATAGCTACTGTGGCGCTATCATACTTCCTTAGGAAGGTACTACCGGCAGTGTCTCCAAAGACTTTTTCAATTCCTCGTCAGAAAAAGCATAATCTTGAAGCTTACCTGAGAAGTAGGCATCATAAGCAGCCATATCAACATGTCCATGGCCACTGTGTGCTAACAGGATAGTCTTCGATACACCTTCCTCTTTGCACTTAAGAGCTTCATCAATAACTACCTTGATAGCATGGTTTGGCTCTGGAGCGCTGATAATACCCTCAGTGCGGGCAAATTGTACTCCAGCGGCGAAAGTAGCAAGCTGATGCTCAGCCTGAGACTCAACGAAACCCAACCTCTGCAGGTGGCATATAGTAGGTGCCATGCCATGGTAGCGAAGTCCTCCAGCATGGATTGGTGGAGGAATAAAACCATGCCCTAGGGTATACATCTTGAGGAGAGGCGTATACCCAACATTATCACCAAAATCATAGGCATAGGGTGCCCTGGTCATGGTAGGACAGCTTGCAGGCTCTACATTGATGACACGTAGATTCGGCTTTGTCCCATCAAGTTTATCCTTAACAAAGGGAAAATACAGCCCGCCATAATTCGAGCCACCACCGATGCATCCAACGATGATGTCAGGATAGGCATCCGCCTTCTCCATCAGCTTCTTGGCCTCTAACCCGTTTACCGTTTGGTGCACCAGAACATGATTCAGCACACTGCCTAAAGCATAGTGACTATCATCACGAGAGACACAATCTTCTACTGCCTCACTGATAGCTAGACCCAGGCTGCCGGGGCAGTCAGGCCATTTTGCCAGCATGTCCCGTCCTGTCTTAGTCTCAGTGCTGGGACTGGGTACACAGCGGCCACCCCAGGTCTGCATCATGATGCGGCGATAAGGTTTCTGATGATAGCTAATAGCCACCATATATACCTGGGCTTCAACGCCAAGGGTGCCACAGCCGAAGGAGAGAGCACTCCCCCACTGTCCAGCTCCAGTCTCAGTAGTAATGCGCTTAATTCCTTCCTGTTTATTGTACCAGGCCTGCGCTACTGCTGTATTGGGCTTGTGGCTGCCAGGCGGGCTTGTTCCTTCATATTTGTAGAAAATCTTGGCTGGTGTATCCAGCGCCTTCTCCAATCTATGCGCCCGAAATAGCGTCGTGGGCCTCCACAGCCTGTAGATATCCCGTATCTCTTCAGGGATTTCAATCCAGCGGTCAGTAGTATTGGCCTCTTGCTTGATTAATTCCATAGGAAATAGAGGCGCCAGGTCAGCAGGGCCTACTGGCTTTCCTGTACCTGGATGCAAAACCGGTGGCATTGGCTCTGGGAAATCCGTCTGGATATTGTACCAATGAGTAGGGATTTCTTCTTCATCAAGAGTAAATTTTGTTCTTTTATCCATTTCCCCTTCCTTTCCTTTATTTGAGTCTGGTTATTTCCGGTCTTCACATTTGGGCGCCGGCACACCGGCGCCCAGCAACATAATTGAGGATAATCACAATCAAATGTTCATCAACAAAATAAAAGAGACCCTGCTGTGGGGCACAAGAGCCGATTTTCAGTAAGCCACCTCTCTTAGCTTTCCGGGGCTCTCTATCTACAAATGCAGGGTGTACTACTGATAGTCTAGCCTTCGTTAACCTCATTCTCCATCGCAATCCTCCTCAGTCTTTCATATGAATACCCTGAACTGTGCTTTGAATAATAGTATAGGGGGTTTAAGCTGTCAATACCCTCAAGGCTCGAAAATAAAGTTTAGTATTCGGCTTAAGCTTTATGTATAATCTGAGAATCGGGGCGAGAGGACTTGAACCTCCGACCTCAGCGTCCCGAACGCTGCGCGCTACCATACTGCGCCACGCCCCGCTATCTGTGTTATTATATGATGCTTTGGTCACTAGAACAAGGATGCCATGAAATATTGTATTCTCATAATAGATGGTGCTTCAGGTTGGCCGTTGCCTCAGCATGAAGGCAAAACCTGCCTGGAGTTAGCACATACTCCGAACTTGGACAAGATGGCACAAGAAGGTGTGGTGGGGCTAACTCAAACTGTGCCTCCAGGAATGGAACCCAGCAGTGCCTGTGCCTGTATGTCGGTGCTAGGCTATGCCCCCCAAATCTATTATCGAGGCAGAAGTGCTATTGAAGCCAGAGCGATGAATATTCTCCTTGAGAAAGGCGAAGTAGTTTTCCGCTGTAATCTGGTGTCAGTTCAAAGCAGGAAAATGTGGAGTTACAGCTGTGGCCATATCAACACGGAAGAAGCACAAACTCTTATCAATAGTTTGAACCAAACACTTGGTGATGATAAAGTGCATTTTTATCCTGGAATAAGCTACCGGCATATATGTACCATAAAGGATGGAGAGGATACGCTTGCAGCCATCTGTACCCCCCCACATGATATTCCAGGTAAACCCATTGATGATTTTCTCCCTCATGGCTCAGGGAGCGAATTATTGACAGACCTCATGACACGCTCAAAAGTTGTGCTTCGCACCCATCCTGTGAATATGGCACGAAAATCCCGTGGCGATATTCCAGCCACTATGGTCTGGCTTTTTTGGGGCAGTGGTAAGATACCTGATATGCCATTCTTCAAGGAAGCTCACGGGCTGGACGCTGCCTTGACATCCGGAGTTGATCTTCTGCGAGGCTTAGCCAAAATGACAGGTATGGAGATACTGAACATCTCTGGAGTTAGCGACAACTTGGACAACAATTACGCTGCCCAAGCAAACGGAGCATTAATATCACTTGAGAAGCATAATTTGGTGACCATCCATGTAGAGGCACCCGACGAAGCTGCCCATGCAGGCTCTATTGCTGACAAAATAAAGGCAATTGAGGAAGTGGATAAAGAAATTGTGAGCCGGCTCCGAGCTTGGAATGAAGAGCCGCTTCGGGTGTTAATTATGCCTGATCATGCCACGCCAATTGAGATTCAAACTCATGTTCGCGAGCCAGTCCCATTCCTGCTTTGGGGATCAGGATTTACAGCTAATGGGGCCAAGAGATTTACCGAGGCCGAAGCGAAGAATACGAACTTTGCCATAGAAGAAGGATATAATATTATGCACATATTGATTACTGGAGGAGATTAGATGCCTTTAATGGTACAAAAGTATGGTGGCAGCTCTGTTGCTGATGGCGACAAGATTAAAAATGTAGCTCGGCGCATAGTTAAAGCGAGAAGTGAAGGAAACCAGGTAGTAGTTGTCATTTCAGCAATGGGTGATACCACCAATAGGTTGCTTGAACTAGCTTATCAAATTAGTGCGCAGCCCAAAGATAGAGAACTTGATGTTCTACTTTCTACAGGAGAGCTAGTTTCTAGCACCCTCTTGGCTATGGCTTTGGAGGATTTGGGCCACAAGGCGATTAGTCTCAGTGGTGCTCAGGCAGGTATCCAAACTGATTCTAGTTTCAGTAAAGCTCATATCCTTCGTGTTGATCCCAAACGAATCGCTGATGAACTGAAGAAAGGTAAGGTTGTTATTGTAGCTGGATTTCAAGGTGTGACTCAAGACAGGGATATCACAACTCTGGGGAGGGGTGGCTCTGACACTACAGCAGTTGCCTTAGCTGCATCTCTCCATGCTGGAATGTGCCAAATTTACACTGATGTTGAAGGCGTTTACACTGCTGACCCTCGCTTTGTACCTCAAGCAGTTAAATTAAAGAAAATTGGCTACGAGGAAATGCTGGAGCTCGCCAGTTACGGAGCCAAGGTAATACATCCCAGAGCTGTTGAATTAGGTGAGTTATACAATATACCCATCACAGTGGCTTCAAGTTTCGTTGATAAGCCAGGAACAATTATCTCTAAGGAGGCCTCCATGGAAATAAGAAATAAGGTAAGAGGGATTGCCCATGATACCAACGTAGCCAAGATCACCATCATTGGTGTCCCTGACCACCCTGGCATCGCTATGAGTATTTTTGAACCCCTGGCCAGGGCAGATATAAGCGTGGATACCATCGTTCAGAATGCCAGCATTGAGGGTATTACTGACCTTACCTTCACTATAGCTCGAAGTGAGTTGACCAAAGCCATGTCTATTATAGAACCCGTTTCTATGGATATCGGGGCTAAGCGGTGTGCCACTGATTCTGGTTTAGCCAAAGTTAGTATCGTGGGCACGGGTATGGAAAACACACCAGGTTATGCTGCCAGAATGTTCCGTGCCCTTTACGAAGAAGGCATCAACATTCAGTTGATCACAACTTCTGAGATACGTATAACCTGTATCATATCCGAAGATAAAGTCAGGGATGCCATTCAAATATTACATAAAACTTTTGAACTTGATGCCACTTGACTTTTTTTAGCTTTCGCTAAAAAATGATGAAATGGTCTCCGGTTTTGACATCTTGGAGAAAGAATTTGTCATAATTGATAGCAGGTGATTAGCATGTTCCCTTATCATAAGGAAGAAAACGGGGCTAGACTACATCGGCAGTTGAGCCATAGCGCTATAGAACTGGCAATTCAGGGCCGGTGGGAAGAGGCTGAAATAATAAATAGAGACATAATCGAAAGATTTCCCACAGATGCTGAAGCTTACAATCGTCTTGGCAGGACCTTAACACAGCTAGGAGATTTTGCTGGTGCTAGAGAAGCTTATTTAAAAACTTTGGAATTTGCTCCCACCAACGTCATTGCTAAAAAGAATCTGGAGCGCCTAACTGGCTTACCTCAGGCCCCCAGAAGAACTGATACTCAATTTAGCAAGACACGAGGGATTGTCCCGGAGTTATTTGCAGCTGAGGTAGGGAAAGCCGCAGTAGTAGAACTTTGCAACCTTGCTCCAAGCGCCGTGCTGGCTAAGTTGGTCACTGGCGATCAAGTCCAGTTAAAAGTAGCAAAACAGCACTTACTTGTGGAAAATGAAGAGGGAGAATATCTGGGAGAAGTGGAAACCAAATATGCCGTACGACTTACCAAATTGATAAATGGCGGCAATAGATACAATGTAGCTGTTTTGAACGTGGAAGCATATAGAGCGCAGTTGATTATCAAAGAAATATATCAGCATCCAAGCCAGATAGGATACCTTTCTTTCCCCATCAAAGATATTACTGGCCTTCGCTCTTATGCCAGAGAGAGCGTTATCAAACGCAGCATTGAAGCCATAGAAGGCGAAACAGAGGAATTCGAGAACTCTACAGAAGCTGAATATGCTAAAGATGAAGAAGAATCTGAATTAGAAGGTTTCACCATGCTTGACGAAAGTACTGAAACCAGGGATGAAAGGAAAATTTAATGATGGAAGTCGGAGTAACAAAGCCTGTTAATATCGAAGAGGAGATGAAAATCTCTTATCTCGATTATGCCATGAGCGTTATTATATCCCGAGCATTACCGGATGCACGCGATGGTCTAAAACCTGTGCAGAGGCGCGTTCTGTACGCCATGAACGAATTAGGACTACATCACAATAATCCTTACAAGAAAAGTGCTCGTATAGTTGGTGAAGTTCTTGGTAAATATCATCCTCACGGAGATGCACCAGTATACGAAGCTATGGTGCGCATGGCTCAAGATTTTTCCCTCAGATATATTCTGGTTGAGGGGCAGGGCAATTTCGGCAGTATTGATAATGACCCTCCGGCAGCAATGAGATATACCGAAGCCCGCCTTGCTGAAATCACCAAGGAAATGTTAGTTGATATTGATAAGAACACGGTTGATTTTGTCCCCAATTTTGACGATTCACTCAAGGAGCCTTCAGTTTTACCAGCAAGAGTACCTAACCTGTTAATCAACGGCTCCGCTGGTATAGCTGTAGGTATGGCAACTAATATCCCACCACACAATCTGGGGGAAATATGCGATGCTATTATTTATCTAATCGATAATCCTCAAGCCACCACAGAAGAATTGATGGAATTTGTCAAAGGCCCAGATTTTCCCACTGGCGGGACAATTTTAGGACGAGAGGGTATAGAAACGGCTTATGCTACAGGGCAAGGCAAAATTATAATTCAAGCTAAAGCCAGTGAGGTAATTTTAAAAGGTAACCGACGACAAATAATTATCACTGAACTTCCCTACCAAGTCAATAAGTCATCACTGGTAGAAAGGATAGCCAATCTGGTCAAAGAAAGAAAAATTACTGGGATAGCTGAAGTGCGCGATGAATCAGATAGAGAAGGCATGCGTATTGTTATTGATCTTAAAAGAGAGACAGATCCCAAACAGGTATTCAATAATCTTTATAAGAATACTCCCATGCAGTCTGCCTTTTTCATCAATATGGTTGCTTTAGTGAATGGCCAACCCAAGTTGCTCGGTCTCAAGGAAGCCTTAAGCTGCTACATTGATTTTCGCGCTGAAGTTATTCAGCGAAGGTCTCGATTTGAAATGGGCAAGGCAAAAGATAGAGCTCATATCCTTGAAGGTTTCAAGATCGCTCTGGATAATATGGAAGAGGTGATTAAGATTATTCGACACTCTGAAAATGTTGATGCCGCCCGCAATAATTTAATACGCACCTTTAATTTTACTCCAGTTCAAGCTCAAGCTATACTTGATATACCTCTGCGCCGTTTAACTCATTTGGAACGAGAAAAGATAATCGAAGAATATACCAACATCATAAAAAACATCTCTTATTTGGAAGATTTACTAGCTAGCCCCGGTAAGATACTACAGCTCATTGTGCAGGATGTTAAAGAGATCAAATCTAAGTACAGTGACCCTCGCCATACACTGATAAGTGAAGAGAAGGCCTCAGAGTTCAGGCAAGAGGACCTTATTCCACACGAAAAGATGTTCATTACTTTGACTACCCAAGGATTTATTAAGAGAATTTCCGTTAACGCTTATCGACTACAACACCGTGGCGGCAAAGGCGTTATGGGGATGACGAGGCTCAAATCTGATACAGCGAACCACACACTGATAGCTGATACTCACGATGATATATTGTTTTTCACCAACAAAGGTAAAGTTTACTCCCTTAAATGCTATAAACTTTTCGCAGAGTCCTCTCGAGGGGGTAAAGGCTTGGCTTTGGTTAATCTATTGCCTATTGACTTAAAAGATAAAATAACAGCATTAGTCTCTCTTTCCCTGGAAGAGAGAGCTATAAAAATAGGCAACGGTGAGAAAATTTCTGTTCAACCTATCATCCCAAATAACCTGTTTCTACTAATCGCTACCAAGAATGGGGCAGTGAAGAAAACTCCACTAGCTAAATTCACTTCAGTCAGAAAAAACGGAATTATAGCCATGACACTTAGAAATGATGATCTGGTGGTATCAGCTAGAATAGTTACTGACAATGATGAGGCTATCCTGGTAACTCGAAAAGGGCAGAGCCTTAGATTCAAGGTTAAAAATTTGAGGAGTGCATCCCGAAACAGCGGAGGTGTTCATGGTATTCGCCTCAGTGATGATTATGTTGTGGGTGTAGATGTTATCTCCAACACAATGAATGATGAGGTAACAAAGCAAGTCTCTTCTTCCTTGAAGGAAGAGAGTCGAGGTAAGGATAGCTACCCTCCTAGCTATGTACTCACGATAACTCATAGAGGTTTTGGCAAGCTAACGCCGGTAAAGAATTATCCCACTCATAATCGAGGCGGTAAGGGTGTACGAGCGTGCAGGGTTAGTCAAAAAACAGGCGATGTAGCCACATTTAAAATTGTTTCCCAGCAGAGTTTTTTGATAATACTTTCTGCGAAAGGTAACGTTCTGGGCACTCCTATAAAACAGATTTCAGTTCAAAGTAGGAATGGTAGCGGAGTGCATCTGATGGCGCTAGATAATGATGATGAAGTAGCTTCCCTTGCTACTTTTGACTGATGCACAATGGTGTCAACACGATGCAACAAGGCGTTTCAGAAATTTTGGGATGAGCTAATTAGTTATCACTATGTTTAAGGCGAAAAGGTGGAGCTTGATATATTTATGGTAAGGGAGATTTACTTCCGCTAAAGGAGATAAGTGATGAGCAGATTACATAAATCTGGGGATGGAAATTCAGGTGAATTTGCGAGCAAGCCATCTCAAAAAAATAATGCTGGTTTTTCTCTCGAACAAAAGCGAGACTCACAAAGGTGGGTCATTAACATCCAAAGGGAAATGGAATGGCTGATGGAGGAAGTGGTTAGCCGTAAGCCACCTGCGGTGCGGTTTTCTCCTCGAACTTGGCAACCATCCATAGATGTGTATGAAACAGAGAATGCGGTAGTGGTTCTAGTTGAGTTGGCTGGCATCAAAGAAGATGAGGTCGAGGTATTCGTGGAGAATAACATGCTCACTATTAGAGGTGAGCGGCGCGATATCAAACAAGGTATCAAGCGAACTTACTCTCAGATGGAAATTTTATGGGGATCCTTTGAGCGTGGTATTGCCTTACCAGTGAATGTGGATATAGAACAAGTTGAGGCTTTTTATGAAGGTGGATTTCTGGAAATTACCATGTCCAAACAAAAGAACAAAAGGCTCATAAACAGGCGTAATAGCCAGCAACAAAAAGGATACAATGTTAACTACTAAAAAGAAAGAGGGAAAAACAGCAGAGAAATTCCACATTCCTGAAGAATTGCCCATACTCCCTCAGCGAGAAGTAGTGATTTATCCCTCTCTTATTGTCCCTTTAGGTATAGCGGAGGGACACATGATCAAACTCATAGATGAAACTGCTGCTGGAGATAAGTTAATTGGCTTTTTTGCTCCACGGCCAGAGGCTCAAGAGGTTACTGACCTTCATTTCATAGGCACTGCTGCACTCATTGCCCGCATGCTTAAACTACCAGATAACTCGATTCACGTCTACTTGCGAGGGCTTTCACGCATCAAGTTGAAAAAAATTACTCAGACTGAGCCTTACTTAAAAGCCAAGACCGAGGTAATTGAGGACAAAGTGGAGCAAACTACCGAACTGGAAGCTCTTACCAGAAATTTAATGGGCTTATTCCAAAAAGTAATTGAACTAGCACCCAATCTTCCCAGCGAGCTAAGTGTTGCCGTATTAAACATACCTGATCCGGGAAACCTGGCTGATTTCATTGCTGCCCATATAAATCTCAAATTCGAGGAAAGTCAGGAGATCTTAGAGACCATTGATGTCACCGAGCGAATTAAGAAGCTTACCGCGTTTGTCAATCACGAATTAGAAATACTGGAACTGGGCAGCAAAATCCAAGCCCAGACTAAAGAAGATATGACTAAAGCCCAACGAGAGTTTTTCCTCCGGGAGCAACTGAAGGCCATACAAAAGGAGTTAGGTGAAACAGATGAGAGAACGGTAGAAATAAATGAATTAAAAGAGAAAATAGCTGAGGCAAAGCTACCTTCCGAGGCGAGTAAAGAAGCGGAGAGGGAGCTTGATCGTTTAGCCAAGATGCCACCTGGATCTGCCGAATACACTGTATCACGTACCTACCTTGACTGGTTCATCAACCTCCCTTGGGCAAAAAACACTGAAGACAACTTGGAAGTCACTCAGGCATCTCATATCCTTGATGAGGATCATTACGATTTGGACAAGGTAAAAGAGAGGATTCTGGATTACCTGGCAGTACGAAAACTCAAGCCAGACACGAAAGGACCTATTTTATGTTTTGTTGGCCCTCCAGGCACAGGCAAAACATCTGTGGGGCAATCTATCGCGCATGCTTTAGGGAGAAAGTTTGTTCGCATATCTTTGGGTGGCATTCGAGATGAAGCTGACATCAGAGGACACCGACGTACCTATGTGGGTGCTTTACCTGGCAGGATTATCCAGGGCCTGCGCCGCGCAGGCTCAAACAACCCTCTATTTATGCTCGATGAGGTCGATAAAATGGGCATGGATTTCAGAGGAGACCCCACCGCTGCTCTTCTCGAAGTCCTTGATCCCGAGCAGAATTTCTCTTTCGTTGACCACTACCTTGATGTTCCCTTTGATCTCTCCAAGGTGATATTCATCACCACAGCTAACATCATTGACCCCATACCTCCAGCCTTGAGAGACAGGATGGAGATAATTGAATTGCCAGGATATACTGAGCATGAGAAGCTACACATATCCAAGAAATTTCTCATCCCCAAGCAATTGAAAGAAAATGGGTTAACCTCAGAGCAACTTGATATTAGCGATGGAGCTGTGTTCGGCATTATAAGAAACTACACCAGGGAAGCAGGCGTCAGGAATTTAGAGCGAGAAATTGGAACTATCTGTCGCAAAACAGCACGCTGTATAGCTGAAGGAAGCAAAGAAACGATCATGGTAATGCCAGATAAACTTCATGATTACCTCGGTTCAGAAAAATTCCACTACGAATTAGCAGAAAAAGCTGATGAGATTGGCGTAACTACAGGATTAGCCTGGACGCCAACCGGAGGCGATATTATCTTCGTTGAAGCCACTCTAGTCCCCGGGAAGGGCAACCTTATTCTTACTGGTAAGCTCGGCGATGTTATGCAGGAATCGGCGCGGGCGGCTCTCACCTACGCGCGTTCACTATTAGTTCGACAACAAGAGAAAGTACATGCCAAATACACTGCTGCTATACCAAAGGATTTCTACGAAAAAACAGACATCCACATTCACGTTCCCGCCGGTGCCATTCCTAAAGATGGCCCTTCCGCTGGTATTACCATGGCTGCGGCTCTGGTTTCCGCTCTCAGTAAACATCCAGTGGGTAAGGATATTGGCATGACAGGCGAGATCACATTAAGAGGTAAAGTGCTCCCCGTTGGTGGCATCAGGAATAAAGTACTGGCAGCTCATCGTGCTGGACTCAAGAAAATACTCCTGCCTCAAGAAAATGAAAAGGACCTGGAGGAGATTCCCTCAGAAGTCAAAGAGGAGCTACAATTCATATTCATCAAGACCATTGATGAGGCACTCGAAGTCGCTTTGAAAGAGCCATCAACCGATTCCTAATATCAGTTGTAAATTTGATTTCCTTTCTCCTCCCAAATTTCACGAGCCTTCCGTATTTGATGGGTAGCCTCGACTTGCCTGACAAAGTTTCCCTTGTTAAAATAAATATGAAGGTGACATGTCAGGACATTCCAAGTGGTCACAAATTAAGCGCCAAAAAGGAGTTACCGATGCGCGTCGTGGGCAGTTATTCACCAAGCTTGCTCGAGAAATTATCGTGGCAGTGAGAGAGGGCGGAACTGACCCTGAGAACAATTTTCGGTTAAAGCTGGCAATTCAGAAAGCCCACGATAACAATATGCCCTCAGAAAACATAGAAAGAGCTATAAAGCGTGGTAGTGGTGGATCCGCAGGACCGGAACTGGCTGAAATAACTCTGGAGGGCTACGGCCCCAACGGAGTAGCGATTTTAGTGCAGGCCTTGAGTGACAATCGTAACCGCACTATTCAGGACATACGCCATGTTTTCACACACTATGGGGGTAACTTGGGCGAAGATGGCTGCGTCTCCTGGATATTCGAGAACAGAGGTGTTCTCAGTGTAGAAAGTGCTGGCTCAGATGCCGAAGAGACAGCATTGCAAGCTATTGATGCTGGTGCTGAGGATGTCAAGATAGAAAAAGATTATATCGAAATATATACTACCCCAGCAGACCTGGAGAGAGTAAGACAAGCTATCAGCATAAACAGGTGTGTTATTTCTGCAGAACTCAGTTTAGTCCCCAAGACTACAGTATTGCTGGATGACGAGAAGGCAATACAGACCTTGAATTTTATCGACCGACTTGAAGAGATGGATGATGTACAACACGTATTTTCCAATATAGACTTTTCTGAAACTGCTTTGGAGAAGCTGCGCAGTCAGACATAGTATGCGCATTCTTGGCATTGATCCCGGGACTACCAAAGTAGGCTATGGTATAGTGGACAGCGAAGAGGAAATGCAGATGGTAGATTGCGGGGTATTGATTTTCTCCCCACGGACTCCTATAGAAGAACGGCTCTACTCTTTATATAATGAATTAAGTGAGCTTATTCACAAGCATAGACCAGATGAAGTGGCTATTGAAGAACCTTTTATTGGTTCAAATGTACGCTCGGCATTCGCTATCGGCAGGGCACAAGCTATAGCTATTTTGGTGGCAGCGAGCCAAGGATTACCCATTTATTACTATTCACCAGCCAAGGTAAAGCAGCAAGTAGCCGGTTATGGAAGAAGCGATAAACAGCAAATGCAGGAAATGGTAAAGATGCAGCTTAAACTTCCCCAGCTCCCGCAGCCCAGTGATATTGCCGATGCTCTAGCTATAGCTATCTGTCACATCCAGGAACATCGCTTTCAGCAATGGTTAAGTGATAGAGTCTAATATGATTGCTACCTTAGAAGGGACACTCCAATTTAAAGGAGTTGATTGTGTCATTATCAATGTAGGAGGTATTGGCTTTGAGGCACATGTCCCCAGCTCAAGTTTAAGCCAATTAACAGCTATTAATGATAAAATTTTCCTTTATACCTTCCTACATGTAAAAGAGGATAACATCTCTCTATACGGCTTTACCTCAAATGAGGAACTAACTTTATTTAAGAATCTTATTTCGGTCTCAGGGGTTGGACCCAAAGTAGCCTTGTCATTACTTTCACACCTCAGTGCCGAGCAACTGGCTATGGCTATTATCAGCGGCAATATTGACCTTATGGAACAGGTGCCCAGCGTAGGCAAAAAGATGGCCAACCGCATTGCTATGGAATTGAAGGATAAGTTAAAACGTGGCTGGGAAGAGTCAGGCTTGCCTCTAGCTCAAGAGGACAGCGATGTAGTCGCTGCTCTAACCAGCCTGGGATATTCTCTGAGGGAAGCTACACAAGCAATCTCCAGCCTCCCAGATTCTGGAGACTTAAGCCTGGAGGAAAAGGTTAAGATGTCCCTACAGCAATTGGCGGGGAGATGAAAAAGGGCCTGGGACTGCTTTTTACTGTGAGCGAGGAGCTCCGATGTCTCAATTCACAATAGTTTCTGATTTCCATCTCACAGGTGATCAGCCTCAGGCAGTAGACAAGTCAGTCAATGGATTAAAGAAGGGCTATCAAGAGCAGACACTGGTGGGTGTCACTGGCAGTGGCAAAACTTTCACCATGGCCAACATCATTGAGAAGGAGCAAAGACCCACACTGGTCATCTGCCATAACAAGACTCTAGCTGCTCAGTTAGCTACAGAGTTCAAGGAATTTTTTCCCCAAAATGCGGTGGAGTACTTCGTCAGTTACTATGATTACTACCAACCAGAAGCTTATATTCCCAGCACTGACACTTATATTGAGAAAGAAACGGAAATAAACGAGGAGATTGACAAGCTCCGTCATGCCGCCACCAGAGCTCTCTTTGAGCGCAGGGATGTAATCATAGTAGCCTCGGTTTCCTGCATCTACAGTTTGGGAGCACCTGAGGAATATCACAGTTTTGCTGTTACAGTGAAACAGAACAGCAAATTTAGACGGGATAGCTTAGTTCGCCACCTTGTGGATATGCAATATGAGAGAAACGATTTCGAGCTTACCCGAGGGAAGTTCCGTATTCGTGGCGACACTCTAGAAATTCAGCCAGCTTATGAAGAGCTAGCACTCAGAATTGAATTCTGGGGAGATAAAATTGACCGCATTACAGAAATCGATCCTCAGACAGGAGAATTGCTTTCCCAGTTTGACCAAATTGATATTTATCCCGCCAAGCACTTCGTCACATCTTACGATAAGCTCATGGCAGCGATTGAAGATATAAAAAAAGAGTTGGGGGAAAGAATTCAAGAATTGAGGGCTCAGGATAAGTTTCTCGAAGCTCAAAGGCTTGAAGCGCGAACCAACTATGATATTGAAATGCTCCAAGAGGTGGGTTACTGCACCGGAGTAGAAAATTACTCGCGTCACCTGCAACGACGCGCCCCAGGGAGCACACCCTGGACTTTGCTCAATTATTTCCCCCAAGACTATCTGCTGTTCATTGATGAATCGCATATGACCCTGCCACAGATAAGAGGGATGTATCACGGTGATATTGCTCGAAAACAAATCTTGATTGATTATGGTTTTCGCCTCCCCTCGGCTCTGGACAATCGTCCGTTAAACTTCGAAGAATTTCGGGAGCGCATCAACCAGGTCATCTATGTCTCAGCTACTCCAAAGCCATATGAGTATGAGCACAGTGAGCAGATAGCAGAGCAATTAGTCAGACCGACGGGATTACTCGAGCCTACTATAGAAATAAAGCCAACAAGAGGACAAATTGATGACCTCATTCATGAGATAAAACCTCGTGTTGAGAGAGGGGAACGCTGTCTTGTGACCACTTTGACTAAAAGAATGGCTGAGGAATTAAGCGATTATCTCAGGGAAATGGAGATAAAGACTCACTATCTTCATTCAGAGGTGGAGACACTGGAACGAGTAGAAATACTTCGTGACCTTCGTCTTGGTGTCTATGACGTAGTTGTAGGCATCAATTTGCTTCGTGAAGGGCTGGACTTACCTGAGGTCAGCCTGATAGCCATACTAGATGCCGACAAAGAAGGCTATCTGAGATCAAGCGAAGCTTTAATTCAAACAATGGGACGTGCTGCCAGACATGTGAACGCCCATGCCATAATGTATGCCGATACTATCACCAAGTCCATGCAAGAGGCGATAGAAGAAACTTCCCGCCGCCGAAAAACGCAGGAAGCTTATAATAGGGAGCATGGTATCACTCCTCAGGGAATAAAGAAAGCCATCAAAGATATAACCGAGCGAATTCAAGCAATAGCCGAAACTCAAGCTCCTTATACAATCACGCCGGTTTCCAGGGAGGAAATCATTCACCTTATCAAAGAGCTTGAATCTGATATGAAGAAAGCGGCTAAGAATCTCGAATTTGAAAAAGCTGCTATGATTCGCGATCGTATTATCGAGCTAAGAAAAGATGAGGAATCGATATCCCCAATATCAACAATCAACTGATGATTGATTTGCCATAGAGATATTAGCTACATATCAGTTGACATGGCTACCTGCTAAAACTATAATTGAAACGATGAGGATAAAGCTAAACCCGGAGCAACTAGAAAGATTGTCTCATAATGTTCCTTTTGAAGTGATGTTAGAGGAGCCAAGGGATGTTAAAGGCTTCCTTGAAATACTGGGGCACAACATGCCCTGGGATGCAATAGGATTGGGTAAATTTGGTGACCCCCTCAGAAAACCAAACCGAGTAACTTTCTCTGTTGAAGTAGTAGATGGTGGCTTTGTTTGTGATATTCATCCTGCTTTTGCTTGTTATCTCTCCAATATCTTAACAAAGTAGAAAATACATATTCATTCATTTTTATACAATCATGGGCCGTTAGCTCAGTTGGTAGAGCACCTGACTTTTAATCAGGGTGTCGCGGGTTCGAATCCTGTACGGCCTACCAAATTGAAAGGATTCCGAACCGCTGCCCGCCGAGGTGATAAGCGCAAAGGGTGGGTTAAGTTCGGTCTTTACTATTTTTTTGCCCTTGATATAGACGCGCTTGAAAATGGTTTCACACAGCA
>JAYENW010000027.1:0-19974 GCA_034722275.1 Chloroflexota bacterium | reverse complement strand
TTAATATGTCTCGTTCCATCTTCACTTCTACCAATTCTTTCTTCATCCGGGCCAACTCCATCTCAAATTCGGTCAAAGGCTTCTGAGCTTTACCAACCTCTCCCAGTTTGCCTTCTTTATGGGCTTTAACCCAATAAGCGAGTGTTGAGGGAGCCAGGGACAGTCTTTGGGCTGCTTCACGACATGATGTCCTCTCCTCTATTATCAGTCTGACCGCTTCCTGGCGGAATTCTTAGGTGTACCTTCCTTGTGGTATACCTTTCAATTTGACACCTCCGTCTTTCTATTCTACCTGACTTTGGTGTACACTAAATCCATCCTACCCCTTTGTTTAGCAGTTTAGTGGACAAGATTATGCAAAGACTCATGTCGCGCCAGCTCGAGGGTATAAAGCAACATATGGCTGAGGAAGGGCAGAACCTTAAAAGAATTTTGGAGTAAGGTAGCGGGATATCCATGGGAAGAAAAAAGATACAAATTAGGGAAACAGCTATTTAGAGAGTGTGGAAAATGAAATTTGAACTTAAACCTATAGGCATGATACACACGCCTTATAAAGATAGGCAGGAAATTCCTTGCCAGGGATATAAATCAGATAAAGTTGGTGAAGTAGAGATATTCAGTGAATTTAAGGAGGCATTGAAGGATATTGAAGGTTTTTCTCATATTTACTTAATTTATTATTTTCATGAAGCTACTGGTTACAGGCCTCTGGTAAACCCCTTTTTAGATGAACAAGAGCATGGGCTTTTTGCCATAAGGCACTATAACAGGCCAAATCCAATTGGTCTTTCTGTTGTTGAGCTTATTGAAAGAGAGAAAAATATTTTAAGAGTAAAACAAGTTGATATGCTAGATGGAACTCCTTTGCTGGATATTAAACCTTATGTTCCCCAATTTGACCAGAGAACAAATGTAAAAATTGGTTGGCTAAAAGATAAAATAGAGGAGGGAGGTATATGAGAGACCTTAACATTAAACTTAGAATGGAGTATTCCCTTTTAGGGTTAAGAGATAAACTCGGTTTTCCCTTCAAACCAGAAAAGGAACTTAAAAAACTTAATCTCGAAAAAGGGGAGAAAATATTGGATTACGGGGGTGGCATTGGTTCTTACACTTTCCCTGCTGCCAGTCTGGTGGGTGAAGAGGGGAAAGTTTATGCCGTAGATAAGCAATCATCAGCTATAAAAAGGGTTAAAGAAAAGGCCAGAATGGAAGGGATCAACAATATAGCCACAATATTATCTGATGGAGATACCGGATTGCCTGACAAAAGTGTAGGTGTGATTTTGTTGTATGGAGTGCTGCCCGAAATTAAAGATAGGGAATCTTTGCTAAAAGAATTGTATAGAGTTTTGAAGCCAAACGGATACCTTTCCACGCGTTCTTGTTTTCGTATGAAGAAAGATAAGGTTTTAGAAATTATGCAAGCAACAGGCTTATTTTCCTTAAGAGAGCAAAAAGGTCACATACTTAACTTCGAAAAAAGCAAAATAGATGCCGCGTGTATAACTGAAGGTTTGTTGACGTAATTTTGAAGTCCTGGGCAGTGTGAGCGGATCTCGGGATGCTGAGCCTTTTAAAAGTTGGAGAGGAGAACTATGTTATGAGCAATTACTTAACAGAGACACCAATTTTGAATTTTAGCCATCCGGTAGTACGGGAGGTGCTAAAGCGACTAGAGGTAGATTTGGGATCGGAAGAGGAGAAACCCCACAGCATGTGTGACTTTGTTAAGAATGACATGAAATTCGGATTTACTGGAGGTTGTAATGAATTATTATGGTCTGGTGATGGGTAGCATCATGATACTGGCGGCAGGACTTGGTCACGTGCTCGTTATCAAATGGGAATATTACTGGGGGGTTAAGTCATGGCCGGGGCTTTTAGCTCTTGGTTTACTGCCAATTGTGGTGTCTTGCTTAGTGGATAGCACATTGCTTTCAGGCGGTCTAGGCATATTGGGAGCTACTCTTTTATGGGGCGTTTTTGAACTCTTCAAGCAGAAAAAGCGAGTTGAGAAGGGATGGTTCCCGAGAAATCCCAAAAGAAAGATGTAGTTCTTGGCGATATAAGCTAGATCGGGCGAGATTATGGAAATAAACTTACCATTTGCCATACTGCTCACAACTCTGGCAGGACTATCTACTGAGGCAAAATGAATACCCCCGATATTTTAAGAATAGTTAAAGAGGATGTTCTAAGGATATTAGGCGAGGAAAGAGGAAATAGCGTTTCATTAACGTCTTTAAAATCAGAAATTAAAGTTTCTAGTGTATTCCTGAAGCAGAGCATTGAGGAATTGGAGAAGGAAGGCCTAATACAATCTAAGAAGGAACTTATTGTATTAACAAAAAGAGGGCAGGAAAATGCCAGCGATATTGTTGAGAAGCACGTTTCCATTGAAAATTATTTTAAAGAGGTAAGGAGCGAAGATGAAGCGCATAAAGCAGCTCACGTTCTGGAACACTATGTTTCTCAAGAGGTTATCGACAACATCAAAAAGTTATCTACCTTTAGAAAGGAGGGTATCCCTCTGACGGAGTTTGATATTAATGATGAAGGCATAATTACCAACATTGCGTTTTTTGATTTTACTTTATTTGAGAGGATAGTCAGCATGGGGATATTTCCCGGCGAAAAAGTAAGGGTGACAAATGTAATTCCGGGGAGCGTTGTTGTCAGGATAGGAAATAAAAAATTTGCTTTAAGTAGAGAAATAGCAGAGGGGATTGAGGTCTTAGCAAATGGAAAAACTTAAAATACTTTTAATTGGACAACCGAATGTAGGGAAGAGTAGCTTTCTCAATGCATTAGTTGGCGCGAAGGCTGAAGTGTCCAATTATCCTGGTACCACAGTCGAAGTTACCAGAAGTGAGAAAGTCTTTAATGGTACAAAAATAGAGTTTGAGGACACCCCTGGGATATATTCTATATCTGATAGAAGTGAGGAGGAGAAGGTTACAGAAAGGGCTTTATTTGGAGGAAGCGCAGGTGGAGCAATAGTAATTGCTGATTCTAGTTCTCTGGAGAGAAGCCTGTATATAGCTCTACAAATATTAGAAGCAAAAGTGCCTGCTATCATAGCTCTCAATTTTGTTGAAGATGCTAAAAAAGCGAGAGGGATAGAAGTCGATTATAAAAAATTAGGAAAACTTCTGGGTATCCCAGTAATTCCCATAAATCCTCTAACTAAAAGGGGACTGGATAAAGTTATAGATGAGCTCGTGAAAATTAAAGAAACACCACGAGAAGTCTTTACTATTAAATATGATGATCATGTAGAGGAAGCACTGAACAGAATATCAGCACAGGTAAAAGAGAATCCTCTACCAGGAAGATTCATAGCATTAAGAGTTTTGGAAGGAGATAAGGATTTCTACGGGTATTTGAAGGATACAAGGATAATTGAGAAAGTAAAAAGGGATTTAGTAAAACATCCCGATGTTGCAGAAGATATCTCAGTAACACGATATGGCACAGCAGCATTTATTGCGGAAAAGGTTACCCAAATATTTCCCGTAGAGAGAATTTCTGGAAGTGGGGGAGAGCGAATTGACAGGATCCTCCTAGATAAAAATTGGGGGCCTTCTCTCACTATTCTAACCTTCATTGCTATTTTTGCTGTGCTATTACTTCTGGGAAACTGGATACAAAGTACCCTTATGAGTTTTGCAGAATCTGCCTTATCTGTAATTCATCTAGGAGAGGGTCTTGCTGGCGCATCTATAGAAGCGGGACTGAGTGGGTTGATGGCTGGTGTTTCCATTGCTTTGCCATATGTTTTGTTATTTTACTTATTATTGAGTTTATTGGAGGATGTAGGGCTTCTTTCAAGATTTGTTGTTAATTTAGAAAGATTTTCAAAAAGGCTTAATCTTCCAGGGAAGGCATTTATTCCCCTAGCCCTAGGCTTGGGGTGCACTGCTCCAGCGGTTAGAGGCACGCGTATTTTATCTAGTAAAAAAGAACAATTCTATGCTTCGTCATTTTTCACTTCTGTGCCTTGCTCTTCAAGAATAGCTATAGTGTTGGGGGTGGTTGGATATTTCGGTGGCATACTTTTGGCACTTTCTGTTTTTGCTACTCTTTTTGTCTCTTTTCTCATCTGGGGATTTTTAGCCAAGAAATTGACCAAGACAGAGAAGGAACCTTTGCTTTTGGAATTGCCGCCTTATAGAAAGCCTTTACTTAAAAATATTCTGGGTAAAAGCTGGGTTAGGATGAAGGATTTCGTATATATAGTTATCCCCTTTTTGATTATAGGTGGAACAGCTTATGCTGTTTTGAATGAATTCGGCGCTACCAAGTTTATAGTAGAACCACTTTCACCAATTACTACATGGTTAGGGTTGCCCCCCATAGCCATCATCCCGATTGTATTTGGATTTTTGCAAAAAGACTTAACTGGTGCGATGCTTATATCAGTTCTAGGTGCTGAAATATCTTCAGTTTTGACTCCTCTCCAAATATATGCATTTGGTGTAGCAACTACAATTGGAATTCCGTGCATAATCGCCTTGGGGGTGCTTATTAAGGAGTTCGGATTTAAAAGAGCAACATTCTTAACAGTTGCATCGACAATTTATGGCCTTTTATTTGCGGGCTTAGCCTGGAGGATAATTTCAATTTTCTGAAGCGATCTAGTAGGGTAAGACGAAATACTTCCCTTGGCTCACCGATATGGGAGGGAACACCTTGTGCTTATAGAGATGGGGACTGGCATGCTGGTTATGGCAGTTAGCTTATTCTTGCTGCACTAGCCCTATGGCGCTCTTTGTTTCTGGTGGCTGAGCGAAAATTAATTTCTGCAGGCAGTACAACTGGTGGCAGAACATGTGCTACAAGGGTTGCTGCCGGCGATAGCAGCAGGTGTACCTTCGTGCCCTTCCGAAAAAGCGTTGAAGCAGGAAAATATTCGTTTGGCATCACTATGACATCGAGGGCAGAGGGCAGCCGCGTTTGTTTGGTTTAAAGAACGAAGCAGTTCGAACTTAAAGTCACAATTAGGACAAACATATTCATATATAGGCATTAATCTCTCCTTTAGACAGCAACCACTTCTTTAATCTCAGGCACTTCTTCCCTGAGAACAGGCTCAATACCCTGGCGCAAGGTCATAGTTGCCATAGGACAGCCGTGGCAGGCACCAGTCAACCTCAACTTAACTACCCCTTCATCACTTACATTGACCAGCTCAACATTTCCTCCATCAGCCACCAAAAAAGGCTTTATCTGTCCTAGAGCGGCCTTGCCCTTTCCCTCATTATTTGCCTCCCTTTAAGATGTTTTCCTTGGATTTCAACTGTATAGCCCTCTCCTTTTATTCTCTCTTATGATGGCATAGTATTCTTGATCTACATCTATACCTTTCTCTCTCAAAACTCGCTCTGTCATTTCGACAGCATGAAATAGGTCTAAGAAGCGATGTAGCCAAACTTGAGGGTCATCCGGTGATTTTTGAAAATCTGTTGAATACTCTGAGAATTCCTCTGATATCTTGCCAAATTGTTGATGGAAATCAAAGGCCCCTTTAATGCGCGGGAATTTGAAAATCTCCTTTACTCGGCTGAAATGGCGCTGGAAGATATATCTATCCACATACCAGAAAATGCATGCTAAAAGAAATTGGTTTAACAGAAAAGCAGGGATAGTATGAATGCCAATTTTGTCAGCTAAGCAGTATTGGAGCAGAGCACCAGCAATGCCAGATAGGAGAATCCAGCGTCCGAAGACATAAATGAACCATTCTCTGGAAAACATGCCTTCCTCCTTTACCTCATTTATCTTTGTCTCAAGTCAAAGCCTGGAATCAGCTCATTCATTTTCCAAGCGGCAGACCTGTTTAGCCAGATTCCAGGTATGGTCATAAAGATGTAATCCTTTACTTGCCGCTATTATTTCTCCATCCTCACAACCAATCTCATCAGCCATAAATTCCTTCATCAACTGTAATCCACCTAAATTGGTGGGGAAAGCAGCCCATAAATCCCAGCTTCTGAAATAAATTATGAAGTGAAGTTTACCATATCTTATCCTGGTATCTACTACTCGCAGGCATGGCGGGTCATCTAAATCTATGGAATACCTGGAGCCAATTATCATACAGGCTTGATTGGTCTCATGGTGCTGTTTATACATATCAAGTACTTTGGACATCTGGTATTCCAGGTCTTCGCCGTAAGTATATTGCTCATTTTTCTTTTTTTCTGCGGTCATTAAGTAGGTTAGATATTCGGCTATATATTCATCAGTAGTAGGTGGTGGTACCCCTTCTGGCACTAGTGGCGCTAGTGGTCTTTGTTTGGGATTGGTTATCTCTATTGTAACATAATCTAGTTCCCGTCTTTTATGCCCCACAAAGCTACCCCTAGCTATAGTATACTCATAACCGGAGGTCAGCACTTTGTTGAGGCATTGAAACCAGGCATCTTCTATGTTACTAGCTTTGATGCTTATCAGATTCACAGTGCTCTCTCCAGCCCTTTGTTTATTTAGCCAAGAAGTTTGGGCCATTTTCTTTTTGGGTTGCTCATTTTCTTGCGCTGTGTGCGGTGCTTGCCTACCCATAACCCTTTAAAGAAAGCTCGATTAAGGAAATGCCATTGGTCTGCGATATCCAGAAGACTCTTGGAGATATTATTCTCAAAATAAGCTACTTCCACATGCTTACCCATGTTCTTTGCTGTTTGCAGAGCATAGGCAAAATCTCCATCGCCACTCACCAACACTGCTACATCATAGAGATCAGTCCAGGCGAAGTGGAGCAAATCTGTAGCGAGCATGATATCTATGCCTTTCTCTACGAGGATACCCTGAGCCATCTTGGTGCTTCCTAAGCGAACCTCAAGATTGGGTACATGATGCAGGGCTTCGAGAAAATCCTGTTGTTCTCGATAACTTTCCGGGTATTGGCTCTCATCTTGCATAATATTATAATAATATATGCGGAATAGTTGCCTTGGGCCGCAGAGTTTATTGGAGAATTCCGCAAAGTTCAGGTCATAGCGCTTAAAGTTGCTGCGCAGAGCATGATATAAATTGCTTCCGTCGATGAATATTGCTACTCTGTTTTCCATAGTGTTGCCTTTACAAACGTGGCTCCCCGGGCAGGACTCGAACCTGCAACCAAGCGGTTAACAGCCGCCTACTCTACCATTGAGCTACCGGGGAAAATCTAATTTGAGTTCCGGGCAGTTTCCCCATTCTGCCTTGGAAGGAAAAACTCATGCCAATTCCTCAGCGCGCACTGTCCCGCACTCAGAAACCACTATTTAACTCTAGCTTATCTGGTGATACCTGTCAATAAAAAGCTAGAGGGTAGAATGGTTATTGGGCAGCAACTTACTATCTGGGCTTTGCTACAGCTTTGAGTACCTCGAGCGTTTGTTTGGCGGTCTTATCCCAGCTAAACAGAGCAGCCCTTTTGATGGCCTTCTGAGAAAGATTGGTGCGTAACTCTGAATCTTTGATTACTTTCAATATGGCTTCAGCAATCTGCTCAGTATTGTTGGGATCGACTAGGATTCCAGCATCACCAACAATTTCTGGCAACGAAGATATATTTGAAGCAACCACTGGAGTTCCGCACGCCATTGCCTCTAGTGGTGTTAATCCAAAACCCTCACTGAGTGATACACTCACAAATACGCTGGCTCCAGCATAAAGATGCGGGAGGTGGTTTAAGGGAACATATCCAGGAAATACCACTCTTCCCTCTAGGTATAGCTTGTCAATCAAAATATTGAGATGTGCTGCGTACTCCAGGTTCTGTTTTCCCTGTAATACAAGTTGGTGTGGTATCTCAGAGGCAATGAGTCGGAAGGCCTGGATCAACCTGGCAACATTTTTATGAGGTAATATATTACCAGCGTAGTGAATATAGTGTTCAAGCCCATATATCCTGTTTACAACTTGGCTATCTTGACATGGATGGAAGAGCTGCTTGTCATATCCTTCATATATAACATGAATCTTTTCTCCGGGGAGATTATAGAAATGGATAACATCTTTTTTTGTGCTCTGTGAAACAACAATGATTGCGCTCGAGCGCCGCAGTATACGTGGCAGGAAGTGACGAAAAAAGATAAGCTCGCTTGAATGTGGATGAAGATTTGGAAATAAGAGAGGAATTATATCATGGACGGTGACAACCTGGGGCACCAGTGGCAATAATGTGCCCTCGGAACCTGTGGAAAGGATGACTGAAGCATGGTCAATAATAGTTCTCGCTGGTAGCGAACTCTGCATCCATATCATGCGATTTAGAAAGCCAGCAAATCCTCGTTCTGGTCTGGTAAATGAGCTAACCTTGCGCACCTTCGATGGGTCAATCTTGAAAGCGGGAGGATATGAAGTATAGACCAGTAAGTTATCAAACAGCTTGGCCAACTCATCGATTAAATTAATTGAGTAGATACCTACGCCTGTGGGGTGTGGTTCGACAATGGGAGCACTAATGCCTATTCTCATGTGATTAATCTGAAGTTTCCTGCTAATGTGTGAATGTCAAGAGAGTACAATTCCTCTTAGATAATTTATGCTTTGATAGACTTGGCCCAGTTTAGTGCATCGAGTAGATGGGCTTGAAGCGCATCAAAACTGAAATACCTTTTGCCCACCATAGAATTGTGGGTGGTTATACTTTGGAACCTTTCAGGAGTGGTTAGAATCATTACCATCTCCTGCGCAGCTCGGTTGAGGGTCTCAACTGGAACCCGGACAAGTCCCCGGGAGTTTCTGTCTTCGAGGATGGTGTCTCCAAGGGATACCACCTCAACCCCTTTCGGGGCAATATCCTCCTTGAAAACGGGGTATTCGAACACTGCTATGGGTAATCTAGAAGCGAAGGCTTCGAGGAGTTGATTGCCAAATCCTTCCCAGCCAGTAGGATACAAGATGAAATCAGCCATGGTATACATGTCTGGATAGAGGGCATAAAACCCTAGTTCCTCTGAACGTAGCGGGCGGACCTCATCTCCAACATATATCCAATCAATCTTCAGGGCATCAAAAAACTCAAAGAGTTTCTTTTGGTAATTGGCAAAAGCATACTCGGGGCGACCCGCTAGGACAAGCACTACACGGCTTTCTTCAGAAAATACCTCGCCATGATAAAGTTTCTTACCTAAAATGTTCTGACGAAGACTCTGCAGAATGGCTGTCAAATATCCTGCTATCTCTATTTGCTTGTTCGGGACGATGCGGGCTGCAACGAAGAGTACAATATCGTTTGGCTTAATACCATGCTTATCGCGCAGCAATGCTCGAATTCTAGCTTGTTCCCTTAGGTCAAGCTTTTGATTAAAATTCATGGTATCGTGAATTACTTCGGCTGCTATTCCTTTCTTCTTTAGAGCGTTTTTATTGCGCGAATTGATTGTCCAGTGTCTGAGGTTGGCCAGTGTTGGAGGGAAATATCCTTCAAGAATCGATTTGGCGAAGCTACATGTCGGAGTGAATTTATAGGCACCTTCGCTGAGAATGTCATGATGTATGGCAGCACCAGGCAATCGGGTATCTCTGAGTAGTTCTGTTAAAGCCACTGTGGCTACTGGATGCACAGGAAGAGACAAAATGTTATGGATAAATAATATGTCCGGTTTGAATTTCTCGATCGCCTTGTCCATCTGGCGCTGCAGTTCTGATAAGGAGGAATTGAATGCCTCTTTAAGCTGGCCCTCACTGCTAAAATCTACTATTCTGGGCCCAAAAAGATTCCGCATCATTTTCCTCACTTCTTCGGAATCAAACTCCAGAAGTGCTATGGGAAAGTCTGCCCAATCGTAGGCTGAGCAGATTGCCACTTCATGGCCCATTGTTTCGAGATTAGCTGTACGTTTCGCTATCTCTAATGAGACACCATCGGTGCCAGCCGAGTCAATTCCACTTGCCATGGCAGACTGACGCTGCTGCCAATCGCTGCGAGGGGCAGAACGAAAGTGAATAATGAACACTTTCATCAGATTGACTCCATATTCTAGATAGCGAACCTCTTCTTATCAAGTCAGATTTGAGGTTCGTGTGCCATATCATAATGCCTCAAGCGTTCAGGGTCAAGCTGATGTATTCGTTCATGTGATCAATGATATCCTCTTTCGTCATTGCGAACTTACTCTAGGAGATAGTAAAATTGCTATGTAAGCTCAGATAAAAATATTCAATGCTGAATAAGAAATAATGAAAGCCGTTATCCTTGTAGGTGGTAAAGGAACGAGATTATATCCCATCACTTGTGATACACCCAAAGCGATGGTGCCCATTCTGAATAAACCATTTCTGGAATACCAAATACGCTATCTTAAAAAGTATGGTGTCGAGGATATCATCCTGGCCATGGGATATCTTCCTGAACCCATCCAGAATTATTTTGGAGATGGCTCTGAGTTTGGCGTTCATATAGTTTACCTTGTGGAAGAGCGACCCTTGGGTACTGCTGGAGCAGTCAAAAATGCCGAAACGCTGTTGGGTGAGCCCTTCTTTGCCTTAAATGGAGATGTTCTGACAGGGATAGACCTTGCCGCTATGGTGAAACGGCACCGTGAGATAAGGCCCAGGGCAACCATTGCCCTGACGCCGGTGGAAGACCCCACTATCTATGGCGTGGTGGAAACTGATGCCAATGGCATGGTAAAACGGTTCGTAGAAAAGCCAAGCTTGCAGGAAGTGACTACTAACATGATCAACGCTGGTATCTATATCCTTGAGCCGGAAATACTGACGCGCATTCCAAAGTCAACCTTTTTCATGTTTGAGCATGATATCTTCCCTTCTCTCCTCGAAGAAGATGAGCCTATCTCGAGTTATCCTTCTGATGCCTATTGGATTGACATCGGCACGCCCGAAAAATACTTAAGGCTGCATCACGATTTGCTTTTGGGGGAAGGCCAATCTTCGCTTTACTCCCAAGGTGAGAGTAGCCGACACATCAGGATTGAGAGTGAAAGTAAAATTCATCCTGAGGCACGAATTGAGGAGCCAGTACTGATTGGCAGGGATTGTATTATTGCTAAAGGTGCGCGCGTTAAAGGGCCTGCCGTTCTTGGAGTACGCTGTGAAGTTGCAGAAGGTGCTGTTGTGGAAGGAGCAGTAATATGGCATGACTCGAAGATAGGTAAGGCATCACTGCTCAAGGATTGTATTGTTGCCTCCAGTAGCTGTATTGAGGATGGCTGTTATATCCCCAGTGGCTGTGTTGTTGGCGATAATGTCGTCATTGGCGAAGGGAGCAGATTAGCACGGCAGACCAGGATCTGGCCCGATAATTACTTTAAGGCGGCATGATTTCTTAACAGTTCCCAAGAGGCATATAGTTTATGGAGCATGAGGAGTTGCTAATTTATTAATTGAGCAAATTGATGTCCTTGCTCTGCAGTTTATTCGTGTGGAAAGGGAGACAAGCAAATAACGAGAGTTTTGGCCAATGTAGTGGTGTTTACCGACCTGGATGGTACGCTGCTTGACCGTGTTACCTATTCCTACACCCTCGCCTTACCGGCGCTGAGGTTATTGCAAAGGAAGAAAATCCCTGTGGTCTTTTGTTCGTCGAAAACCCGAGCTGAACAAGAAACATATAGGAAAGAACTGGGGATATCAGACCCTTTCATCGTGGAAAACGGGGGTGCCATTTTTATACCACGGCATTATTTCTCATTTCCTTTTGATTATCACAGGGTTTGGGATAAATTCCTGATTATCGAGCTGGGTATTTCCTATGAGAAAATCAGGCAATCGTTAGATAAGATTAGGGACGAGGGCAACTTTCATTTTAGAGGTTTTGGCGACATGAGCATTAAAGAAGTAGCGGCTGCTACGGGCTTAACTTTAGAAGCAGCTCGGCGAGCTAAAAAGAGGGAGTATGAAGAGACAGTTAGGTTTGAAGGAAGCTCTGAAGAAATTGAAGAGGTGTTGAACTCAATAAAAAAAGCAGGCCTCAATTATGTCTATGGTGGACACTCTTACGGCGTTATGGGGCCTAACGATAAAGGTAAAGCTACCTCTGTGCTCATTGAGTTGTTCTGCAAAAAGATGAGACAGGTTAAGACAATAGGTATTGGCGATAACCTGAACGACTTGCCTATGCTCTCAGTAGTAGATATACCTATCCTGGTGCAAACATCAGATGAATATTGGGCAAATATAAATCTGGCCCATCTCCATAAGATTCCTGGAGTTGGCCCTGAAGGCTGGGGCAGAGCAATTCAGCAGATATTAGGAGAGCAAGTTGGTTGAAGAACTTCTCGACTGGAAGCTCTCTCAGGAGGCAATCATCCTCTTGATAGCCGCTTCGCCTGTGCTGGAACTTCGAGGAGCCTTACCCTTGGCCATAAACTTTTTTCATATGGCGTGGTATAAGGCTTTTTGCCTGGCTATTATAGGCAACCTGCTTCCTGTACCTGTTTTGCTGCTCTTTCTGGATTCGCTCACCAGAATTGTGAGCCATGTAGAAGTGGGGCGCAAAGCAGTCAACTGGGTCTTTGACCGCACCAAACGGCAGGGAAAGGACATTGAAAAGTATGAGAAGATTGGCTTGACGCTGTTTGTAGCCATTCCACTTCCAGTGACCGGTGCCTGGACCGGGTCAATTGCTGCTTTCCTGTTGGGCTTGAGATTTAAATATGCCTTCCTCTCTATCTTTACGGGTGTCATCATTGCCGGTGCCATCGTCACTTGCCTATGTTTGCTTGGCTGGGTTGGGGCAGTGGTTGCCGGTGTTGGGTTGGGTACTCTGGCCACTCTGGGCTGGTGGCGAAGGTAAATTGAGCTCAGATAAAGGCTGTTGTGAAAAATCTAGGCAACTTACGTGATTATAGTTAGAATAAGTTGTAGCTGGACATTTAAGACAATGCCCGAATTTTTCTTTCTCAGCAGTTGTTCAAAGTATTTTCTAAACGTATAAAAGTAAGCCTTCCATTCAGAAGGCTTCTTGCCCTCATAATAATCCTTAGCATGTCTCATCTCACGCCAAAAATGCATTCGGGTTCGGTAGCGATTGTGAATGGTGCAATATAGAGTCAATAATCGTTAGTCTACTGTAGTTCGGAGTCGAGAGGAATGAAAATAGAGGTGTTTGGGGGACACCCAGACTTGACAAAAAGGCGGAGGTTAAAAGCCGATTAAAGTTACTGAACTAGCAAGGATGACTAATGACCGCCGACTGTCAACTACTCGTTCTCCTTATCCTTTATTTTCTCCCTGGGTCTCTTGAAGTATTCAGCTCCGAAGGCGCAGAGTATACCGATGACTAATCCCAGCACCAGGGCAATCCCGATATTCATTGCTTTGCGAGGCGTAACGGGTCTGTCAGGCACAGTGGCGAGTATAGCCACACGAACTACAGGCTCCTGCGTTTGCATCGCTACCCTTACTTCTGCTAACTTGTTCTCCAGAGTTGTGCATGTCTCCCAGGCGATGTCCCTTGACCTTTCCAGATTCTGTTTTTCGGCATTCTCTTTCTCCAATTCTCCCTTTAACTGGAGAATCTCCTGCCGCAACTCAGCAATAGACTGTTCTCGTGCCCCTCCTGACCTTGTCTCCAGCAGGGAAATCAAGGCGTCAATATCATGTAGTTGCTTCTCTGGATTAGCGCTCAGGTCTGACAGCGACTCCAGAGAAATTTGAAGTTCAGCAGGCAGGCTTGTGAAAGCATCAGTCTGAAGCAGGATGATAGCCAGACTGTTGGCCGCAGCCGAAGCTGGAGATGAGGAACCCTCCTCAATTTGCTCCCGAAGAGACTTAACATTGCAAAGCAATTCCTTGTCAGCAATCTGGCGTTCTAGCTCGCTAATATGGTTATCGCTGGTAAAATCCTCTAGCGTTTTCTGGTTCTCTTCGTACTCCTGCTGAGCAGCAGCTGCTTGAATTTGTAAGTCTTCCGGTGATTGGCGAATGCCGCTGTAGAGATCATTGATATAGCTTTCATAAGATTCTGCCCAGGCATTGGCGATAGCCGCTGCCTTGTGAGGGTCGGTAGATTTAACTGAAATCTCAATAAGGTCGCCCTGGATATTCACTTCTACCCTGCCCAGCATGCTCGCCACCCCTCGCTCCCCGGGGTCGAGTTTATCGCCAAGTTCTTCAATAACCAGGTTAGCCACAGTGCGTGATTTCAGCAACGCTTCTAGTGCCTGCTGTTGTGAAGCAGTGTCCGCTTCCAGTGAAGTCCTGTACTTGGGCTCAAAAACAATCTCGGACCTGGCCTTGGTCATTAGTACCCCCGCGCTGGCTTCATAGGTAGGTGGCGAAAGAAAGCTCACCAGCCCTGCCACAAATGCTGCTATCACGATGATACTCACTATCAGCTTCCAGTGCTTGCGCAGCACATCAGTATATTTTCTCAAATCAATCTCATCTTCCATATTACGTCCTTTTCTATAACTTGTCTTACGAAGGGTATTATGCCATGATTGTAACAGACTTGCCATCCTGGGGGTAGGGAAATTTGACTTTCTTTCAAGGTTTTATTCTGGGTGTAATTCAGGGAATAACCGAATGGCTGCCCATAAGCAGCGAGGGAATAAGCAGCCTTGTCCTGGTCAATATCTTCCACCTGCCTCTCTCTGAAGCAGTGTTTCTCGCTTTATGGCTCCACCTGGGCACTCTACTTGCGGCAGCATATTATTTTCGCCAAGAGCTTGTGACCCTTGCCAGACATTTACCCGCCTATGTTCGGGATATTCGCCACTTTAACACTTCTCCGCAAGGCAATCTCATCACTTTCCTCATCGTAGCTACTTTAGCCAGTGCGGCTATTGGCGCTCCACTATTTCTCCTGGCTTCAGATAAGTTGGAATTTTCGGGTTCGCTAGCTACAGCGATTATCGGCCTATTTTTGCTCATTACCGGTATTGTGCAAAAATGTGCCCTCAGCAGGAGGAATATGGAGGATAAATTGCCAGGGATAAGGGATAGCTTGCTTGTTGGTGTGGTACAGGCATTTTCAGTCCTGCCTGGCCTCAGCCGCTCCGGGTTGACCGTCTCCGTTCTTCTATTCCGCCAGTATAGGGCTGAGCAGGCGCTGAAGTTGAGCTTCCTATTGAGCATCCCGGTGGTTTTGGTAGCTGTGGTGGGTCTGGGACTGATGGGGGAGGTAAATTTCAGCCCTGGAGCAATTTCTGGCATTTTGAGTTCTGCCCTTCTGGGCTTCTTGACAATCAAGGGGCTTATGAAATTTGCTTTGAAGGTTCCCTTCTGGGGGGTTTGCATTTTCCTGGGGCTATTGAGCCTGGTACCATGGCTTTTGAGCCTGTAAATAGGTAATGCACATCTCTGAGAGCTTGTCTTGTACTTTTTCAAAATCTCCAGCGTTGATTATTTTCTCCATCTCCAGGACATCCATCTTGAATTTGATGCTGTCCACTCTGGCGTTTTTCACCACCTGAATCTTTTCATGTTCGGTGGATAAAGCCTCCTCATCATCCCAGAACAGCTTCTCGTGCAGCTTCTCCCCGGGTCGAATACCACTAAACTCAATAGGGATATCCTTCTCTGGCTCAAAGCCAGATAGTCTTATCATGTTCCTTGCCAGCTCCACTATGGGCACCTGTTCTCCCATGTTCAGAACAAAGACCTCTCCTCCTTTCCCCATAGCTCCAACCTGGATGACCAGTTGCATTGCCTCGGGAATAGTCATGAAATAGCGGGTCATCTCAGGATGGGTAACAGTTACCGGTCCTCCATGGGCAATTTGATGTCTGAAGGTGGGAACTACGCTGCCGCTCGAGTCAAGCACATTCCCAAATCTTACTATCATGAATTTGGTTGAACTGTCCTGAGCCAGGGTCTGCACCAGTTTTTCAGCGAGAGCCTTGGAAGTTCCCATCATACTGCTAGGCTCAACAGCCTTATCCGTGGAGATAAAAACAAACCTCTCGGTTTGGGATTGAATGGCTGCTTCAGCCACTCTCCTGGTCCCAAGCAGATTAGTCTCGATGGCTTCAATGGGATTCGCTTCCATTAAAGGCACATGCTTATAGGCAGCAGCATGGAAAATGATAGAGGGTTTATGTTGCTCGAAGATAGCTTTCATTCTCGCAGGATTGGTGATATCTGCGACAATCGGTATCGCTGAGGTAAAATGGTGCTCTCTCAAGAACTCCTGTTCTATTTGAAACAGGCTACCCTCACTCTGGTCAACCATGATGAGTGATGAAGGCTGCAGCCGACTTATCTGCCGGCAAAGCTCAGAGCCGATAGAGCCGCCAGCCCCGGTAACCAGCACCGACCTGCCCGAAATATAAGCAGCGACCTTTTTCAGGTCTATCTTTACCGGCTCTCGGCCAAGGATATCTTCTACTCCGACTTCCTTGATCTGCGCTACAGTGGCCGTGCCGTTGATTATCTGGTAGATTCCGGGCAGGGTCTTGCACTTTACTCCCGCTTCCTGGCACTGAAAAAAGATATCCCGAATCACCTCTCTGGAGACAGTAGGCATGCTGATAATCACCTCTTCAATCTGATACTTATGGATTGATTCCCGAAGGCGCTTTCGTGTCCCCAGCACTTTCACACCATGAAGGTGCAATCCCTGCTTTCCCTGGTCGTCGTCTATTAATCCCATTGGCTGGTAGGCGAGCTCAGGGCGCGTGAGCATTTCGCGGAGGATGGCTTCGCCGGTATCACCAGCGCCAACAATCAGCACAGGTTTTTTTGCTGGTGCTAGAAGATTCTTCAGTTGTAGCTCATGTATGCCTCGCTGTGTGAACCTTGCGCCGGCAATTAAGGCTACAGCCAAAATACCATCCAGTGCCACCACTGAACGAGGGAAAGCAGTATGGTAAATAAAGAAAATAATAACTATTGTTGCCAGTGTACCCAAGATGCTTGCCCAAAATATGGTGATGAAGTCTTTTACGCTGGCATATCGCCACATCTTGCGATAGATACCAGCGAAATAAAATATGAGGAGTTTGGCTCCCACAACAGGCAAGATGAAGGTCTTAATAAGCCCCCACTGCTCGGCATGGATGCTGAAATCAAATCTTAGAAAGAAAGCCAGAACGAAGGCGCCAGCCAGCAGAACGACATCGCCGAGAATCTCAGGGATATGACGATAGCTTATTCTCACTGGCTGCTAGCTCCTCATGCTACCTTCAAAAATTGAGATTTTGTGTATCACCGCCACATTTCTCCAGTTTCTATATTCGCACCTCTGTTAGCTTCATAGTCTCTGCCATAAGAGGGAAATGTTTATCTCGGTGGAGTAAAGGATAGGCGTAATGAGTGGCTAGCACAGCTATTAAAATATCAGCCAGGGGAACGGTAATTCCCGTTTTTCTTAATTCAAATCCCGCCTTGTAGCTTTCTTCCCAGGTAGCCTCATCTAGTTGAAGCAGGGGAAGAGCCCTGAAGTCATCATGTAACTGGGTGTACTCGTTTTGCGACCTCGCCCCACGCAGGATCTCCAGAATTATGATTTCAGTGGTCACAACCTTACTCTGCAAGATAAGTGATTTCACCCTATCCTCCACATCCTTCTCCCCCTTGAAATAGAGCACCCAGACGGTGGTATCTATTAAAAACCTTTCAGTATTCATCTTCTCTCATTCTCTCCACATCCTCCAGGGTGATGTCCACTGCCGCGCTTCCGAAAAGACTTGCCAGATGTTCTCTCCGTTTCTTTCTTATCAACTCTCGGAGGGATAAATTAACCAGGTCCTTCTTAGTTTTTACCTGAGTTAACCTCCCTGCTTCTTTCAAAAGTGTTTCATCTATGTCTATTGTAGAACGCATAATACGCCTCCTTATGACATATAATAATGGAATATTTAGCACCTGTCAAGAGCACATAATTGCAGCCTGGAATATGTTATCTGGCAAAATCAAGCTTCGCTTATCTTCGCAAGTTAGAAACTATCTCCTTCAAACTTCGGACAACGAAATCAATCTCATCCTCACTGAGATTGTTGTAGAAAGGCAGGGCAATTGTTCTTTCAGAAACATGCTCAGTAACCGGGAAATCGCCTTTCTTGAAACCAAACATCTCCACATAGAAAGGCTGAAGGTGAATTGGAGTAAAGTAGTTGCTGCAGCCTATTCCCCGTCTCCTTAATTCCTGCAAAACATTATCACGATTCTCCTGGGAATATCTGTCTGCCAGTGTAACTACATAAACGAACCAGCTTCTTTTCACCTCTGGGGAGGAAAATGGTATTCGCGCCTCTGTCCAATCCTTTAGCCTCATGTTGTACATCTGTGCCACTTGCTCTCTTTTTGCCAGAAGCTCCTCTATCCTCTCGAGTTGGGCGATTCCCAGAGCGCAATTTATATCACTGATGCGGTAGTTATATCCCAACCTCTGATGCTCAAGCCATTCATCGCTATCTCCCCTGCCTTGATTTCTCATGCTGCGGCACAACTTAGCTATTTCTTCATTGTTGGTAACGATAATACCGCCCTCTCCAGTGGTCATCTGCTTATTAGGATAAAAAGCAAACGCCGCTGCTTCGCCAAAAGTTCCCAGTTTCTTCCCTTGATACTCTGCTCCCAGAGCCTCACAGCTATCCTCTATTAACTTCAAATGATGCTCCTTGGCAATCTGCTCCAGTCTGTTCCATTCAACAGGATAGCCAAAGACATCCACTGCCAGGATAGCCCTGGTCTTTCCTGTTATCTTTTCCTCAATACGGGTGACATCAATATTCAGAGCCAGCGGCTCTATATCCACGAAGACTGGTTTTGCTCTTTCAAACAACATGCAGTTGGCAGAGGAGATGAAACTGAAAGGGGTGGTGATGACCTCATCGCCATCCTTTATCTCCAAAGCCCTTATTATGAGATGCAGTGCACTGGTGCCGCTGTTAACGGCAACGGCATGTTTCACCCCTATGAACTGAGCCATCCTGGCTTCAAATTCAACTAGCTTTGGGCCCAGGCTCAAGTTGGGTGTCCTCAGCACCTGGGTGACATAACTAATCTCCAGCTCCGTGATATCAGGACTCGACAGTGGAATATTCATCAAGGTTTGCTTACTCCTTACCTGCCAACTTCCTCCTTATAAAGCTAAGGAACTCCTCAATAGCCCTGTAGGGGTCATCACTCAAGTAACTCTCCTCTCCTCCATCTTCAGAACCTCTGTGAAGATGCTTGGGGAAGGTTTTGATCTGCTTCCATCGCTTATGAGGTGCATTGTCATGACGGAATATAGAACCATTGACTATTCTTCTTTCCCAGTGGTAGGAGTACTTGCCTTTAGCTGAATAGAACACATCTACAGTAGAACCATCAATTATGTTCAACCTCAGCTTTAGAGGTTGCCCACTTACTGAGTGAAGAACTTCACCATGGTCTAGTATATCTGGAAACTTCTTCTTAGCTAGCTCGAGCTGCCTCTCGTAAATCGCTGAGAAATCCATCTATCTTTACCAATTCAGTCTCCAAGTTCTCCAGAACTATCAGATCCTCCCAGGTTGGGTGCTCCTCCACGCTTCCCTTCTTGATCCTCTCTTCCAACTCAGTTGCGGAGGAAACCTTATATCGAGAAAGCAGTTCTATCTGCTCTAGCATAATGGCTCTTCTCTTTTCTACCAATAGAGACTCTAGTCCTTTTTGGAATAAAGAATCTTTATCGAGTTTTACATAGCGACTTATTTCATTAAAAATCTGCGCTTTCATCACATCACCCCCTCCTGAAATTTCGTTTTCCAGCCCTGTAGCTGTTCAACTGTTCTGCTCTCTCCTTTCACCTTTATTTTGCTTAGTCTTTTTCACTCAATGCCTTCGCTTCTCCAGTATGGCTCCGGGCATAACTCACCTCCTCAATCTGCTTAATATTATTCTATATCTTCTGTTTGCAATATGTCACCCAGTGAAACCCGCATCATATCTTCCTCCCTCTATGCTCCCACTTACCTTTGAAGGTTATCCAGAACGACAGCAGGATAAGCTTGAGGTCAAGGCAGAAGCTCATTCTTTTTACATAGAGATTATCATAGCGGAATTTGCTCCTGTGGTCTATATCCTTGGGGGCATAGACCT
>JAYENW010000026.1:0-20685 GCA_034722275.1 Chloroflexota bacterium | reverse complement strand
GGTTTTCTCCGCAGGCTTATTTTGCTCATACTCTTCCCTCCTCATATGAAATACTCGTCCCTGCAGGGACACAACAATTTTGCAGTCCTTCTTCGCTCTGGCACTTCGAACCTCATGGTAACGAAAGCCGTTCCTTAATAAGGCAATAGGAAGATGGAATTGATAGCAATAAGAATAAATAACAGGGAGTAAAAATAGCACCTCTGTAGATAAGGTGCTCTAAAACAATAACTAAAGTTCATATTCTCTCCTTTCCAAGCACGGGAGGCACAGGCATTTCTACCTATACCCTCGAGGCTTTCAGCCTGCCGGCTGCTTGCCATAGATTTCTCTTTAGGTAAGGCAGCTCGGAGAGCTTGTATTTAATTTTAAAGTATCATACCACAGGATTTAAAATGAAGCCAACATTTCTATAACTCAGGAGCGGCACACTCGCCACCCTCACCCTTCAGGGTTTCTACTGCGTGTGGGAGAGCTGCTGATATCGCTTCCAGACACTCACGCACTGCTTTGGGACTGCCAGGCAGGTTAATGATTAAACATTTTCCCCGGGTACCGGCAACAGCACGGCTCAGTACTGCCATAGGTGTTTTTGTAAGGCTGAAAGCTCGCATAGCTTCAGCGAAACCGGGGGCAATTCTATCAATTATCGCCAGAGTGGCTTCAGGGGTAACATCTCTGGGGCTAAGTCCGGTACCACCAGTGGTAAAAACAATATCTATATCTCCCTTATCTGCCCATCGCGCCAGTTTCTCAGCGATGATTCCCTTTTCATCGGGAATAATATCGTAACCCACGACGGCAGCACCTGCCTGGGAGAGAATCTCTCGAATAACTTCACCGCTTCTATCCTGACGTTCCCCACGTGAGCCCTTGTCACTAACTGTTAATATACCTGCGGTAAACATTTATCCGACAGTGCCATTCTGAGACCTTTCTCTGCTACTTTCTTCCTGTTCATTTCCTGAGTGCATAGCAGGAATTAAATCCCTTCCACTTCTTATAGAAAGATCGAGGCCTTTTACTTTTCCCACGCCTTTCAATGTTGACACAATAGCCAGTACAACTCTGGCAATAATATCCTTAACAAAGGGAAGCATATGTATTTGTTTCCCATTAATGAAAAGGAAAACATCTCTTTCCGGCTGAAAAAGGAAGTTCTTTTCAATGAAATCAGCTATATTCTTTATATCATTAAATGAGAACAGCGGTACATCCACAGCCAATGGTTCATCACTAATTACAGCTGAAAGTACCGCTGCGGGGCAAACTAATTCCTCTCCCAGCTCTTTTCTATGTACCTCGATTTTAGGAGCTCTGCCTTTCTTGAATCCTTCCATCAAGACAACATCAAATCGGCTACCAAGTATACGTAGAATCTCATCAACATTATAATCGCGATCTGTATTTTCAACGAAGGCAATTTTATTGGCTGAACTGGCAAGCACAGCTTCGCTGCCAGCCTGAGCAAATCTCCAGCTATCTTTCCCTGGCATGTCTATAGCTATTTCTTTTGGAGCATGTTTCACTGCCGCAACCTTATAGCCGCGTTCTTTGAGTTCTCGAACCAGTTGCTCCATAATAGTTGTTTTACCTGCACTCGATTTACCTACAATACAAACTGCCAGACACATTTTTATACCTCCAGTATTGAATTTTCTGTCCAATCCAGCATCTGAACTGATACCTTGTCTCCTGCTTCGACTCCAGCGGTATTTTCAGGAATAATGGCCAGACCATTGGCTTTTATCATCGAGCTTAATATCCCCGAACCCTGCGGCCCGGTCAGACACGCATGATATTTCTCACCCTTTTTAGTAACTACTACTCTGGCATAAACGCGACGTCCATCAGTATTGACAACAGCTTCATCCATAACCGCTTTAATTGTTGGTTTGGCAAGAATTTTTTTCCCTGCCATTTTTAAGATGGCAGGACGCACAAATTGTTCAAAAGCAACCATAGTACTCACTGGATTTCCTGGCAAACCTAAATGTGGCAACTTTTTCCCTTCGGACTTGATTATTCCAAATGCCGATGGCTTTCCCGGTTTCATACATATTGTCCATAGGGCAATTTCACCACGCTTCATTAAAACATCTTTTACCACATCATAGTTTCCTAAGGACACCCCGCCTGAAGTAATAAGCAAATCCGAAGTTAAACTTTCATCAATCTTGTTGTTTAGTGACTTTATTAAGTCACGTCCAATGCCGAGGATTTTAGGAATTCCACCATAGCAGAGAACTTCTGCAGCGATCGTATATGTATTACTGTTATGAATCTTTCCTGGTGATAATAGTTGCTCAGTATCTACAAGCTCGTCTCCGGTGGCTAGAATGGAAACAACAGGGCGACGGATAACCAAAGCTGTAGTATGTCCTAGAGACGCCAGCATACCTATTTCTGCTGCTCTCAACACAGTGCCTTTGCTGAGAACTAATGTGCCTTCTATGACATCTTCACCTCTAGGCCTAACGTTTGCTCCTTTTTGAACTTCACGCAGTATCCCTATCTGTGATAGGTTATTCAGTAGCGAACGGTGATCTACTTCACTAGTATGCTCAAATTGCACTACAGCATCCGCTCCTTCAGGCAGCAATGATCCTGTCATAATGCGGATAGCTGTTTTTGGTAGAAGCGCTTTTGTAGGCACGGACCCGGCTGCGATCTCTGCTATCACAGGTAAATACTTAGGAGAGGATTCGAGGGCACCGATAGTATCCTCAGCTCTGACAGCATAGCCATCCATGGCGGAATTATCTCTCAGAGGAATATCATCGGTGGCATAGATATTTTCGGCCAGCACCTGCCCCAAACAAGCCAGGATGGATTTTTCTTCAGGCTCAAGAACTTCAATGCAGCTCAAGATCTTCTCTAAAGCTTCTTCAACAGAGATCATCATGATTACTTCGTAGCAACCAAATTATAGGCTGTTTTTACTTCCCAAGCCAATCTTTCTTTTCTGCAGCTAACATATTAGCCTGAGCTAAATCAACAGGTGAATTGATGTTGAGAAAGTTCAAGAGTTGTGGATCGAAACTCTGACATTCAACCTGTTCCACATATCTAACATTTACTGTACTCAGAAAACGAGTAACACTTAACCAGCCCTTCTCCAATCTTTCCCTTATTCTATCAAGGCAGCTTTTGGAATACACAGCCTGAAGTGGTTGTGCTTTCCTTACCCATGGGGCAACAGCATCATAACCAGGAGAAAGCCTGATCATATAACGTAAGAGTTCAATGTTTAAGAAAGGCATATCACAAGCGACGACAAGGTTGTAAAAAGATTCAGAAGCGAGTAAACCAGTGTAAATCCCTCCAAGAGGGCCTTTGCCTGGATAGAGATCATCCATGTATTCAATGTTGGAATAGCCCGCCAAGTTAAGTTGGCATGTGGAGCCCACTATTAAGATTTGCTCACTTAATACTGCTAACTGCTCCACTACCCATGCAAGCAAATTTTTGTCTTTGAGAAGCTGTGTTGCTTTATTCCCCCCAAGCCGTAAACCTTCTCCACCCACGAGGACAATCGAAGTTACCATTGAGCTATATGATTTCGTTAATATATTAGTTGATTGCTAAGCAATATTATCAACTATCAGTACTCTTTTAGAATTCCCTGCTATGCCTGGCAGTTTACCATTGTAGAGGCAGCTCTAGCAAATGATGAATAGTTTATTAAAGCGAGGTTTGGCGAATGAGCAACTTTGTGCTACTATTTACGCTTCTACTCATAGTTGATACTCAATAATTCAAAGGGCAAGGAAAAGCAGGCGTTTGCAGAGCAAGGTTCTACGGTAAAATCTGTTACTTCCTGTCCTTATGTTGTTTATTCAACTGAATAAAAACCAGGAGGTTTCAGCATGTGGAGCGAGCCGAGAATTGGTGTCTATATATGCCACTGTGGCAGCAATATTGCTAGCACTGTTGATGTCGAGCAAGTAGCTCACTTTGCACAAGGTTTAGATGGCGTAGTAATAACTCGTGACTACACTTTTATGTGCTCGGACCCAGGTCAGGAGTTAATCAAAAAGGACATCGTCGACTTTCATCTCAATCGTGTTGTTGTCGCCTCTTGTTCACCAACAATGCATGAAGCTACTTTTCGTCGTGATTGCCAAGAAGCAGGGTTAAATCCATACTTGTTTGAGATGGCAAATATTCGTGAGCACTGCTCATGGGTAACTGAAGATAAACAGTTGGCTACCGAGAAAGCCAAATCCTTGGTAAGCGCTGCTGTGAGCAGGGTTCGCTATCATCAACCTCTAGAGGTTAAGGAGGTTCCTATCAATCCTAGTACTTTGATAGTAGGTGGAGGCATTGCTGGTATTCAAGCTGCTTTAGAGATTGCCGATTCTGAGCATAAGGTTTATCTTGCAGAGAGAACCCCTAGCATTGGCGGGCATATGATTCAGTTTGATAAAACGTTTCCCACATTAGATTGCTCAGCTTGTATTCTCACTCCAAAAATGACAATGGTAGGTTCTCACCCTTATATCGAGCTAATGACTTATAGTGAAGTGGAAAAGGTTTCAGGTTTTGTTGGTAATTTCAAAGTTAAAGTTAGGAAAAGAGCCAGATATATTAATGAAGATAAGTGTACTGGTTGCGGCTTATGTCAGGAAAAATGTCCCATTAAAGCAATTAGTGAATTTGATGTTGGCATGGGTAAGAGAAAAGTCATCTATACCCCTTTCGAACAGGCAGTCCCCAATATACCGGTTATTGATAAGGATCATTGTACATACTTTAGAAATGGCAAATGCCGACTCTGCGAAATGGTTTGTGAGGCAAAAGCAATTGATTTTGAGCAAGTAGACCAATACATTGAATTAGAAGTAGGTTCTATAATTGTAGCTACTGGATATAACCTATTCAATCCAAGCACCATTCACCAATATGGATATAAGCGGCTGGACAATGTTATCACCAGTCTCGAATTTGAGAGATTAGTCAATGCTGCAGGACCCACTGGCGGTAACATAGTGCTTAAAAATGGTTCAACACCACAGAGTGTTGCCATTGTTCATTGTGTGGGCAGCCGTGATAAGAACTACCATGAATATTGTTCTCGGGTATGTTGTATGTATGCCCTTAAATATTCCCATTTGATAAAGGAAAAAATCAACGCTGAAGTTTATCAGATGTATATAGACATGCGTGCTTTTGGTAAGGGTTACGAGGAATTTTATAAGCGCGTCTCAGAAGAAGGTGCCAATTTTATCAGAGGCAAGGTAGCTCAGATTACCGACTGTGCTAGGAATGAGGAAGAGCAAGGTAAACTAATTGTTGTGACCGAAGACACCTTATTGGGCAAATTGATAAGAGTGCCGGTTGACATGGTAATCCTCTGTCCAGCTATGGAACCACAACCAGATGTGGAAGCTGTCGCCCGGTTATTCAACATTAGTCGGAGTGCCGATGGTTTTTTCTTAGAAAAACACCCCAAGCTAGATCCAGTAGCTACTACAACTGATGGGGTATTTGTGGTAGGCTGCTGTCAGGGACCCAAGGATATTCCTGATACCGTTGCTCAGGCTTCGGCCGGTGCCGCCCGAGTTTTAGCCATGATTAGTACGGGTAAGACTGAGATTGAAGCGGCTACTGCAGTTATCAATGAAAAGATTTGTTCGGGTTGCCAGATTTGTAAAAATGTTTGCCCTTTTAGCTCCATCTCTTTTGATGAGGAAAAGAAAGTATGCCGTGTCAATGAAGCTTTGTGCAAAGGGTGTGGCCTTTGTATTGGTGGCTGCCCCAGCGATGCCATAAGCCTTAATCACTACAACAATGAGCAAATCTTGGCTGAAATGGAAGGTTTACTGATCTAGTAAAAAAGCTTCCTGAAACTAATATTCACCAGAAATGAAGTTTTTGATCTGTGCATAGGTGAATACAGGGCCATCGCGACATACATAAAGATTGCCTATATTACACCGCCCACATTTACCTATGCCACATTTCATTCTCTTCTCCAGCGTGGTTACCATTTGCGCAGGTGAAAAGCCCAGCTTTTCCAAAACCGGAAAAGTGAACCGTATCATAATTGGTGGTCCGCAGACAACAGCTACAGCATTATTTGGTTCAGGGGCTACTTGCTCCAGTACCTGAGGAACAAAACCTACTCTTCCTGTCCAGTTTTCATCACCTCTATCAACAGTGGTTATCATATTTAGAGCTTCATTGTTCTCCCATGTATCCAAGTCGTATTTGAAGCATAGGTCTGCTGGACTACGAGCACCATATATAATGTCTATCTTTCCATATTTTTCCCTGTTGTCGATAACATCCCAAATTAGAGACCTCAGTGCAGAGAGACCAATACCACCAGCAACAAAAATGACATTTTTACCTTGAAATAAATCCAGCTTGAAACCATTCCCGTATGGCCCTCTGAAACCCATCTCAGCGCCAACACCTAGTCTGTGCATCGCATTTGTTAACTTTCCTACCTGGCGTACACTGCACTCCAAATGATCCCTCCTAGTTGGGCTGGAGGAAATAGCAAAAGGCGCTTCACCCATTCCGAAGATAGAAAACAGGGCAAATTGTCCTGGTTCAAATGTGAACTCTTCTCTCAATCTCTTATCCTTAAAATGAAAATAAAAAGTCTTGGTATCATAGGTCTCCTCAACTATTTTCTCTATAGTTACCATATGGGGCAAATACACATTGCCGTGGGCAAAGAATTTCCTTCTCTGGCCAACATCAACATTTATCACTTGTACTGCTCCAAATACAAATCAGGCTTTGGTAGGTAAATTATTTAGTATTTCAGTAATGTCCCAGTTCACGGGACACTGGCGAATGCACCTCCCACAACCAACACAGGCTATGACATCAAAATCTATTGGAAAGAACTCATACTTATGGCATACTCTTTGTCTCACCCGTCGCCATTTCTCTGACCTAGGGTTTTCCATTGGCATTCTGGTATAGATAGGAAAAGCGCAGCTATCCCAGCTTCGAAATCTTGCCCCTTGCTTTTTAAAAGAATCATCGTTGATATCAAAACAATAACAGGTGGGGCAAAGAAAAGTGCAGATGCCACAACTTAAGCACTTGGTGGATACTTTTTCCCAGAAATCTTTATCCTCAAAGCAAGCTTGTAATTTCTTCTGAATACCTTCAGTATTTATCTTCTTTGTCACTTTGTTGTAAGATGATTTTTTAACTTCCTTAGCTCTGGCTTTATCAGCTTCAGTCACCTCTTCCAAGCCAGCAGTTCTGGCAACCAGCTCTCTGCCAGCATTGGTAACCTCTTCAATTAATAATTCATCGCCAATGTCAATGAGCATTATATCAACATATGTCGAGTCAAAAGGACCACCACCTAATGAGGTACAAAAACAACTATCATAAGGATTAGTGCAACCAAGCCCAACAAGCAAGCTATCCTTTCTTCTAGAGAGGTAATATGGATCTTCATAACCTTCCTTAAAAGCCATATCTAATATGGATAAAGCCTTAGCATCACAAGGACGAATGCCAAAAATCAACTGCTTATGCTTATCTGATGAAGGTAACTCCGTATGGTAGCCATCTTCCTCCTCCCGAAAACTAAACATTTCCTCCATAAGGGGAAAGAAGTTAGTCTTTGGTGATATCACCGTATTTCTATACCATTCCATAAAATTAGTATTTACACCATCCCATTTAGCAAATGCAGTTACTTTATCCTCTCGCGATGGGACAAACACAGTAAATCCTTGGCTCCATTTATTAAGAAGTTTGCCTATGTCCCTTTTATTTATTTTCTTATTGCCAGCCACCTTTTATTTCCTACCTGATCAAATCTTCAGCTTCAACTGCTTCATAGGCAGTTAGCAATGGCGGTGCAGCTTCATCTAACCCAGCCTCATAGGAGAATAGCTCTTCTACAATTTCATACATTTTCCTAGCCATGCTTCTCAGCGGAATATTCATAGGGCAAGCGCGTTCACATTCACCACAATCGGTACATCTCCCCGCCACATGAATATTTCTGGTCATTTGAAACATGAGATTATCTTGCCACTTTGGAATTGGTGATACCCACTGCGGTTCAGTTTCTTCAACAAAACAACGTTCACAAAAACAAGCAGGGCAGACATTCCGACAGGCATAACATCTGATGCAGCGGTTGAACTCTCCCTTCCAGAAATTCCACCTCTCTTGAGAAGACATTCCTTCCAACTCAGCTATTCTTGCTCTGCTCGCTGTCATCTCACTGACTGGAGAAGTTGCTTCCCCGAGAAGTACATCATATTCCTGTGGAGTGGGGAATTTACAACCAAGGCAGTTATCAAACAAAACTTTCTCGATAGGAAATTCTCTTTTCCTGCCATCAACCACTATTACCACTTTATCCCCTTCTCTAGTAACATCATCTAGTTCATCCCTCTCCTCTCCAACCAACCTTTCTACCTTGCATAAATCGATAATTCCCGAGCAGGGGACACCTATAATTACGACATCTTCTCTGCTCACCTTATTGTCTTGTATCAAACTAATGATGGAACGACTATCACACCCTTTAGCTACAATACCAATCCGGCCCCTGATCTCAGTCAGGAAGACACTCAGATTATTTACTATAAATGGGTTAACTACTAAGCGGTCAACATCATTTTTGTCCTTGATTATCAAAGGCGTAGTGGTAAACTTCAAACTCCCCTTCTCATATCCAATGATATAGTCAACCCGACCCTGCTCAAGCAAGGCTTTGGCTTCCTGACGCAATTTCTGTTCCATTTCTCTATTTCTCATCGGCAAACAGTTGATTGGGACCAACTTCCTTCAACTCTTTCACTATCTCGGAGACCACTTCGGCAAACTTACCTCCCTCAGAAGCTGAAACCCAGCTAGCCTGAATACGCTGTGATTCAACACCCATATATTCCAAGAATTTCTTGGTTATAGCTATTCTCCTCCGCGCATAATAATTGCCCGTCTGGTAATGGCAATCACCAGGATAACACCCAGAAACCAGTACTCCATCAAAACCTAACTGCAAAGCCTTGATGATGAAGAGGGGATCAACCCTTCCAGAACATGGAACTCTTATTATCCTTATGTTGGCAGGATATTTCTTACGGCTGGTGCCGGCCAAATCAGCACCGGCATAGCTACACCAGCGACAACAGAAACTCAGCAGTTTTGGCTCCCATTCCGCTTCTCGTTTCATCTATCTTTATTATCCTCTATCCAATTGCTTCAGCAACAATTTCAGAAACGTCCTTCACCTGGATAACATCATCTTTACCCATACTGATGACACTGTCCCGATAATTAAGGTAGCAATAAGGGCAAGCTACTGCTATTATCTCAGCACCGCTTTCAATGGCCTGTTCTACCCTTATATCAGAGAACCTTTCCTCTCTTGCAGTATCCATCCAGATTCTACCGCTGCCACCACCACAGCAGATAGCATCCTCGCGATTATCAGGGAACTCAATTAATTCTACACCAGGAATATTTTGTAATACTTCCCGGGGTTCATCATATATTCCATTATGCCTGCCTAAATAACAAGGGTCAGAATAAATTACCTTTTTACTTATCTCCCTAGAGAAATTTAATTCCCCTTGTTTAATAAGAGAAGCCAGATACTGCGTAATATGAAGCACCTTAAATTCACCACCAAGTTCAGGGTATTCATTTTTGAAGGTGTGGTAACAGTGAGGTGAAGAAACTAGAATGGTCTTGACTCCATGTTCCTTAAAAGTAGTAATATTGTGTTGGGCCAGGCTCTGGAATATATCTTCAAAACCAGCTTTGCGGATTGATTCCCCACAGCATTTCTCTTCACTGCCTAGAATGCCGAAATCTATGTCGAGTTTACACAAGATAGCAGCTACAGCTTGAGAAACTACTTTTACATCAGGGTCATATGCTGGAACACAACAAGGAAAGTAAAGAATCTCAGTGCTAGAGTCAAACGTTTTCACGCCTAGTCCTTTTGACCACTCACCACGTTTCTCTGGCAGTTCGCCGAATGGATTGCCTGTGCCAGAAATATTTTTAGCCGTAATTCTGAGAGAGTCAGGAATAGGAGCAATACCCAAGCTGATCACAGCGCGACGCACAGCCCTCATGATATCGATTATTTTTACACCACGGGGACAACGCTGTACGCACAAATTGCAGCTGACGCAAATCCAGTTATCTTCGTTGGCAAAGTCTATCAGCCCAAATTGAGATTCATGGATTAGACGCCGTGGATTAAATGTCCTTACCAAATTCCAGGGGCAAACACCACTACAGGTGCCACATTGATAACACAGCTTAAAGTCTTCACCACCAGCCTCTGCTAATAAATCAGCGGCTTCCTTATAAGGATTTAATGTCTTCATCCTTAGTTCTAGATCCAGCGGAGCAATTAAAATGCAGCATTGGTTTCCGTAATATTTTGAAACCTATTTTAAACCGTCCCTCAGGTTGAAACATTTATCAGAGGTGTTTGATATAAAGAGCAATTATACTCCAAATGCTAGTTTTTACAAAGAGTGACTACTTACACACAGCGCAAGCCAACAAGTAGCTAAGCACGGGATGCAGATATGTGGGCTCGTTTCAAAGAATGGCAAGTGGAATTGTCTTTTCGAGCTCAGACAAATTATAAGTTATCTTATCTAGGAGTTCAGGGATCCCCCATCCTTTCATAGCTGAAAGAAGAACAAAATTTCTTTCAGCTAAAGGCATATATCCCTCAAGATAGAATACCGAACCTAGAGTTGTAAGTTCCTTTTCGTTGTCAAAGAGTAAATCTACTTTGTTGAATACTGTGATTTTTGGTTTGTTCGCGAGGCTCAGTTCCTCCAATACTTTTTCCACCGCTTGGCATTGCTTGGCAGCACTATGGTGTGTTATGTCAACTATATATAAAAGCAAACAAGCTTCACCTAGTTCCTCCAGCGTAGCACGAAAAGCTGCCACAATTGATGGCGGCAGCTTATGAATAAAACCAACGGTATCGGTAAGTAGAAATCGTTGTCTATCAGGCAAAACCAGACGGCGAGTTACAGGATCCAATGTAGAAAAAAGTTTATTCTCTACAGTCACACCAGCCTGGCTCAACTTATTGAATAAGGTACTTTTCCCCGCATTAGTATAGCCCACAAGAGCAACAACGGGTATGCCTGTCTCTTTACGTCGCTTTCTATAGAGACTTCGATGTTTTCTCACACTCTCTATTTCATTCTCTATACGACTGATACGCTTGCGAATAAGGCGGCGGTCAGTTTCTAGCTGAGATTCTCCTGGACCTCTGGTACCAATGCCACCGCCAAGCTTTTCCAAATGGCTCCACTGACCAATGAGTCTTGGCAACAGGTATCGATGTTGCGCCAGTTCAACCTGAAGTTGTCCTTCACGAGTTCGAGCTTTCTTGGCAAAAATGTCTAAAATGAGAGCTGTGCGGTCAATAACCTTAACCCCCAATGCCTCCTCCAGGTTTCTTTGTTGCCGGGGTGATAATTCATCATCAAAAATAACCGTATTATAGTGAGTCTCTTCTTTAAGAACGATTAGCTCTGTAATTTTCCCCTTACCTATGTAATGGGTAGGCGATGGAGTATCTAGTTTTTGGGAGAGGGTACCCTTTACAATGGCCCCAGCTGCCTGAGCTAAATAGTGTAACTCCTGTAAAGAATCCTCGACTCCCCAATCATTATTGGAGGATTTAGGCTCTACACCTATTAGAAATGCTTGCTCCGCTTTATTTTTGGTAGAGAAAAGTTCCTGCTTTATCTATTTCTCCTCCTACTCAATTTCAGAGAACCTATGAAAAATCCCCATCCCAGGATAATAAGCGGTCTATCCCTTGTTCCAGACGGTCATCAGGAATCGTTAAAGATAATCTGATATAATTATTTCCTTCATTTCCATAGCCAATACCTGGGGTTACAGCTATTCCAGCTTCATCCAACAATTTGTTAGTGAAAGCCACAGAATTATAGCTAGGGGGTACTTTAGCCCAGATGTAAAAGGTAGCCTGCGGTATCTTGGCACTCAATCCTTTCTCGTCGAGAGCCTTAATTAATTTGTCGCGGCGGTGTTGTAAGATATTATTATACTTGACAATATGGTCTTGTGAACTATTCAGAGCGTTCATGGCGGCGTATTGGATTGCTTGAGGGATACCTGAATCCAGATTGGATTTAACGCGGAATAAAACATCCAGTATTGCAGCATTACCCACCACCATACCTATACGCCATCCTGTCATATGATAAGTTTTGGATAGCGAATGAAATTCTACACTGATCTCCTTAGCTCCAGTTACCTGTAGCAAGCTTGGAGGTCTGTAGCCATCGAAATAGACTTCAGTGTAAGCAGCATCATGGCAAACTACTAAACCATGCTGCCGGGCAAAATTAACCGACTTTTCGAAGAAAGCAAGATCAGCCACAGCGCTAGTGGGATTATTAGGATAGTTGAGCCACATCAGCTTAGCCCGATTAGCCGTATTTTCTGGAATGCTTTCGAAGTCTGGCAAGAAGTCATTTTCCTCTTTCAAAGGCATATAGTAAGGCTCCCCACCTGCTAATATCGTGCCGAGAGAAAATACAGGATATGCTGGGTCAGGCACTAAAGTTATATCGCCAGGATCAACAAAACATAGAGCCATATGTCCAATTCCTTCTTTAGAACCAATGAGAGGTAATACTTCTTTATCTGAATCTAACACGACTCCAAATCGTTTTTCATACCATCGTGCCATAGCTTGGCGAAGTTGAGGTAAACCTGCGGTCTCAGGATAACGATGATTATCAGAGTTATGTGCTGCTTGACATAGACATTCGATAATGTGAAGTGGCGTAGGCAAATCAGGGTCACCAATGGCAAAGTTGATGATATCCTCACCTCTGGCACGCTTTTCAGCGATTTTTCGGTTTATATCAACAAAAAGGTATGGAGGTAATCTATCAACCCGTTTTGCTAATCGCATCGGTCCCCTTTTTGTTTAAGCTGAGGTGCTGATATGTAATTCTTTTCTCTGAACCCATTTTTCTTCTTCTGGTGTTAACAATAAGACATCGATAGAACCACCCACATTCTTGACTCTTGCCTGGAATCTCATGGTATCAATAGTAATTCTCACAGCATACACAGCAAAATCAATGGCGTCCTGAACATTCATACTATCATATATGATAGGGAATCTGGGAGCAGAAATAGGCTTATTTTTCGGGCCCCATATTTGATAGGGCTTTAATATTGTGGAAATAACATCACTTTGCCCTCCCCAAGAACAACCATATATCACTTGGTTGGCACTTGAGTTAAAATTCACCCTGTTCATCTCTTTTCTGCCAATATGGCAGGTGTATACGTATGGGATGCTTATGCCTTTCTCCTTTTTAAAACCAGCGATATGAAAAGCGGTATCAGCACCGGGAAATCTTTCCTGACAGTAAGCTATAAGCTTATCAGCCACTTTATCTACAGAATCACCATCATTTAGTTTCTCTTCTTCAAGGCGTTTAATATGGCTTTCCATTTGCACCTTTCCTAAAAGGGAGTTGCCATACGCTGATATACCCACTCTTTGTTTCCTTAACAAGAATGTTTTGTAAGTAGAATCGGAGGCTACAGTTTCTACGGGTGGCATCTTCGTACCATCCGGAGTTTGGCCTGTGATGGTAATTGATTGACGGCTATCCGATGCCATAACGATAGCTTCGGGCACATAAACAGTAATCACAAATGACATTTTTAAGTTACCTCACTAAGCTGCTTTACTTTCTTGTTTTGGGGGATTTATCGATTTCATTTTTACCATTCTCCAGTGAAAACTTCTTCCACGGGCCCGCTTAGCAATACTTCTCCCACCCCATCCCAGAACAAAGTTAAATCTCCACCTGGAAGCATTACATCCACTTCATTATTGATATAACCAAGTAGCTGAGAAGCCACGGCTATAGCACAGGCACCACTACCACAGGATAAAGTTTCTCCAACACCTCGTTCCCAAACTCTAGCTTCTATCTTCTCTTTGCTCAAGACTCTGGCTATTTCAAAGTTTGTTCTTTTGGGGAACATCGAGTGTTTCTCTATCTTTGGTCCCATTTCATTCAAAGGGAATTGTGCTACAGGCTCAGATATGAAGCTCACTGCATGAGGGTTCCCCATCGATAGAATGGATAGAGTTAATTCCTCTTTCCCCATTATCAAGAGATAATGCAATATTGGTATTATATCAATTTTGGCCCTGACGGGAATTTGCTCGGGCTGAAATTGTGGCTTACCCATGCCTACCTTAACTCGCCTTACCTTGTTTTCAGAAACATATGCTTCAGCTTGTCTCATTCCTGATAAAGTTTCTATTGTTACATTGAGACTGGGTGAAAATGTAGCCCCGATCCTTGCCTTTGGTTCAGTGGGATATTTGGATTGGTAAATACCTCGTTCAATAGTATATTTGACAACACACCTCAATCCGTTACCACAGGCTTCAGCTTCAGAGCCATCGGGGTTAAAAATACGCATCTTGAAGTCGGCCATTGCTGAATCCTCCACCAATATCAAACCATCAGCTCCAATTCCAAAGTGACGCTGACACATGAAGCAAGCTAAGCTTCCCCAATTCCACTCTGTTTCCCTGGCATCTACTAGAATAAAGTCATTTCCTGTAGCCTGCAATTTAGAGAAATTCATAGCAAGAATGTTCTATTAAATTCTGTGCTTTTTCTTCAGAGTTATCAGCATCAAACCAGTGAATCCTAGTGTCATTGAGATGGAACCAGGCATATTGATGCCTGACCAGGCGATGGGTCTCAAAACTTATCCTTTCAATAGCAGCAGGCAAGGTTATTTCACCTTGTAAGAATTGCCCTATTTGTTTATACCCTATGCCAGACATAGAACGCAGAGAGAAACCATATCCTCTTTGTAACAAGCTTTTTACCTCTTCGATAAAACCTCTTTTTAGCATTTTAGCAATGCGGCGGTCAATTTTCCTATATAATTCGCCCCTTCCCATAGTCAGCCCAAGAATAATTACAGGAAAGTCCGGTGGCTCCTTGTACCATAATTTCGAGGGAGGTTCTTTCGTCATGTGATATATCTCTAATGCTCTGATAATACGGCGGGTGTTATTTGGATGGATTTTGCTGGCAGCTAAAGGGTCAACAATCTGCAGCTCTTGATAAAGAGCATCGCTACCCTGTCTCTGTGCTTTGGTTTCTAAAGTATGTCTCAATTCTTTGTTAGGCGGGATAGCAGGAATTTTCCATCCCTCTACTATGGACCAGATATAGAGACCACTGCCACCTACTAACAACGCTAACTTACCTTTCTGGGATACAGTTTTCATAGCTTGAGCAGCCAATTGGCAGTAGTGAGCCAGACTAAACTCTTCATCGGGATTTACCACATCAATAATATGATGGGAAATTAGTTTCTGTTCGTCTAAGGTGGGTTTATTTGTGCCGATATCCAGGTAGCGATACACTTGCCGACTATCAGCATTTACTATCTCACCATCAAGGTGCTGAGCTAAGTTGAGAGCAAGCTGACTTTTCCCTACTGCTGTAGGACCAACGACTACAATAAGGCATTTCATCTGCGGCTGTGTGTCAATTATTGCGGAAGGCTTGTTTCTTGATGAACGCAGTCTGGCTGATAATATCCACGAATTCATCTGTCTTGAGGCTGGCACCACCAACCAGAGCACCATCAATTTCTGGGTGAGAAACAAATTCAGTTACGTTGCTGCTGTTAACACTGCCACCATAGAGAATACGTAAATTCAAGGCAATATCTTTATTCCATAATTCTGTTATGACATTGCGGATAAACTTAATGGTAGTTACCGCTTGCTCACCACTGGATGCTCTGCCTGTGCCAATGGCCCATACAGGCTCATAGGCAATCACAATGTCATGAGTGGCTTCTACTCCAGTCAAGTCGCCTGTTAATTGTCGCCTGATCACCTTCTCAGTTTTGCCACTCATGTTTTCCTCGAGTATCTCGCCGACACAGAGAATAGGCTTGAGCTTATTTTCCAGAGCAGCTCTTATTTTTTTATTAATCATGTTATCGTTTTCTTTAAAATAGCGGCGGCGCTCTGAATGTCCCAGAATGACATATTCACATAGCTCACTGAGCATCAGCGGAGATATCTCCCCAGTATAAGCTCCTTCTGCCTCAAAATACATATTCTGAGCACCAAGTTTTATATTGGAACCTTGAAGTATTGTTTTTATCAGTGATAGGGATACAAATGGTGGGCAGAGCACTTTTTCTATCCCATCTATACTACTCAACGGTCCCAGAAGTGTGCCTACCAATTTTTCAGCTTCAGCCACCGTAGTATTCATTTTCCAGTTAGCAGCGATGAAAGGGATGTTCATGCCATGGCCTCCTAGTTTTTATTTTGCCCCTATTTTGCAATACTTCTACACCAGGTAGGGCAGTACCCTCCAGAAATCTCAAAGTGGCACCACCCCCGGTAGAGACATGCGCCATTTTTTCAGCTAGTCCCATTTGTTGGACCACTTCAGCACTGGAACCACCGCCAATGACAGTAATAGCGTTAAGGGTAGAGAGGAAAATAGCCAGAGATTCAGTTCCTTGAGAAAATTGAGGGATCTCATAAACACCCATAGGCCCATTCCACATAATGGTGCGGCATTTACTTAATTTCTGACGAAAGAGTTCGATGGTTTTTGGTCCAATATCTACAATATAGCCATCTTGCGGTATATTCTTTATTGATACTATCTTATTGGAAGCTCCGTTCCGGATTTCTTGGGCCACAACTACATCGCAGGGTAGTTGAAGTAACACCTTCCATGCTTGAGCTTTATCCAACAAGTCCTTTGCCAAGTCCAATTTATCTGCTTCCACCGAAGAATATCCTACCTCGTAATCTCGTGCCTTGAAAAAGGTGGCTGCCATACCACCACCAATAAGTAAAATATCAATTTGCTTCAACATATTTTGCAGTAACCCAATCTTATCACTCACTTTGGCTCCACCAATAAGACAAGCAAAAGGGTGCTCGGGATCATGTAATATCTTCTCCATAGTCTGAAGTTCTTTCCGCATCAAAAATCCAGCTACGGCTGGTAAGTATTTAGCAACCCCTACGGTAGAGGCATGAGCGCGATGAGCAGTACCAAAAGCATCATTAACATAGATATCAGCTAATTTGGCTAAATCCTGAGCAAAAGCAGGATCATTTGCCTCTTCTTCAGGATGAAAACGTAAATTTTCCAAAAACAAAATTTCGCCTTCTTTAAGCTTTTTTACTTCGTTTTCTACCTTTTCCCCAATACATTCATTCACTGTCTTGACAGGTAAATTTATAAGCTGAGATAGATGCTCTGCTATTGGCTTCAGACGTAATCCTTCAACCACTTTACCATGGGGACGCCCTAGATGGGAGCAGAGGACTACCCTGGCTTTATGGTTAACAAGGTATTCAATAGTAGGTAATGAGGCACGGATACGGCTATCATCACTGATACAACCAGTATTGATATCTAAGGGAACATTAAAATCAACACGAACTAAAACTCTCTTCCCTTCAACATCTATATCTCCAATACTCTTTTTCCGCATTTCTTCCTTTCAATAATTACGCTCCACCAGTAAGTATGCCATCTCTCGCAACGGAGTTAAGCAAGCCTTATCAAGGTTAGTAGCTTCTAGGCATTTTAAAGCTTGCCGGTAGTACTGTTTTGCTAAGTTTTGGGCATAATCTCTGGCACCGGCGTGAACCAATATCATCGCCACTGTGGAAACATCCTCTTCTTGAATTTCCTTCTGTGAATAAAGTTTTTCAAGTTTTGCTTTATCCTGATCACTGCTATTCTTAAACCCATAAATCACCGGCAAGGTTTTTTTCCTTTGTTGTATGTCACCATTCACAGGTTTTCCTGTACTTCCGGAGGTACCCCAAATACCGAGTATATCATCGCAAATTTGATAGGCCATGCCCAGTTCCTCGCCGAACTGATAAAAACATGCTGCCTTTTCGCCTCCTTTAGCCAGATATGCTCCTAGTGAGGTAGACGCTGCCATTAACACCGCTGTTTTCCTTCTTATCATATCGAGATAATCATCAATAGTGATATCAAACTGGTTCTCATACGCGATATCTAGGTATTGCCCCTCACAGATTTCCAGGCAAGTTTTACTTAAGAGGCGAAAAGAGTACATAATTTCTTCGTCAGTTATGCCATTCTGCTTCAACCTGAGCAGAGCCAAAATAGCCAAGGCAAACATAATATCACCAGCGTTTATAGCTTGCGACTGACCCCATAACCTCCATACTGTCGGTCGCCCATGGCGCTCATAGCTAGCATCTTGAATATCATCGTGGATCAGAGAGAAATTGTGGATAAGTTCCAGAGTTGCTGCAGCTGGGAATATCTGTGCTGGGTTTCCTCCTACTGCCTGGCAACTAAGAAGGCAAAGAGTAGAACGAATCAATTTGCCAGATTTTCGTTGACCAGGAAGATTTTCTTCTCCCTGGCAACCCATATGATATCGCAAGATGCTACGAAGATGTAAAGGACATCCATCGATGACATCTTTTAATTCAGCCTGGATGTTATTGCGATATAATGCTGAGAGCTCAGATAGCTTGAAGCTCGTATTCATAAAAGATAACCCGTAGTAACAACAGAAAAAGCGAATTGCTCACCCCGCGCAAGGATGGGTGTTTTCAAGAACCTGGAATTCAAATGCCTCATTACTCTAAAGGTTTCAATGTCAGAAGTTTCTTAACAATCTGAGGGTATCGAGCTATGAACAGCAATTCATCCTCCACCAATGGTTTTTGCGCCTCAACGTTGGCATATCTTACCAGTTCCAGAATCGTTTTAGCTTCATCGGCATTGGCAAAAGTTACCTCCATTTTACCCATAATATGTCTGAATCCGGATATGCCACTGTATTCCCCAGAACATATTTCTCTGCCAGTTTCTACCAACTCTGGTTCACCTCTGCCCAGCTCATTATAATTATAGAGCTCGTAATTCTGAGGGTCTTTTAATACGCCATCAGCGTGAATACCGGAGGCGTGAGCAAAGGCATTGACTCCCACTCCAGGCTGGTTCACGGGGATGGGTACCTTAAAAGCATAACTGGCAAACTTAGCTGTTCTCCATGACTTGGTCAAGTCAATTGAGTTCCCTAATTCATATTTTTCAGCAAAGTCCTTGGACTTAATAACAGCTAAAATGGTAGCCACAAGGTCAGCGTTACCGGCTCTTTCCCCTATCCCATTAATAGTGGTGTTGATATAGACATCTTGTCCTCCATCTAAGGTTCCTTTTGCTCCAGCAAGAGAATTAGCTACAGCCATTCCTAAGTCACTATGACAATGCATTTCGAGAGGAATACCAGCATTCTCCGCTATTATCTTGGTAGTCTCATAAATAGTGAAGGGATTATCATAGCCGAGAGTATCACAATAGCGGAACCTATCAGCTCCATGTTCTTTTGCTGTCAGGGCAAATTTCACCAGAAAATCGATATCCGTCCTAGAGGCATCCTCAGCATTTACTCCAATGCTTTCAGCTCCATGCGCGCGGGCAGCTTCTACAGCATCAACCATCATATTAAGGATATCCTCTTTGGTTTTTGACCCTAGAAATTTCCCAGAAATCATCTGATTTGATGTGGAGATAGACAAATTAAGATGTCTGATATCCGGAACAAGTGTGAAGGCTGTCTCTACATCGGTGACAGTCGTTCTTATCCATCCGGATAAACGAATAGGTCGCAAGATGCCCATCTTTGCTAATTCCAGATTGGCTTGTAGATAAGCTGATTCATGCCTTGTTGTAGGAAAGCCAAATTCAGATTGGAATAGCCCCATCTCATTCAAATATAGATTTATCATAGTCTTTTCTAACTTGGATAAACCCAGATGAGCTGTTTGAACACCATCACGGTTAGTAACATCTATAAAATAAATCTTGGGCACTTGTTCACCTCCAGGAGAAAAATAATAGGCTAAATTTATCACTATTTGCGTTTAAAATCAAATACTCAGACATCATTATGTAGTATAATAAGTGTGGTTTTTGCATGTTAAAAGTAAGAGCAGGGATCATTAACGTTACAGGTTATATTGGTGCTGAGTTGGCTCGTCTGCTCTCTCAGCATCCTCAGGTAGAGTTCAAGTCTGTTACTGGACGAAGCGCTGCAGGTCAAAACCTAGGCGATATTTTCCCTTCCCTCAATACAGTAGAGCAGGTCATCGAAAACCAACTCAGTAATGAACTCGACGCCGTTTTTTCAGCAATGCCACATAAAAGCAGTGTAGACATAGTACCTTCTTTACTGGAGCATGGAATCAGAGTTATCGATATTAGCGCTGATTTCAGGTTAAAGGATGCCGGTCAGTATCCAAAATGGTATGGGCTTATACATCCGAATCCAGAATTGTTACAAAAAGCAATTTATGGCTTGCCTGAACTACATAGAAATGAAATTGCTTCAGCTTCACTGATTGCTAATCCTGGCTGTTACAGTACCAGTGCTATACTGGCGCTGGCACCAGCAGTTAAGGAGGGACTCATTTATCCCGATATAGTGGTAGATAGTAAATCGGGTGTTTCTGGAGCCGGTAGAACTCTGAGCCTACTCACTCATTATGCTGAAGCTAATGAAAATACTTGTGCTTATTCCCTTGAGGGGCATCGCCATCTACCAGAAATGATACAGGAACTAAAGCTGCTG
>JAYENW010000025.1:0-21186 GCA_034722275.1 Chloroflexota bacterium | reverse complement strand
TGGGCGGTTAGCTCAGTGGTGAGAGCGCTTGCTTCACACGCAAGAGGTCACTGGTTCAAATCCAGTACCGCCCACCACAAGATAATTATGTTACCACAAACAGGCTCAGAGCTAATTCCCCTTTTGCTTCCTCCAAAATCCAGTAACTCACACTTGCTATTGACTGAATGCTAGTCGCAAGGAGGCTCATATGAAAATTATTGACTTGCGCAGTGATACCATAACTCTCCCCACAGAGGATATGCGTCGTGCTATGTATGAGGCAGAATTAGGGGATGATGTCTATAAAGAGGATCCTACCGTCAACTTTCTCGAGGAACTAGCTGCTGACATGCTGGGTAAAGAGGCTGCACTTCTTACTGCTAGTGGCACTATGAGCAATCTCATAGCTGTCCTAACCCATACTCACCACGGCAATGAAATCCTTCTAGGCAGTGAGGCGCATATTTTATGGTATGAACTGGGGTCTGCGTCAGCGCTGGGAGGAGTTGTATTGCGAACTGTTCCCGATAACCCCAATGGTCAGATGGACCTTGACGAAGTACAACAGACAATTAGACCAGCCAATATCCACTTTCCGCAGACTGCGCTTCTTTGCCTGGAAAATACTCACAACCGTTGCGGTGGTACTGTTCTCACTCCTGAGTATACCTCAGCTATGGCTAAACTTGCACACCAGCACGGATTGCAGGTTCATCTGGATGGAGCGCGCATTTTCAATGCCGCCGTTGCTCTCGGAGTGCCGGCCAGTAGATTGGTTACACCTGTGGACTCTATTTGCTTCTGTCTCTCTAAGAGCCTCAGTGCTCCTGTAGGTTCTCTTCTGTGCGGAACTGAAGAATTTGTCGCAAAAGCTCGCAGGTGGCGCCAGATGCTGGGGGGTGGGATGCGTCAGGCAGGCATTATCGCTGCCGCTGGCATCATCGCCCTGCAGAGGATGATCAATCGTTTGGATGAAGACCACTCTAATGCCAAGCGTATAGCATGTGGTCTGGCAGGTATTCCTGGCATTGCCATCCATTCTGAGAGAGTTCAGAGCAACATTGTGATATTTGAACCTCCCAATACTGTCTCTGCCCTTGAGTTCATAAAGGAAATGGATGCCCGGGGGGTCAGGTTCAGCTATCTAGGTGGACGGAAGGTACGCGCTGTCACCCACTGCATGGTCAACACTGGGGACATGAATGAAGCCTTGAAGCGTATTGAGACGCTTATCAAGGAAATGGGGGTGAAAACTGGCTAAAATGACTGTAGAGAAATTGTGTGGTGCTTTCGCCCATATTCCTCTTTCAGTTTCTGGAACTGCGATTTAACTGAGGCTAAAACGAGGTTGTCGGTGCTCATAAGCACAGCATCCTCGGCATTATCAGAGTAGTACCTGGGACGCTTACCTATTACACGGAATCCGTATTTTCTGTAAAGCGCCTGAGCTATCTCGTTGGAGGCACGTACCTCTAAAGTAACTACAGCAGCATTTGATTTTATTGCAAGGCTGATAGTAGAAATTAACAGTGCTTCACCAAGACCTTCTTTACGATGTTGGTCTCTTACGGCTATGGAGATAATATGGGCATCTCTTGCTATCAGCCACAGGCCAGCGAAACCAGCAATATATTGTGGCTCATGTTTGTCTTCGGGCGGCAAACGATTGCGGCGGAAAAGACCTTGAAAGAAGGGTATTTTTGGCATGGTTGACTGGTGTAAATCAGGTGGTAGCTTGTTTATGGTGTAAGCTACTAAGTAGTAGGCTAAGGGATTTCTAAACTCTCTCTGGTATGAAGATAAAGAACGGAACATCCATTCAGAAGGAAAAACTTCACGGTCAACTTCAGCCATTTGAAGGATATCACTTTCTTTCATTGGCCGGATGGCATAATTCAAATCTGGCATTCATAGAAATTCTAGCATATCATTTAATCTTTTAGTTCGAAATGAAATACCTTCCAGTTTTTTTTTGCGCTAAAACAAAATATAATAAGTACTTAAGATATGGGAAATTCCTTGGACCTTCGTGTTCAGTTAGCCTCTCATCATCCTCGTGGGTTAGCTCTATCCAACCCCGTAATGATAGCTTCGGGCATATTTGGGTATGGCACAGAGTATGCTGAGCTGGTCGCGATACAAAACCTGGGGGCCATCATTTGCAAAGGGACCACTCTCAAGCCTCGGAAAGGCAATTCACAACCACGGTTACTGGAAACTACGAATGGTTTGCTTAATTCTGTGGGTCTGGAAAACATCGGTGTTGCGGCTTTGATCGAGGAAAAAGCGCCTATATGGGCAAATTGGAAGGTTCCAGTTATCGTCAATGTTGCTGGGGAAACAATAGATGAATATGTTGATGTGGTAAGCCAATTAGAAGGAGTGCCAGGAATAAGTGGTATTGAGCTGAATATCAGTTGTCCCAATATCTCCGCAGGCGGGGTGGAATTTGGAGTAGATTCCAAACTTGCTGCCCAGCTAACCTCAGCAACCAAAAATGCCAGTAGCTTACCACTTATGGTGAAATTGAGCCCTAATGTAGCTGATATCAAAGAAATTGCCTTGGCAGTGGAAGAAGCTGGTGCTGATGCAATATCTTTGATTAATTCAGTGAAAGGAATGGCCATTGACATAAAAACAGGGAAGCCCTGGTTAGGAAATGTGACTGGTGGACTTTCTGGCCCTGCTATCAAACCTATAGCACTTTACATGGTTTATGAAGTAGCTGAAGTTGTACATATTCCAGTAGTAGGTTGTGGAGGCATTGCCTCTGCCAGCGATGCTCTGGAGTTTATTATGTGTGGAGCCAGTGCTATACAGGTTGGCACCGCTAATTTGAGTAACCCTGGAATTGGCCTTGCTATACTGCAAGGGATAGAGAAATTTATGAAGGCTCAGGGAATTCAAAAGCTGGGCAACCTTGTTGGAATTGCCCATTGAGCTTGGTTAATTGAGAGGCAGGAATCACATAACCTGCCTCCTCAATTCTCACTCTTGTTCTTCTCTGATAATGGCAACCATTGCTTACTGCAGAAAGCCCCGTTGCCGCCACAGTGAGTAGTGTGGCTACATGCGGAATGTCAGGTTCTGCAGCCCTACACCTAGGAACCTTTGTTTTTTTCAGGATTAGCCCTGCTCAGAAAGGGAGTCATCATATCTATAGGTATAGGAAATAGTATGGTATTAGTTCTTTCTGTAGCGATCATGCCCAACGTTTGCAAATATCGCAGTTGCAAAGCTGCAGGCTGAGTGGAGATAACTCCAGCCGCTTGAGCCAGTTTCTCTGCTGCCTGGTATTCACCTTCAGCATGAACAACCTTGGCTCTTCTTTCTCTTTCAGCTTCAGCCTGAGCTGCCATAGCTCGCTGCATTGTGTCTGGTAATTCGACATCTTTAACCTCTACCATACTCACCTTTATCCCCCAGGGGTTTGTGCCTTCATCAACAGTTACTTGAATTTTTTCATTAAGTTTATCTCGGTGAGCCAGTAACTCATCCAGTTCACTTTGCCCAACGACATTTCTTAAGGTAGTCTGACCAAGCAAGTAAGTCGCCTTTCTATAATCAGCTACCTTGAGTATAGCATCTGAAGCACTGACTACACGGAAATAAATCACGGCATCAACTGTAACGGTAACATTGTCCACAGTCATGCATTCTTGCTGTGGGACATCCATAGTAACCACACGAAGGTCGATCTTCCACATACGCTCAATAAATGGTATCAGGAAAACAAGCCCTGGTCCTCTAAGGCCAACAAATCTCCCCAGGCGGAAAACACCCCCTCTTTCATACTCTTGAACGATTTTGATAGCTGCGGATAGAAGTATTATTACTACTATGGCGATAACAAGATAAACAAGCCAGCTCATTTTTCCTCCTTTTCTTTTTTAGTCACCCACAATTTCAATCCCTCTACTTTAGTTATAATTACCTCCTCTCCCAATTCTATTTTATCACCCTTACCTATAGCTGTCCATAATTCCCCTTCAGCCAGAATGGTGCCTTTGGGATTGAGAGCTGTCTGTGCCACACCTATCTTCCCAATCATATCCTCCACACCGGCTGTGAGTTTTCGTCTCTGACTTTTAACGATGGCATAAATGACAAAGATAATAAAAGCGGCGCCAAAAATTATACCTATGATAACCGGTCCTGTTAGTTCCATAAGCAAACCGCCTTCCTACTTTTTAGATTTTCTTGTCACAAATAATTTCAATTCTTCTACTTTGGTTATGATAACTTCTTCACCTCGCGCTACTCTATCACCATTGGTCATGGCTGTCCATAGTTCACCTTCAGCCAGAACCTTGCCTTCAGGGGCAAGAGATGTTTTGGCTATAGCCAACTTCCCTACCATTCCTTCAGCGCCAGTAGCTTTATGGCGTCTCTGCCCTCTAATAATAGCACCAATAACAAAGATGACAAATGCAGTGATGCCAGCAGTCACCCCAGCAATTAAACCACGATTGATTTCTACTCCGGGGCTGTGGCTGAACAAAATCAGCGAGCCGATAATTAAAGAAGTCACGCCTCCGGCGGTCAATAATCCAAAGCTGGTGGTAAAAAATTCCGCGACAAAAAGTCCAATAGCGAGCAAGATAAGTGCTATGCCTCCCCAGTAAGCATTGAGCACCCCCAGAGAATAAAAAGCCAGAAGTAAACTGATGCCGCCAGCGACTCCAGGGAAAATCATCCCTGGATTAGAAATCTCGGTAATTAATCCTATTGTGGCTAGAGTAAACAAAATATAAGCGACATTAGGGTCGCTTATTACATGTAAAAGACGCTCAATGGCATTCATCTCATTTCTGGCTGTTTCATAGCCTGTGGTATCTATGGTAATCTCTTCGCCGTTGGCCAAAACAACCTTTCTACCGTTGATTTGTGAAATAAGGTCTTCTAAATTATTAGCACGCAGATCAATGAGATTACATTCCAAGGCATCAACATCGGTGAAGGATTTACTCTCTGTCACTGCTAATTCAGCTTCCTCCATATTACGGCCGCGCTCCTCAGCAATCGTTCTCATCCACTTGGCCGAGAATTCGGTTATCTTCTTCATCTGGTCTTCCGGTATTTCCTCCCCCCCGCCACTTACTGGGTGGGCAGCACCAATAGTAGTACCTGGCGTCATAGCCGCTATATGGGCCGATAAGGTGATGAAAGTTCCCGCTGAAGCAGCCCAGGCACCTTTAGGTGAGACATAAACTACAACGGGCACTTCGGCATTCATGATTTTACTTACTATTTTCTCCGTGGAATCGAGAAGGCCTCCTGGTGTGTTTAGCTCGATAATACAAACACCGGCATTCTTATCCTCGGCATGGCTGATGCCTCTATCTATATAATCAGCTACTACCGGCACTATGGTGCCTTCCACATGAAGTATCTCAATGTTGGCGCTGGAAGCGCTAACAGCACTGCTTCCCAAGCCCATGGCCACAGGTAATAGAAGCAAGCTCAGCAACAAAATCTTAAAAATTTTCAAAGCATGTGGCATCTGACTACAACCTCAGCTTAATTATAAAGTAAGCATGTGAAAGTAACAATCTCATGTTTACCCTTTTAACTTTATTGAGAGCGGGGGAAACATAGTGTAGAATAGAGACGATGGAAAATCAGAAATGTAAAGGAATGCAAGACCTGCTTCCCGAAGATATGTTGCGTTTTCGCCATATACAAAGTGTCTTTAGAAATTGCTGTCTGAAATGGGGGTATAAGGAGGTAAGAACACCAACTATAGAATATCTCCACTTGTTTACAGCTACCGGTACGCTTACTCCCGGCAAGTTACGAACAGTATATTCCTTTCTTGATTGGGATGGCTGGAGCGGTGAGAGAGTCGTCTTGAAACCAGATGGCACTATCCCTGTCGCTAGATTGTATATTGACAATCTCAGTGAGCATGAGAGCGCCAGGCTTTTTTATGTGACTAATATATTTGCGTTTGAAGAGACAGGGAAGAAAAAGAGAGAGCGTTGGCAGTATGGTGCTGAATTTCTAGGCGCTGGCAAATTTGCTGCTGACGCCGAAATAATTTTGCTGGCTCAAGATGTGGTGCACAAACTCGGTCTTAAGAATGTTGAGTTGCGATTGTCTCATGCTGGTTTGGTTAAGGCATTGATTGAGGAACTTAAGCTCAGCCCTTTAGAAGAAGCTAAATTGGCGAACTGCATTCTGGATGGAAATTGGCAAGCATTGGCAGAGGTGAAGACAAATAGGCTTGAACTTAATAGTCTTTTAGCCAACATTTTGGACCTCAAGGGAAAATCAGGTAACTTTCTACAGAACATCAGAGCTTTAACTCAGCAGGCTTCACCAAAATTCAAGTCAGCTCTGGACAATTTCACAAATATCGCCGGTTTGTTGGATAGTCTGGATTGTAATTATCAGATCGATATCAGGGCAATAAGTGGTTTCGAGTATTATACTGGAATTTGTTTCCAGTTATTGTGTGGTGAAGAGAAGATATGTGGAGGGGGAAGATATGATGCTCTCATTCCGCTGATGGGTGGGAAAAACATTCCAGCCTGTGGTTTTGCCCTTTATGCTGACTCTATAATGGAATTGCTTCCCATGGAAATCAGAGGCGAGAGTGAGATTCTGATTAAAGGCGAAAAGCTAACCACAGAGGTAGTAACAACATGCTTCACTCTTGCTCAGTCGCTTCGTGAAGCCGGGCACATAGTAGAACTTGGCCTTACTAAGCAAGAGGAGCAGGATTATCACTGGGTTATCTCGGTTTCTGGCAAAAAGCTGTTGGCACTTAAGGATGGCAAGCAACACCAGGAGCGGAATGCGAGTTCTCTAGCGGAGATTCTCAGTATAATAGGTGATTAGGTCTATTTATGAAATATCAACCTGTCAAGCTTGCCTTGCCCAAAGGTAGGTTTCTTTCATCCATAGCCAAGTTACTCGATGAGGTAGGCTTGGACTTTGCAAACTATCATGAGAAAACACGGCAATACTCTCTTAACTCAACAAATTTTCCTCATCTTTCAGCTAAGGTATTTCAAGAAAAAGATATCCCGATACAGGTCGCTGTAGGCAATTACGATTTGGGTATATGTGGCTTGGACTGGATTGAGGAATTACAGGCAAGATATCCCGCAAGTGCCCTGGTAAAGATAGCCAACCTGGATTATGGCAAAGGTAGCATATATGTGGCAGCCGGCAATCAACTAGGCATATCCCGCCTAGATGGCCTGCCCGGGCAAGATGCTTATCGCATAGTAAGTGAGTACCCCAACATAGCTGAAGCCCTGGCCTTAAACCTCAGGATGAGAGAATTTAAAATTTTCCCTGTGTGGGGAGATGCTGAAATTTATCCACCTGAGAATGCTGATCTAGCTATATTATGGCAGAGTGATAAAAGCAATCTGGAAGCAGAGGGTTTAATCTCTCTGGCAGAGTTATTTCCGGTGACAGCGTACCTTATCGCCTGCAGGAAAAGCTTGGAGAACAAGGATTTGAGCCAAATATTGGCCCGTTTGCGTTCCAGGTTTACTAGGTATGATACTGTGGTAGAGACACGAGAGTTTTCTAAGCATAGCCAGCATATCTTGAAAGTTGTCTCCACTGATTGGCAGGCAAAGAAAATCAAACTGGCTTTACCTGATGGGCATCAACATAGGCCAACTTCGCAGTTCCTAAAGCAGGCTGGTTTTCATTTTCAAGGATATTCTGAGAAGCTGACAAATCGTCGCCCCATAGCTGATTTGCATTGGCTTGGTGTCAAGGTAATCAGACCTCAAGATATGCCACTTCAGGTAGCCAATGGCAATTTTGATTTGGCCATAACTGGCAAAGACTGGTTATTAGAGCACCTCTGTCGTTTCCCGTCCAGTCCTGTGGAAGAATTACTCAACCTTGACTTTGGCAAGGTTAAGATTGTAGTGGCAGTAAGCCAGGGTATGCCCGTGAATGACATTGATGAACTGAGGTCGCTTGTTCAAACTGGCACCCTCACTCCCATCAGGGTAGCATCGGAATATACCAATATTGCTGACAAATATCTTCGTGATAACCATATCAATCCCTATAAGCTGATACCTACCTGGGGAGCAAGTGAAGCTTTCTTACCCGACGATGCTGACTTACTCATTGATAATACTCAAACGGGAAAGACGCTGGCACAGCAGCAATTAAAGATCATAGATGTTCTTTTTCAGTCGTCAGCTTGTCTAATCGGGAACAAAACTAACATCGGCTTGCCCGGTAAAAAAGAGAAAGTTGAATCCCTTATTCAAGCATTTCAGGAGGCTAAGTCTCAATGATAATGTTGCGAGCAGGGTTATGATATATGATAAAGGTTGAAGGCTTTAATAAAGCAAAAGGATTGCTCTCTAGGAAAAACTATTGGGAATCCTTCACTTCCTCAGAAGAAGAGGAAGTAGTAGAGCGAATTATCGCTGATGTCCGTAATAGAGGCGATGAAGCTGTCTTCAATTATACCCGGAAGCTGGATGGTGTTGAACTAGGCTCTCTAGAAGTAAGCAAAAATGAAATTCTCTCTGCCTATAATGAAATAGATAAGGAACTTATCTCAGCATTGGAGCTGGCGGCTGGGAAAATACACGCTTTCCATTCTGCCCTCCAACGCAGGATTACAAACATGGCAAAGCAATCTCGCACTATCGACAAGTATTTAGGGCAGCAGATTCATTCTTTAGATAGGGTAGGCCTGTATGTTCCCGGTGGCACTGCTGCTTATCCCTCTACTGCTCTGATGATGGCAATACCAGCCAGCGTAGCAGGTGTAGGCGAAATTATCATGACCTCGCCACCGGCTAAAGGTGGCAAGATTCCCGCAGCCACACTGGTGGCTGCCGATATTGCTAGTGTTAATCGTCTTTTTAAGGTTGGTGGCGCTCAAGCCATTGCTGCCTTGGCTTTCGGCACTCAGTCAATACCCAAGGTGGATAAAATCTGTGGCCCAGGTAATATCTTTGTCACTTTAGCAAAGAAGAGGGTTTATGGTGTAGTAGCCATTGATGGTCTTGAAGGCCCAAGTGAGGCAGTTATCATTGCTGACAATACAGCTAATCCAGTACTTTGTGCTGCTGACCTTCTGGCGCAGGCTGAGCATGACCCTTCAGCTTCAGTGATTCTGCTTACCACTTCAGCAGAGTTAGCCAATCAAGTTGATAAAGAGATAGCAAAACAGTTAACGAGGCTAAAAAGACATTCCATCGCTACGCAGGCCATAAATGCTGGAATGATTGTGCTTGTTGACTATGTTGATCAGGCCGTTGAATTGGCGAATCTTTTTGCTCCTGAGCATCTTTCACTCATGGTATCTCAAGCTTCTTCTTTGATTGACAAAATTCATAATGTCGGCTGTATTTTCGTTGGTGAAAATTCACCTATAGTCTTGGGAGATTATGTTGCTGGCCCCAGCCATGTGCTGCCCACAGGTGGCAGTGCTCGTTTTAGCTCTCCACTAAGTGTTACCAGTTTTTTAAAGTTTAGCAATATTGTTGCTTTAGATGAGATTGCCATGCGAGAGCTGAGTCAAGCAGCCATAGTAATAGCCAAAGCTGAAGGTCTGGATGGCCATGCTCTCGCTGTGGAAGAAAGACTAAGCCAACTTTCGCATCATTGCGAATCGGGAGCAGATCAATCCCATGTTATTTAAAGAGTAAGCAAAGGCAGGAACTCATTCTTATCGGAGAAAAAAGATGGATGTCAAAGGATTGGTGAGGCCTGAATTAATAACTATGGCAGGCTATACTCCCATTGAACCTCTTGAAACCTTGAGTCAATATGCTGAATTACCCTCGGGCAGGGGAGTCAAGCTTGACGCTAATGAGAATCCCTATGGTTGTTCTCCCCGAGTGTATCAAGCTCTGGCCGATTATTCCCGTTATCATATTTATCCTGATCCAGAGCAAAGGATGTTAAGGCAAGCGCTGGAGAACTACACTGGTTTGAGCCAGCAATATATAATCTGTGGCAGTGGTAGTGACGAACTGATTGACCTGATACTCAGGCTTTTCGTCGAACCCGGGGATGAAGTTATCAATTGTCCACCAACGTTTGGCATGTATCCTTTTAATACAGAGATTTGTGGGGGTGAGGTCGTCAATATACCCAGAAATGAAGACTTCACCATTGATATGGGTAATATAGAAGGAGCATTAAACAAGAAAACAAAGGCTATTTTTGTTGCCTCTCCTAACAATCCCACGGGGAATCTTATTACTGAACAAGAAATTGCGGAGCTCCTTGATACTGAGAAAATTGTGGTACTGGATGAAGCCTATTTTGAATTCAGCAATGTGACTATGGCTAATCTGGTGTCTCACCATCCAAATTTAATAGTGCTGCGTACTTTCAGCAAATGGGCTGGGTTAGCTGGTTTAAGAATGGGCTACGGTGTTTTCCCTGTTGAAATTGCTACCTATTTAATGAAGATTAAACAGCCATATAATATTAACGCCGCGGCGCAAGTGGCAGCCTTGGCGTCTTTAGCCGATATAGATTATCTCAGCAGTAATATAGCAAAGATAGTCGCTGAAAGAGAGCGGTTGTTTATGAGGTTAAAAGAATTTGACTGGCTGCAACCTTATCCTTCGCAGGGGAATTTCATCCTTTGTTCTGTGATTGATGGAGATGCTAAAGAGGTTTGGAGTCAATTACAGAAGAAAGGCATTTTCGTTCGCTATTTTGATAGCCCGCAGTTAAAGAATTATCTACGTATAACTGCAGGTAAACCTGAGGATACTGATGCCTTAATCGAAGCGTTGAAAGGAGTTAAAAATGACTGAAAGAAAAGCAAAAGTTATTCGTGAGACGGCAGAGACAAATGTCAAGGTGGAGCTCAATATTGATGGTAGTGGAGAGTTTGAGATTACTACAGGCATAAGAATGGTTGACCATTTTCTAACGCAGTTAGCTCAGCATGGAGCATTTGACATAAAAATTTCGGCCTCAGGCGCTGACCAACACCATGTGGTTGAGGATGTGGCTATCTCTCTGGGCAAAGCCTTTAACCAGGCATTGGGGCAAAAGCAGGGCATTGTCCGAATGGCACATGCTGTCGTGCCCATGGATGAAGCTCTATCTGCAGTAGCAGTCGATATAGGAGGTAGGAGTTACAGCGTAGTTGAAGCAAGTTTCAGCAAGGATAAAATAGGTGAGCTATGTGTTGATTTAATTCGCCATTTCTTGGTCTCTTTTGCCTCTGAAGCTAAAATCAACCTCCATGCCAAGGTAATCCATGGCATAAATGACCATCACAAAGCTGAAGCTTTATTCAAAGCATTGGGCCGGGCTCTGGATGCAGCTACCCGCATTGACAAGCGAATTATGGGCAGAATCCCCAGTACTAAAGAAATTATTGAGGGGTAGTGGTTAAGGTTTACTCGTTGGATTTTTACTGTTAGCTGTATTTACTCAGGATAGCCTTAAAGGAATCTATAACGAAGCCCAACTGTTTTCTATCGGCTGCAAAAGTAGAAACCTTGAAAGCCTTTGTCAAACCCGGTTGTGGTCCCCAGATGCCTCTCTCTTTTAATTCCTTATAGAGGAAATAGCCCCTCTCCCGAACATGTCTGGAGACATCATAAAGCATCGGAGTTTCAAAATATAACAGGTCGTGTCTGTGTGGCTTCTCCCCTGCTTGTTTGAATCCCAATTTTTCCAGTTCAGCAGAAAACCACTGTGCTTTAGAAACCTGCTCATCCCAATGAAGGACCCTCTCCTGTACATGAGGAAAGGATGCCATAAGGGTTATTAAGGGGACTCCTCTCAAGGTGCAGCCAAGAAGTTCAATCTCTTTATTACTATATGCTTGTGATTTCCGCAATACAATGTCTTCCCATTTTTTCCTCATCCCCAACACACCACAGGGCCCGGCGGAAGCCATGCTTTTATGACCACTGCCGACGATGAAATCGGCACCTATATCAGCCATATTTACGGGCATCCTGCCCACAGAATATGCTCCGTTAAGGATATAGGGTATGTCATATTTCTGAGCTAGCTCTCCTAGTTTTTTAGCATCAGGTAGATTGCCGTAGCTGCCATCTGGGTAGGTTAACAAAATCAGCTTGGGCTTATGTTTTTCTATCAATGGTATATAGTCATTGACATTGATCTTGAATTCGGGATACCCAAAGTTGGGCACCCCAATCACATTTAAGCCCACTCTTTCAGCGGCAACAATAGTAGTGTAATGTCTGTTGCCATCAACGATGATTGAATCACCAGGTTGAGCTAAAGAGTGCATTACCATAAAGATACCTTCTCTGGCCCCATGCGTGATAGTAGCTACTTCACTGCCTAAAAATGGAGGTAAGAGTTCGTGCACGAACTCTTGGATGGGAGGATTTGTTATATTGCTCAGGCTACCAAGGCAGAAATCGCATACTGAGTAACCATCACCAAACTCTATTAGAGCTTCTCTGGCAGCTTGAGTAAGCAAGCCCCCTGTTTGTAAAGGCATGATATTTATCAGGCCTTTATGCAGTCTATGTAACTTGCTCAATTTTTCTAATAACTTACTTCTTGCCTGCCCCATTTTTACTTCACTGGTTGTGTCTTTATGGTCACAAATACAGCACCACCAACTCCTATCTTTTTCTGTTTTCCCTCAATATGCTGGCGAACACCTTCTGAGGTCTGCAAATTGAGATCAGAGAGATGTTTTATCGTCTTCACTTGGTAAGTTAAGTCTTCGGGATTATTTTCTATTGCTGCTGCAGCTCCCATTGCTATAGCGCGCATATAGTTTATTCCAGCAGGTACTCCTGAAGGAACAACATCGCTGTAAACTGCGCCGTCGGCTACGCAGATCTCGTTAAAGCCCGCTGGACCAATTAGTCTCTTGCCTGCCTCTGTTTCTAGCACCTTCACTTTGATAGACTTGTCTTGCCAGGCTAAAAACTCACAAGGCGCGATCTCATCCTTATATTTTCGAGCACTATCTTCAATTGCCCGTGCTATTTTCTTTCCTCGAGGGGTTCGTGGGCTGGCTATGTAAGTAATTGACTTGGCTATCTCTTCATCAGAATAATCAGAGAGGGAAAACTGTGGGTATACCAGCTTTCTAACATCATCTATCTTATAAAGAAGCATTGCTAGCCGTTCGACTCCTAGGCCAGCATTGAAGACGGGATAGCGAATATCAAAGTTTGCTAAGGCAACAGGTGAATACATGCCAATATCAGCAATTTCCAGCCAGTTATCTTTGTGTCTCACAAAAACTTCTTGTTCTTGCCCAGGAGCATAATATTTGGATGTGGCTATCTTAGTTTCAAATTTCATATCAGGAAAACCATACTGTCTTATTATCTCTCTTGTTATTTCTCTGCCAGCATTCAGGGACATTTCAGGATCCATGACCACGATAGATGCTGAATGATGAACTCTTAAGTGCTGAGCATCTTCTCTTTGTTCATTACGATATCTCAGCCCCACTGAAAACAAAGCAAGGGGAAAGGCGGTCTTGTCTTGCAGTGCTGCCAGGGTGCGGAACCATGTCGCTGTCATATGGCTTCTCAAAGTTTTAGCAGAAGGGATGGGGCGCAATTTCCTTAACTCTGGGAAGACTTTATCCAAGAGTTCTGTAGCTTGATAATCGGTGATATTGAGCCTGGCAATAAGTTCTTCCACGAGGTCATCTGCCTCAATTTCCCCGCGCTTGTAGCTTCGCAGGAGGGACTGTAATTTTTCAAGTTCGACCTCGCCTGCTATCTTTTTTACCTGAACTATTTTTTTGGTGCTTAATCCTATGTCGGGACGAGGTAGTTCTGCCAGGTAGAAAACTCTATCGAGGATAACCAGAGCCTCAGGGCCATACTGTTTAACAACATCGCTATCAGGCAGGATAGTAAAGTTTTCCACTTCATCAAAACCAAGGCTTAAGAGAATTTCCCGGGATTTCTGAATTAATTCTTGTACTGGATGAGGCTTGCCTCTATTTTTCAGACTGATTTTTGTGTCTACTGGAATAAGCTTTGTAGAAGATACCCAAACATTGCTGAAGTTCTTCTTTGCCTGCTCTTTTATATCATTTAAATCAAAATTTGCCATGAATTAAGTTTTCATCCTTTCTCAGTCAAGCATTGTAGCAGTTGTTGCTTTAACATATCTAGAGACGTGCCAGCGGCGTCTTGCTTGTTTTTCTTTCGATTCCCGGGGAAGACGCGCTTCTGGCTCAAACACTGATTTTCGGCAGCTAAGCCAATGTAAAACAGACCCACAGGTTTTTCAGAGCTGCCGCCTGATGGTCCCGCAATCCCAGTGTCGGAGATGCATATATCTACATCTAAGAGCTCTCTACCACCTTGAGCCATTTCTTTAGCTATTTGTGAGCTAACAACTCCAAAATTGTCTATAGTTTCCTTCTTAACCCTCAGGATATTAATTTTTATTTCGTTGCTGTAAGATACCACCGAGCCTTTAAAGTAATCAGAGCTTCCTGGTACGTTGGTTATCCTATCAGCTATTCTGCCACCGGTAGCTGACTCTACAATACCTATAGTCAATAGCTTTCCCGTTTTAGCTTGGTATTTTCTTATTAGTCGGGCAATTTCCACTTCTACTTTTGCCATATGTCTGTGGTTATTTTAGCAGATTCTCCTGTTATAATTTACTAATGGCTGAGCTACCCGAGGTAATAACCTTCCTGGGCACTGCTGGTGCCAGGTTCATGGTTGCTCGTCAACTCTTGGCTTCTGGTGGTGCCTGGCTTAATTTTGGCGAGACTCAAATACTTCTGGATCCCGGTCCAGGTAGCCTGGTGCAAGTTACTAAAAGGAAACTCGATCTCTCTAAATTGGATGCCATTATTCTCTCCCACAAGCATTTGGACCATAGCGGTGATGTGAATATCATGATTGAAGCCATGACTGATGGTGGTAGAAGAAAGAGAGGTGTGGTTTTCGCTCCCAGCGATGCCTTGAATAAAGACCCCGTTATCTTATCTTACTTGCGTTCCTATCCCGAAAAGATAGAGATTTTAACTGAGGGTGGCTTTTATAGAGTCAAAGACATCTCCTTCGCAACGCCAGTCAAACACCATCATCCAGTAGAGACTTATGGCTTTATCTTTCAAACTCCTCATCATACTTTTTCTTGGATTACTGATACCAAGTATTTTGACAATTTGTCTAACTATTATAAAGGCGAATTATTGATCATCAATGTGGTTATGCTGAACCCTAAAGCTTTTGTTGAGCACCTATCTCTTCCTGAAGCTAAGAGAATCATAGAGGAAATAAAGCCCAAAGTGGCTGTGCTTACTCACTTTGGTATGAACATGTGGCGAGCCAGGCCTTGGGAACTAGCTAGAGAATTAAGTGAGAAAACTGGAATTTCTGTTGTTGCTGCCAGAGATGGTATGAGATTCGACCTGGCTCGATTAGAAAGGAATGAATAGAAGAGCCTCTTGGCAACGGCATATTTTCCCGGAGGACTGCCCCTTAAGTATCGTCTGCGCTGGAGCGTTTCACTTCCGTGTTCGGGATGGGAACGGGTGGTTCCACTCCGCTCTAGTCACCAAGAAGCTCTTCCAAGCAGGTAGTATAATCTATAATAGATAAGTTTTCAAATTCTTTGGAATGGAAAGATGAAGGATGTTGGTGATTTATTGCCCACATACCATGTTGGGTGCAGTGGCTGGTATTATGACCACTGGCGGGGGCTTTTTTACCCAGAACAATTGCCTAAATCCAAATGGCTGCGGTTCTATGCCAGGCAATTTAGCACCGTAGAACTCAATAACAGTTTCTATCATTTACCCACCGAGAAAGCCTTCACTAACTGGCGGGAATCGTCACCTGATAAATTTGTTTTTGCTGTCAAAGTAAGTCGATTTATTACGCATATAAAACGATTGAGGAATTTGGACTTGGCAATGGAGAATTTTCTCGTGCGAGCTAACTTTTTAGAAAGCAAATTAGGTCCTCTTTTATATCAACTGCCCCCTAATATGAAACGAAACGATGAAGTATTGAACAATTTTCTGTTTTCCCTGCCTGAAGAATATCAGCATGTATTTGAATTTCGTGATGAGTCGTGGATTTGTGACTCTGTTTTTCGTATTTTGGAATGCTACAATGCTGGCTTTTGTATTTTTGATATGCCTGGTTTTAGTTGCCCTCTTGTAGCCACCAGTGATTTTGCCTATATCCGCTTTCATGGCAGTGTGAATTTATATTCAAGCTGTTATTCTGATGAAGAGCTTTCGCAATGGGCACAGAAAATTACTCAGTTAGGCCAGAATCTTAAATCTATTTATATCTATTTTAATAATGATGCTGAAGCTTTCGCTGTTAAAAATGCCTTTGTTTTAATGAAATATCTGGGTTTGAATAAATAACGCCAGAATCTTTAACACAATGCACATAAGCCGAGTTCACAAATATTCTTTAATTGTTTTAGCCAAGTTCAAAGTTATACCCTTTGTTTGACTGATTTTCTCTGGTGAAGCATCTCGAATCGCTTCAATTGAACCAAATTTCTTTACTAATGCTCTCTTACGCTTGGGGCCAATACCAGGAATAATATCCAGGATAGAGGTAAAGCTTTTCTTACTCCGCAGATTTTGATGATAACTGATAGCGAAGCGGTGTGCTTCATCTCTGGCTCTTTGCAATATATGAAGGGCATGAGAATCTCTGGGTATATCAACAGGAGCAACTTGGTCAGGTATAAAAACCTTTTCATACTCTTTAGCCAGGCTTGCCATGAAGAGGGAATCCATGCCCAATTCCTTTCTTACTTCTAAAGCGGCGTTGAGCTGTCCTTTGCCACCATCAATAAGGATAAGGTCAGGGGTGATAGCCCAGCTGCCCCTGCTGTTTATGCCTCTTTTGAGGCGGCGTCTTAAAATTTCACGAAGCATAGCATAATCATCGGCGCCACTTATCGTCTTAACACGAAAGCGGCGATAATGAGTTAGCTTAGGCAGGCCTTTCTCAAAAACAACCATGCTACCTACTGCTAAAGTGCCCTGAATGTCGGAAATATCGTAGGACTCGATCCTGAAAGGTATTTTGGGTAAACCAAGCCTATCTTTTAATTCATGTAGAGCAGCAAGTATAACCTCAGGGTTCATCTGCTTAGCTTTAACTAATTCTAAGCTCTTCTCAGCATCTTCGAACACCATGTCTATCAGTTGTTTCTTGCGCCCTCGTTGTGGCAGTTGCAGCTTTATGTTACCTCCCCTTCGTTGCTTAAGCCAATCAGAAAGCACAGGCATTTCATTTATGGGATGCTGGAGTAATATCAAAGGCGGAATATGTGAAGCTGAAGCGTAGTATTGCTTCACAAAGTGTGTCATTACTTGGCTATGCCCTTCGCCATAAACTCCCTCCATGATAAATTGGTTACGGCCAACCAGTTTATTATTGCGGATAAAGAAAATATTAATAAGAGCCTGCCCGTTATCCTGCGCCAGAGCAATAACATCCTGCTCACCTTTCAGAGTAATGCTGATTTTTCCTCCTTCTATGACTTTCTCTATTGCTCGAATTTGGTCACGAAATATGGATGCTTTCTCGAACTGGAGTTGACGAGATGCTTCTGCCATTTTTTGTTTTAGCTCTCGAAGGAGTGGCTCCTGCTTGCCTTCCAAGAACAAGATAAGCTGCTCTATCACCTCTTGATATTCTTTCTTACTTACAGCACCAGTACATGGCCCGAGACAGCGATGGATATAATAATCGAGACAAGGTCGTTTATTTTTGTCATTGATGGGTTTGGTGCAAGAGCGAAAAGGAAATATTTTTTTCACCACTCTTAATGTTTTGCGTACTGAACCGGCGCTGGCAAATGGTCCAAAATATCTGGCACCATCATTTCTCACCCTCCTAGTAATGTAAACGCCAGGCCACTCTTCATTAACATTTACCTTAAGATAGGGAAAAGTTTTACTATCCTTGAGACGGACATTGTAGTGTGGCTGATATTTTTTTATCAGGTTACATTCTAAAATAAGTGCTTCTTGCTCAGAGTTAGTGACGATAAACTCAAAGCTGTTTATTTTAGATACCAATTGCTGAATGTTTGCTGGTAAACTACTGGGGGCACCAAAATAACTTCTTATTCTATTGCTCAGTTTGATAGCTTTACCAATATAAATAACTTTATCTTCATTATCTTTGAATAAATAAACTCCAGGATTTGTGGGTAAAGCTTTTAGCTGTTGTTCTAGCTCGATTGAGTCCATAATAAATTTATTGTAACAAGAGGCTGGGGTAGAGACAAAATTTGAAGGCATTATGTTACAATAATGCTGCATGAAGCGTGATATCTATATTTTCCTTGAGCACCTAGCCAAAGGGAACAATTACTCTGCGAATACAGTAACTGCTTATCGCAATGACCTAAATCAACTTGCAACCTATATTGAGATAGAGCAAGCTAAGGGAATCATTAAGTCCCAAAGCGAGCTTTTGAAAAGTTACTTGCTGCAACTTCGAGAGAAAAAATATTCGGCAGCCACAATAGCTCGTAAAATAGCGGCAGCCAAATCCTTCTTCAGGTTTATGATTGAGTTGGGGAAATTAAAAGATAACCCTACGCAGAATTTAATATCTCCTCAAGTTGGCAAACATCAACTTAAAGTTCTATCTCTTTCTGAGTATCAAGCTTTGCTGACGCAGCCGAAGAAAGGCTCTACTCCTGAATCGAAAAGGGACATAGTGATGTTAGAATTACTTTATTTCAATGGTTTACGTATAAGCGAGTTGACAGGTTTGAATATTCAAGACATCGATTTCGAGCAAAATTGCTTATATTGTGGCCACGGTAACACTAGAAGGAAAGTTCCTTTCGAACATCACATAGGTCAGTTATTGAAGAACTTCATTGAAAATGACAGGTTAGATTTATTATTTAATGCTGAAGAGAAGGCGCTATTTCTCAACTTGCGTGGCAATCGGCTTACCAGACAGGGGTTGTGGCAGATAATTAAGAATTATGCTATCAAGGCTGATTTGAGGACCAAGGTTACGCCCCAGACACTTCGGCATAGCTTTGCCATGAACAAGTTACAGACAGGCACTGACCTCCATTCCCTCCAGCAACTTTTAGGACATGCATATATTTCCAGCACCAAGATCTACGAGCAGTCATGTTTTAGAATGAGGTGAGAGCAATGGCTAAAAAATCACATCAGCGCAAATCCAAACATCGAACTAGACCCTCCGGAATAGTAAAGGAAAGACATATAGAGCAGGCCACACTGATAACTCCGAAGAAACAAGCGCCAAAAGTTGTGTCCCTTAAATCTCAGTATGCTATTGCTGATTATAGCTATGTGCGGAGGGATTTAAGGCTTATTGGCATTCTTGCTGGCAGTTTGATTATCGTTTTGATAATACTCTCCTTTATTCTGGGATGAATAAATGGTGGCGGATTCAGAGAGGGCTCGGGAAAACTTAGCCAGATATCTTGACCATGAAATCGCGGATAAGCGTGTAGTTGCCGCCATGAAACGAGTTCCACGTGAGGTTTTTGTTCCTCGAGAGCATTGTTGCGAAGCTTATGATGACCGACCACTTAGTATTGGCTTCGGGCAGACTATCTCTCAACCCTTCATTGTGGCTTTGATGATACAAGCCTTAGAATTAAAAGGCCACGAGAAAGTGTTGGAATTAGGTACCGGAAGTGGTTATGAAGCTGCTATACTGGCAGAACTAGTTAAAGAAGTCATTACTGTGGAAATTATATCTGAATTAGCAACCTCAGCTAAAGGGGCTCTGGATAAACTTGGCTATTCCAATGTTTATATTTATGATGCTGGTGAAGCATTAGGTTGGCCCGAGAAAGCACCATATGAAGCCATCATAGTTTCTGCTGGAGCACCTTGTGTGCCCCAAGCTCTCTTAGACCAGTTGACTTGGGGAGGGCGATTGGTAATTCCTGTAGGTTCTTCCTGGCAGCAAGAATTGCTCAAGATTACAAAATATGAAAAGGGAAATAAGGTGGAAAACCTGGGCGGCTGTTATTTTGTGCCGCTCGTTGGTAAGGATGCTTGGGAGAGATAAAAAAGGAATAAAAAGGCGATGGAAGTACTGGAAGCAATAAAGACAAGGCGGAGTATTCGTCATTATAAACCTGAATTTGTAGATGAAGATAAAATTAATGCTGTGCTGGAGGCAGCTCGTTGGGCACCTTCTTGGGCCAATACACAGTGCTGGAAACTCATCATAGTTAAAGATAGGGCGATAAGAACCAGATTAGCTGAAACCCTTACACCTCTGAATCCAGCAAGTTCTGCAGTCAGGCAAGCACCCGTAGTTATTGTAGCCTGTGCTGAACTGGGCAAATCTGGATTTAACAAAAGTATACCTAGCACGGATAAGGGCGATTGGTATATGTTTGATGTAGCTTTGGCCATGCAAAACCTTGTCCTAGCTGCACATTCACTTGGCCTGGGAACAGTGCACATCGGTGCTTTTAATGCTCAGGCGGTAGCTCAAATCTTGAAGGTACCACCAGAAGTAGCTGTGGTAGAAATGACCCCTCTGGGTTACCCTGAGAGGGAGGGGAAGGCATCACGCAGGAAGGAACTCTCTGAACTAGCGTTCTATCAAGTTTATGGGCAAAAGAGGAAGTGCCCTCAAGGGGATTCGAACCCCTGATCTTCAGCTTGAAAGGCTGACGTCCTGGGCCTCTAGACGATGAGGGCAAGATTTATATTCTACGGGTAAATCGCTAGGCTTTCAAGCCCACTGATCTCGGGAAGGTTGAACATGATATTCATGTTCTGCACCGCTTGTCCGGCACCCCCCTTCACAAGGTTATCAAGACAGCTAATCACTATCAAAGTACTTGTATTCATATCCACTGTAGGATAGATAAGGCAAAAATTACTACCCCAGGCCTGCTTAGTTTGAGGCGGTTTAGCTGTTATCTTAACAAAAGGGGCCTCCTGATAGAATTCACGATAGAGTTGTTTTATCTCCTCTGCAGATAATTTGTCCTTTAATTTAGCATAGCAAGAACTTAGTATGCCCCGTGTCATTGGTACCAGGTGCGGCACAAAAGTCAGGGATAATGAAAATTGATTACGCAGCAGCTTTAGTTCCTGTATCATTTCTGGTAGATGGCGATGCCCCTCAAGGGAATAAGCACAAGTATTTTCATTAGCTTCAGCATAATGAGTGAGTAGGCTCAGAGTTCTACCGGCTCCAGAAACGCCCGATTTACTATCTACCACTATATCGGGATAAATGAGTCCCTCCT
>JAYENW010000024.1:42228-62280 GCA_034722275.1 Chloroflexota bacterium | reverse complement strand
GATGGAATACAATAACGTTAAATACATCAGGTTTCGGGCGTTTTGTTTGAACCGGAATGAAGATAGACTTTTCGGGTAGATAGGATTTTAGAAATAGAAGAACTATAAGAATTGCACGAAACATCGTTTTGTCCACTGTCTATAAATGTGAGTAGTTTGCTAACATTTTGCTAACAAACTGCTTAATATGCCTCGGCATTAAACGCCACCATAAATATAAAATGAGTCTAATCCCCAAATTATAAAACACCCTTTTGTATCTGCGGACATATCTTGGCACATTCGGCTTCTAGCTTCGGAACCGGGGGTCGTGGGTTCGAATCCCTCTAGGCGTACCATTTAGTTTATCATCTTGGTCGAATCCTCACCTGAATAACGAAGCAGCAAGTGAAATAACGGGCATCTCTGAGGTTGCTCCTTGGCATCACTGAAGGGAAAGGATTAAAATGAGATAGCGTTTTAGCAACAATAAAAAGAGAGGAGGTAAAAGTGAAAATCACCATTATTTATGACAATACTGTTTATCAACGAGGTCTTAAATCCGATTGGGGTTTCTCTTCACTGGTAGAAATAGAGAATACACCCAGAATTCTTTTTGATAGCGGCACAAATGGCTCTATACTTCTTTCGAACATGAAAAAGCTCAATATCGAACCAGCCTCCATTGATGAGGTTTTTATCTCCCATCCCCATTTTGATCATATTGGTGGGCTTTCTGATTTCCTTAAAGTAAATCCAGAGGTCAAAGTTTATGTCCCTCTTTCATGCCCTAAACCTTCCAGAGCAAAAGAGACAGTTAGCGTTAAAGAGTCTCTTCAAATCCACGAAAATGTTTTCTCCACCGGCGAGCTCGATGGTATAGAGCAGAGCATGGCAATCAAAACAGATAAGGGGATAGTAATAATTGCAGGATGTTCTCACCCAAGAATGGCACATATTCTTGGAGCCGCTTCAGAGTTTGGGAAAATCTATGGAATCATTGGTGGATTGCATGGATTTCACGAATTTGATTTATTCAAGAATTTGGAATTGATTTGTCCCTGTCATTGCACGCAATTTAAGTCAGAAATAAAATCTTTATACCCCGAAAAATGTATTGATGGTGGAGCTGGAAAAATAATCCAAATCTAACACTCGCAGCGATTCGCACTAACCATCTTTAAGCTCGATACCGACAGGACAATGATCAGAACCCATCACTTGAGGCATGATAAATGCCCTGGTCACGGAGCTCAGCAGGTTCTCGCTAACAAAAAAGTAGTCAAGTCTCCAACCTATATTTCTGTCTCTGGCTTTTGTCCTTAAATCCCACCAGGTATACTGATTCGGTTCTTTATTAAAGTAGCGAAATGCATCAACATAGCCATGAGCTACCAGCTTGTCCATCCAGACTCTCTCAATAGGTAGAAATCCCGAGGTCTTCTCATTCTTCTTGGGATCAGCCAGGTCTATCTTCTTGTGAGCAGTGTTAAAATCGCCACAAATGATGAGCTTGCTATTCTTCGCTTTGATTTCCTCAAGAACCTCAAATGTAAGCTCATAAAAGTCTAGCTTATATTTCAGTCGTGTTTCGTCTCTCTTGCCATTGGGGAAATATACATTTAGAAGGGCGAATTGAGGGTATTCTGCAATTATAATCCTTCCCTCTACATCAAATTCTTCAATGCCAAGGTCATATCGCACAGTGGGAGGAAGTTCTTTGGCGAAGGTAACGACTCCACTATAGCCTTTCTTTTCGGGGTAATTCCAATATTCATGGTAGCCCTGGGGGTGTTGAAGCTCCTGGCTTAGTTGGTCCGGGTATGCTTTCGTTTCCTGTAGACAGAGAATATCGGGAAGTTCATGATACAGCCATCGTAAAAAGCCTTTCCGCTCAACTGCTCTGATGCCATTGACATTCCACGATAATATCTTCATTGCTCTAACTTACTTGCTCTTACCTACAATAATTTAAGGGTTCTCCTCCAGTATAAACACCAAAATAAAGGCAGTCAAAATTGATGAAGACCGTTTCCACGGGATTGTAACTTGCCTTTGCAACTAAACAAGGGGGCCATTATCGAGAAAAACACGTCTCTTGGTTTATAAGGCTGCCATTTTCTTATTATTCTTCATCACGATTTCGATGGCCAAACATGCTCATGACAATGAGCTATAGTATAAGGGAAAACGAGTCTGATTGTTGTGGGGACACCATTGACTTCTCCTTCATAGTTAAGTTCTTTTTTCGACTGCTGAAATTGATATAGGTCAAAGGGCAAATCGCCTAAAAGCCAATGGAATTCGTAAGAATTAGTGTTATACACCGCACCTTTTATGTCGCCCATCAAGATACTTGTTTTCCTTGCTTCATCAACCTGGAACTCAAGATTGATAACACCCAGGTCATAGTTTTCCAAGGCTTTCTCAAAAGAGTCGCTCTCTTCGGCTTCAAATTCCTTTTTTGATTCTAAAATCCCGGAAAAATCTTCACTGTTCCAGAAGGACTCTCTTTGATAATGCAAAATCTTCCCTTCTGCCTTTATTTCTATAGCATTCTCCAATGGCTTTGCTCCCTCAAGTTTTGGGGGCCCTTCCGGCTTTCCAGCACCCCCACCTTCTTTTTCACAACCAACCATCGCTATTCCGAAAACAAGCAATCCAATTACTAACAGAAGACAAAAAAGCTTCTTATTCATTATAAAATCTCCTCTTTAATAAGCGGAATTTCATTGTATATTAATATAGGCAAACTTGGTTAACAACACATTAACTTCCTCTATGTCATCTGGCTCAAATAGAAACAACCGAGAACATCATGCATGGCAGCACAATAAGGAAATGAATACGATGTATACGAGTGGGTTCAATGATGTCTCAGATTGTTGGCACAAACAGGCAGCCGAGGGAGCAGTTTCACTTCTTGATACCACTGATGAACTCGTCCACATCCATGGCGGCCAGGGTCATGGTTTGAAGTGTACCCCTTGCGCCCAGCGCTATCGCTAACTTAGATATCGCTTCGCTGTTGGGAGCTTCCAGAATGTTGATAAAGTCATATGGGCCCAATATGGCATACTGGGCAAGAATTTTTGCTCCCATTGCCCCAACCTCTTTGTTGACTTCCTTGATCCTTTCAGGGTTGTCCCTGATGGTTTTCCTTCCTTCATCTGTGAGCGTTGTTAACATTATAAATTTAGCCATCTGCACCTCCTCAGCATTTTACACTTTAAAAGACCTCGGCCTATGCCTGCTTGTGCCCTCAAACCCAGACTAACATCGATAGACTTGCCACTTGCAGAAAATTATAGCACGTAAACTCCATTAAGCAAAAAACCACTAGCCACAACTAGCCAGAGCTCAATTATGCGAAAAGACTCGCCCACAGCATTGTCCCAAAAGTCTTCCTTTGTTAGCGAACCTCAAAGGGGAATATAGCTATAAGCACATCACCAACATAGATTTTATATTCGTATTTCCCGGCAGATAAATCAGCAGGGCTGCATCCAGCAAATCCACCTTTACTTAAAGGTTTGGCATAGGCTTGTTTTTTACCAACAGGTTTTTTGCTTCGCAAATCATAAATTAGAGTGGAAATTTGAACTTCTCGGATAACTGTACCGTAGATGCAAATTTGGTCTCCCGGGGCGAAAATATTAGCATTTCGCTGGAGGTCTTGAGGAAGCTTCCCACCAGCAGACATTTTACCAAGTCCCATATCCGAAAAATATTCCTTGAAGGTCGCTTCATCGGGCTGTTCGAAGGTTTCCGGCAGCTTGAGAGTTCGCTCAACTGTTTCACCACCTGTCTTAATCTCAAAATATATGACATTTTGAATGGCTTCTTCTGAAGAGGAATAATATTTCGAGGGAGATAAACTCACCACATACATTGCAACAGGCAAACTAAAAAACGTTATCCCATCCTGACCAGTAGCCTGTGTCCACTGAGGATTGCCACCAAATTTCTCTTTTTCCCAAACCCAAACCTCAGCGCCAGAAATGGGCTCACCAGAGTCTATAACCTCAATTTCAAGAGCTCCTTTCTGTTCTGCTGGCTTTCCCGCAGGTGCTCCTTTTTGTTCAGGAACACATCCACCTATCAACATAGTTACCACTACCAGCACTGCCAAAAGTGTCAACAGCCCTCTCTTTGCGTTCATCTTCATCATAATCTATACCTCTTTCACCAAACAGCCTATGATTTCACACAATATCATATATCTGAACTTGTTTTGACGGATTCATAAGAGATGCGCGATATCTGTTTATTCATTTCCCCCTTGCAAAACTTTCTTCCATAAGAGTTCCTTCTCCCTGGCTCTCATCCTACTTTCTTCTTCTGGCTTTTCGTGGTCATAGCCCAGGAGATGAAGCACGCCATGAATAATAAGTAATGCCAGCTCTTTATCAACAGAATGCCCCTGCTCCCTGGCCTGTTCTGCTGCTTGGGGATAGGAGATGATAACCTCTCCGAGGCGAACTATGCCATCAGGAGGCAGAGCAAAGAAGTTATCTTTATCATCCTGTTGGGGAAGCATGTAAAAGGCAATCACATCTGTAGGGGAATCCACACCACGGTAATCCCGGTTGAGCTTACGCACCGTCTCAGAATCGGTGAAAACCAGGCTCACTTCATAAGGAGAAGCCACACCTTCAGCCTCAAGGACTTTCTGGACTATCTTCCTTGCCCAGTCTTCATCAATACAATCTTGGAAGTCTTCCTTAACCGAAATTCCAATTTCTTCTAACATGGTAGAGACCTTATCTTAACCCAGATATAATTTGCCTCACTTTCCGTATATAATGTTTCTGGCGTAAAAGAGATTTTTGCTCCATGAGAATTTGGGTGAGCCGTGTAAAGCACAAACCCTCCATGCAGTGTTAGACAATACAGCGGGCTCATCTTCAAGATGAAATTCCACCTCCTCCACCTTCACCAGTCTTTCCGCTCTTCCACCCTGTTCTTCCTTCAATTGAAATACTGTTAGGAGCATTCAATATCTTTCTCTCTAACTGACAAACCTCACTAAAAATGCAGTACCTGTCAGCTCTGAAAATCAATCTATCCTGCGGGATTAAGCTCTCCAATTTCTTCTCAGTGACTGCTTCTTCGGGTGGACAAAAACGCTTGTTTGGGCGACAGGCTATCCTGCCAAGTCTAAAAATTAAGTAGTCCATCGATGCTGGCGTTGGGGGTCTATGATTGTTAGAAATCTTACCCCATTCTTCCCACACCCTTCTCCAAGCTTCGCGATTTAATTTATCTACCATAGAATACTGATAACAAAAAACATCCAGGAAACTAGCAAGTAAAGGAATACGAAATTGGAGAATCCCAGTTCTCAAAGCTACTCTCATAGTATTTTTGTCGCTCATCACATCTAATTTGTCTACACAGCCTCAAAGATATATTTGGTTTTGTGTTCATGAAGACATTTTTCAATCAATGTGATAACTTTATCGAATTGGTCTTCAGAAATATCATTCCAGTCCTCTTTGGTAATCGGTTCAATTTCCCAACCAAACCCGTAATTACTGTCTTGTGCAGACCAGTAATAAGTCTTTCCGTTATCTTCAACTGTTCCACCTGCAAGCCAATCATCAAATTGATTACGATGATATTGGGAATCGATAATTATTGTAGGCATATCTTTATCTCCCCCTCTCAATAACTCCGAATTGTTCTCGTCGGTCATTATGAATTAAGGCAGCGTTATATAACTCCTCTAACTCTTCGTAAAGTTTAAACAGAAACCTGTCTCTAAAATCTCTAAATGGCGTCTGATTAATATATCGCTCAAATAAATCTTTCTCCTTTGTACTCGGACCAATAACAAAAAATCGAGCAGGAAACCTTCGTGGTATTTTTAACAGCCTATCTAAACCGGACTTCACCCTTGTTGTTTCTTCTACTTCAAAAGCGTACACTGGAAATAGTCCATAATCATCCTCATCAAACCATAAGGAATCTATCTCCCTAATCTTTGATAAATTTGGGCCTCTGAAAATGTCAGTGCAGTCAGATACAGTCACAAAATCTCTTAACGGTTTATCTAGAAAACTTCTAATAGTCTGGTCATGTGGAGGTGCATAAGTTTCGTATCCATATATTTTTCCAAGTGTAACTAACATTCCTTGAGCAATTCCGTGGTCAATCTCTGGCTCTTTAGTAAAACCTTGTGCCTCGGGCCTTATTGAAATTTCTTCCACGACTTTATAAATACCGCTTCTTTCAGGCGACACTGGTTCGAATATCTTATATTGTCTTACAACCCTTCTGATAGTATCCCGCCAAGTTGGATTAGTCTTAGTTTTTGGATGACCTTCCACTATCTTATTAATTTCAGATAAATGTCCCTGCTCACCCAATTTTAATAAGGCGTCTCTTACAACATCTTTCCAGGTTAACTTTTGCTCGTCCATTTTAGTTAGCATACCAAAATCCTGTAGTCTTGCAGTTATGTTGCCGTTTGATAACAAGCTCTCTCAATTTAAAGCCAGCATCCAAATACACATTTATAAGTCTAAAACCCAAGGGAATTACATGTTTCTTCCTTCGCATATCTCCTATTAAGATGGCACATTGTCTCCCTGGCTTCAGTACTCTAAAACTTTCCTTGGCAACCTTGGTCATTTCCTTTAGGAACTCATCAATGTCACAGAATGATAAATCTCCCTCCTGAGAATCAGTATAATGAATAATATTTGCGTAGGGAGGATGAGCACAGATTAAGTCTGCCGAGTTATCCTGTAAGAAAGACAGTTCCCTTACATCTCCCACCTTAAGCTCAGGCTCATAAATCTGAGGGTATTCTTCACTCTTTATAAGAGATCTTTGCTGCGTGGACTTGATGTCAAAAGCCATATTTCTTTTTGCTAGCTCAATTGCGCCATCATTTATGTCCATAGCAATACATCTTCTTCCTAACAACTTTGCTTCTACAGCAGTTGTTCCAGCCCCACAGAAATAATCTAAAACTAATTCACCAGGTTCTGAATATTTAAGAATTACATTTCGCGGGATATAAGGTGACCAATTTCCTCTATATTCTCCGCTGTGAGTTGCCCAACTACCTCTTTGTTTAAAACTCCAAACTGTTGTTTGTTCTTCTTTAAAATCCTTTGGGTAAAGCGTTTTCACTTTTTTAGAAACCTTAAAAGCACTAACGCTGACTCCCTGCGACTTGGTAATGAGCCGTTCAATATACCCAAACGTGACTCCATATCTCTGGCCAATCTCTAAGTCAGGAGTCCCTTTTATTTTTTCTTGTAATATTGCCTCTTGAAGCTCTTCTTCAGTTGTGAAACTCACTCTTTGATTAAGCATTGTATATTACCCCAATAGTCAAGAATGCCAGCCTTTAATTTCCTCCCTTCCACCATCATTATAGTGCTTTGGCTGCTTTTGTTGAAGCCTCCATTCTAATGTCTGTTGGCTTTATATCTCTTTAACTACTAAAATAATATTGATGACGACAACACCGTTAAGACATCAATACCTCAAGGTTAAGCAGCGCTATCCTGAGGCTATTGTTTTCTTCCGCCTGGGCGATTTCTACGAGACTTTCGATGAGGATGCCAGGATAGCTTCCAAGGAGCTGGATATCGTTTTAACCTCCCGCGAGATGGGCAAGGGGCACAAAGTGCCTATGGCAGGGATACCTCATCACGCCCGGGATAGCTATCTGGCCAGGCTCATCAACCGCGGTCATAAAGTCGCTATCTGCGAACAGCTTACTCCTCCAGGTAAAGGACTGGTAGAAAGAGATGTTATCCGCGTAGTAACACCGGGTACAGTAGTTGAGCCTAATCTGCTGGAAAGCAAGAGCAATAACTATCTGGCCAGTTTGGTCATCGAGGGTGAAGAGGCAGGAATCGCCTACGTTGATATAACTACAAGCGAATTTGCCACCACTCAGCTTCCCACTGCCAGGGTTTATCCTGAATTGGAGCGACTTCAGCCCAGTGAAGTTCTCATTCGGGAAGATGCTGCGCCTTTTGAATCTCTATCTGCCTCCGCAACCAAACTTGATGATTACTGGTTTGAGCAGGACACAGCTCAGGAGACTTTGTTAGAGCATTTTGCCGTGGCAACTCTGGAAGGCTACGGCTGTGCCCATTTACCCCTGGCTATAATGGCTGCAGGCGCACTGATTCATTACCTTGGAGAAACCCAGAAAGAAGCTTTGCCCCAGTTAACCCACCTTACCACCTATTCTACAGATTCCTTCATGGTTCTCGATGGCCAGACATGCCGCAATCTGGAGCTTTTTCAGGGTGGCCGCTGGGGAGAAAGTACTCACTTCCTTCTTGCTATCATAGATTTGACCAGAACGCCCATGGGGGGCAGGCTGCTGAAAAACTGGCTGAGACATCCTCTCCTTGACCTGATTGAATTGAATCAGCGGCAAGAAGCGGTTGCCTGGTTTTACCACAACGCCATGGTGCGGCAAAAAACTATATCGCTTTTGGCAGATATCGCTGACCTGGAGAGGGTGGTCAACCGAGTAAGAAGCGACAGAGCCATACCCAGGGAATTGATAACGCTTCGCGGCAGCCTGGAGAAAATACCCGAACTGAAAGAAACGATAGCGGCCGGGAACTACAGGGAGTGGTTGAGAGATGAACTGAAACCCTGCGGCGATGTTGTCAATCTCATCGCCCAGGCCATTGCCGATGAGCCTGGAGATTTAGAGCAGGGTGGTGTGATAAGAGAAGGTTTTTCCCCCGAATTAGATGAGCTTCGCCACAAATCAAAGGAAGCCAAGCAATATCTGGCTTCTCTGGAACAGAAAGAGAGGCAGCGTAGCGGAATTAAGTCCCTCAAGGTGGGTTACAACCGAGTATTTGGCTATTATATTGAGGTATCTCGTGCCAATCTTGGCTTGATTCCCTCCGATTATATTCGCAAGCAGACCTTGTCCGGAGCAGAAAGATTCTTTACTCCCGAGCTCAAGGAATATGAGTCAGTGATTCTCAACGCCCAGGAGAAAATAGCTGAGCTGGAGACTGTCGTTTTTCGACAGGTGTGCCAGCAGATAAGCAGTGCCGCTGAGCAAATCCTGGCTACTGCCAGAGCTATAGCCCAAATTGACGTGTTTTGCAGCCTCGCCGAGGTAGCAGTGCGCAATAACTATGTGAAGCCAACTTTGAGCGACGCTGATGTTATCGACATCAAAGGAGGCCGCCACCCTGCGGTGGAAAAGAGCCTGGGCAGCGATAATTTTGTCCCCAATGACACCTACCTCTGTAATAGCGATAGCCAGCTCATCATACTCACCGGCCCCAACATGTCAGGAAAATCCACCTACCTCCGGCAAGTAGCTTTAATTATCCTTCTGGCACAGATTGGTAGTTTTGTCCCTGCTGACACAGCAAACATTGGAATCGTTGACCGCATTTTCACACGCATTGGTGCTCAGGAGGATTTAGCCGCAGGGCAATCCACTTTCATGGTGGAGATGACCGAGACGGCAAATATCTTAAACAACGCCACGCCACATTCTTTCATCATCCTGGATGAGATTGGGCGGGGAACTTCCACCTACGATGGGCTTTCCATCGCCTGGGCAGTGGCTGAGTTTATCCACAATTACCCCGGGTTGGGAACAAAGACTCTCTTTGCCACTCACTACCATGAACTGGTAGATTTGGCCAATATCCTGCCCAGGGTAAAGAATTTCAATGTAGCAGTGACAGAGGAAAGAGGCAAGGTCATCTTTTTACATAAAATTGTCCCGGGCAGTGCCGATAAGAGCTATGGCATTCATGTAGCTCAACTGGCCGGATTACCTAAATCGGTAATTGCTGAGGCACAGGAAGTCCTGGCTGAACTTGAATCCCGTGCCCCTAAAAAAGGCAAACTCCCACAACGCAAAGTGCGAGTCCAGCAGATACCACTTTTCTCTAAAGACTCTCAACTATCAAATGAGATTGCCAGGCTTGATATTGATTCTATGTCCCCTCTGGAAGCTATCAATAAGCTTTACGAACTCAAACAAATGGCAAAGGAGAAATAAAAATGGCTAGAGCGACTAAGGATTACTATAATGTGTTAGGCGTGTCCCGGAATGCCTCGGATGAGGAAATAAAGAAGGCGTATAGAAAGCTGGCAATGAAATATCACCCGGACCGCAATCGCAGCAATGAAAAATGGGCTAATGAGAAATTCAAGGAGATAAACGAGGCTTATGGAGTCCTCGGCGACCCTCAGAAGAGAAAACAGTATGACCAGTTCGGCACCGTGGGCGATATCGGCGACATCTTCGGAAGTCCTTACACCAGAACCACCTTTCAAGATGCCATGAAAGACTTCAGCGGGGCTGGGCTGGGATCTGATTTCCTCGATGATATATTCGGCGACTTTTTCAAGGGTAGGAACATCTCCTTCTCCTTCAAGAAGTCCGGAGGGCCTAGAGGCGGTACGAGATTTGAAGCCTGGCCGGGGCAGGAAATCAACCTGGAAGACCTCTTCGGCCAGGCACAAAGGCCTCAGCGACAAAATGTTCGCTACGAACTTACAATTACTCCACAGCAAGCTTTACGCGGAACAAAGAAGATTCTAACCCGAAAAGGGAAGAGGTTAGAGGTAAAGGTTCCTGCGGGAGTGAAGACAGGCAGCGTGGTGAGACTAAGAAATGCCCGCCAGAGAACCGATGGCTTGCCTGGAGATATCCTGATTCGAGTTACAGTCAAGTGATTTCCTGGCATAAAACCACGCGCTTCATGCCACATGGCACCTTTGACGCCAGCAGGCAAAGCTGGTAAGCTAAGGAGCTTCAGAGGAGACACAAAAATGCCCGATAAAGTAGAAAAGTAGATATGGAGAAAATCGTTTCACTGTGCAAGCGCAGGGGGTTTGTCTTCCCCAGCAGCGAGATATATGGAGGGCTGGGCAGTTGCTGGGATTACGGCCCTATGGGAGTAGAGCTCAAGCGGAATATCAAGAATGCCTGGTGGAGAGCTATAGTCCAGGAGCGGAATGATGTTGTGGGCATCGAAACCAGTATCATGATGCATCCTCAGGTATGGAAAGCCAGTGGTCATGTTGATAGCTTTGCTGACCCTCTCGTTGAGTGCAAGTCCTGCCACTTGAGATGGCGCGCCAGTGAGCTCAAGAATCAAAAATGTCCTCAATGTGATGGTGAGCTAACTGAGCCACGCATGTTCAACCTGATGTTCAAGACATTCATGGGCCCTGTTGAGGAGGAAGCCAGTGCTGTTTACCTTCGCCCGGAAACTGCCCAGGGTATGTTCGTTAATTTTGAAAACGTGGTCACCACTTCTCGCAAAAAGCTGCCTCTGGGCATCGCCCAGATGGGTAAATCGTTTCGCAACGAAATTACACCAGGTAACTTCATCTTCAGAACCAGAGAGTTCGAGCATATGGAGCTGGAATATTTCGTCAAGCCCGGCACTGATGAAGTCTGGTTTGATTACTGGGTCAAGGACAGGTTTGCCTGGTATGTCAATCTCGGCATAAGAGAGGAAAATTTACGCCTGCGCCAGCACGAAAAGGATGAACTGGCTCATTATGCCAGGAATTGCTACGACATAGAATATCTCTTCCCTATGGGCTGGTCTGAGTTAGAAGGAATAGCCAACCGGGGCGACTATGACCTCAGGCAGCATACCAAATTCGGCAATAAAGACCTCAGTTACTATGATGCCGAAGCCAATGAGCACTATGTTCCTTATGTTATCGAGCCATCAGCGGGCGTCGACCGCACCTTGTTAGCTTTCCTCATTGACGCTTACCATGAGGAAACAGTTGAAAAGGAGACCCGGGTGGTTTTGCGTTTCCATCCTTCATTGGCTCCCATGAAAGTAGCTGTCCTTCCTTTAAGCAGGAATGAAAAACTGACTCCTTTAGCTAAGGAAGTTTACAACAATCTGTGCCCAAAATTTATGACCTGCTACGATGATTCTCAAAGCATCGGGCGCAGATACCGGCGCCAGGACGAAATTGGCACTCCTTACTGTGTCACCATAGATTTTGAATCTCTGGAAGACCATCAAGTCACCATCAGAGACCGCGATAGCCTGGCACAGATCAGGGTGCCCATAGAGCAACTGCAGAAAACATTAGAATCCAAGCTCAAAGGCGAGCCTTTTGAGGCTACCCCACTATGGGCCACAAGGCAGAAATAAAATCACTCGTTTTGCCACAGCCAGTAATTTCAGCTTCCCTCTCATTTGAGCAATTTAAATGCCAGCACATCCACCAACCCCAAATCAGTTAACCTCAATTCGGGAATGACGGGCAGAGCCAGAAAGGAAAGGATGGCGAAAGGCGCCGGAGGCAGGTTGCCCAGCTTGGCAGCAGCTTTCTCCACCTGTTCTAGCTGAGATACAACTACATCCAGCGGTTCTGATGACAACAATCCCGCAACAGGCAAGGGAAGAGAAGCCACAACCTCACCTTGATTAGAGACAACCAGTCCACCTTCGAGTTTCTGTATTTCGGCAACGGCTTTTATTATGTCATTATCATTGGTTCCCACCACCACGATATTATGGGAATCGTGGGCTACAGATGAAGCCAATGCTCCTTCTTTCAGACCAAAGCCTTTGACCAAACCCACGCCAACATTGCCGCTGGCTTTGTGCCTTTCCACCACCACCAGCTTTAAGATATCCCTATCCAGGTCAGGCATCACCATCCCACTCACGATTTTCATCTTCTCCATCCTCTTTTTGGTAACTATCTGACCAGGAACAATCTCGATAACAGGAAATGTTTCTTCTATGGATGATAGCCTCAGCGATTCTGCAACAAGAGGCTTGATGTGAACAGTATCCGTCAGCGTCGGCGTGATATCTGGCAAGGAAAACATCGCTTCTCCTCCACGGGCTACTAGCTTGCCTCTATAAAAGACCTGGTTGATTTTTAGACTCTGAAGGTCGGTGATAGTTATCAGGTCAGCCAGATAACCTGGCGCAATGATACCTCTGTCAAAAAGCCTGAAATATTCAGCGGTGTTGATTGTCGCCATCTGGATTGCCCTAACCGGCTCCAAACCTCTGTTGATAGCCTTTCGCACCACATCATCTATATCCCCTTCATGAAGCAGGTCAAAACAACTGCGGTCATCTACCACAAAGAAGCATCTCCTGTAAGTTTTATCATTAACCAGAGGCAAGAGAGCATCCAGATTCTTCTCTGAAGAGCCCTCTCTGATCATGAGCCACATCCCTTTCTCGAGCTTTTCCTTGCCTTCCCTAAGCGTAGTTGATTCATGGTCAGAAAGAATGCCCGCCGCCATATAGGCATTTAAATCTTTGCCCCCCAGCCCCGGCGCATGACCATCAATCACCCTGCCTTTTGCTGCCATGAGTTTAGCCAGAACCTCTTCATCACCATGAACCACACCGGGAAAATTCATCATTTCCCCCAATCCAATCACGTTGGGATAGCTCAGAATTCGCTTGATTTCTCTGGAATTTATCTCAGCTCCAGAGGTCTCCAGAGGAGTTGCCGGAACACACGAAGGAGCCATGAATAACATATCCAGCGGAAGCTTACTCGCCCAATTTGAAACAAACTCTATGCCTTCGATGCCACAAACATTGCTGATTTCATGTAAATCAGTAATCACTGTCAGAGTGCCTCGGGGCACCACAGCCTGAGCATATCTTGCGGGGTGAAGCATAGAGCTCTCTATATGGGTATGGCCATTGATTAGTCCAGGAGAAAGATAGCCGCCCTCCAGGTCAACAACTTCCCTGGCTTCATTATAATCTCCCACGCCGGCAATTCTGTCGCCATAGATAGCTACATTGCCCTGCTCTACTTCCCCAATGGCAGTATTTATTATGCGGGCATTCTGGAACAACAAGTCTGCTGGCTTCTCCCCCCGGGCTACAGAAATAAGCCTGGCTAGATTCATTTTTCATCCTCCAGATAACAAATATCGGGCAAATAACGAAATTTCTCGTTGAAGTCAAGGCCATAGCCCACAATGAATTTATCAGGCACGGCGAAGCCAAGGTAATCAATATTCACTGGAACTCGACGACGGGATGATTTATCGGTTAAAGCGCACAGCCTCAAAGAGGACGGCTTCTTCTTTTTCAAATAATCCAGCAAGAAGCAAATAGTGCAGCCAGTATCCACAATATCCTCCACCACCAGAACATCCCTGCCCTTCACCGGCGTCTTGAGCCCTTGAACTACCTTGACCTCACCAGAACTTTCTTTACCACTACCGTAACTGGAGAGCCTTATGAATTCGATTTCCAGAGGCAAATCAAGATGACGCATAAGATCAGCCATAAACACAAAAGAGCCCTTGAGGACACCAATGAGCAGGGGCTGCTTCCCCTGATAATCACGGTTGATTTCAGAAGCTAACCTGGCTACAGTCCCGGCTATCTCTTCCCGCCTGAGAAGAACCGTAAGTTGCGGCTGAGAAAGCATGAAGACATTATAGGCTTAACCTGCGGCTCTTTTCAATCTTGACCAGAACATTTTTCCCCTGTATATTTGAAGTAGATTCCATTTAACAGCACAATGAATGTTGGCGTATGCAAGTTAGAATTTCGCCTTCCCGAAAACGAGTCTCTCAAGGGTAAACGCCGGGTGCTCCAGTCACTTATCACGCGCTTACAAAACAGGTATCATGTCTCAGTAGCCGAAGTTGATAATCAGGGTTTATGGCAGCGAGCTACCCTGGGGGTAACCTGCATCAGCAATCACAGAAGACACGCCAATGAAATGTTATCCAGTGTGGTAAATTTCGCCATCCAGAATTATCCTGAGATGGAGCTGTTGAGTTCAGAAATAGAGGTTTTCTCAGCTTTTTGAGGTGGATGCTCGCGTTTTCCTCAGTTACCTTTTGAGTTTGCCTGATTATCGGCAGCAAATGGTTCACACTCAGCGCATTCCACCTCAAGCTGCCACTTCGGGCGAACTGGATAAGCCGCTTAGCCCAACCATCCAGGCGCTTCTAAAATCGCAGGGCATACTTTCTCTTCACAGCCATCAAACACAAGCGATAAACGCCATTTCTGCCGGAAAAAATGTGATGATAGCCACACCAAGCGCCAGCGGTAAAACCCTTTGCTATCACCTGGCGACACTGGAGGCAATCGAAAACGACCGCAATAGCTACGCCATCTATCTCTTTCCCACCAAAGCTCTGGCTCAGGACCAGGCGCGCAGCTTGAAAGAAATCGCCTGCCCCGAGCTTCTCGCTGAAGAGGCCGTGGCTACTTTCGATGGCGATACACCACAGTCTCAGCGCGCTCACATAAGAAGGCAAGCCAGGATAGTGCTCACCAACCCCGATATGCTTCACCTGGGCATTTTGCCCAACCACCGATACTGGTCCAGGTTATTTCATCACCTGAGCTATGTGGTAATAGACGAAGCCCATGTTTATCGCGGCATTTTTGGCTCACATGCAGCCAATGTTCTGCGAAGATTGCGCCGTATCTGCACCCTCTATGGCTCCAGACCTCAGTTTATCTGCTCTTCGGCGACCATCGCCAATCCCGGCGAGCACGCTGAAAGACTCGTGGGCCTGCCTTTCGACGCCATCACCACCGACGGCTCGCCACATGGTGAAAAATATTTCGTCTCCTGGAATCCGCCAATCATTGACCAGTCCCGGAGCACCCGACGCAGCTCCAATAGCGAGGCAGCCTTTCTTCTAAGCCAGTTAACGCAAAATGATATACGCAGCCTGGTTTTCGCCCGCACTCGTAAATTGACCGAGCTCATTTACATCTATGCCAGGGAACAGTTACCTGCCTCCTGCGCTCGCCTGCTCAGTCCCTATCGCGCTGGTTATCTTCCTGAGGAAAGACGTGAGATTGAGCGCAAATTCTTCAAGGGTGAGCTTCTGGGGCTGGTAGCTACCACCGCTCTGGAACTGGGTATTAACATCGGCGATCTGGAAGCCACAGTTCTCACCGGCTACCCGGGAAGCATTGCCAGCACCTGGCAGCAGGCAGGACGCAGCGGACGCAGCACAGACAGCTCCCTGAGCTTTCTTATCGCTCAAGACAACCCCCTGGACCAGTATTTGATGCGCAATCCCGAGTTCCTTTTTGGCAAAAATTTTGATAATGCCTTAATCAACCCCGATAACCCCTATGTTCTGGGGCCGCATCTCATCTGTGCCGCCTGGGAAAAACCTATAGGTGATGAAAAGGATTTCTTTGGAGACATCCACAAAGTATTAACTGAATTGGAACAACAAGGCAGGTTGAGAAAACGCCAGCAAAAGTGGTATCCCTCTCCTTCCATCATATATCCTGCTCAGGATGTAAACATAAGGGCAACGCGGCAAAGCTACGCCATAATAGACCTTTCCCGTGGCTGCCTCCTGGAGACAGTGGAGGCCAGTGTCGCCTTCTTCCAAATCCATCCCGGCGCCATCTATCTCCACCAGGGTGAATCTTATATTATCACTGAACTCGATTTAGCTCAGCATACCGCTCTGGCAGAGCCCACTTTGAGAGATTACTATACCCAGACTATGGAAATAACCGATATCAGGGTTGCGAAACGGGACAGGGAAAAAGATTGCCACGGAGTAAAAGTCTATTTCGGAGATGTTGATGTCACCAACCAGGTGGTGGGTTTTAAGAAGAAAAGACAACTCACTGAAGAAGTCCTCGGGGAGGAAGCACTTGACCTGCCACCACAGAACTTCCCCACCAAAGCCTTGTGGTTCGACTTGCCCCAGAAAGCAAGTGACAGGATAGCTGAAGCCGGGCTTGACTATCACGGCGGCTTACATGCCTGCGAGCATGCCGCTATTGGTATTCTTCCCCTGTTTGCCTTATGCGACCGCAATGACATCGGCGGCGTTTCCACCCCACTTCATGCTGATACCGGCAGAGCACAAATCTTCATCTACGATGCCTACCCCGGAGGCATCGGCATCGCTGAGAAGGGATTTGAGATAATAGCCCAACTCTGGCAAGCCACCTTGAAGGTAATCAGGGAATGTCCCTGCTCCGATGGCTGTCCTTCCTGTATTCAATCGCCCAAGTGTGGCAACAATAACCAGCCCTTAGATAAAAAGGCGGCTATAATTTTGCTCGAAGAGCTGGCGGATTAAACACCTGCCAAATTATAACGGGCTACTTGAAATATGATATAATAATTTTTGTATGAAAATTGGAGGTTAAGTATGAGCAATGTTGTAAAGGTAGGTAAAAGATATCAAATAGTCATACCCAAGAAGATCAGGGAACAGCTTGGAGTTCGCGTCGAAGACAAGCTTATTGCGAGCATTCGAGATGGTTGGATCGTCATGCAGCCCAGACCACAAAGATATAGTGAATACATGCAGGGTCTGGGGAAGGAAGTCTGGAGGGGGATTGAAGCCACAGAATATGTGAAGAGGGAAAGGGAAGCATGGGAGAAATAGAAAGGGAATGCCGAGAGCTCCTGGGACACTATTCCATTCTGGGCCTGGATACGATGACCTTCATTTACCACTTCGAGGAGAATAAGGAGTATCTCCCCTTTACCAGAGCCCTTTTTGAGTTGATTGAAGATGGAAGGATAGAAGGCAAGACCTCGGTTATCACGCGACTTGAAATTCTGGTAAAACCTAGAGAATGCGGTAATGAGATACTGGTGGACGAGTACAAGCTCACATTGGAGAATTTCCCACATCTTGAAGTTATTCCAGTTGATGCCACGGTGGCAGATTTAGCCTCAGACATCAGAGCCAAATATAAGCTCAGAACCCCGGATGCCATACAACTCGCCGCCTCGATTTCAAGGAATGCCCAGGCATTTGTGACCAACGACGAGTCTCTAAAGAAAGTTAAGGGAATCGAGATCGTTGTCATGAGGGAGGTTCTAGGCAGATTAAGAAAATAACCAGCCCTTAGATAAAAAGGCGGCTATAATTCTACTCGAAGAGCTGGCGGATTAAACGCCATCTATACTATAAAGCCCTCCTCTTCCTGGCCCTGATAAATACAAATACTATCGCTGCCACGAGCACCACGATAGCAGCTATAATAGCAATTATGGTGCCTGTGCCCAGTCTGCCAGGAGCTGGGGAAGCCGCTACAGTGAACTGCCCCTGCTGCCCTTCCAGCAATACTTGATAAGTGCCCGGCGTTGACCTGGTCACAGTAAAAGCTATCTTCGTAGTCGAACCCGGGGGAATCTTCACCGTGCTGCTATCTTCCTGACTGCCATTGATGTAAAGGAGAGAGGTGTGACTGCAGATCCAGTATGGTGCAGTCCTTCTGGCGGTACTTATGGTGGTGGCACGCCTGGCTTGTTCGACTTTACATGGGCTACAGAGTTTTTCGATGCAGGTACAAGTTTCACCCTATTATACAAAGTCACAGTACCAGACAATATCCTTCCAGGAACTTATACCTTTGCCGGGACAGTGGGATATAAAATCGATGGTAACCCCACACAGTATGTAGCTATCACCGGTGACTCTGAAGTGGTGGTTCCCAAACCTGACAAGGTCTGGGTGGATGATGACTGGGCTGGTGACAGCCCTGGTGACATAGTAGATGGCCATGTATTTGGCTACAACGCCTTCGATACCATCCAGAAGGGCATTGATAATGTGGGCAGCAGCACGGTGCATGTGCTGGCGGGGACTTACCACGAGCAGGTGTTGATAAATAAAAGCGTAGAACTCCTGGGAGAAGGTAACCCTTTCATAGATGCCCATGATTTGAATGTATTGGGGCCTCAAATAGGGCCTTACCAGGGAGCTTATGCTGTCTGGATAACGGGAAATGCCCGCCCGGTGACCATTGAGGGTTTCACTATTACTGGGAGTATTGACCCAAGTTTCATCGGCGGAACTGGCATAGTCGTGCAAGGCCTCACTACTGAGACCGGCACTATTAACATAAATAATAACTTCCTTAGGGGAAGCGGCTACATGGGACTCATCATCGCGGCAAGCAATGTTAATGTAGAGGCTAACGATATTGTTGAAAACTACTGGGATGGCATGCTTGTTGCCCCGGGTGGTTTCAGCGACATCGCTATCTCGAACAACACGATCAACAACAACGGCGGTGGAGTTGGCGACCCATGGACACCAGCTCTAACTGATACTGGCATCGAGTGCTATGGAGATATCTCTGTCTCGGGTAACACAATATCTGGTAATGATGATGCCGGCATATGGCTCGGCATGAGTGGATCAGCGGAAATCAACGGCTGCAATAAAATCCTCGCTAATGGGAGCGACGCCGGGGTCCCACCCGATATCAAATATGGTGGCATATTGCTCACCGACACAGCTTCAGCCACCATCAACGGCAATAACATCGCAGGCAATCTCCCTTACGGAGTGGACAATGAAGGCACCGGGACCTGCGACGCCGCTGACAACTGGTGGGGTGATGAGTATGGGCCAACATATGTGGATAACCCATTCGCTACCACTGGCGATGCCATAACTGATAATGTGTCATATATTCCCTGGCTTGATGCTGAATGTCCTGGTGGCAAAGCGATAGCGCCAGTTGCAGACTTCTCGGGGACACCCAGAACAGGCAAGCCCGGCTTGGTGGTTCAGTTTACTGACCTATCCACAGGCTCGCTCGGTTGTGCTATCGCTGCATGGGCCTGGGACTTCAATAATGATGGAATAATAGATAGCACTGTGCAGAATCCATCTAATACTTACGCCGCGGTTGGCACCTACACAGTAAGCCTTACCGTGACCGATGAGCTTGACCTTTCTGATACCGAGACCAAAACCGGCTACATCGTTGTGAAGAGCCCAAGAGGAAGGGCTGCTGCACCAGCAGCGCCGGCGCAGTTCACAGCCTCTAACCTTTACATCACGCCGGAGCAGGTCGTACCCAATCAAGAAGTTCAAATTTCCATCAATATCTGCAACACAGGCGGCGAACGAGCCAGTCATACCGCTGTGCTGTACATAAATGGAGTGGTTGAGGACAGCCGCACGGTTGGCGTTTCTGGAGGCTCCTGCCAGACGGTAGTTTTCACAGTGAGCAAGGCAGCGCCAAGAACTTACGAGGTATCGGTAGAAGGAGAGGAAGGACAGTTCTTTGTGCTATCACAAGAAATACCAACTCCAGCAGGAATCGGCGG
>JAYENW010000024.1:0-42128 GCA_034722275.1 Chloroflexota bacterium | reverse complement strand
CCTGCCAGACGGTAGTTTTCACAGTGAGCAAGGCAGCGCCAAGAACTTACGAGGTATCGGTAGAAGGAGAGGAAGGACAGTTCTTTGTGCTATCACAAGAAATACCAACTCCAGCAGGAATCGGCGGTCCCTTAGGCACAGCGGGCATAATCGTCATTATTATTGTGGTTATTCTGCTTATTGTGGCTCTGGTATTCCTGTTAAGACGACAATCAACTTAGTTTGACAGGTGATTTAGAAAGAGGGCGGCTAAAAACCGCCCTCTTTTATTTTGCGCTTACTTCTCCAGATAGTTTTCAGGATTATTCAAAACAGAAGCATTACTTATGCGCTATATCTCTGAATTTCTTTAAGATGGCATCCCGGTATATTTTTATCAGTCCTCTGCCGTGCTGGCGCATCCTGGCTTTTTCTTTCAACTGTCTTTTTTCTCTGCGCTCCTGCCTGGTTTCTGCCATTTACCACTTGAGCTCATATGAACCAAAAATGAAATCCAGTTCCTCCTGTAACAAAGCGGCTTTCTCATCGGGAACAAGAGCTTCCTGCAAGTCGAGTATCAGCTCTGTTTCGCCTGCGGGAGATTCTATGATATGAGCGCTGCCGCATTCCTTCCCTCCCATCTTGAAGGTCATGGCGATGCGAGATTGTGTAGCACCGCTGGGGAGGGGATAAGTCTGTAGCTTCGCCTCCTCTGCTTTGATTCCCACTTTTTGAACCAGGGCGTGTATTTCATCACAAAGCATTCCAGGATTCAGGTTTTGATAAGTTTTTCTGAGCTGCATAACTCGATTATTATAGCACTTTTCAGCACTGTAAAAGAATTCTTACTTCCTGGAGGGAAAGTTCGCGCACCTGCCCTTCCTCAAGATTACCCATGCTGAGGCTTCCTATTCTCACTCGCTTCAGTGCCACTACAGAGTGACCCAGCTTCTCAAACATACGGCGTACCTGGCGCTTCCTGCCTTCGTGTATTATTATGCTGTAATTAAAAGGAGGAAATGCCTTTACCTCTTTTATTACAGCGGGATGAGTCATGCCACCCTCAAGCTGAATTCCTTCCCTGAGCTTCTTTTCCTCGTGTGGCTGCAGCCTGCCTTCAATAAATACCAAATATTCCTTCTCATGCTTGAATTTGGGATGGGTAAGACGGTAGGTAAACTCCCCATCATTGGTTAAGAGCAGCAAACCTGTACTGTTTCTATCCAGTCGTCCCACAGGATGCAGATTGAGATGATGGTATTTCGGGGGCAGCATATCAATGGCTGTCCTGCGGCCGCGGTCATCTTTTGTCGTGGAGATAGTATCTGCAGGCTTGTTGAGCATCAGGTAAACCCGGGGCTCGAGCTTCAAATCAACCTTCTCCCCATTTAAGGTAACGATGTCCCTGGTCACATCTACAGGGTGCGAAAGGCTCTCTATTACCTCACCGTTCACCTGCACGCTGCCTCCTATTATAGCCTCGGCTATTTGTCGTCGGGAGCCTGCTCCAGCATTTACCAGTAACTTGAGCAACGTCTTTGATTTCATATTCGATTGTGCTAAATGTAACCTGCCGTCAATGCGGTAGTCAATGTTATACTTACATTCCGCAGGGTCGGGACCCGTGCCCGACCAGGGTATGGCGGTTGCATTCCGTAAAGGAGATAATGTACCACCAACCACGTGAATGAGTACTATTCTTTATGGTAAAATATATGCTGCGATGAAGAAAGACTTGATGCAAATTCTGGCCTGTCCGGTATGCAAAGGCGATTTAGAGCTTAAAGTGGATAAGCAGGAAGGCGAGGAAATCGTCAGTGGTTCTTTATATTGCCCCAGGTGCCAGCACTTTTATCCTGTTGCCGATGGCATCCCCAATTTGCTGCCGCCAGATTCAGATAAATGAGCTCAGGGGTAATAAGCCACTCCACTTGTGGGAGATTCCCAAACTTCCACACACGCCAGCTTTGCCGGGGAGCTTGAAAGACAAGCTTGAAGCTTATCGTATATCACTGAGGCGATATTCTCACAGGAAGGCTCAACCTTATCAAAAGGAGCCACATCATTGAGACAGGCATGGTCAAAGGGAGCTATGCTTTCCCGGAGATATTTTTTTATCACAGCAAAGTCACAGGCCAGGCCGGCTTCATCCAGTTCGGCACTTTCCAGGTAAACCACCACTCTGAAGCGGTGACCATGTAAATTTTCACACTTGCCATGGTAATACCTGAGATAATGCGCGGCATCGAAATGCTCTTCTACAGATAAGCGATACATCACAAACCCCCTACTGCCATTTCCGCACTCCCTCAGAGCCTGCAACAGCCGCTGCCATTTCACCAATGCTCTTATTCAACTCAGAATGGATCAGCTCTGGAGCAATCTCAGAAAGCGGTATCAGCACGAAGGCTCTCTCCTGGATACGAGGGTGCGGGATGATTAAATCTGGCATGGCAATAATTTTATCATCATAAAGGAGAATATCAATATCAATGGGGCGGGGTGAATCGGGGAAGCCGGGTATCCTGCCCAGCTTCTTCTCTATTCTTTTAGCTAACTCAAGAAGTTCCCCGGGGTTGAGGTCAGTGGTGATCTGGCATGCCAGATTAAGGAAAAGTGGCTGCTCTTTATAACCCATGGGCTCGGTTTCATAGATGGAGGAAGTCTTTTCCAGTTTTACTTTTTGTGAAAGCAGCGCCAGCGCCTGAGACAGATTTTCTTCTCTGTCTCCTGAATTTGAGCCCAGAGAGAGATAGACGGTATTCATCATTTTCTCACAATAGCATCAGTCATCTTACAGACCCGAGCCATTTCCCTGACATCGCTCACGCGCACAATATCAGCGCCCTTAGAAATAGCAATAGCCACAGTAGCAGCGGTTCCCTCTAATCTCTCCTCCGCAGGGAGGTCAAGCACATAGCCTATGAAAGATTTACGCGAAGTGCCAATAAGGACAGGCAATCCCAGTGTTTTTAGTTCTTCCAGGCGCCTCAGAATTTCCAGATTTTGCTCCTGTGTCTTACCAAAACCAGGACCGGGGTCAACGATGATACTCTCTTCTGGCACGCCCAGGGATAAAGCCTTCTGGGTAGCCTGGCGCAAATCTGCAATAACCAGGGACATAACATCAGGAAAAGTGATATCATGATGGGGAGAAATATCACGCTGGTTGCTCATCAGGATAATTGGCACTCCCTTTCGGGCAGCCAGTTCAGCCAGTTTCGGCTCCAGCTTCAGCCCCCAGATATCATTTATCATATCGGCGCCGGCATCCAGAGCATTTTGAGCTACCTTGAGCTTGTAAGTATCCACACTCAAAGGTAAAGATATCACTCCTCTCAATTTTTCCATGACGGGAATGACGCGGCTCAGCTCCTCATCAACAGAGATTGGACTGGAGCCGGGGCGTGTGGATTCACCCCCAACATCAATTATATCCGCTCCTTCCTCAACCATTTGTTTTGCTCTGGCTACTGCTGCGCCAACATCGCTCAAGCCATCGCCAGAGAAGGAATCCGCAGAGACATTGATGATTCCCATGATGTAAGTTTTCTTGCCCCAGCGGAAAGTCATGCCCCCACACTGAGTAAGCCCGGGTTCAGAAGCCAGCATACTATTGATTATAACAGAGAAAATTATTAAAATAACAAAATGGTGTGAAATGGAAATTGAAGATAGATTAACGGAGCTAAACAAACTAAGAGAAGAAGCCAGCTTGGGCGGTGGAATCAAGCGAGTTGAGGCACAGCACGCCAAAGGGAAGCTGACCGCCAGAGAGCGAATAGGCCTTTTATTCGACCCGGAGACTTTTGAAGAAGTTGACCCTTTTATGACCCATCGCTGTATCAACCTTGGCATGGATAAGAAGCATCACCTGGGGGATTCGGTCGTTGTCGGCTATGGCAAAATTAACAACCGCCTGGCTTTTGCTTTTTCTCAGGATTTTACCGTCTTCGGGGGAACGCTGTCAGAGGCAGCAGGTCAGAAAATATGCAAGGTAATGGACATGGCCGCCAGGGCTGGTGCTCCTTTTGTCGGCATCTTCGACTCTGGAGGAGCCCGCATACAGGAAGGAACAGACAGCCTCCACGCCTGCGGAGAGATGTTCATTCGGAATACGATGTACTCCGGTGTAATTCCCCAGATATCGGTAATTCTAGGCCCTACCGCAGGAGGGGCTGTTTACTCTCCCGCTCTCACAGATTTTGTCTTCATGGTTAAAGGGGCGGGGCAAAGTTTTATCACCGGCCCGAATGTTGTTAAGGAGGTAATGTGGGAGGAGGTCAGCGCAGAGGAGCTGGGCGGAGCTCATGTGAATGCCATCAAAAGTGGTAACGCTCATTTCGCAACTGACAGCGAAGAAGAGTGCTTTCAATTGGTGCGCAAGTTTTTAAGCTTCATCCCGCAAAACTGGAAAGAAAAACCAGCGGTAGTGGATAACAACGATGATACTCAGCGAAGGAATGAGGATTTATCTCACATTGTGCCTCCCAACCCCAGCAAGGCATACGATATCAGGAGAGTTATCAAGAAGGTAGTGGACAATGGTGATTTCCTGGAAGTTCAGGAAAAATTTGCCCGCAATGTTGTTGTGGGGTTTGCTCGAATGGGAGGACGAAGCGCCGGAATCATAGCCAATCAGCCCATGCATTTAGCTGGCGTCCTCAATATCGATGCCTCTGACAAAGCAGCACGGTTTATCCGTTTCTGCGACTGCTTCAACATCCCACTGGTGACTTTTGTTGATGTGCCCGGTTATATGCCAGGAACTGAACAGGAGTTTGGAGGCATCATCAGACATGGAGCCAAGATTCTATTTGCCTATTCTGAAGCTACCGTGCCCAAGATAAGCGTTATACTTCGCAAAGCCTATGGAGGGGCTTACATTGCCATGAGCAGCAGGAGCTTGAAAAGCGATATTTGCTACGCCTGGCCCAGTGCAGAGATTGCCGTATTGGGTCCTGAAGGAGCTGCTGATATCATTTTCCGCGATGAAATTGCAAAGGCACCAAATCCAGAGGAAAGAAGAAAGGACCTGATTCAGGAATACCGAAATAAATTTGCCAACCCTTATCTCTCAGCAGCGAGAGGTTATCTTGATGATGTAATTGACCCCAGAGAAACGCGCTGCAAGATAATCAAAGCTCTGGAGATGCTCGAGGGCAAAGAAACCACCAATCCCCCGAAGAAGCACAGTAACATTCCGCTGTAAGTAATGGTGATGAGTGAAGAGTGACGCATCACGCATTACGAGTTGCATGCTACGCATTTAATGGCTAAGACTTTAGCAGAGAAAATCCTGGGAAACAAAGCGCCAGGGGTAAAAGCCGGCGATATCGCTGTCATTGCCCTTGACCTGGTATTCCTTCAAGATACCAGTGGCCCTTTAGTTATCAGACAATTAAAGGAAAGCGGCTTCGGCAAAATAGCCATGCCGCAAAAGGCTGTTATCTTCCTCGACCACGCTGCTCCGAGCCCCAATAAAGAGCTTTCCAATGACCATATTCTATTGCGTCAGGCTGCCCAGGAAACTGGCTGCTTGATTACCCGCGTGGGTGATGGAATATGTCACCAGTTGGTATCCGAGCGTTTTGCCAAACCCGGAGATGTCATCATTGGCTCCGACTCTCATACAATCACCGCTGGCGCCTTAGGCGCCTTCGCTACTGGAATGGGCTCAAGCGATGTGGCAGCAGGATTAGCACTGGGGAAGACCTGGCTTCGTGTGCCTGAGAGCTTCCTGATTAACCTTGAAGGCAGCTTCCCCAAAGGAGTCACGGGTAAGGATTTGATTTTATATCTCATAGGCAAAATTGGCGCTGACGGTGCCACCTATAAATCCCTGGAGTTTGGTGGCGGAGCTTTAGCTGAGATAAATATGTCACAGCGTTTAACCATAGCCAACATGGCAGTGGAAGCTGGAGCCAAGGTAGGCCTGTTCCCCAGCGACGAGGTTACCAGAGAATTCCTCAAGGAGCAAGGACGGGGAAAAGACTACCACGCGCTCTATCCTGATGCCGAGGCAAATTATGAAAAGATTATCGCCATGAACTTAAAATACCTTGAACCGATGCTTTCTTTCCCTCATACAGTAGACAATGCATTCCCGGTCGGAGAGGCAAAAGGGACCAAAATTCAACAGGTATTTCTTGGCACCTGTACCAATGGGCGTATTGAGGACCTGGCTATAGCTGCCAATATTTTGAAAGGCAGAAAAGCCCATCCAGCCACCAGATTGCTTATATGCCCGGCATCACGCAGCATTCTCATACAGGCAGTGAAGCTGGGCTATATTGAAACCTTAATTGAGGCCGGCGCAGTTATCTTACCACCGGGCTGCGCTGCCTGCCTTGGGCTTCACCAAGGAGTGCTGGGTGATGGTGAGATTTGCCTTTCCACCGCCAACCGCAATTTCAAGGGGAGGATGGGTAACCCCCAATCTTTCATATACCTGGCCAGTCCAGCCACAGCCGCTGCTTCAGCTATAACAGGAGAAATAACTGATCCCAGGGAGTTTTTATGAAGATATTGAGAGGAAAAGCCATTAAATTGGGGGATGGTATTTCCACAGATGACATTATTCCTGGCAGATACGCTCACCTGAGAAGCAACCTGCCTGAGCTTGCCAGGCATACCCTGAAAGACGCTATCCCTTCTTTTACTTCCAGAGTAAAGCCTGGCGATTTCCTCGTCGCCGGTAATAATTTTGGGCTGGGCTCCAGCAGAGAACATGCTCCTATAGTAATCAAGATGTCGGGCGTAAGCGCCATTCTGGCTAAATCGGTGGCCAGAATCTTCTTCAGAAACGCCATAAACCAGGGAATGCCAGTATTACTGTGTGACACCGATAGGATCAGCGATGGTGATGAACTAGAAATGAATTTAGACAGTGGTGTGGTTACCGACTTGACCTCCAACAGCAAGATAAGCTTCGGCAAAGTGCCGCCATTCATGCTCGCCATCCTCAAAGAAGGTGGGCTGATTCCCTATATTAAAAAACACAAAGACTTCATTATTGCAGCAAAACAGCATACCGAGAATAACGAAGAAAAAATAGAATGATTGCGATTCCAGGAGGCTTTCTATGAAACACAGAGTGACTTTCATCCCTGGTGATGGCATTGGTCCTGATGTAGCCAGGGCTACTCAGAGAGTGTTGGAAGCTACCGGTGTCCAGTTTCAGTGGGACACAGCTATCATAGGCAATGACGCCATGGAGAAATTTGGCACCCCTCTTCCTGATGAAGCCCTGGAATCCATAAAGAGGAACAAGGTCGCCATCAAGGGGCCTGTGACCACGCCTATAGGAAGTGGCTTCAGAAGCGTCAATGTGGCTTTGCGCCAGAAACTTGACCTCTATGTCTGCCTGCGCCCCTACAAAACATATCCCGGCGTCAAGACACCTTACAAAAATGTGGATATCGTGGTCGTCAGAGAGAATACTGAAGACCTTTACGCCGGCATCGAGTTCGCCAAAGACGACATTGAAACGATGAAGTTGCTCGATTTGGTCTTTGATGCCACCGGCACAAGAGTAAGAAGGGATTCTGCCGTAAGCTTGAAGGTGATATCCCAAACAGCGAGCAGGCGAATCGTTAAATTTGCCTTCGATTATGCCAGAAAGAACAGCAGAAAGAAGGTTACTGCAATCCACAAAGCCAACATACTCAAATTTTCCGATGGGCTTTTCCTGGACACCGCTCGTGAGGTAGCCAGAGAATATCCCGATATAGAATTCACCGATATGGTTCTGGATGCCACCTGCATGCAACTGGTAAGGAAGTCCCAGCAATTCGATGTCCTGGTATTGCCCAATTTCTATGGAGACTTCATCTCCGACCTCTGTGCTGGACTGGTGGGTGGCCTGGGGCTAGCGCCCGGAGCCAACATAGGAGAGGAAATAGCTGTTTTTGAACCCACCCACGGGAGCGCTCCTAAGTATACCGGACAGAACAAGGTGAACCCTATGGCAACAATGCTCTCCGGCGTGATGATGCTGCGCCACCTGGATGAAAAAGATGCCGCAGACAGGCTGGAGGGAGCTATAGCAGAAGTTATCGCCCAGGGCGAGAGCCTCACCTACGATTTAAAGCCCGATGGTCCCGTGGGAACAAGCCAGGTAGCTGACGCCATCATAAAGAAGCTGAAATAAGGCATAGGGAGTCTTCCTCCAGATAATAAAAAGCTTGCCCATCACCGGCTAAAGCGGATATATGAAGCGCCCATTTTATTCTAATACCTAACTTAACTTGAAACCTGAGTATATCTTCCCGAAGTCTATGCCAGCGGCAATTTTTCCCCTGTACCGTTTCTTTATATCGCTCTGGGCTTGCTCAAGTTCTCTGGAAGCTATTCCGCTCCTGATTGCCAGATAGGCTTCAAGGAAGGCAGCCAGGTTATCCACCGCTCTAACCAGTTCTCCATCTCTGGGGTTAAATCTGTCCTCATTGAATTTCTTGCTGATTTCATCCGAGTTCCTGCTTTCCATCCTGCCATTTACATAAATCACACTCTCGAATTCGTTCTCGGTGAACATCCTCATATCCTGATGCCAGGCATCGGGAATCAAGCCATATACTTCTTTCTCCATTTGCTCTTTTTCATATTCCTTTATCAGGTTATCCAGGCCTTCCACAGAATGCTTCACCGGAGAAATGATATCCCTGGTAAGAGACTCCGGCAGGTCATGGAATAATCCCGTGAAATAGTTATTGATACACCTTCTCTGGCATGCTTCTATCTGAAGGGAGAACAGATATGATACTATGGCGACAATCAGCATGTGCCCCAGGACAGATGTCTTGGGAATCCTGTACACATGATTCCACCTCAATTGAAACCTCAGTAGCCCACAGAGGTCAGCAAACTTCCTGAGCTGAGGATACAGAGCCAGTCCCTTTACTCCCTTAACATCATAATACTCCTCCTGGCGAGCCTGCAGGTCCGCTTCTATATCCACCATACCAAAGCCACGGGGATTGGCGCGCTGGATGATGTCAAATTCCCATTTAGTGGCATAAAAATGCGCCGCCCCCAAAATCCTTTTGTTGATGTCATCACCAGGATCTCGGAAATATTCTTTGAACCTTTTGCAGAAGCTCTCACCCAGAGGAGATATGGCTTCTTCCAGTTCCTTATATACCCACTCGTTCAGCTCTGCATACCTGTCTTCGTTCTCTTTTATCCTGTAGAAAACCTGCGGCTTCAAATCGGTGAGAACGAGACGCTGTAAAAATTCGAACAATCCCCCTTCGATAATTTTTACCCAGTTGAAGCCTTGATTCCTCTGCTCGCTCTCTTCTTCGAACTTGCCCAGCATATAGGCAATAATCATCTTGTGCGCCTGCTTATCCAGTTCTGTTAATTCTACAGGGCGTATCTGGTCATTCCACCGCTGCATGTAGGCTGCATCGTGAATTCTGGTCAACAATTCGTTGCTTATCCTGATATTCATTATCCTTTCCATTATAAACCATGCATCAATAAATGGGATAACATCCTTATAATTGCTTTCCCGGTGCTCAGGATAAGTGAAACACTTCCCCACCAAGCACAGAGCAAATTCAATTTGGGAAAGAGCAGAATTTACAAAGTATGGGCAAGAACTTACAATTGCAAAAAAGGAATGGTGAGCAATGACGAATGGAAAAAAGATTAAACCAATGCCCGGGGTTATTTACAAAATCAACATGTTCTCCTACAAGATCTGGGATTTATTCCAGAATCCCAAAAGATATCTGGAGGGAATTCCCTTAAGAGAAGGGATAACGGTGATTGATTATGGATGCGGGCCAGGCCGCTATACCCTGCCGATAGCAAAATCTGTAGGACCTGAAGGTAAGGTTTTTGCCGTGGACATTCAACCCCTGGCTGTCAAGACTGTCAACGAGAAAGCAGCCAAGCAGGGTCTAACAAACGTGGAAGCGATTCTGGTCGATTCCTATAATACGGGTATTCAAGAAGCAAGTGTTGACATGGCTCTCCTCATAGATATACTTCCCATAATCAGGGATCGCACTGCTCTCTTTCATGAGATTCATCGCCTATTAAGATCCGATGGACTTCTCTTTATAAAACATGGACGTGTAAAAATGTCAAGAACAAGGGAAATTGTGGAAAGCACCGGCTTCTTCACCGTAACAGAATGTCGAACCCATGAGATCATAGTTGCTCCTATTAAGCAATGAACTCAGCAAAAAGTTTGAAAAATGTAAGCATATGTATATCAATGCCTATGCGGTTACCATAGAGAAGGTGAAACGCTCCATAGAGTCACTGCTATGCACACCACTGAGTTTGAGACAAATCTGCCTTGGGAAAAGTTTGGCTCTGGTTACATCCTATCTCTCCCGCCGGGTCACCAAGGAACGAATCGTTTTGAGCAGCAAAGGATAAAAGGCAGCAAAGAACAAAGGCTGTAAGGAGTTAAGCTGACATGGACCGGGCACAATTTATTTCCAGTATTTTAATAGCTGTTTTTGCCATCGTTGGCACGGGCATAGCTATTCGCAGGAGGAAAAAATCTGGACCAGAGAAACGAGAGGAATTTTACCAGCACCTTAAAGGATTGGGAATGCAGGCATACTTAGTGGAAAGAAATGACCAAAGGGAGAAAATTGGCATCGGTCGCGGTACAGGACAAAAGTCTGAGGGATTCATCACGCTGGAAAATTCCAATATAGAGTTTATTAATATCATCAGCATCGCCAGCCAGTATGGGGTAAACTATTTTCTCGATTATCTAGTAGAGAACCCCAAGCTGGAGGGGAACAAATCCCGGGGGAAGATCAGGCTGAAGAAAAAGAAAGACAGTCTCTTTCGAGGTAAAGTTATCGGCATTGAATGGAAGGGGGTAAACCCCTTGTCTCAAAGACTCAACTTCGATTATCGCCTAAAAGACACACTTCTAACCGCCTCCTTTAAAGGAAACATCGAAATCGTTCCCGAACCAAAGTGGAGGTATACACGAATCCGAACCCAGTATTTTTTTGCCAACCCATGATTTATTCAACGCCATAGATTTGATCGCCAGAGACATCCGGCTGGAATATGGTCAGCGCCGTTCTACGGCTCATGTGGTAAAGGATAGATGAATAGAAAAGTGAGCAAGGCAGCGATGCTCTTAGCATCGCATATTTCACCTGAAGCGATAAGCGGCAGAACTTGATCCTTATTAACACAGACTAGCTCAATGCCTTCTGTATCTTCAGCTGTAAGGCGGCTGGGTGTAAGGTTGCCAGCCAGATAACAATGTAAGTACTCTGTGCCATATCCCGGGATGCTATAGAATCCTCCCAGAGCGACTATCTTGGCAGGCAAGTAGCCGATTTCCTCCTGTAATTCACGGCGAAGTGCATCAAGGGGCTCCTCGCCAGGCTCGATACCACCTGCAGGCACCTCTAAAAGGAACTTCCCCACAGAGTGACGAAACTGGCGAACCAGAAGAATGTTATCCTGCTCATCAACAACAACTGCAGCTATGCAATCGCCGTGTTCTACTACCTCTCTGGTAGTTAACATACCATTTGATTTTTCCACAGTATCAATGTGTAGATTCACTGCTCGTCCATGATAAATTTGCTGTTGAGATAACATCTTCTCAGGAACTGACATAATCCTATTATTCCAATCTATGGATAAGGGCTACTGCATCGCAATCAGGAAATTTGGGGCATGAATAGCATTCCGACCATACCTTGTGTGGCAGCTCCATCTTATCAATCAGCGAGAAGCCAAGCTTTTCAAAAAAGGCTGGACTGTGAGTAAGGCAGAAGACCGTAGCTATGCCCAGCTTATTTGCCTCATTAAGACAAGCCTCAACGAGCAAGGAACCAATCTCCTGATTTTGGCTATTTTCCTCCACCACCAATGACCTGAGCTCAGCCAGATCAATCCAGTTTACATGTAATGCGGCACAGCCAACGATACCGCCTCTATCCTTAGCTACAAAATAGTCTCTGATATCTTCGTAAATTTCACTTAACGCGCGTGGTAGCACTTCTCCCTTATCGGCAAAGTAATTAACCAGTCGATGCATTGATGTGGCGTCAGTCACCATCGCTTTGTCAATCTTCATCTTGTCTATTTACTCTGCAGCTTCTGAGACAGAGAACCATAAAAATAAGTTGGCTTACCAGTTCTCAGAAAGCGAGCTGAATAAGGACTGAGCTTCACAATGACACTCTGCTCGCTCTTCAGTGGCAAATTGAATTGTCCATCGAGGCTAAGTATAGCCTTATCCTCATTGGAAACTTTAAGCACAATGCTGCTTTGCGATGGCAAGACCAAGGCATGATTTAACCCCAGGTGGCAAGAGATCGGTTGAATGACAAACTCTTTAGATTGAGGATGCAGAACCGGACCTCCAGCCGCCAGAGAGTAAGCAGTGCTACCTGTAGCTGTGGCGACGACTACTCCATCGGCACGGTAGGCAGCCAATAGTTCATCATCAACTTCAACCCTTATGTTAATTAATCTCACAGTGGTAGTCCGCAGCACTGCATCATTTAAAGCATGGAAATTCTCTCCTCCGACCTGAGCTTCCAGCATGGCTCTTTCTTCGACCCACCCTCTGAACTTAAGTAAATTTGACAAACCTAATAATAATTCATCAGCTCCTATCTCGGTGATAAATCCCACCTTCCCCAAATTTACCCCCAGGATAGGAACTGCGAATGGGGCTGATACATGGGCAGCATGGAGAATGGTGCCATCACCACCAATGCTGAAAATTAAATCTGAATCAGCTATCTGAGACCTGGCTTTATCCTCATCCCAGGCCGAACACTGCCACGAAGAAATCCCTTCTGCAGCTAGCAAATCTTTCAGCTTGACAGCAAATTCCTGGGTTTTCTCCATTAGAGGATGATAAAGAATGCCAACTCGCTTCACGGTCAAACAAGTCTAGCATCGCCAAATTCACTGCGTCAAGAAATTACATAGGCTACAGTTTAAGCTTCAAGGTTACTATCTCAAACGGCCCCACTTCCAGTGTCAACCCATTATGCTCTGTTTTGAGCTCACGCACCTCTTGTTCAAGTAAGTCAACAAGCGCGGCTTGCTTGATTTTTTTAAATAATTCGAGCTCAGCTACAGTTTCTTCTCCTTTCGTTTCAAAGAACCTCAAAATCACTTCATCACTATCCTCAGCTTTCTTAAACGATGAAAGGATGAGATTATCAGGAGAAAGTTTTAAGAAGGAGAATTCACCCGGGAAGTTTCCTTGAGAGTTCGCTTGAATACAAAGAGGCAGGTGATGAAATTCTTGTGCCTGCTTATACACCTTGGCTTGCCGCCAATCACCACCATGAGGCTGGATGCTGTATTCAAAAGTATAAGACCTAAGCTCCAGGGCATCCGGGGTGGGCACTAAAGGACCCGCTATTCCATCGGCTGAAAGCCCGTATACACTTCTAAAAAGTCTGATGTAGACTGAACTCCCTATTATCGCGTTCGCCGGGAGTCCCTTATTCATAAAGGTTATTCCTCTTGTCCCATCATTCAGGTCAAACCAGCCCAGAAAATTTGGTATCTCTGCGGGCTTAAACCCACCTGCTCTACTGAAGTATTCCGTGGGCTCGGGAACAACACCGAATTGCGTCTCACGGAAATATACTTTCCGCTCTATTCCCGTATCAAACTTAACACTGAGTCTTATATTGGGATACTTATTATCAACCTTAGTGACGAAATCAATTCGAGGAAGATCGCGGAAAACTGTAACTTCCTTTTGGATATCCAGCGCCTTATACTTATAAAGCACAGGAGGAAATCTCTCCTTCAGCCTGTAGGGCCATGTAAGGCAGTAATACTCACTTTCAAAAGTTATCTTAGTTTGTAGGGCTCCTTCTTCTATCTTGAATCCTTTGGGCTTAAAACTTCCGTATGCAAATCCACCCCCGGATTCACTCTTTATCAGGTCGCCAAATCTGGAGCGATGATGGTAAAGATCGCCTATCTCATCATCAATAAAGAGCTCATTACCCTTCAGCAAAAGCTTACCCTTCTTATCAAAGACACTGATTATTCCATTTTCCTTATCCACTGTCATCTTGAAGAAAGGAGTATCCACGCTTTCTTCGCCAACTTTTATTCTTTCTTGGATTTCTTTCTTCCCTGACACCACCTTATACGCTTTGTAGCCCAGAGGAGGGATATCAGCGATAAATCCCAGCTTCACTAGCTTTTCCTCCCCGTCATTACCATTCCTTATCTCCATGGCTTGCGTTTCGACAACCTTTTCTTCACCGCTCAGGCTGACTTCTCCTTCCCGCTCTGGGGGCAATTTTAAGTCTGCCTCTACCCAGTTTCTCGTCCGCCAGGGAAGAGAATTAAACACCAGAACTGCGCTGCCAGCGGTATTAACCTTGCCAGCGATATATCCCCAGGATTGGTTCAAGATGCCAGTAAGTTTCTCTTCGAGGTAACAGAATATGTCTCTCACTTCTCCATAAATCTCATCTACACCGCAGCCGGTAATAATGTCATGAAAGGCAATGAATAGCATTTTCTCCCAGGCCTGGCGCAATTCCTCAGCAGGATAACCAGCCCCAAGTAGCCAGGCTACTGTGGCATATTCTTCTGCGAGTATAAGCAAGCTCTCGCACTCTCTGGCGCCTTGCACAAGCCATAAGCGACTACTGCACACCTGAGGAAATACCTCCGCAAGTTCATCGTCAAACAACTCTCCTGCCACGATTTCAAATCTTTTCTCTTCTTTTTCCAGGCTATGGAAAAACTCCCTTGGGGTGGTTATCTTCATCTTAATGTCAGAATGAACTTCATTCCATTCCTCTACCGCCTGGGATATTTCCGGCTGGACGGGCATTGAGCCGCTACCACAGGGCATCAGAATATGGGGAGTAGTGGCATATTTATCAAGCGCAGCGAAAGATTGCTCCAGCTTATGAAGAAAAAGGCCCGCCCGATAACCCAAAGGCATCCAGTGCGTCAGGATTGTTGAACCATCCAATCCTTTCCAAATAAATTCACTCTGGGTTATCTCTGCTCTTGCTCCCCTTCTAAATGCCAGCCATTTATATCCGGATTTTTTATAGATCTGAGGAAGCTGCGAGTTCATACCAAAACTGTCAGCCGCCCAGGCAACAGGAACATCAACTCCAAATTTCTCCTTGCAATACCTTTTACCAAAGAGGATTTCTCTTATGAGCACTTCTCCTGATGGAAGCATGGTGTCCGGCATAAGATATTGCCCATCAACTATTTCAAGCTTCCCCTGCTTTATTACTTCTTTCAGACCAAGCCAGAGCTTCGGATTCCTCTCCTCTATCTCTTTTAGCAAGAAGGTCTGCTCCAGACAGAATCTGAACTCAGGTTCCTCTTGCATCAATTGCAGCACTTCCTTTAAAATGCCTTCATTTATCTGAAAGTAATCTTCTCTAGAGAATGCCCAGGCCACATCATAATGGCTGTGGGGAACCAAAAAAATTGTCTTCATTTCATGCTCCTGCTTCTTCAGTTATACTCATTTACTTATATGACTTAACTGGTAGTGAAAAGTATCGTGGAGAAGTTTATGATAAGTCTTGTACAACCAAAAGGCGTAATGACATAGAGGAACAAATCATAGTTTTTCAAACAGCTTCTTTATGTGATTATGGGTATATTCCTCTGGTAGACATAGCAGCTACCAATCGCTTCACTGCCAGCATATAGGCAGCGGTTCTCATGTCTGTTTTCTCTAGCTGGCTAATTCCCAGTACTTCTGTAAAGGCATTAGTCATTATCCTCTGCAGCTTATCGTTTATCTCCTCCTCCTCCCAAAAGAAAGATTCGATGTTCTGCACCCACTCAAAGTACGATACTATCACTCCTCCTATATTGGCTAATATATCGGGGACAATGAATACCCCCTTATCGCAAAGAATCTTAGATGCCTCAGGGGTAGTTGGGCCGTTGGCGCCTTCCACCATGATCTTCGCTCTTACCTGTGCTGCATTGGCTACAGTTATTTGTTCCCCTATAGCAGCCGGTACCAGAATATCACAAGGTAGCGCCAACAGTTCAGCATTGGTTATGGCTTCACCCCCATTAAAACCAATTACATAACCTGTTTTTTGGGTATGTTCGAGCAAAGCTTTTATGTCCAGGCCTTTTGAGTTGTAAGTACCGCCGCTGATATCGCTTACTGCTATAATCCTACAACCTTCTCTGGCCAGCAGCTTGGCTGCTGCTGAGCCCACATTACCAAAACCTTGAACCGCCACTGTAGACCCTTCAAAGGTTACATATTTTTGCTTGGCTGCCAGTCTGGCATTAATCATACAGCCACGGCCAGTAGCTTCAAGCCTGCCCCGGCTACCGCCTATTTCTAAAGGTTTGCCGGTAACTACAGCAGGAACAGAATAGCCCCTCGTCATACTATAGGTGTCCATAATCCACGCCATCACTTGAGGATTTGTACCCACATCAGGAGCAGGGATATCTTTTTCAGGACCTATCAAGATGGAGATCTCTGCGGCATAACGCCGAGTCAATCTCTCCAGCTCCCTTCGAGACATGTGCTCAGGATTGCAGATAACGGCTCCCTTGGCGCCGCCATAAGGGATATTGGCAACCGCAGCCTTCAGTGTCATTCGAGCTGCCAGGGCTCTGGTCTCATTTAACGTAACATCAGGATGATAGCGAACCCCGCCTTTGGCTGGCCCACGGGTATCATTATGCTGGATTCTGAAACCAGTGAAAATTTTTACTGCCCCATCATCCATTTGTACCGGAAAATTAACTGTTAACTCGCGCTCACAGTTCCCCAGGCGCAAACGATATACCCCAGCAACTTTTAATCGCTCGCAGGCGACGTTCATTTGACTCACCACCATCTCGAAAGGATTCATTATTTCACTACTCTTCGTTAAGACCTCCTCTTCAATCTATAGCTTGCTGAATTATATCATGAATCTACCTAAATATTGGACTTTTGGCCTGATACCGAAAGGTGTACAGAGGGCTTCATCCCGTTTCTATTATTATTAAGAAGTGACTTTGCGGCTAAGCGCTTGAGGGTTTCCTTAAAAGGAAGACTCCTCAATTTGCCCTTATTGTCACCAGTTCATCAAGCAACTTTAGCCCAGAACCTGTTAAGGGCAATAGGACTTTACTTCCAGGCTTAATGAGACCTTGTTTTATAGCTTGTTCTAAAGCAGCATAAGCTGTGGCACTTGTAGGTTCAACAATAAAGCCAAGCCTTCTCAAATCCACCAAAGACTCTTTTATCTCCTCATCGTTGACTATAATGCCACATCCCTTCGTCCTTGTAACAACCTCCACTATCTGTCTTCTCCTGGGGGGATCAGTTATAGCTATACCATCAGCAAGCCCCGATTTGGCTATACACTCTTTTCTGGCACCAAGCTCCTCGCATATCCCTGAGTAGCCACAAGCTTGAACTGCTATAACCCTGGGTACTTCATTTAAAACCCCGAGCTTCACCAGCTCTTCATACCCTTTATATAAACCAAGTAAAATGGTACCGCTTCCAACGGGAACTACTACACAGTCAACACCGCCTATCTGCTCATAGGTCTCATACGCTATAGTTTTCACCCCTTCTATAAAATAGGGATTCCACCAATGTCCCACATAAACTAACCCTTCTTTTTCAGCCTCCACCGCCGCCTGATTAACATCCATCCTATCCCCATCAATTTCGTGGATATTGGCCTCCAAAAGTCGGAGCAAACTCTTTTTCCCTTCAGGAGCATACCTGGGGATAAACACATCAACATCGATACCGGAAAGGAGACCCATAAGAGAAAAACCTATTCCAGCATTACCTGAGGAATCTACAATTATCCCTTTTACATCAAGTTCCTTGGCTTTCGCTACGCTGATATAGGCTCCTCTATCCTTGAAAGAGCCTCCTATACTCAGATACTCAAGTTTGAAGTTAACCTCAACTCCGCCTATGTTTTTTTTGACTATCGGGGTCCAGCCCTGGTGTACAACAGGAAACTTCTCCACCGGGAGGAATTGAGCATACCGCCTAATGCTTCTCTCATTAGCATCTACTAATTCTGAAAACCTCTTTCCTCCCAAATCCAGGATAATATCAAAGGCACCCCCACAGCCATCCCGCCACCCCCATTCGTCTCTGCGAGTCTCCTTTCCACAATTACCGCACATAACTTTGAAAGGTATCAAACCTATTTATGCCTTAGCCTTTGCTCCGCCACGCCAGAAATCTAAATTCAGCATTTTCTCAGTTTTGGCTACTATTGAAGTGACCGCCAGGTCACCAGTAACATTCAGGCTAGTTCTGCCCATATCCAGTATGGCATCAATGCCCAGTATCATAGCATAAGCTGTAGCTACAGCTGTTCCTGCTTCAACAGGTAGCCCCACCGACTGAAGAACCATAAGCAGCATTATTGCACCGGCCCCGGGAACTCCAGCCGTTCCTATAGAGGCTAAGACTGCTGTAAGCATAACTGTTAGTTGCGCCCCTGCTCCTAAGGGCATTCCTACAGCATTGGCTATAAATATAGCACAAATAGCCTGATACAGACAGGTGCCATCCATGTTTATCGTGGCACCGAGTGGCAATGTAAATGAGTACACACCTCTATCAATTCCCATCCTCTCTTCTGCAACCCGCATTGTAACCGGCAAGGTCCCACTACTGCTTCTGGTCACAAAAGCTGTAAGCGAGGCATCTCTGGCTCATGCCCAAAATCTGACAGGATTAAGGCCCCAGCCTCTCAAAAATCCTCCATACACCACCAAATACTGGATAATGAGGCCTAAATACACAGCTCCAACGACAACTCCCAGAGGACCCAGAACTCTCGCACCCTGTGTACCAACAACTACCGCCAACAAGGCAAATACACCATAAGGAGCGACTTCCAGTATCCAGCGAACCAACTTATACATTGCTTCAGCTAAACCATCAAAAACTTTTAATGCAGTCTCGCTAGCTTCGGCGATCCTGGGAACTTTAACCTCCTTCAGGTAGGACAGTGCTGTCCCCAACAATATCGCAAATACTATTGTTGGCAATACTTGACCTGCCGCCAAGGCACCGAATGGATTCCTCGGTATTAGCCCAAGCAAAACATCTTTTATTGAGGGCGCTACTAATTCCTTTGTTACCCCTCCTCCAGCAAGCCCCATCCCCACTCCCGGGTGGAACAGGTTGGCGATACCCAAGCCTATCAAGACAGCAAAAAATGTGGTCACCAGATAGAAAATTACTGTCTTGACGCCTATTCTAGCTCCACGTGCCGGTGATATGCTCGCTGAACCTACCACAAGGGAGAAAAAGATTACTGGCATCACTATCATTTTAAGTAATCTGATAAAGAAGTCTCCCAGTGGTTGTACTGGCGCTATAGCAGGTCCAACAACTATCCCCACAATGACCCCAACAACCAGTCCTATCAGGATCTTATATATCAGGGGAAAACCGAAATAACCACCTTTGGCAGATTCTTCCGCCATTTCAAATTGCCTCCTTTTTTCAAAAACTAAATATACCCCTCAGTCTGCTGAATACATACTTTTTTTACATAGCACCACCTCCTTATCCGTATTAGCTGTATGCTCCAGTATCACTGTTTTGCTACACTCGATGCACCGATGCCATAAGCAACAAAACATTAAACTAATTCTAGTTGCCTCTCTTTTACTCTGTCAGAGGAGGCTACCGCGATAGCAATAGACCTTCCGTGGGGAAAGACAAGGCTTTGCTGGCTCTCTTTTATGTTCGTTAACTATGCTCAGACGGCTGTGCCTCCTGGCCATATTTGGACTTAAGGAAACGCATTCCAGTGTCGGGGAAAATAGCATAGATAAGCACATCACCAATGTCTTGAGCAATGCTTTTGGTAGCTGCTTTAGCTTTGTCCAACTCTGGCTCAAGTATATCAGCGGGGCGGCAGGTAATAGGTACTTCTCCTCGTTGATAACCCCTAAGCGCTATTTTCTGAACCTCAGTGTCAATGGGAGCTGGTGGCCTGCCGTATAGTCCATAAACATAATCCCTAACCTGGCGCGACATCAGTTTATATCTACCAATGAGAACATTCTGAACTGCCTGAATCCCCACAATCTGGCTGGTGGGGGTAACCAGAGGTGGGTAGCCCAGCTCTTTTCTGACCCGTGGCAGCTCAGCATATACCTCATCGATTCTATCTAGGGCACCGGCTTCTCGTAGCTGGGCTACCAAGTTGGTGATCATGCCCCCAGGAACTTGGTGCATCAACACCCTGGTATCAATGACTGCCATCCGAGTAGTATCTAAAAAATCCCGATATTTGGGGGCTATAGACTCAATATACTGTCCTAGCTCGAACAGGTGAATTAGATCAAGCTCTGTGTCTCTAGGGGTTCCCCGAAGAGCCACCACAATGGACTCAATGGCAGGATGGGAGGAGCGGAGGGCAAAAGGAGCTAAAGCAGTATCAATAATGTCTACCCCGGCCTCGATAGCCTTAAGGCATGTCATAGATGCCATACCACTGGTATAGTGAGTATGCAATTGCAGCGGTATCTTTAGCACCTTTTTGAGTGCCTTAATCAGCTCGTAGGCATCATCAGGAGCCATAAGACCAGCCATATCCTTGATACACAGGCTATCAGCTCCCATGTCCTGAAGAACAAGCGCCTTATTAACATAGTAATCAATATTGTAAACTGGACCCCCAAGTTTTCGCTCAGTGAGGGAATAGCATAGGGAAAGCTGAGCATGCTTACCGCATTCCTTAATTGCTTTGAGTGAGGTCTCAAAATTACGCTCATCATTTAAGGCATCAAATACTCTGAAGACATCAATACCACATTCAGCGGCGTGATGAACAAAAGCAGTGACTACATCATCAGGGTAGTTGCGGTAACCCACCAGGTTCTGTCCTCTCAGCAGCATTTGAAGCGGGGTATTGGGCATCACTCGTTTTAAGATACGTGGCCGCTCCCACGGGTCTTCATTTAGAAATCTAATTGCGACATCAAAGGTAGCCCCACCCCACACTTCCATAGAACAGAACCCAACCCTATCCATCTCCCCGGCAATGGGTTCCATATCCTCAGTTCGCATTCGCGTTGCCAAGGCAGACTGGTGTCCATCACGGAAAGTAACATCGGTAATTCTTAGTGGCTTCTTCGCCATTTCCCCCCTTATTATTTAATACTCGCCAAATGATAACACAAGATTACTGGTTAATCAGAAAAATTTGAGGGAAATCGCAAAAAACATGACTTGACTTTGTGCTGCCATGTCGATATAGTTTGAAACAATTTCTTACCTGTGGAGAGAGATGCCTCAGCCTAGATTTAAACAAATGGAACGAGCTTATGGATTCGACGAGGTATCGCTCGTCCCAGGAGACATAACTATTAATCCTGACCAAACAGACACAAGCTTCACGCTGGGGAACCTGACTTTCTCCATCCCTATTCTAGCTGCAGCCATGGACGCTGTGGTCAACCCCTCCTTTGCCATCGAGTTCAGCAAGTTTGGCGGCCTGGCTGTTCTTAACCTCGAAGGGATACAAACACGCTATGAAAACTCTGATGAAATCCTGGAAGGCATTGCGCAAACTCCTGAAAGCGAGGCCACCGCTCTGTTGCAAAAGATTTACGCTGAGCCCATCAAGGAAAATCTCATTGGCAAACGCATCGGGGCAATAAAGCAGGCCGGCGCTGTTTGCGCTGCTTCAATAACTCCGACCACCGCCAAGCGCTTAGCCCCTATAGCCAAGGATGCTGGAATTGACGTACTGGTAGTGCAATCAACTGTGACTACAGCCCGGCATATTTCCAAAAGCTATCGCGGGCTTATCTTGCCCGAGCTGTGCCAGATGATGTCCTTGCCAGTTATTGTGGGCAATTGCTGCAGCTACAACGCAGCACTTGAGCTACTGAGAACGGGAATAGATGGCATCTTAGTTGGCGTGGGCCCTGGAGCTGCTTGCACCACCAGGGAAGTCATTGGTGTTGGAGTCCCCCAAATATCTGCCACCATAGAATGCGCCGCTGCCAGAGATACTTACTCTAAAGAAAGTGGTAAGTACCCGGCAGTGATAACCGACGGAGGTATTCGCACTGGTGGAGACCTGTGTAAATCATTCGCCTCAGGTGCCGATGCCGTAATGATAGGGTCACCTTTAGCACAGGCTAAAGAGGCCCCTGGAAAAGGCTATCATTGGGGTATGTCTCATCCTCACCCAGCTTTACCCAGAGGCACGCGCGTCAAAGTGGGCATTATGGCTTCCCTAGAGCAAATCCTGTTCGGCCCCACTTCTGTAACCAATGGCACACAAAACTTGGTTGGTGCTCTGCGTACCAGTATGGGGGTATGTGGCGCTCGAGACATCAAAGAGATGCATAAAGCCAAGATGATTATCGCCCCAGCGATAAAGACAGAAGGAAAACATTTCCAGGCAATTCAGAACGTTCCTTGAAGCCCCTGCACCCTAGAAAAAGCAGAGAGACAGAACTTCACTCCGAAGCCAACCAGAATAAAAGCACAGATAGTAAATATGATTTTCTGTACCTTCTGAGTCCACCACTTCCTTGACTTGAATGTAACCCTGGAAACAAATTCAGACCAGATTAAATCAAGAGGCCAGTGCACCATAATTAAGAGAAGGAGACCAATAAGTCCAAACTCAGCAGCACCAGTTATCAGCGCCATACCTATAGTTACCCACCAGACATAAAAACCGGGGTTGCTGCCCGTGATGACTATGCCGGTAACCAAAGAGCTGGAGGGAAGCCCAGCCATCTCACATGGATCATCACCACCAGAGCGAAACATACGGAAACCCAGATAAAAGAGTGCCAGCCCACCAACAATGTATATAATATCTACCACTCGTGGAGAGCTTATAAAATGCCCAAAACCAAAATAAATGGCAACTATGACTGGTATCTCAACAACGGCATGCCCCGCTGCAATCGGTACGCCAGCATTCTTATTGCCATAACCCTTGGCTATCGTGGCAGCCGTCATCGGTCCCGGCAACATAGCACCAGTAAGAGAAATAACTGCTGCTGACAGTAAAAATAAGCCAAGGCTTGTCTCCATAACTACTCAGGTGAGCCTAAATTTGCCTTAACTGTCTTCCTCTTCAACATCCACGTCGCCGCCATAGTGAGGTAATATGGCACTTACGTTAGTTCGTTTATGTTTAGCCTCTTTAGGCAAATTGTCTATCAGTTCCCTTAGCCCGACAAATGTCTCTTTTGGTTGGGCCGCCGGGATAACTATGCCGTCTACCCCAATCTGCCATAAGTCTTTGACGACTTCATTCCTGACCAAGGAAGGCAATATTGCTATAAGTGGTTTATCCAGTAACTCGGTGAAATGCTGACAAATAAGCAGATGTTCCACGGTAACCGAAGAATACTCACCACAACCAAGAAATACACCGTCCACATCAAGACCATTAATAATTCTAACCAAGTTCGAATTTAAGGAAGGCTCTATCATTAAAAGTTTGCCCATCTCTTTCCTATGCAATACTGCGGCCGACATCCTGGTATGGAAGACAACGAAATCACAGCCAAAGCTAGCCAGTTCTTCTATCTTTTCTTCACCGGCATCTTTTAGCAGCACGCCTAGAGGAACTTTGCCCGCAGCCACAACCATTTGCTTGGCGGCTTCAGAATCGAAGTCCTGACTCAACATTATTCCAGCATCTATATTGCCCTGGCTCAGAATCTCAGCTTCCTCGGCATCTAACCGCGACAGTCCCGCAATAAGCAACATCACCGGGCTTTTTGACTCGCTAATACTCGAATGGAAACCTATAGGTGACACCGAAGCTTCGGAAAGATTTTGCAGCTTATCAGCAAATTTACTCATAGTACCTCCATTTAGTTTTTGGGCCAGTGTAACCATCTAACCTCCCCTTGAGAGTCTTCAAATTCACCACATCTTCCTCATTATATTGCAATAACAAAGCCAGGGCATCTCGGTCTCCATAATTCTGATACCTCCACCATAGCGTTATTGCTTCCACTCCACCAATACCCTGTAATTGTCTCGGAATTTCCAATTGCCTCTCTACAGCTTTGAGTCCCCCGTATAAGTTGGCTTCCCAGCAATCATACATGAGATCGTGGTGACGAAATCTACCATTCAGGTTCACTTCCAAGTGAGTGGCGACAAAAGGGAAATCGAATCTGCTGCCATTATAGGTATAAATGGTATCCACTCCTTCCAAGGATTGCATCAGGTTATCCCTGGTTACTTCCTCACCCACCAGTTGAACAAGCCTATCACTTCTATTCTCACAAAGATAAATGCCAATCACAGTAATGTAGTTATAAAGAAAAGATAGGCCGGTGGTCTCAATATCAAGGTAGGCATCAAGCCGGTTTCCCATGCTTCATCTCTTCTATACCGCTTTCAGCGTCCATATATTAAGAAACTAGTTCACCAAAGATGCTTTGGCGCTAATTTTACATCTCTGGAGCCAGCGGTCGGATTCGAACCGACGACCGGCGGTTTACGAAACCGCTGCTCTACCCCTGAGCTACACTGGCACGAGGTTAGTATAGCTGATGGCAGAAATTTTGGCTAACAAACTTACATGTCTTGAAGTTCTGCCGCTAGCAATCCCCACCCTGCAGGTCTGCCAAATCCTGGTAAAAGCGAATCATAAGCTGGCTTACCTTATTTCCCTTGTTTAATGTGAAGATTTTGGTTTGCTTTCCCAGAGGCTCTTTTTCCACTATTCCAATTTTTACCAAGTCTTCAATCACACGAGAAACGCTGGAGTGAGATAGACCTGTTTCCTCGGCAAGCCCTGACAGATATGTGATTTTGCCTCGATTCTTTAATATGGTCTCCAGAGTAACTATTCGCGCATTTCGTCCCAGCACTCCTTCTAATACTCCCATAGAGGCCTCCTTCACAACAGGATTTTCTCATAAATTATCACGCTTGTCAATAATATTTCCAGTATTTCTATTATTTGGCAAACTTGACAAAATAAAAGGAACTTTGTAGAATCATCAGCCATGAATATTTTGCGTAGGTCTATTGATTATAAGAACAGACCAAGGAGATAAAATGACGATTAAAATTGTTACCGATAGCGCAGCGGATATACCACATGAGGTAGCGCAGGAGCTGGGGATTAGCATTGTACCCTTAACAGTCTCTTTTGGGGAAAAGCTCTATAGAGATGGTGTTGACCTCAATGCCGAGGAATTTTACTCTAAATTAGTTCAAAGTAAGGCACTGCCCAAAACTTCTCAGCCCTCAACTGGAAACTTTATTGATACCTACAAGACGCTTGCTCAGCAGAATAGCGAAATTATTTCTATTCACCTTTCCCGTAAATTGAGCGGCACTTATAATGCAGCATTACTAGCCAAAGAGTCTGTGGAAAAAGACTGCCACATTGAAATTGCGGATTCGGAATCGGTGTCGATGGGATTAGGGCTCACCGTCATTGCTGCTGCCAAAGCAATTCAAGCTGGAGCGAGTTTCAAGGAAGCTCTGGATATAGTGCGCCAGAGCATCCCCCGAATACATCTGCTCGCCTTTTTCCAGACGCTGGAGTACGCAGAGAAAGGGGGACGGCTTGGCAAAGGTAAAGCGCTTCTTGGCGCACTACTGCATGTAAAACCCCTAATTACAGTCATAGAAGGTGAGGTTCAGCCATTTGGTATGGCACGCACTAGAACAAGCGCGCTGCGGCATTTATACAACTTTGCCAGGACTCTCTTGCACATCAGAGAATTATCTATTATGTATACCACTGTCTTCGAAGAGGTGAAAATACTTGCAGAATTGCTAGACCCAATATTTCCTCGGAATCGCATCTTCGTGGCACAGGCTGGTTCTGTATTAGGCACACATACTGGGCCAGGGACCCTTGCTGTTGCCGCTTTAGTAGAATAACACCACTCCAGATATAGAAATTGTGTGGGTATTTGGCTTGCGCCAGGATACGATCTCACAGGCGGAATGGCCTTTCGTGAAATAAAGATAACTATAACCCCACCCTCTACTCTGCCATTTTCAGCCTCTCAGGCGCTCTGAGAGCATTTTTATGAGCTAGGCGGCTGCTCTTCAATAACCTCCAAGTGTCGGAAAGCTTGTGACTGAAGTAGTCCTGGCATTGACAAGCTGTAACCTTTATACTATATAGATACTCTCTTAGATATATCCCATCAGGATCAGAGATTGTTTCAGGTAAATTGATTTTTTCATGATGGAGGTGCAATAAATGACAACAACCGTGCTTCTCGTTCGCCATGGGCAAACCACCTCAAACATTACTGGCTTCTACATGGGCTGGTCCGATGAAGACCTGAATGAGACAGGCTATACCCAGGCACATGCTTTGTCTTCAAGGCTCACCAGTCTACCCATCGCCTCGGTTTGCACCAGTCCACTTCGGAGAGCTTACACCACGGCAACGATTCTTGCTGAGCCTCACAAGCTAGAGTTGCAGGTCTCAGATGACCTGATCGAAATTCAGCTTGGAGATTGGCAGGGGCTGCATATGGATGAAGTCAAGCGAAGATGGCCGGAACTCTGGCGCCAGTCGGGGATTGACCCTTCGGAGGTGACCATGCCTCACGGGGAAAGTTTCCAGCAGGTAACTGAGCGTGCTGTTCGAGCCTTTGAGATGGTAGCAGCGGCTAACCAGGGCAGGCTAACAGTAATCATGACCCATGAGGTTGTTATCAGGGTACTGGTGGCTCATGCTCTTGGGGTATCAAATAGCATCTATCGCAGGTTTGAGCTCGGTAACGCATCACTGAGTGTGATACGAGTCGTCAACAGTAACTTTCACCTCATCACACTGAATGATACATCACATCTTGAAAATCAGGGCTTGCCTCCATCTCGAATAAGGCTGTCTTGACAAAGACATAGCACCAAATTAAAGTGTCTTCCTACAGAGGAGGAGGTTTGCGATGAAAGCATGTGAAGGAAAGCTTGGCCGCGTTTTCGTGCTGCGCCTTGAGGATGGCGATGTGGTGCCCCACTGTATTGAGCGTTTTGCAGAGGAGAAAGGAGTATCCGTGGGGTATGTTATTTTGGTGGGTGGAATTGGAGGTGGCGATGTCGTTGTCGGCCCGCGGCGTTCGGAAGAAAGGCCACCAGACCCAATGCTCCTGCCCATCGACGGTGCACATGAAATAGTGGCAGCAGGTGTACTGGCTCCTGGTGAAAATGGCAAGCCAGTTCTGCATATCCACGCTGCGCTGGGACGGGCAGGGCAGACCATAGGTGGCTGCCTCAGACATGGCGTCACAACCTGGCTTGTGGGGGAAGCCATCCTCTATGAAATCCTCGACACAGATGTGGCACGTATAAAAGACAAAGAGAGTGGCTTTGTGCTCCTGGAGACAGGTTTCAATCCAGACGTCACGGTATAATAACTACCTTGATGGGGTGCTCTCCTTTCACTTCTCCACCAGCCACCTGGACTGCTCTCTCAGCTTCTTCCAGACGAAATCTATGGGTAACCATCCTCTCCAGCGAATATTTCCTTGACTCCGCCAGTTTAATAGCGGGGATGACAGACGAGATATCGTGACTGAAAACCCCCAGTACGCGCACTTCCTTATAGATGACCTTGTCCATGATGAGCGGTATCTCCTTATCCATCCCATATAGCCCTGGCATGACTATTGTTCCTCTGTTCCTCACTAAATCAAGGCTGGAGATAAGCCCCTGGGGATGTCCAGTAACTTCCAAAACGATGTCAGCCATTTTACCGTCAGTGATTTCGCTGACCACCTTCCACAGGTTCTCTTTCTCAATATTGCAGCAGTAAGTAGCCCCAAATTCCTTAGCCAGTGCCAGCCTAGCTTCATCCACTGACATCCCGGTCACGATGATGTCCGAGGCTCCTGACTCTCGGGCCACAATTACTCCCGCAAGCCCCTGCTGGCCTGGTCCTTCGATAACCACGGTATCTCCTATTGAAACCCCACCCTTAATACGAAGCCATTTTATGGCGTTGCCCAGAACAGCACATACCAGAATAGCAGCTTCGGGGGGGAGGGTCTCGCTGACCTTGTGAACTATAGCCCTAGGGGCGATATACATATACTCCGCATATGCCCCCCACAGATGCGGCGCATCCTTGCACGAAATCATAGAACCATAGCACAGGTTAGATTCGCACTGGGTATAATCGCCCTTCAGGCAAGCCTCACAATGGCCACAGCCAAAGGCATACTCGACTATGACTCTATCACCTTTGTGAACTCTGTGATTCCTCGCCGCTGCATCTCCAATCTCGGCTATCTCTCCAACCATTTCATGTCCCATTATGATGGGATAGGGCCTGGGCTTTCTACCCTTTTTGCCACGATATATACCGGGGTCTGAGCCACAAACTCCCACCATTTCAACCTTAAGCAAGCCATCCTCGGGGCCAATATCAGGCAGGTCAAACATCTGAAGAGACATCCTGCGTGGAGCTTCCAAAACCATAGCTTTAACTTTCATCTCTGCACCTGCCGATCATAGCAATTCTTGGCAAGATCTATTTTCTCCTGTTTGAGAACTTCTTTCCTTACTCTATCCAGCGCGTTCCTGGACAAATCATCCCTATACTCAAGATAACGGGGAACCTTGAAATCAGCCAGATGAGCAGCACACCACTGGACAAGCTCCTCATACGGGAGGGATTCATCTCGTTTCAATACCACATAGGCTTTTACTTCCTCATCAGCTATACCCGCTGGTATGCCTATCACCGCCGAATATGAAACCTTTGGGTGCGAGTTTATCACGTCTTCTACCTCGGCGGCAGGGATCTGTTCCCCTTTTCTACGAATAATATCCTTGCTCCTGCCGATAAAGAAGAAATAGCCATCTTCATCCTTATATCCGGTATCGCCAGTATAAAGCCATCCATCTTTAATCGTCTCTGCTGTTAGACCAGGGTCTTTGTAATAACCTTTCATAATGGCGGGGTTTTTGATTATCACCTCACCTACCACCAAGAGAGGCGCTTCACTCCCATCTTCAGACACTATTCTAACCTTATTCTTGAAGTCAGGATCGGGGTGGCGCATTGGTATACCTATGCCCCCGTCTTTGCTAACCTGACCCAAGGGGCTCATAATAGCTACCGGAGATTCAGTAAGGCTATATATAGTCTGGAGAGCAACGCCAAACCTCTTCTCAAATTCCCTGAAGCGCCCTTTGATCGTCCCACCAGCAATGACTTTCTCTACTGGATTATTGTCATCATCTTCTGTTTCCATCCTGCTCAGCAGAATGGAGGCTGAAGCCAGTACCAGAACTAATTTATTAGCCTTATAATATCGAGCTTGCTCCCATATCCTGGAAGCGCTGAACCTTTCCAGCAAAATCAAGCTGGCATTGGCAGCCAAAGTGCCCATCGCAGAATAAACCTGAGCATTTATGTGGAACATGGGATTAGGGGTCATGAGCCGATCTTGATAGGAGAGTCCAGCAGAGAAAGCGTAAGATTGCCCCGTGAGAACATAAGTTTCATGGCTGAGCATTACCCCTTTTGGCTGGCCAGTAGTTCCCGATGTGTAGATACAAGCAGCCAGGTCCCCATCATCAACATCTATCCATTTCAAGTCCTTGTCGTGTTCCTTGAGAAGCTGATGAAAATCCACAATTCCTGCCGACTCCTCTCGCACGGTGGATATTACCTGTTTCAGAGAACTACAGCTCCTCCTTACACTTGTTATCATAGGAAGCTGTTCTCCAGAACATAGGAAAACCTTGGCTCCGGAATGATTGAGGATATAGGTGACCTCCCTTTCCTTGAAAGCAAGATTGATGGGCACCATCACCGCTCCAATTTTGCTCAGCGCAAACCAGCTATAGAGGAATTCCGGAGAGTTGGGCAGCATGAGACTTACCTTATCACCTTTAACCGCGCCAAGCCCCAGGAGTCCATTGGCTACCCTATTCACGTTACTATTGAATTCTTGATAACTTATTTCCAAATCACGAAAGTATAAGTAGGTCTTTTTAGGGCTTGCCGCAACACTCTGCTCAATTAGCTGCCTTATGTTCATCCTTGTTCACATTCTATATCGAACCCAATCCCAGGTGCATATCAGCACAAAAGCCCTTTTCTCTCCAAAATCCAGAGTATGCCCAGGACTCTGATATCCAGTTCAATATTCTGGGGGAGATTTAGCAAAAAATCATCTACTTTCCCAACGGGGATTTTTAAAACTTTAATCTCTTCTGCAACCTCCTTGCTTTCCTTTCCGATAAATTCTACTTCGGGAGCAAAGAAATGAGTTGCTCTGGTGGGAGTTAAAGCTGGAGATAGTGGCGCCGAAACAATCGGGATGAGCTTTTCTGCCCTATAGCCAGTTTCCTCCAAGAGTTCTCTCCTGGCAGTCTCCTCCATACTTTCTCCTTCCCTGTCAGTAAGGCCAGCAGGAAACTGAATGATAAAAGATTCCAAAGGGGCTCTCCAATTCTTCTCCAAAATTAATTCTCTCTCCTTAGTTAACCCAACGATTACTACTGCTCCACCGCCGTAAACGTTTTTCCTCTCTATTGCTTCCCAGACATCTTCTCTTCCCGCACTTGTTTTAAAATGCTTTCGCACGAACTTTAAATACTTCCCTTCAAAGACAGTCTCTTTCTTCATAATTTCCATCTCCGCTTACTCCCTTCCTAGAGAATGAAACAAAGGCGGTCTTCCGTGTTTTATTCTTGAATAGTTGAGTCCCTTCAGAAAATAAGCAGCCGGATCTTTGGGCTGACGCCTCTTAGTATTGTTGATGATTTTTTCTAAAACACCAACAGGATGATCACAGTCGATTCTTTGAACTAATTCTCTTCTAATGCCGAACTCAATTAAAGTGGCTCGAACTCTCTTTCTTCTTACGTCATACTTTTCTTTAATTCTATTTCCTGACATGTTAAACAAGCAATCTCTATTCCTCACATTCCTTAGGGAGCGAAGAATTACAGAACATCACCCATTTCTCCAAGCTTTCGCACGAGTTAAAGGACATGCGCTGGTGTTGCCACTGCACATAGCAAATGAACTGAGCCATCTCATCCATTACAGGTTGCCAAATCTTGGCATTTGCCATAATAGCTGTCAAGGCAATTGCAGACCAAACGTAACAAGCCATGCCTTCCTTGACGAAGATTAACAAATAAGATAGGCTATTAGCTTAAGACTCACGAGGAGAAACAGTAAATGTGGTGCCGCGGCATTCGGGGAGCTACTGTAGTTCCCACAAATGATAAAAAAAGTGTTGTAGCAGCAACCAAGGAACTATTGCAAGAAATGGTGCGGGTTAACAGGATTGAAACTGAAGATATAGCCGCAGCTCTTTTCACCACCACTTCAGATTTAAACGCTGAGTTCCCAGCAGTGGCGACACGGGAGCTAGGGTGGACACAGCAGTTAGCTTTGCTTTGCGGGCATGAGATGAATGTCCCCAGCAGTTTGCCTCGCTGTGTAAGAATCCTGATGTTGGTGAATACGGATAAGAAACTTGAAGATATCGTCCATATTTACCTGGGTGAAGCCAAAAAACTGCTAGCAGGCAAAATGACGGCACACGGAGACCAAAAGTGATTGTGGTAATGAAAGTAGGCTCCAGCCAAGATGAAATTGACGGAGTTGTCAAACGCATTGAGGAACTATATCTAAAAGCACACGTATCGCAGGGTGTCGAGCACACCATTATAGGTGTGCTGGGCCAAACTTTCCCTGAACTCCAAGACACGCTGTCACTGCTCCCGGGAGTAGACGAGGCCATTCCAGTTAGCAAACCATACAAGCTTGCCAGCCGGGAGTTTCACCCCCAGAATACCACAATAAAAATAAATGACCTTACCATTGGTGGTGATGAAATAGTTGTCATGGCAGGACCTTGCGCCGTAGAAAATGAAGAACAGCTTTTGTCTACAGCTCATGAAGTCAAAGCTGCGGGTGCCAATATACTGCGTGGCGGTGCCTTCAAGCCAAGCACTTCACCATACCACTTCCGCGGGCTGGGTGAACAGGGCCTTAAAATATTAGCCCAGGCACGAGAGGAAACTGGGATGCCAATCATCACAGAAGTGATGACGCCGGGTGATGTGGAATTGGTGGCTAATTATACCGACATACTCCAGATCGGCACACGCAATATGCAAAATTTCGCCTTGCTTGATGAAGTAGGAAAAGCAAAAAAACCGGTGGTGCTCAAACGAGGCTTGTCCGCCACCATTCAAGAATGGCTCTTGGCAGCAGAGTATATCCTAGCCCAGGGCAATGAGCAACTCATCCTCTGCGAGCGTGGCATTAGAACTTTTGAAACTGCTACTCGCAACACGATGGATATCAGCGCCATCCCCGTGGTTAAGAAGTTGAGTCACCTGCCCATTATCGCTGATCCCAGCCACGCCACAGGTAAATGGTACTTAGTTTCTCCCCTAGCACTGGCAGCGGTAGCAGCGGGGGCGGATGGCTTACTGCTAGAAGTCCATCCCAACCCTGATTCAGCCCTTAAAGATGGCGCTCAATCACTTACCTTCCACAGCTTCAGGCAACTTATGTCCCAGTTAGAGCCAATAATTCAAGCCGTCGGCAGAAAATTCGCCACCAACAAAGCGAATCCTATTTCCAAATTGTAAATGGTTGGGATTTAGATACTAGTATTTAACGTTCCTTTCATGGGGATCGAAGAAGAACTACTCAAGCTGGCTCCACCAAAGGAAACTATCCTTACCGTTGGCGTTTTTGATGGTGTCCACATGGGGCATCGTCACTTGCTGGAAATTGTGAAGCAGCGAGCACGTCAGGAAAAACTGCTTAGTGGAGTAATTACTTTCGACCGCCATCCTCAATCAGTGTTGCAACCACATAGTCAGTTACCCTATCTAAGCCTCTTGGAGGAAAGGGTCAAGCTTCTTCAGAAAACGGGCATAGATTTGGTCTCTGTGCTGTCCTTCACCCCAGCAGTAGCTTTGTTATCTGCACAGGAGTTCATCTCCTTGCTTAAGAAGTATCTCAAAATGCGTGGCCTCATAGTGGGACCAGATTTTGCACTGGGCAGAGGACGGGAAGGTGATATCAATTTGCTTCGCTCACTGCGGCAAGAATTCGACTTCAGTGTTGAAGTTGTACAGCCTCTTTTCATTGATGGTGAAATAGTAAGCAGCACCAGCATTCGCCAGGCATTAGCTAAAGGTGACATCAATAAGGTAGAAACATTAATGGGGCGTCATTTTTATCTCATAGGCGAGGTTATCACCACAGACAAACGCGGACGCATTTTGGGATTTCCCACTGCTAATCTCAAAATGCCAAGGGAACAAATATTGCCCGCCAATGGCGTTTATGTCACTATCGCCCAAGTAGAAGGAGAGAAATTTGCTGCAGCCACGAACATTGGCACCCGTCCTACCTTTGATAACAAGGGGAGTATGGTAGAAACTCACTTGCTAAATTATGAAGGTTATTTATACGGTAAGAAGATTAAGCTAGAATTTATCCAGAGATTAAGAGATGAGCAACACTTTGCCTCGGTGGAAGAACTAAAAACACAAATCAAGAAAGATGTTGAGAAAACAAAAACAATTTTAGCCACAAAATGAACAGCGCTAGACTTAATTTTATCTTAAAGCGGGGCGTGGCTGAAATTATCAGTCAGGCAGAGCTAACAAAGCTGCTTAAGTCAGAAAAGCCTCTGAATTTAAAACAGGGCTTTGATCCCAGCGCCCCTGATATACATTTGGGACACGCAGTTGGTTTGAGAAAATTACGCCAGCTTCAAGAACTGGGACATAAGGTCACCCTCATCGTTGGTGATTGGACAGCAAGAATTGGTGACCCCAGTGGGCAATCAGCCACTCGCCCCATGCTCTCACAGGACGAGATAGAAGCCAATGCCCAAACTTATCTGGAACAATTTTTCCAAGTGGTAAATAAAAATAAAACAGAGATAAGATGGCAAAGTGAATGGTACGATAAATTCACTCTGGATGAAGTGATTAAACTTACCAGCAAATTTACTATAGCCCAGCTTCTAGCCAGGGAAGACTTCAACAACAGATACAACTCAGGCAATCCTATTTCTCTAGCGGAGATGCTTTATCCTCTGCTTCAGGCTTATGACTCAGTCGCAATCAAAGCCGACGTCGAATTTGGTGGCATTGATCAGAAATTCAATTGCCTCTTGGGCAGAGAGCTACAGCAAATTGTAGGGCAAGCGCCTCAACAAGTCTTTCTCGTTCCCCTCTTGATTGGCACTGATGGCAAACAAAAAATGAGCAAGAGCTTGGGTAATTATATAGGCATAATGGAACCCCCGAAGGAAATCTATGGCAAAGCAATGTCCATCCCTGATCATCTCATCATTGACTACTTCGAGCTGGCGACAGATGTGCCAGACGAAGAAATTACCAAGTTTAGAGAACAGCTAAGCTCTGGCAAGGTCAACCCAATGGAAATCAAGAAAAGCTTAGCTTATGAACTTGTAAAACAATTCCATGGCAAAAAGTCTGCCGCTGAGGCGGAAGAGCACTTCACGAGGGTATTTCAGAAGAGAGAAGTGCCAGAGAAGATACCCGAGTATTTTTTCCCTGCCAAATATATAGGGAATGAACTCTATCAGATTGATATCACCCCGACTTTAATTAAAGAAGGAATAGTTAAAAGCAATAGCCAGCTCAAGCGCTTGATCACTCAGAAGGCAGTTGAGCTGGACGGCAAGAAAATAAACAATAGCATTATTAACGTTCTTCATGGCAGCATCTTGAGAGTAGGAAAACGCAATTTTGTTAGAATAACAGTAAAATAGACTATGTCTTTATGCGGTAGTGACAAAAGATAAAATTCTTTGTTAGAATAACCGCGAAATAAACTAGAGGAGGAAGTAGAAATGCAACTACGCATACCAGGACCTACCCCTTGCCCCCCAGAGGCACTTCAAGCCCAGAGTAAGCAGATGATAAACCACCGCGGCAAAGAGTTCGGTGAACTGATGAAATCGATAACAGCGAAATTAAAACAGGCCTTCCAGACCAAGGAGGATGTGCTCCTACTCACATGCTCGGGAACTGCTGGCTTAGAAGCAACCATTGTCAACACCTTATCACCAGGTGACAAAGTGTTATCTACTTCTTGCGGTGTCTTTGGTGAGCGCTTTGCTGAAATCGCCGAGCAATATGGTGCAAAGGTAAGCTACCTCGGTGTGGAATGGGGTAAGCCCGTCGACCCCGAGGCAGTTGCTAAGGCTTTAAGAGCAGACAGCAGTATCAAGGCAGTATTGCTAACCCACAATGAAACTTCTACCGGGTTAACCAATAACGTGAAAGAAGTTAGCACCATAGTCAAGGAGTTTGATAAGCTCCTCCTAGTTGATGCCATTTCAAGCCTTGGCTGTATCAATTTAGCCACTGATGAATGGCACTGTGATGTAGTAGTCACTGCCTCTCAAAAGGGATGGATGATTCCCCCAGGGTTAGCCATGGTTAGCGTCAGCAAAAATGCCTGGCAAGCTTATAAGCAGGCTAAAATGCCCCGCTATTACCTGGATTTTGGCAAGGCTAAAGATTATTTGGAAAACAGAGGAGGACAAACACCATGGACGCCAGCAATCTCTCTTTGCTATGCACTGGATGTTACGCTGGATTTGATGCTTAAGGAGGGTTTGGCTAACGTATTTGCCAGGCATGCCAGAGTAGCTCAAATAGCCAGGGAAGGGGTAAAATCTCTGGGATTATCTCTCTTCGCCCAGGAAGATTATGCCTCCAACACAGTGACAGCAGTTAACGCTTCCGGCAAATTGGATCCTGCCAAACTCATCCAAATACTCAGGGATGAATATGATGTTGTCATCGCTGGAGGACAGAAGAAATTGTCAGGCAAAATATTTCGCATCGGCCACCTTGGTCTGATATATGAAGATGACATGAAGATAATACTGGGGGCGTTAGCCAAGGCTCTGCCCAAAGCAGCGTTATCCTGAGCCTTTAGATTGAACGGAGCAACAATAAAGAGAAGCGAGGAGACTCAAATGAAAGTATTGGTTACTGACCACATCGCTGAAGCTCACATAGAGATTTTGTACGGTCATGCTCAAGTTGATATCAGACCTGAATTGACACACGAACAACTCAAAGAAATAATTGGTGACTATGACGCCGTGCTGGTGCGCAGCAAGACAAAAGTATCGGCAGACATCATCGAACTAGGGAAAAATCTTAAAGTAGTTGGCAGGGCGGGAGTAGGCGTAGACAACATAGACATTGATGCCGCCACCAAAAAAGGCATTGTTGTAGTTAATGCTCCCACAGGCAATACCGTATCTGCCGCAGAACACACGATGGCTCTGATGCTTGCCCTAGCGCGCAATATACCACAAGCAAACAGCCTCCTTAAATCGGGGAAATGGCAGAAGGAGCGGTTTGTTGGCACCGAGCTCAGAAACAAAACTCTGGGCGTTGTGGGGTTGGGGAAAGTGGGTGCCGAGGTAGCCAAAAGAGCTCAAGCTTTCGAGATGCGTGTTATCGCTCACGACCCATTCATCTCTGCAGACTATGCCAGCCAATTCAAAGTCAACCTGGTATCTCTAGATCAGTTACTTCAAGAGTCAGACTTTATCACAGTGCACATGCCCTTGACAGAAGCTACGAAGAATTTAATCAACGCCGAGTGTTTAGCCAAAGTGAAACCAACAGTTCGAATCATCAATTGCGCCCGGGGTGGATTATGTGATGAAGAGGCTTTACTTAAAGGAATTCAGCAGGGAAAGATAGCTGGTGCTGCCATTGATGTCTTCCCTAAAGAGCCATTGACGGATAGTCCCTTATTTAAAGAGGAACGGATAATCGTTACGCCGCACCTTGGTGCCTCCACAATCGAAGCTCAGGCGAACGTTGCCCGAGAAGCAGCAGAACAAGTCCTAATGGTACTACAAGGACAACCTGCCCGTTACGCTGTCAATGCTCCAAAGCAAGGATAAAGGATAGTAGCAACGCACGATTCTGACACCTTACAAATAGTCGTGGCTACTTGAGAGAATTGATTACTAATCCGGCAGGCATCTTGGGATAAAAGTAGGTTGATTTCCGGGGCATTCTATCTCCAGCGTTCACAACAGCCTCGATGGTCTTCGGCTGCGGGGGATTTAAGAGAAAAGCCAATTGATATTCTCCACTGTTTATCCGACGGTAGGCTTCGCCGATATTCACAGTATAAGCGATGTTTTCCTCGTCTATGGGTGGACCCAATATCTTATCCAAGATAACATGACTGAGAATACTGATGCCTAATTCCCGGTAAGCCTGGGAACGATTGGCTGGAATCATGTCTTCAAGAGAGACATCCTCTCGTTCCCTCAAAAGCACCAGATGTCCCTGCTTTAAGCCCAGAACGCCAAAAAGATAGTCGCTAGCCATTAACGGATGACCATTCGAATCAGAAAGCAGCGAATCAAGAACACTGTCAGATAATGGAACAAGTTCCGAGGTGAAGAAATTCTCCAGCTGATCCAGCAATGGGGAGACACTCTGGCTGTTTTTTCCTATCAAGGCAGGCTTGATGCCACGAACCAGCCTATGAATGGGGAAAATGACCAACCCAGGGTCAGAAACCTCAACCAGCGTCACCATAACATAATTAAAGACCTCGCTGTTGCTATTACTTGCAAAACCAGAACCGCGAAGTGAGGAAGATATCCTTTCCTGCTGATAAACCAGTGCTGTTTCATAACGGTGATGCCCATCAGCCATATAGACAGACTTTGTTGAAAACAATTGCCTTAGAATTTGCTGCAGCCGAGGCTCAGTTATTGCCCAGATAATATGCCTCTCGCCAGACTTCTCACTTTGTTCAGGATTGGTTGTTAAGTCAATTATGGGAGCGCCTTGCGCTATTTCAGACAATATTGTGGCGACCTCTTTCTCTGAATCCCGATAGAGGCAGAAAAGGGGGCTAAAGCCAGCCTGACAAGCCTTCATTACCTGTAAGCGATCACTTTTATCCCGGGAAGATGTTTCTTCGTGAGGATATATGCCATTGCCCCAAGGTGCCAGCTTAAGGCGGACTATCAACCCACGTCGCATTTTCTCTTTTCCCAGATAAGTAAAATATTGATCGTGAAGATAAAAACATGGAGCCCCATCAAATTGCAGAACTTTTCCTTCAAGCCATCGCTGAAAGATAGCAGCCGCTTTCTGATAGATGCCCACTGCCGGCTGTCGGTTGGCCGTGGGGCGTTCCAAACGAATAACATTGTAATTGCTCTCCTGACGATAAAACTTCTCTTGTTTCGGAGTGATAACGTCATAAGGAGGGCAAATGACTGCAGCAAGGTCCTTTACTATTTTTTGATTATAGCGTATACCACAAAAAGGATAGATTTCCATTTGACCAGTTACTAACTGTCAGTTAGATTGTGAGAGAACCCCTTACACCAGGCTTTCTTTATCTTAGCTAAAGGCAAATTAATATAGTTATCTATGACTAGGTGCCGACCACCAATTTCACCGAGGAAAGTCAACGGCACTTGCCATTTCCTGGCTATATTACTCAATTTAATCGCTGAACCATGATTCAATGATACTACAATACGAGATTGATGCTCCCCAAAAAGAACCACATCTAGCCTGAAGCCCAGCGACGGGACTCTTTGATTATCAACTCCCAGCTCCACGGTATGAGACGGTATTTCACCTCTAAAGCCAATATTGCCCGTAATACAACTTTCGGCGATGGCTACTGCCAAACCGCCATCAGAACAATCATGAGCTGACTTGATAATTCCCACTCTTATAGCCTCCAAACAACAACGCTGTACCCTCCTTTCCAGGCTCAAATCAACGCTAGGCTCGCCTTTTATCAAGTTATGTATCAACTCCAAATATTCACTGCCACCAAGACCATCCTTATCATCACCAGGAGACAAAAGCCCACCCAATAGAAATACAAAATCACCCTCATCCCTGAAAGCCATTGTGCAATGCGTACCTACATTATCAAGGAGACCTACCATACCTATAATGGGGCTGGGGTAGATAGCTTCGCCTCTGGTCTCATTATAGAGGCTGACATTGCCGCTTATGACTGGAACCTGTAACTCCTGGCAAGCTCTGGCTATACCCTTAATAGACTCCTTTAATTGATAATAAACATCCTTTTTCTGGGGATCGCCAAAGTTAAGACAGTCTGTAATGGCCAGTGGCTCGGCGCCACTACAAACCAGATTGCGCGCAGCCTCTGCTACCCCAATCACACCACCTAAAAAGGGATCAAGGTAACAATATCTGTCGTTACCATCGATAGTTAAAGAGAGGCCCTTCCTGGTCCCCTTAATACGCAAAACTGCAGCATCGCTGCCGGGAAGAACCACAGAGTTATCCATTACCTGATGATCATATTGGCGATAAACTACTTCCTTGCTGGCAATGTTGGGAGAGGCAAGCAAGCGAAGCAAAACAGAACTACATTGTCTTGGCTTGAGGTCAGGCACAGTGCTGACATCAAAAGATTGAAGCTCAGTGAGCCAGGATGGCTTCTTTGCCCGGGGGCGATAAAAGGGCGGAGAAATCAGCAAGCTCACGGGAACTTCAGCAACAGTTCTCTCCCCTTCTTTAATTACGGCTAAACCATCGTCGCTAACCCGACCAATAATGCCAGAAGAAATTCCCCAGTGATCAAACAAGCTCTTCACTTTAGCTTCACAGCCTTTCTTTACAATCACCAGCATGCGCTCTTGCGATTCCGAGAGCATTACTTCATAAGGAGTCATGCTTTCCTCACGACGCGCCACGCGAAGTACATCTATTTCCACACCACATCCACCCTTGGCGGCAGACTCTATAACAGCACTGGTCAACCCCGCAGCTCCTAAATCCTGCATACCTACAATCCAGTCAGTTCGAGCCAGCTCAAGGCACGCCTCTATAAGCAGCTTTTCCAGGAAAGGATTGCCCACCTGAACTGTAGGCCTCAGCTCTTGCTCATCGCCAAAGGCACGCGAAGCCAACCCTGAAGCGCCATAAATCCCATCGCGACCAGTGTCAGCTCCTACCAGCATGAGCAGGCTATCCCCACCTCCAGCTTTAGCTTTAACCAATTCACCTTCTTCAGCAATGCCCAAACACAAAACATTAACCAGAGGATTGAATGAATAACAATCGGAAAAGAAAAGTTCACCACCAATATTGGGAATCCCCAGGCAATTCCCATAAGCAGCAATGCCAGCAATAACACCGTTACACAAATACCGATTATGAACTTCACTCAAAGGGCCAAACCTAAGAGAGTTAAGTAAAGCAATGGGCCTGGCACCCATGGTAAAGATATCGCGCACAATACCACCTATTCCCGTAGCCGCTCCCTGATGAGGCTCAACGGCTGAGGGATGGTTGTGTGATTCCATCTTCATCACCACCAGCAACCCATCCCCAATGTCCACCACTCCAGCATTCTCCTCCCCCGGTTTCACTATCACGTGTTTGCCCTTGGAAGGCAACAGCTTGAGCAGAGGTTTGGAATGTTTATAGCCGCAGTGCTCACTCCATAAGGAGCCAAATACCCCCAGCTCCACCTCAGTGGGGTCCCTTCCCAAACGCTGGATAATGAGATTGTACTCCTCTTTGCTTAAAGCAACTTTATCTAGAGCCTCTTTGGTAACGCTCATTGATTGACTCCCAAATTATATTGCCATCTGTGCTTCCCAGAAGGGACTCGCAGGCTCGCTCTGGATGGGGCATCAAGCCCAATACATTACCTTCCCTATTAATGATTCCCGCAATATTATGCAATGAGCCGTTGGGATTAGCTGCGCTAATTATCCTGCCAGAAGCAGTAGCATAGCGAAAAACGACCTGATTATTGGCTTCCAGTTCTTGTAAGGTAGTCTCATCTGCATAATAATTACCCTCGTAGTGGGAGATAGGAATTTTCAATATTTGCCCCTTCTGACATCTGGAAGTGAAGGGTGAATTGTTATTTTCCACCCTGAGATTAACCCACTGACAGCGATACTGCAAATGGCTGCTGGGCAGTAACACTCCTGGCAGAAGTCCAGCTTCACATAAAATCTGAAATCCGTTACAGATACCGATAACTAAGCCTCCTCCACAAGTGAACTGTTTCACCGCACTCATAACTGGAGAAAAACGGGCTATGGCTCCTGGCCGAAGATAATCGCCATAAGAAAAACCTCCAGGAAGAACGAGGCAATCAAACCCAGATAATTTGGTTTCCTTGTGCCAGATATACTCAGCTTCCCATCCCAATATATGGTGAAGGGCATAATGACAATCTCTGTCACTCCAGGTGCCCGGGAAGACAACAATCCCAAACTTCATGCTGCAAACAAAAGCAATGGCGGCAAAAATACCGCCATCATATCCAGATTACTAATTTTAAAAATCCTAGTTATCCTTAAAGCCTAGATTGTAGCTAGTAGTTGCGAAACAGTATCACTGACTTCTTTGCCACCAACCTTACCTCTAACTTGAGGCATAAGCTGAGACATAACTTTACCTTTATCACTCGGACTTTTAGCTCCAACCAAATCAATTACACGGCGTGCTGCAGCTATGATCTCATCGTGGCTCATTTGCTGGGGAAGAAAATTCATGAGGATTCTGAGTTCTGTCTCCTCCTGGGTTACAAGATCGTCCCGACTCGCCTGCTTAAATATTTCGATGCTTTCCCTGTGGCGCCTTACCTGTCTGTTAATGATCTCAGCTACTTTGACATCATCAGCAGGCTTTTGCTCAGCAATCTCGGCATTTTTTATTTCAGAGAGCAACAAACGCAATGTAGCGCTTTGAGCTTTATCTTGCCGCTTAATCGCCGCCGGCAGAGCTTCCCTTATTCTATCTTTCAGTGTCACTATGATTATCTAGAGCTTTTGCGCCTTTTCACTGCTTCTTTCCTCTTTCTTTCATCGCAGGGTTTCTCATAGAACTTACGCCGGCGCACCTCAGCTAAAATGCGGTCACCTTGCACTTGTTTATTAAACCTACGCAACAAGCTCTCAAAACTCTCGCCGTGGTTGAGTCTTACATTAGCCATATTTCAAGAAGTCAAGATATTCTAGCCTCACACGGAAACTCTGTCAAGCATGTGTGCTGGCTGACCACATAGGTAACACTGGACTATGGATTTTAGCAAGTTCCTTTTCAATATACTCTATGGGAGGAAGATAGGCAAGGGATTGGTGCGGGCGGTTGAAGTTATATT
>JAYENW010000023.1:0-22576 GCA_034722275.1 Chloroflexota bacterium | reverse complement strand
AAAGCCCATAAAGAAGGCAAACTGGGAGAGGTTGGTAAAGCTCAGAAGCCTTTGACCGAATTTGAGATGGAGTTGGCCCGGATGAAGAAAGAATTGGTAGAAGTGAAGATGGAACGAGACATATTAAAAAAAGCAGCCGCGTACTTTGCCAGGGAGTCGCTGCACGGTACGCGGTGATGAGGCAGATGCGGCTCCACTACCCCATACCACTCCTGAGCCGGATTCTGAGGGCCTCAGCCAGTGGTTTCTATGCCTGGAGTAACCGGCCACCCTCTAAGTGGGCAAAGGAAGAAATGCGGCTAGAGGTAGCGATTAAGGCAGCACACAGGCGGACCCGGCAGACCTATGGGGCGGAGAGACTGCAGCGTGAGTTGGCCGAGGACGGAATAAGAGTGGGTATCTGCCGTATCAAGCGTATCAAAAGGAAGCTGGGTCTGCGCTGCAAGCAAAGGAGGAAATTCAAGGCAACTACTGACTCCAAGCATAAACTGCCGGTGGCAGAGAATTTACTCAAGCAGCAGTTTAAGGTATATGAACCGAATGCCGTGTGGGTAAGCGATATAACCTATGTATCTACCGATGAAGGCTGGCTGTACCTGGCTGGGCACAAGGACCTCTTTACCAGTGAGATTGTGGGCTACGCTATGGGAGAGAGGCTGACCCGTAACTTGGTCAACCAGTCTCTGCTGCAAGCAGTAACCACCAGGAGGCCGGAGAAAGGGCTGCTGCACCACTCCGACCGCGGCAGCCAATACTGCAGCCATGAGTATCAGGGTCTGTTAAGGCAGTTTGGACTAAAGGTGTCAATGAGTAGAAGCGGGAACTGCTTTGATAATGCGCCGATGGAAAGCTTCTGGGGGATTATAAAGCAGGAACTGATCAATCACCGCCATTATCGTACCAGGCGAGAAGCGATTGAAGACATTACAGAATACATTGAGATATTTTACAACCGGCAGCGGCGGCAGGCCAGGTTGGACTACCTGTCACCGGCAGCTTATGCTCAAAAATACTATGCAGGGCTGGTAGTGGCATCGTGAGAGCTTTCGTGTCTATTATTGACATCCGACCCCAGATGAAAAAAGTTCATAGCCGAGTAGACCAATGATAATTCCAATCCCAATAGTGCTGATTATATGAGGGATGCCAACAAGGATTGTGGCTAATGAACTCTCTCTGAGTGACCATTTTCCGGTTTTGCCCACCGCAACCAAGGGAATCCAGTGGTCTGGCATCAATCCATGAACTATTGATAGAACCAACGCCCCAGCTAGAACTTGCATGCTACCCAAATTTACTTCTCCCAGGTTCCCTATTTCCCTCTACTCAGTACCTTTGACCAGATAGCACTTGTGACATCTCCACCCCAGCTACCGGCATCCCACAATGAGGGCAATAGCCATCACGCACATAATTCTCGATGACGATGAACTCAAAGCGTCGAATCAGCAACTCACCACACCAATGACAGATAGTATCCTCCCCTTCACCCAACAAGTTGCCAGATAGACGTAGTGCAACCCTGCTCCCAGGGCGATCTCACGTGCCCGACGTAAAGTCTCCCGGGGGTGTGGGCGGCACATCTTGCATCTTATAGGCAGGGAAAAAGCGGCTGATATGCCATGGTGTATCAGGGTCCAATTCTTTGGCGATGGAGTAAGCCATGGAGCCGGGATAGAAATGAAACAGGGGCTTCTTTTCCACCGGCTCAAGGTGCTGGGCTATGGTACGCCCGTAGACCAACGTGTAAAGTGTCCCACCACGGTTTCACGCACCAAGCAAATGCCCTTCTTTCCCTCATTAATGACACAACGGTGGGCACACAGGTCACAGCGCACACGATTATTTGGCAACTTCTCATACAGCACGGCTTCTTTCATTCAATCCCTAATCTCCAGACAACTACTCCTCACCGTGGCCAGCAATCTCGGCAATCTCGGCAATCCTGGCGTCGAGTTCTGGGCTAAGGCCAACAATTTCGCCGCCCAGGAAGCCCCGTATGATTAATGAGATAGCTTGGCGCTCTTCCATCCCTCGCGATTGCAAGTACTCCACTTGTTCGGGGGCAATCCTCCCGATGCTAGCCTCGTGGCTCATCCTTGCTCCAGGATGAAGGGCCCTCAGGCCGGGAACAGATTGGATGCAACCGTCCTCCCCGGCGTCCAGCACCATGCCAGCACAGTCAACATGCCCCCGACAATCTTCTGCATTACCAACGAGCATCCCTCTCTGGTAGATATGACCGCCGGTGCAAACCGCTCGGTGGGCGAGCTCAGCACTACTGTTCGCCCCGTTCAGGTACACTTCGCCACCGGTGTCAATGGTCGAGTCCTTGGAGCCCAGAATAATGGTGACATACTTTGCCGAAGCATTTGGCCCATTGAGCCATGTCCTGGGATCGATTTGAACATTCTTAGCGGGTCGAAGGGAACAATAGTTACTCATGAATACCCCACCTTCCTCAATGATCGTTCCCGTGCGGGAACGCACCCCCATTCTAGGGCCCCAGCTATGAATCATGGTGTTGGTCAATTTGGCGTTCTTGCCAAGATATTGCTCGCTAACCCCGAGATGAGCTCCGGTGCTCACATCAGGTCCCGTAGCACAGCTTGTGATAAGGTGGAGTTCAGAGTCCTCCTCAAGAATAATGACATTATGAACCCTCTGAACGATTTTGCCCCGCGATACGTACAGGCAGGCCTGGACAGGGAAAGCCACCTTCGCGCCTTTCTTAACATGGATGAAGAACCCTTGAGGTTCCGCCACCGATGCGCAGATTTCGGTATACTTATCTTGGTCAGCCGGCACCGCATTCCAATAATATTTCTCGCCGAGCCAATCATATTTCTTCAGGGCCTCGGCAATTGCCAGTAATTCAAAGTCATCCGATTGGGCTACTAGAGAAAGCGGGTGAAAATCATGCAGAATATACGTGCCCGAACGGTTTTCCCCTTTGATGTGCATCCCGAGGCTAACCATCACTTTTGCGTCAACCTGCTTCACTTCATCAGGGGAAGTCATTGCCGGCGGTGGAGTATCGGGCTCTGCGACAAATTGATCCAGAGCAAGGTCTACAACACCGTGGGCTTTCCTGTTGCGAACTCGTTCCGCCACCTCGTGCAACTCGGTTGCATTCTTCATTGCTCTTTACTCCCCCAAAACTCACATCGAAAACATTTCTCATAGCCATAACTTCGAATCTGCTCAAGAAGGATATGAGGATTCCCCGAGCAGCCTATACGCCCATCCAGCATAATATGCGCTTTATCAGCAGGGACATAATCTAAGATGCGCCCAGTGTGGGTAATAATGAGACCAGCACTCCTTTTCACCGGCCGAGTATGATCTTTAGAGAGAAGCGCATTTATCATATTTCCAATGGTAGCCAGGGTTTCCAAATCGACACCTGAATCCGCTTCATCCATCATGGCAAATTTGGGATCGGTGACTAGAAGTTGAAACATCTCAGATCGCTTGATTTCACCTCCAGAAAGTCCCGTGTTAATGCCACGAGCCAAGAATTTCTCCATTTGAAAATGTCTTACCAGTTCATCTATCCTCTGAGCATCCTCAGGAACATCTCCAATACCAAAGTTGACAATCTGCTGCAGTTTGACCCCAACAATGGTAGGGGGCCGTTGTTGGGAGATGCTGATACCAAGCTTGGCTCTCTCACTGATGCCCAATTCAGTAATGTCTTTCTCACCAAAGAGTATCTGCCCTTTGGTTATCTTGTACTCAGGGTAACCCATAATTGTCATCATAAGGGTAGTTTTGCCACTCCCATTAGGTCCCAGCAGAACATGAACTTCCCCATCAGGGACGGTCAGATCAAGATTACGAATAATCTTTTGCCCCTCAATTTCGACGCAGAGGTCTTTGACTTCCAACATGTTAGTCATAAAAGTTGCTCATCAACCTAAACTCCAGGCAAAATCAACCAATCCCCTTACAAATGTGCTCAAGCCAGAACTGCGGAGGAAACAACAAGGTTTGCCCGTTAATCGACACACTCTTTTGATACAATGGATACAACTGTGGCTGTTCATATCTATGGGACAAAACACCATATCGGCGCTGCCCACAAGATTTTCCGCCTCCCTTCTCCCTCGGCATTCTTCATGATACTCACAAACGCCGCCCAAGTTGTCCACCATTCGGCGATAATAAGGCACGAGCGATTGTAGTCCTCCCACAAAAACCACCTTCATACCTTTAAGAGATAGCTGGGCATCTTGTTCTTCATCCATGTCATCCCTGAGCATTAGCGAAGGGTCTCCTAGATTGCTTCGCTCCGCTCGTAATGACAATGGAGGAAGCTCAGAATGACAGGAAACTTCTGTTGCGGGCTCATCAATTATGGAGCTCGCTCCATATAATTCCTGGTGGAGCAATTCCTGAGTCAGAGATTGAATCTCTTGATGTAAAAGCTCTATCTCATTCTTCAGGCTTTCGATTTGGACTAAAGCCAACTGCCCGCCTAACTTTCCTAAGTCCCTCTTTAACTTCTCATCTAGTTCTTTTTGCTCCGCCAAGGCCAGAGTGACTTGTGATTTACCCTTCTTAATTGCTTCCACCTCCAACTTTAACTGTTCCCTTTTTCGCTCCGACCTTTTATATCTCTTTTGAAGTTCCTCCTTTGTTTTCAAAGCGCCCTTCAATTCCTCCAGCACATTTTCCACCTTACCATCAGGTAACACTCGGGAAAGAGTATCGTAAAGCCTTAAGGCTTGATGCTCCTTCATGTGTATAGCATTAAAAACCCTGAACTCAATCTCCTCCGTATCTTCATGCTGATTTCGCACCGTAAACCAGATAAGGGTAGGGAGGGGAATATTTTGAAGTCCGTCGATTCCATGTTCACCTTCAATAAATCGGCAGATATCTTTTTGGTCTACCCCTTCAACCAAGTTTCGATATGGCTCGAACTGCCTTTCTAATATTTTCTCTGCATACTTGGAAACCTCATTCTGCTGAGAACAGGCTTGAACCAATGCCCCATGCTTCGCCGGAAATGTCGACGGCTCCTGGTCATACCCAGATTTCACTTTCTTCAAAATCTGGTTCGCTTGGTCTTCATCAAAAGTGAGTCCTACGAGCCGACAAATTATAGGCCCGTAGAATTCCCATAGTCTTCTTTTTGGCGCAATCATGATTCCCCAATGACTAATAACAACGATTAAATACCCAGCTATATCTTCTCTACTAATGTATGAAAGTAGCCATCGTCTCCCTTCCATGATTTGATGAACTTCGCTTTGCCTATCGACTCTATTATCTTTGGAGCTAGCTGTAGCATCCTTTGGTCATCGGCTACTATGTCAGCATAGTCTCCTTTCTCTATCTCGTCCAGCCCTTGGGAAACTTTCTTTGGCCTATCTGCCACCCTCTCCATCCCTGTAACATCTATTTTGATACTTGGTTCTTTCATACTTGATGCCTCCTTTTGCTACTCCACCAAAATCTTTTCCGCCATGCCGCGACCAATGGTTATCATTTGCTCTCCTAACTTAGCCAGCACGTAATTACCTCTTCTTTTAGGTAGAGCCTCACCCTTTTCCCTTCCAATCAAAGTTGCCTCCACCCCTTCCTTAATTCCCACCTCATCCATCTCCTGCTTATGTCGAGTCCCACCAGTTACCTTGCTCACTTTGGCCTTCTTGCCTTCCGCCAGGTAATTGACTTGGATAATCTTCCCCTCAACTTCCACCCATACCCTCGACAGCCTGCCCGGCCCCATTTTTATCTCCTTGTCGTCTATTTTGACAACGAGAACCTCGTCAGGAATATGCATTAAAAACTCCACCTCGCTGCCTTCATTGATGCCAAGTTCCGAAACCCAATCCTTAAAGGCTCCCCCAGCTTCAATAGATTTAACTACTCCCTTATCTCCCTTCTCCAGACTTAAGAGGGGAAGGACTGCTCCTTCTTTCTCCACAAATATCTTATCCGCCCACCCCTGGCTCACAATTACCTCCTTACCAGCTACCTTTAAGGAAATAGGTCCTACATGGGCATGTACCGGTTGCGTAGCAAGCAAAGTAAGCTCCACTCCTTCTTCAATCCCTAGGTCACCAAGAGATGCTTTGATCTCCGAGCCTCCTTCGATTTTCTTAACCACCACCTTGGTTTCAGGCTCTACTTCTGTCAACAATCCCATTGTTTTGACCTCCTTTTATTACTTTTTTGCTTTTCAAAATCCAAATTCGCGGTATACTTATAATGCACTAGGGACAAAAAACCTCCGAAAGTGGCCGGCGAAAGTCTAAATTTGGAGCACAAGAAGTTCCCTGGTGCTTTTAATTTCTTACATCATGCCGTTTTCCTCCTGCTGCGAATAGGATAGATTATCGCCAAGGACAAAAGCGCTAGAAATACTGCTGGGGGTATGGCAGTCCAAAGCCCTACCAATTCCTCAGCAGATGGGAAAAACCATCCTCCTTCTTCGCCTCCAGGAATAGAGCCGGCTATTCCTGCCCATATCCACATTCCGGCAACGATCCATATCATTATGCTCGCCGCCACAGATTTTGCTAGCTGGCGAGTATCCCCAAAATTACACACGCTGGATAGGTACATAGCGCCAGCAGAGACAAGGATAATCGCCCTCCATACGAAGAACATGCCCGACATCTCTAAAGGTCCCCAAGTAACACCTTCCGTTCCATATGCTCCCATCACGACAAATCCTGCTATGCCGAATATCAACACGATAGCGCCAAAGATCCCAAAATATATGCTGCCAAACTTTGCTGCTCTATTACTCATTTTATGTTACCTCCTACTAAGCCTGATAAATCAAGCAACTATACTTATTCCAGTGGAACCCAAGGGCTACTCCCTATTCCAGACAATCCTATTAGATGAAGTATTGCCCCGTAAACGAATACCATCACTATAAGAGTAGCTAGAGTTCCTAGGATTTCCTTCCAATTCAATTCTTTTATCATCAAAGCAAATGTGGCTAAGCAAGGGAAGTATATGCTAAGCAGAACCACAGCGGTAAATACTTGAAAAACGGTTATTGTCATTCCTCCTGCCGCCAGCATGCCGATTGTTCCCACAGCCAAATCCTTCCTCAGAAATCCCGCAATCATAGCCGCGGCCGTATCCTGAGGTAGCCCAAACACGCCAGTTATCACCGGGCTTAATCCACTTGCTATGGCATCCATAGCTCCGGTGATATACAAAACAGCCACGATGACACAGCCAAGCAGGACAAAGGGAACGGCTACTGTGAGAAACTTTGATGTTCTGGTCCAGAGCTTCATCCATATATTTCTCGCTGTTGGCATTTGATATGGAGGCACGTCCATTAGAATCTCTGGCGATTCGCCGGGCACAATTTTGTTGATTATCCAGCCAATGCCAAAATACCCTATAGCTAAAGCAAGGAAAACCCAACCTATCAAGCCTGGAATCATCCCCTCCATGATTCCAATCTGAGCTCCACAGGGAACGAATACCCCTAACAGGGTTATGGCTAAAAACCTCTGTTTCCTGGTTTCCAGTGATCTGGTAGCTGTTACCCCGGGGACGTTGCATCCTAAAGAAAGAATAGTGGGCACGATAGCGTAGCCATGCAAACCTATTTTATGCAGTAGCGTATCCACAAGAACTGCTAGCCTGGGCATGTACCCCACATCTTCTAAAATGGCAAATATGAGATAAAATGCCACTATTGCGGGTAAAACCACACCTATGGCAACGAAAATTCCGCTACTGAGCACTCCAAAAGCTTCAAAGCAATTGTCGGCTAGAGGGTCTCCCACAAAAATGTTAAACACCCAGGCGGGCGCTCCTGCAAAAACGCCTTGCAGCCAGGGCAACCAATAACCATCGAAAATCTTGCAAAAGAAGCCATCAGTAAATAGCGTCCCGGCGAATTCGCAGAAAAACGCCCAGAAACCATATATCACTGCGATGGCAAATGGTATGCCTGTAGCCGGCCTGACGGTAACATCAGCCAGGGCATCTTTTAAAGAAGGTTCATATTTCCCAACCTCTACAGTTTCCTTGGATATCCTTTCAACTAAATCCCATCTTTGGTCAACCGTGAGTTCCACTTTTACCTCCTGCTCTTTCCATGATTTTCTCTATCTCACCTGGCGCTGCTTTTTTCATTGTCAACACCAACTCCTTAAGCCCTTCTCCTCTTGTGGCTACCGTGGGCACCACAGGCACGCCGAGAATTTGCTCTAACTTTTCAGCATCTACCTTTATATTTCCACTCTTAGCCACATCCCACATATTTAAAGCAATTACCAGCGGATAGCCTTTCTCTATGAGCTCCAGCGTCAGGTAAAGCCCCCTCTCTACCTTGGAAGAATCGATAACACATACGACTAAAGCACCTTTCTCCTCTTTGAGCATGCTTGCTGCTACCTCTTCTGCTCTATCCTTGGGCTCTAAGGAAAAGGTGCCAGGAACATCTATGATTTCAACATCCTCATGGTCAAGTCGCATACGCCCTTTGGCAAAATCAACTGTTGTTCCAGAATAATTTGATTCTGTAACATATGCTCCAGCCAGACGATTAAAAAGCACAGATTTGCCTACATTGGCTTGACCCATCAACAATACTTTCTTCATTCCTCCACCTCCACGATGATTTTATCAGCTAAGCCAAGGCCAATAGATGTATTAGCCCTATCTACATTCACCACCAAAGGGCCTTTTATCGGCTGCTTGGTCATCATCTCAATCTCCTTACCTTCCCTAATTCCCATACCTGCTATTTGTGCTCTTAAACTCCTATCAATTTTCTTAATCCTGCCTTTCTCTTCATATTTCATTTGGGACAATTTCTTTTCCATAATTAAAACCTCTCTACCACAATTTTTTGCGCCATCCCGCGACCAATAGCAACAACGCTTCTATCAACTTCGACAGTTACCGGCCCATAACTTGATACGACTCTTACCACCTTGCCTTCGAATAAACCTCTTAAAAATAGCTTCTGCCTTAAGCCCCGTCCACCCTCAACTGCCATAATCCTTGCCATTTCACCGATTCCAAGTTGATTTAGCATCATTGCCATTTACTTTCCTTCCTGTCTTGTATTATACAAAGCTTTAATTGGCATGCATCACCTCCTTTCTTTAATAAGCCCTGGTACTTCAACATGATTATTTCTCCTTTCTACGATGTACTCATTTTTCTTAGCAGCATCAGCACTTGTTAGTTTTATCTAACTTAGACAGACAAAAATTTTTACTTTTTATTTCCTCCCCCTCAAACTTCTCTCCAAACATTCCTCAGGAAGCTCTCCGTGGTCTAGATAGTATTGATATCTCTTTGGGAAGTTAGCTCCTCCTTGCGGACACGCCCGTATAAACTCTACGAATTTTATTACCCTGTCCAAACTCAGGGGGCTTATAACATGCTCAATCTTGCAGGCATCCTCCTCAGCTGTTTTCTTATCAATGCTCAATGCTTCAGTAAAGAAGCGGCTTAGAGCCTTGTGGCGGCGAATTGTCTCATTAGCTACCTCTTCACCTTTGCTGGTAAGCTCAACATAGCCATACCTCTCATGCCGCACAAGTTCTTTATCAGAAAGTCGTTTTAGGGCTGAAGTAACACTGGGCATCTTTACATCCAGGACTTGACCAATCTGACTTACCCGCACTGCCTTTGTCCTTTCACCAAGATTGGCTATTGCTTCAAGATAATCTTCCATACTGGGAGTGTATTTCACCGGCATTTCTTGTTCCACCATTGTTTCTCACCCTAGAAATATTAGTTTAATCTAATGATTTTAGACGAGACTATCTTTTTTGTCAAGAATTTTAGTCATTTTTTGTGTAAACTTGCTATTCTATAAGAAGGAAGGATTAGAATAAATTATGTCAAGTAAATTTTCCGCCAATACCAGATGGATAGGAAGCGATGAGGCAGGTAAAGGGGATTACTTCGGTCCCCTGGTAGTTGCCGGCGTACTGGTAGATGACATTATTGCCAAGTCTTTTAAAGAGCTGGGAGTAAAAGATAGCAAAAAACTCTCAAGCAACAAAGTAGAAGAGCTGGCTACCCGAATTAAGAAGCTATCCCCATTTTCCATAGTAGCCATAGGCCCTGAAAGATATAACACACTCTACATCAAGATAGAAAACTTGAATCGCTTACTTGCCTGGGGACACTCCAGAGCCATAGAAAACCTCCTGGAAACAGAAGAGTGTGACTATGCCCTGGCTGATCAATTCGGAGATGAGAAATTTATCATTCAGGCATTGCTGGAGAGAGGCAAAAATATCAAGGTAATACAGAAAACAGAGGCCGAAAGCAATATGGCTGTAGCAGCAGCTTCAATACTAGCCAGAGCAGAGTTTGTACAGAGACTGGCGAGCTTATCAACAAAATATGGGATAGATTTCCCCAAAGGAGCCTCACCAGCAGTGATCAGAGTCGGAAGGGAATTCGTCAGAAGATATGGGAGGGAAAAACTGACCGCGGTGGCTAAAATTCACTTCAAGACAACAAAGGCTGTGTTAACTTAGAGATGAGAGCCATTCTCTTCAATTCTGGGAGTCATGAGACTTATTGCTCTGCCAGGCAAAAGATAATTAACGAAGCATAGCGACGTAGCTATTTAAAGGCACTCCAAGTGAATCAGCCACGGGTTTACATTTCGCTTTAAGACAATAGAAAACCCTTCCTTCGCCAGGAAATTCAGATAGAGATTCATAATGCCCCATCCCTTTAGCAAATATAAGGCCTGCTGCTTCAAATTCTTGTTTGAACTCCTCTGAAGCTAAGTCAAAAATTATCCCTGGGGTTGCTATGCCAGTGGTCATAACTTCCTTGAATTCATCTTCCAAACAAGCCTTGCTGATATCCTCCAAAGTAGCATCATTCTGAACAGGTGACGGTTTAACCACATAGCTAACACTGGTAAAGCGCTTCATCCACTCAACTAAGGGCAAATCAAAGTAGATTTCTCCAGCATTGTCTGCTAGATATAAAACCTTATTTGCATTTTTTAATCTCTCTTCAAGGTATCCTGAATCATCAATAACAAAATTTACCATTCTTTTCATATCTTCACGAGTAAGGCCGTGCTCTCTAAAGAAATCAATAGCATTTGCCACCGCCGCTAACCTAGGGCTGCCTCTCAGATCATCTTCGTATAAAGGAGCTATCTTGGGATATAACTCCCGAGCGATTGCCATCTCCTTATTTTTCATCGCTCTATAGGGATCCTCACTGCCGGTTATGTCCCCTATAGCCTTATGAATTTTGGCAGCAATCACAATAGATATTTGGTCATAAGAAAACTCATTATCAAGAATTCTCATTGCTTTTTCTCTTGCCCTACACTTTAATGAGGTATCAACAGTAGCTAAATCAACAGCTTGCCAAATTAACCCTCGCAAACAATTATAGCAATCAGGCGCAAGCTTCACTGCAGCCCTTCCAGTTCAAATTTGAGCAGCATATATCCCTATATTATAATAGGTTTTACCATGCTTGATAAGATAGAGTTAATTCAAAAGCGCTACAAGGAATTAAGCCAACTGATAGCTCAGCCAGAAGTAGCCGTTGACCTCAAGCGGCTGCGAGAGCTAAGCAAAGAAAAAAACAATCTCGAAGATACGGTGAAGCTATATCAACAATACCAGGCAGTAACCAAAGAATTACAAGAGATTGAGCCTTTGCTCCATAGTGATACTGAGAGTGATATGATAATTCTTATGAAGGAAGAAGTAGATAAGCTCAAACAGCAGCAGGAGGACCTTCTTCACTACCTCAAGCTATCTCTATTGTCAAGGGATCCCAATGACGAGAAAGATGTCATTGTTGAGATAAGGGCTGGTGCTGGTGGGGAAGAAGCAAGCTTATTTGCTGCTGATTTATTTCGCATGTACAGCCGCTACGCCCAAGCCAAAGGGTGGCAGGTAGAGATCGTAGATAGCAACCAAAGCGAGGTTGGTGGCTTTAAGGAACTCATCTTTGAAGTTAAAGGTAAAGGAGTCTTCAGTCATCTCAAGCATGAGCGTGGTGTCCATAGAGTACAAAGAGTACCCATCACCGAAGCTTCAGGGCGAATTCACACTTCCACAGCTACTGTGGCTGTTTTGCCCGAAGTGGAGGAAGTTGAACTGGATATCAGGCCAGATGACCTAAAAGTAGAGTTTTTCCATAGCCGTGGAGCTGGAGGGCAAAATGTAAATAAGGTAACCACTGCTGTTCGTATCACTCATCTGTCAACAGGCATAACAGCCAGCTGTCAGGATGAACGCTCACAAATCAGGAATAGAATGAAAGCTATGTCAGTACTCCGAGCTAGATTATTCAACCACGAACAACAAAAACAATCCAAGAGCATAGACAAAGAGAGACGAACTCAGGTAGGTAGCGGGGAGAGAGCAGAAAAAATTCGCACATACAATTTCCCCCAAAATCGTGTTACCGATCACAGGATTGGCTTAACTTTTCACAACCTTAATCGCATGCTGGATGGAGAGCTTGATGAGCTCATTAAAAATTTGTCTCTCAAAGAACAAGCACAACGATTGGAGAAAACTTTCCGTGATATTAAACCAAGCTAAACACTTAGCCAGTCATAGATTATCTCAAGGGGGAATCAATGATGCCCTTTTTGAGGCTGAGCTTTTAATCTGTCATGCCTTGAAGTTATCACAAACACAACTATACACAGAGTTCGATAGAATATTAACAACAGCGGAAATGAATCGTATAAGAGAACTTGTTCAACATCGTCTACAACATGAACCCACTGCCTGTATATTAAAGCAAACGGAATTCTATGGCATTGACTTTTACATTGACCAGCGGGTTTTTACCCCCAGACCAGAAACAGAGCTCTTAGTTGAGGAAACTCTCACATCTACCTCCCACTACTTCCAAAAAAACACCATCACCATAGCCGATGTCGGCACTGGCAGTGGGGCTATCGCGGTTACTCTTGCGCTGGCACTACCTCAAGCCAGAATTTATGCTATCGATATCTCGGATTCAGCTCTCCAAATAGCTGAGATAAATTGCCAACGCCACAAAGTCGCTAAACAGATAAAACTTCTCCAGGGCAGCTTGCTAGAACCATTATCGGAACCTGTAGATATCATAGTAGCCAATCTTCCCTATATCAAAGATTCTGAGCTGGAACTATTAAGCCCTGAAATAATAAACTTTGAGGCAGTGACAGCTTTGGCTGGTGGCAAGGACGGCCTGGATAAAATACGAACCCTTCTGATTCAGATTCCAGGGAAGATTCGTTCCAAAGGATGTATTCTCATGGAAATAGCTCAAGGACAAGCCCAGGCAGTAACTTCTCTAACAAAGAATTATCTTCCCCAATCCAGCATTGAATTAATCCCTGACTTGAGCGGTATTGATAGAGTAGCCAAAATCTGTCTCCCGTAAGGATATGAAATGAGGCACCCTAAAAGCAATGGCAAGAGTAAAAGAGAAAATATCCTTTCAAGGTGACTATAGCTCCCACTACTCATAAGGAGATATGTTGAATTAATGCGATGGCGAAGTGGAATCAGCTATCGCTAATTCCACTAATTCAGCGATATCCAGGTCCTGCAGTGATTCCTCCATCTCTTTGCCTTTAATGGCATCTTCCAGCATTTGCAGGCAGTAAGGACATGCTGTAGCCACAATTTCAGCATTGGTCTTCTTAATATCTTCCAGCCGCAGGTGGCTTATCCTCTCACCGCTCTTTTCCTCAACCCAGAAACGCCCACCACCTCCACCACAGCAAAAGCTATTCCAACCATGACGTTCCATTTCCACAAAGTTAATTCCGGGGATAGCTCTTAAGACTTTCCTTGGTGGTTCATAGATACCATTATGTCTGCCAAGATAGCAGGGATCGTGATAAGTTATCCGCTTACCTATGCCAGAAGTTAGCTTTAAGCTGCCTTCTCTTATCAACTGAGCAATAAACTGGGAGTGATGTATCACCTCAAATTCTCCACCAAACTGGGGATATTCATTTTTTAGAGTGTTAAAACAGTGGGGACAAGCTGTAACAATCTTCTTAACATGGTAACCTTTCAGCATCTCAATATTTTTCATAGCTTGCATTTGAAATAGATATTCATTGCCCATCCTGCGGGCCGGCTCACCACAGCAGCTCTCTTCAGTTCCTAAAGTGGCAAAATTAATTCCGGCAGCCTTCAGTATCTTAGCCAGAGCTTGGGTTATTTTCACACTACGGTCTTCAAGAGAAGCTTGACAGCCCAACCAGAGCACCAAATCAACTTGATTATCATCAGAAAGATGCTTTATTCCCAGGCTCTGCTCCCAACCAACTCTGGTGAGAGTAGTACCTTTACAGCTATGTCCTCTAGTTTCAATAGAGGTCAATATAGGCTCAGCTAGCTCAGGCACCTTAGCCCGTTCTAATACCAGATTGCGACGCATATCAATAATTTTATCAATATGCTCAATATATACAGGACATACTTCCTGACAGGCACCACAAGTACAGCAACTCCATATAGCATCTTCAGGTACCACTTGACCAATGAGTGCCCTGGGAGGGTCAGCTTCTGGGATAAACGTTGAAGTCTCAGGTACTTTGGTTGGGAAAGGATAATGGCTTTCCTCCAATGCATGTGCCTTTAATGATTGAATCAACTTTTTGGGTGACAGAGGCTGTTGGCTGAGATAGGCGGGGCAAACTTCTTGACATCTACCACATCGAGTGCAGGCATCCAAATCTAATAATTGTTTCCAGGTAAAATTACCAATCTCCCCAACTCCAAAGAACTCAGCTTCCTCCAAGTCAATGGGTACCAACGCTCCTTTAGGACCTCTCTCGCGAAAAAACACATTGAGTGGAGCAGCAATAATATGAGTTAACTTACTATAGAACAAAGAAATATAGACAACAGCGCCTACAGTAATAACAACATGCAGGTACCATAAAATTTCATGCCAGAGCAATAATGCTCCCAGCGATAATCCAGCAAAGGCTTTGCTCAATAGCAATCCTCCCGGCGACCAGAGATTCCAAGTACTCTGAACACCTGGTGGTACAGCTGCAATACGAAAAGCCTCCACAAAGAAACCAGTTATCACTACCGCCAAAATTAAAGCAAGCGCAACCACATCATCCTCACCCCTGTCCAGCATTTCGTGGAATGCACCAGGCTGTTGTGCATACCTTCGGATGATAAAGATTATCGCACCCACAAAAACAGCAATGCCCCCTATGTCGGTAATAAAAGCATGCACCAGCTCCGGGGTTCCAGTGAGCCAGTGGAACCAATAATGACTGAGAAAATCAGCAGCGGCACTGAGCAAAAGAATGATACAGCCCCAGAATACAAGAAAGTGTGCTATTCCTGGATAGGCTTCCCTAAATATCTTCTTGTGTATAAGCCCCTCCACCACGCCAATCTTTATAAAGTCACCTATCCTTCGCCAGAAAGGGTGAAATCTATCTTCAGGCTGACCGCGCCTTCCTACAATCCAGAACCGTGCAACAATAGCATACAGAAAAATGAGAGCAGCAATAATTGCCAGTGGATAAATAACCCAGGGGCCTTCTGGAATATTACCAAAAATTTCACGAAAGGCTTCCATCTTCTCTCTGCTCCTCTGAAACTAGAATTTACAAGCCCGCTGTCTCGGTACTAGCGCCCAATTATATCATAGCAGAGGCAACTATCGGCTCAGTCATTTAATCCACTGTTCTTCGTATGCGTGTTATGTTAAGAGCCTTCCCCGTTTTCACATCTATGTCAACCAAAATACCATCAAAGGATACCTGTCCCTTACCCACAGATAGATGAACAGGCACCTGACTAAGGAAACGCTCAATTACAGAGTCTGGGGCGTCTCCAATAACTGAATCTGCCGGGCCAACCATCCCTATGTCAGTAACGTAGGCAGTGCCCCTAGGTAATATATGAGCATCAACCGTGCCCACATGCGTATGGGTACCCACTACAGCACTGACCCGTCCATCAAGATATCGGCCCATTGCTACTTTTTCCGAAGTCGCTTCAGCATGGAAGTCAACCACTATGGCTTTGGGCATATCCTCCAATTCAGCCAACAAACGATCCATAGCTCGGAAAGGACAATCATAGTTACCCATAAAAGTACGCCCAATAAGGTTGACTACCAAGACTCCTCCTTTAGATAAATAGCCACAACCGGGATTTACAGGGGGGTAATTTAGAGGACGCAGAAGAGCAATATCACCATTCAAATAAGGAATAATCTCTTTCTTATTCCAGACATGGTTTCCCGTAGTTATGACATCAATGCCAGAATCAAAAAGTTCTTGTGCTGTACTTGGAGTAATTCCCAAGCCACCAGCACAATTTTCACCATTACCTATTACCAAATGAACATCATATTCATGATGCAGAACTGGCAAAATTGTTCTTACTGCCTTCCTGCCTGGCTTACCAATGATGTCACCTATCGCTAATACTCTCAAAGCCCTGCCTTCACTGAAATTAAACTACTTAGCATAATCTATTGCCGTCGTCTCCCGTATCACCACTACTTTTATCTGTCCAGGATAGCTCAAGATTCCCTCTATCTTTTTAGAAATATCTCGAGCTAGCCTCACAGCAGTGAGGTCATCTACCTGATCAGGCTTCACCATAATACGCACTTCACGCCCAGCTTGAATAGCAAACACTTTCTCTACACCAGGGAAACTGCCCGCTACATCTTCTAAATCTTTGACACGCTTCAAATATTGCTCCAGAGACTCTCGCCTGGCACCAGGGCGTGAGCCACTTATGGCATCAGCAGTAGCGACAATAAAACCCATAACACTCGAGGTTTCAGCTTCACCATGATGCTCAGCAACAGCTTGAGCCACGCGCTCATCTTTGTCCCATTGCTTAACCAAATTAGCGCCAATCAAAGCATGAGGCCCTTCTATTTCATAATCTACCGCTTTACCAATATCATGGAGTAAGCCAGCCCTTCTAGCCATAGCCGCATCAACCCCAATCTCGCTAGCCAGCATCCCTGCCAGGTGAGAAACTTCCAAACTATGAAGTAAAACATTCTGACCATAGCTACCACGAAACTTTAGCCGACCCAGTAATTTGATCAACTCAGGATGTAAACCCGGCACGTTAGCTTCATAAGCAGCTCGCTCACCTTCACTAGAAATAATTGTTTCAACCTCGGCTCTGGCCTTCTCTACAACCTCTTCAATACGAGCTGGATGGATACGGCCATCGAGAATGAGTTTATCTAAAGCAATATGAGCCACTTCACGCCTTACAGGATCAAAACTGGAGATAGTAACCATCTCTGGAGTATCATCAATAATAAGGTCAACACCTGTAGCTTGTTCCAGAGCTCGAATATTACGCCCCTCACGACCGATAAGCCGTCCTTTCATTTCATCACTGGGTAAAGAAACAGTGGATACCGTGGTCTGCGACACCACATCGGTGGTACATCGTTGAATAGCCGCAGCTAAAATGCTCTGCGCTTCTTTATCGGCTTCTTCTTTTATTCGCGCTTGCCAATTCTTGACCTGTCGTGAGGCCTCCTCTTCCACTTCTTGTTTGATAGCTTGGAGCAGAGAAGCTTCTGCTTCATCACGAGACACTCCCGAAAGGGATTCAAGGCGGGCTATTTGCCTTTGCTTTATTTCCGCAATTTCAGCCCTTGTGCGCTCAGCAGCCTTTTCCTGGCTAGCAAAGTCGCGCTCACGTCCTTCAAGGCCTTCTAGCTTTCGTTCTAATACTTCTTCTTTGTGATGGAAACGGTTCTCTGCCTGTTGTAACTCAAGACGACGTTCTTTGCGTTCCGCTTCAGCGTCCCGCCTAACTCTGTTAGCCTCTGCTCTAGCCGTATGGAGCAACTCATTGTACTTGGTTGTTGCTTCCTCTAATAACCTCTTGGCTTCTTTTCTGGAAGCACGAATTTGTTGATTGGCAAGTAACTGTCTGGTATAGTACCCTACAAGACCACCCAAAATAAGCGCAAGGACAATCAATATAACTGTATAATCCATTATTCCTCTTTTCACTAAAATAACTAATCCAGTTCATGGCACCATAATATTAAATTGTTTATCAAGCCACGTCAACTTCGCGAAAACAAGTTGGAATGCTGAAGGAGGCCAAAATCCCAGAGGAGATTACTGAAAAGCTAGATGAACTACTACTTGAACAATAGCCTTAACAACTGGATAGTGGAAGGAAGAAAATTCAATACTAAACCATGGATGTTGATAATCCATGGATCGACCTCAGAATCGCGAGGTACTTGCCTCTCGACTCCTTAGAAAGGAGGTGATTCAGCCACACGTTCCCGTACGGCTGCCTTGTTACGACTTCGTCACAGTCACCAACCCCACCCTCGTCAACTGCCTCCTACTAAAAAGCAGGTCAGCCCATTGATTTCAGGTGTTACCAGCTCCCATGACGTGACGGGCGGTGTGTACAAGGCCCGAGAACGTATTCACCGCAGTATAGCTGACCTGCGGTTACTAGCAACTCCAACTTCATGCAGGCGATTTCAGCCTGCAATCCGAACTGAGGATGATTTTCTGGGATTGGCTCCGGATCGCTCCTTGGCAACCCTTTGTATCATCCATTGTAGCGTGTGTGTAGCCCAGGATATAAAGGCCATGCTGACTTGACGTCATCCTCTCCTTCCTCCTTGCTGTACAAGGCAGTCTCCTGTGAGAATTTAACACAGGACAAGGGTTGCGCTCGTTGCGGGACTTAACCCAACACCTCACGGCACGAGCTGACGACAGCCATGCAGCACCTGTGTTAGTTCCTGATTGGATACAGGTCGTCCTCCTTTCAGATTCCTACTTCTAACATAGCAAACCCTGGTAAGGTTCTTCGTGTATCATCGAATTAAACCACACGCTCCGCTGCTTGTGCGGGCCCCCGTCAATTCCTTTGAGTTTCAACCTTGCGGTCGTACTCCCCAGGCGGGACACTTAACGCGTTAACTTCGACACAGCAGGGGTCGATGCCTCCCATGTCTAGTGTCCACCGTTTAGGGCGTGGACTACGCGGGTATCTAATCCGCTTCGCTCCCCACGCTTTCGGGCCTCAGCGTCAGGAACAGGCTAGGAAACCGCTTTCGCCTCTGGTGTTCTTCCCGATATCTACGCATTTCACCGCTACTCCGGGAATTCCGTTTCCTTCTCCTGCCCTCAAGTCCCTCAGTATCAAATGACCCCTTCTGATTGAGTCAGAAGATTTCACACCTGACTTAAAAAACCGCCTACACCCTCTTTACGCCCAGTAAATCCGAATAACGTTCGCCTTCTACGTATTACCGCGGCTGCTGGCACGTAGTTGGCCAAGACTTATTCCTAGGGTACCGTCAAAATTCTTCCCCTAGAAAAGAGGTTTACAACCCGAAGGCCTTCCTCCCTCACGCGGTGTCGCTGGGTCAGGCTTTCGCCCATTGCCCAAGATTCCTTGCTGCTGCCTCCCGTAGGAGTTGGGGCCGTGTCTCAGTCCCCATCTGGCTGACCATCCTCTCAGACCAGCTACTGATCATTACCTTGGTAGGCCATTACCCTGCCAACTAGCTAATCAGCCACAAGCCCATCTTAAAGCGCTTTACAGCTTTAGTAATTGAACATATGTTCAATTACTACATGCGGTATTAGACTACCTTTCGGTAGCTTACTCCCCACTTCAAGGTAGGTTACTTATGTGTTACTCAGCCGTTCGCCACTAAGTTACACTCCGAAGAATACAACTTCGTTCGACTTGCATGCATAAGGCGCACCGCCAACGTTTATTCTGAGCCAGGATCAAACTCTCTTTTAAACCTTCCTTCCACTATTCAATTGTTAAAGTGCCACTGAAAACAATAATATTCTAAGTCTCTCGTTCGTTTTTGTCAAATTCACTATTAATTTACTATCAAAAGGCCTTTGGAAGTTCACAAAATTGGCGCTTTTTTGACTGCTAACACAATAAATAGTATCATGCCATAATTGTGAAACTAAACAAAGCTTCCCTTCTCCCACAATGTGATAGTGAATTATCCCGAATCATAGAATTAGAAACAGAAAGACAGACAAACACGATAAATCTCATTGCTTCGGAAAATCACATTCACCCTTCAGTGATCGAGGCTCAAAGCTGCCTTATGACCGATAAATATGCTGAAGGATATCCTGGGCATCGTTATTATGGTGGTTGCACCTACGTAGATGCGGTGGAAAACTTGGCTATAGAGAGAGCCAGAAAACTCTTCAAAGCCGAGCATGCCAATGTTCAACCTCATAGTGGGAGTCAAGCTAATATGGCAGCTTACTCTGCATTGGTGGAACATGGTGATACTATTATGGGTTTGAGCCTCAGTCATGGCGGACATCTCACACATGGTTCCAAAGTCAATTTCTCAGGCAAGTGGTATAACTTTATCCCCTATGGGGTTGATGCCAAGACTGAAAAGCTCGACTATGATGAGGTAGAAAAACTGGCGCTAAAATACACGCCCAAACTTATTATAACTGGAGCAAGCGCTTACCCGCGCACCATTAATTTTGAACGTTTCGGATATATAGCTGACAAAGTCGGCGCCAAACTCCTGGCTGACATGGCACATATTGCAGGCATAGTGGCTGCGGGGCTTCACCCTTCTCCCATTCCCTATGCCCAAGTAGTTACTTCAACCACCCAAAAAACGCTACGAGGTCCTCGAGGTGGTTTTATTTTGTGCCGAAAAGAGCTAGCTTCAGCTATCGACGCTGCTGTTTTCCCCAGAATGCAGGGTGGCCCTTTTATGCATATTATTGCCGCCAAGGCTCTGTGTTTTTTCAGAGCTATGCAGCCAGAATTTGTTGATTACCAACGCTCCGTATTACAAAACGCCAAGATTTTAGCTTCCGAGCTGCAAAACTATGGAATGCGCATTGTCTCAGGAGGGACAGACAACCACATAGTTGCTGTTGATGTTTCTCCATTGGGGGTAAGTGGCAAGGAAGCTGAAGAAGCGCTAGAAATGGCTGGCATTTTTGTCAATAGGAACACCATCCCTTTTGATCCCAAACCACCACGCGTTACCAGCGGTATCAGGTTGGGTACTCCGGCAATAACTACTAGAGGCTTCGGCACAGAGGAAATAAAACGAGTTGCTTTCTTCATTTCTCAGGTGCTCTCTTCCCTCCAAGATGAGCAAGTCAGGGAACAAATCCGCCGCGAAGTAAAGGAAATGTGCCAGTATTTTCCCCTTCCCGGAATTGAATAAAGCATCACTTCCATAAAAATTATGTCCCATAAAGCAAAGACTGGTATTTTCTATGGGTGGATTATAGTTGCTATCGGTAGCACAATCTTAGCTCTAGAATGGGGCTTCCAGTATTCATATGGGATCTTTTTTACCGAGCTATGCCAAAACTTGAATTGGACCAGAGCTATGGTCTCCGGAGGATATTCCCTGTTTATGCTTTGGCATAGCATTAGTTACCTGATATCAGGCAGGCTGAATGATAAATACGGACCCCGCTTAACGCTCGCCATTTCTATTATTGCTCTAACTGCTGGCTATGCCTTGATGTCCACCATAAAGGCACCCTGGCAACTTTATATATTCTACGGAATCATGCTTGGCACTGGTGCAGGCTTTGGTTATGTGCCCATAGCTTCTACAGTATCTCGCTGGTTTGTAGCAAAGAGAGGAATGGCACTGGGAATCACCACCGCCGGAATAGGTATAGGGACATTGGCTTTAGCACCTTTTGCCCAATTCCTTATCTCCCAATTTGCCTGGCGCGCCTCCTACCTCATCATCGCTGCTATTCTTTTAGTCATAGGACTTCCCATCTCTCAAATGATGAGGCTTGAGCCATCAGCGAAAGGACTCCTCCCCGATGGCGTAGAGGAAATAGTAAAGGAAGATAAACACGATAGTTCATCACCAGCAGTTGATTTCACACTCACCCAAGCAACAAAAACCAAGGCATTCTGGACTTTATTTGCCATGTATGCTTCCCTCAATTTTGCTATTCAACTGATAATGGTTCATTTAAAAGCGTATGCCACTGATATGGGCATTACGCCAATGATTGCTGCTACTGTTGTCGGTCTTGTAGGTGGCATCAGCATTCTGGGCAGGATGGCTATGGGCAGTGTATCAGATAAAATTGGTAGAAGGGCAGGCTTCTTTATTGGTTACCTTTCGATGGCCGTTATCATGCTGTGGTTACTTAAAGCGACACAAGCGTGGCAATTTTACCTCTTCTCAAGTATTTTCGGCTTTGGTTATGGCAGCTGCATGGTTTTGTTTCCTGCGATAATCGCCGACTGGTTTGGGATTAAATTCCATGGCACTATTTTTGGAGTATTATCATTAGCTCCAGGTATTGGTGGAGCAATCGGACCTCTCATAGCTGGTTATACTTTTGATGCCACCCAAAGTTATGACACGGTTATCGTGATAGGAGCAGTGATCCTTTTTATAGCCGTGGCCTGCTCGTTTATTATCAAGGCACCTCTGCAGAAAACACCACCTTAAACAATTCCACCTCCAAGGTTATTCTTTAAGAACGATGACTGATTTCGTGCTATAATCAAGCCAAAATCCAGATGAAAAGAGGTAACCATGGATGAATTGAAAGTATTCAGCGGTAATG
>JAYENW010000022.1:0-68164 GCA_034722275.1 Chloroflexota bacterium | reverse complement strand
AAGCTCTACTTCAGCAAGCCTTAAGATGATGTTCTGCCTCAAATCGTCTCTGTCCTGATACTCTGCCTTATATTGAAACTTGTTAGCTATTTCGGTATACTTTTGCCAATCTAACATCGTGGACACCCCCCTTTGTTGGATTTGCCTAGCTAGCTAAACTCTGGCTAGGCATTTACTTTTTTAGAGGTAATATAGCCAGAGGCAAGGAATAGGGAAGGCAAGGTTCTGGTTCTAGCTTCGTTATAAGCAAGCTCTCGGTCTCTCATACCGAGTTTGTCGGTTTGCTATTTGTTAAGGTTCAAAATTTCTAGCTTCATTATTAAACAAAAGAAACAAAGATTTAATTTGAAAAAGACGCTATTTTATCTTCTCTCTCCCTCAGGGAGTGAGACATGAAAAAATTTGAAGATGTGCTACTATAAGGTGTGAAGAGGCATGAGGAAGGGCTGCGCTTTACTCCTCTTACTTGTGGCTTTAGTTTTGTCAGGTTCTTCTGATGCCCAGCCGGCCACCTCGGCTGAGACTAAGAAAAAGATGATTGCCAATTTAGGCGAGGCATGCCAACAAAAATCAATTTTAAGCTCAAAATCTCGCAATAGACAGGGAAAATCAGCACATCAAAATAGAAACCCGAGTAATTAGTCACATCGCTAAAAATAAGTTGCCCGGGACCAATACTTTGTGAGAAAAGTTTCAGGTAAGAAGAATCGAAAACCAGCGGGACATGCTCCTAGACTGTGATCTTAGCTGTGCGGCGGCTCTTGGTTGGAGCTTTTTTTGAGTAGTGGTGCTCTTTTCTCTTTTCCCTGAAATATTCCAAGGTGAATTCAGGGTAAAGGGTAAGGTGAGGATTTGACCATTCGTAGTCAGGAGCACTGGTTCCTTTTTTAGTTAGACGGTAATATCTTCTAGGTTGAAAGCCTTCATAGTAGTCCTGAGGTGTTGATTTTTCTTCCTTCCCTGTCTCCTCGACCCAACCCAAACGCTTCAAGTGACCGAAATACCGGGTAAAGCTGGAATATCTCATGCGGGTAAACTTGTAGGGTATCCGACTGAAGTAATAATCCAGGCGTTCAGTGTATTCCTCTTCGGTGAAGGAACCTCGGCCCTTCTTAATGCGCTTTTCCTCTTCCCTTTCCACTGCATCCCGGGCAAAGGCGCGAAGTAAGGCGGATTTATACTCCGCCAAGATATCAACCATTGGAGCACCGACTTCAGGGTCTATCCGCTTGGAATCCTCTGGCGCATTACCTTTTAGAAACTCGACAATGAACCAAGCCGTGCCAAAAGGTCTGAGGAAACCACCGGTTGTTGGCTTAAGCTCCATCCGTCTTTACCTCTTCTGCCCATAGCTTGTCGTACCAGTCCTTTAGTTCCTCACCAGCCACCTTTCTGTATTTGGCAGTGGTGTTGAAAGAGATATGACCTAGATGTTCCTGGAGCAGCCTTAGCCCGTCGCCAGAGTCATTGAGTTTCACCGCATGAACCGCGAAAGCATCTCGCAGCCGATGAGGAGATATATTGTGTACTCTACCTGTTTCAGGATTCACTAGTTTGGGTAGCCCTGCTCTCTCACCACATTCATTAACAATCTGCCACGCTCTATGTCGATTGATGCCAAAAAGAAGCCTCTTATTCCCCCGTTTTATCGGTCCACCGCGCTTAATGTAAGTGCTCAACATTTTTAATGTATCGCCATCCAGCGGTAAGGTTCTCATTCTACGCTGCTCTTGCTCCTTGGCCACTGCGTCTTTAATCTTCGCCCCACATTTAGGACAGAAACTGTGGCTTTTCCCCAGCCTCGCATTACACCTAGGACAGGAGAGTTTGATACGTGCCTTGAGATGTTCGATTGTGACGGTGTCTTTCTTGAAGTCGATGTCCTCAACCTCTAGGGACAAGGCTTCAGAAACCCGGCAGCCCAAGCGAAACAGGAGCCTGATGAGCAACTTGTCTCGTAAATTGTTCGCTACCTTTTCTAATCTTTGTATCTCTCCGGCTTCAAGATATGCTTTCATTTTTAGAAACCTTCGGGTATTAAACCTAGTGTGAGAGGCAATTCACGTTAGCAGGGGTACCTTTAATCTTTATACCGTTTCTTCTTCTTCAAGTGAGGCATATTAAAATTCAAATTATCTACAGGTGAGAACTTTTGGTGCGCTATTTTCAGATCAGATTCTGCTAACGCTACATATCCTCGTAAAACCTCAAGAGAGGAATGGCCTGTCATTTGCTGTAAAGTGAAGAGGTTGGCTCCGTTTCGGAGAAATTGTATGCAGAATGTATGTCTGAACGTGTGAGGTGAACACCGTACCCCTTGTAAACATGCCTTTCTGCCCAGATTCTTGATGATCGTTTCCAGTCTGTTTTTGGTGAGTGGCCAGCCGTCGCGAGTCAGGAAAAAATTATTGATTAACCCGGTTGCTGGCTGCGGACGGTAAAGTTGATATTTCCATAAGGCAGCCAATAGTCTTTTTCCTATCGGAAGCCGTCGCTCCTTGGCTCCTTTACCAAAAACCTTGAGAGTTCTGTTTCTGAGGTCAACATCATTCTGTTTTAATCCTATTAGCTCCCCCAGTCTCATTCCTGTGTCTAAAAACATTAACACAATTGCATAATTTCTTAGCCCAATAGTAGTAGAGGTCGCTTTAAGTAAACTCTGGATTTGCACATCAGTAAATGGGGTTATGACCTTCTTGGGTGCTTTGGGTATCTTTATTCTGGCAAAAGGGGTGCTATGTATGAAACCTTCTTTTAATAGCCAGCTCCAAAAGGCACTGATGCTACGCAAGTAGCAGTTGATGGTGTGGCCGGTGAGCTTTCTGTCGTGACTTTTAATCAGTGGGTGATACTCAAAACGTTGGGCTTCCTTTAATTGGATAATGAAACTCCTAATCTCATTTACGCCAATCAGTCTTACATTCGTTGTCAGCCCAACGCGTTCCAAGAAATCCTTCAGATATCCGACCGCCCTTCTGTTAAGCTGAACCGTATTCTCGCTTTTTCCCTCACTACGGGCACAAAGGGCATAGCCTTCAATCAGATTGCTCAATTCTGTAGAAGCCTCCGCTTTATCGAGGGCCTGCTCCAGAAAGTGGTTTATTTCATCGTTTAGCATTGTTAGCCATACCAAGATTGTTTATTTATTCACGGTCAATGAGCGCCAAACCTGCTCATTTTTACCTGATGTATAGCATGGTTTGATAACCCACCGCGCCTCCAACCAACGGCTCTACCCCAGCTCACTTCAGTCGCTTAGACAAGGAACATATTTTCCCATAAAATAAGCATACAGATTGCACCGACAGCTACACAAACTAAGGCATTTTGGGGTGATTTAGGGCACTTGGAGAGGAACTTATTGAATAGGAAAGAGTTTTATAGCGTAAAAGAGGTTGCCCAAATACTTAATCTGTCTCCAGACAGGATATACGAGTACTTAAGGGCTGATCGCTTATTTGGAACTCGACTGACAAAACACAGTGCGTGGCGAATCCCAGCTGCGGAGATCGAGCGGCTAAAGGGTATTACTTTGAAAAAATCCAGCACCCAACTGCAAACCAGACCTGGGAGAGCACCAGGCACCCTTGAGATAGCAATTCAGCTTCAAAATAGCTTGTCTCGTATGGGTCCGAAGGACTGGGCTATTTGGGGTCTCCGTGACAAGGGAGAGTCACCCCTGACATCTGAAGCAGCGCTCAGAATCTGGATGGAACGAGGCAAGTTGGTGCTAAAGCTGGCAGTTGAACAAGATAGCCAGTTTCCGCTCTTTATGTCTAAGCTGAAAACCGTATTTCCAGAGTTCAAGCACTACAACCAGTGGAGGGAGTCTCTGACAGGTTTTGTTAGCATGTGCTGGACTATGGCCCATGGAATTTGGAGCAGGGCGGAGGGTGAGACAGGTTTGAATTTGAGTCCTATTCCTGTAATAGGGAAGGGACACCTGCTGAATGTGCCCAAATTTATTTACGAGTTTGCCCTTGATAATTACAGTTCCGGGAAACAGCCCGAATTGGAAGTTCTGCAAAATGACTCCAACCGCTACAGGCTTGTGCCTGGAGACCTTCCTGACTATATACTAGCAATAGGCTCTAAAGAGGAGATGGTAAGGTGCAAGGAAGTTACCATCTCTCTAATTAACCAGTACGCTAAAGATGAGCGGATTGGTCAAATAAAGGTTAAAGCACTGGAAGTGAAAAAGCAGGCAGCACCCTTTCAGGCAATCCTTTCTACTGTTATTGAAGAGGCTACTGCTGACAGTTAGCCTTTTCCTGACGCATTTTGATTTTCTTGCCCTTAGTGCCGCGGACTAAAACTGATTTCCTTCCTATCTTAAGATTATCCACAGGGCTGGCTATAGCATGAGCCCTCCTCATATCGACATCAGCCAATTCACAATACCGTCTCGTCATCTCCAGACTTGAGTGCCCCAGTATTTTCTGCAGGCTGAAAACATCACCCCCGTTTCTCAGGTAGTTAATGGCAAAGGTATGTCTGAGAGTGTGAGGGGAACATCTGATGCCGGTAAGCCCTGCCAGTTTACCATAGTGCTTCATTAGACTATCCAGCCGGTTTTTGGTTAGCGGCCTCCCATCCCGGTTTAAGAATAGATTATCCAAGTTTGGCAGTGCTGGTTCAGGGCGATACTGACTAATGTAGCGCCACAGTAGTTTTCGGATCTGCTTACCGATAGGCACCAGCCTCTCCTTGTTGCCCTTACCAAGAACCTTGATTATACTTTCCTCAAGCCATACATGCTCCATCTTTAGGTTTATCAGTTCATTTACCCTCAGCCCGGTATCGAGCAGGGTGAGAATGATAACCATGTCCCGATAGCCTTCGGGTGAGTTATTCATAATACTTAGTAGCGACTCGATCTGATACTGGGAAAAGGTGGCTATGACCTTTTTGGGTGGCTTGGGTATCTTAAGCCTGGAGAAGGGATTGACCTCTATTATCTCCTCTTCGACAAGCCATGACCAAAAAGCTCGTATTGACCTCATATAAGTATTGATAGTGTGCCCGGAGAGTCCTCTTCGTTGTGCTTTGCTATAGGGGTGATTGCTAAAGCACCTCTTCTGCTGGAGATGGAAAATGAACGTCCTTATCTCTCTAGTGCCTATCTGTGTAACATCAGTGCTCAGCCCGTTGACACTTAGGAAATCATTAAAGTAGGTTACACTTCTGGTGACAATAGTTACCGTATTTTTGCTCTTGCCTTCGGTCTGGGCACAGAGGGAGTAACCTGACATGAGACTTGAGAGTTCCGTCGGCGTCATTTTCTGACGAAGCAAGCACTCTTTTAACGGATTTTGCGTGGACTTTTTGGAAATAGCGTAACTATGATTTATATCTGTGGTGGAGCGGGTGACGGGATTCGGACCCGCGACATCTTGCTTGGGAAGCAAGCACTCTACCGTTGAGTTACACCCGCAGAAAAACCACACTTATTTTAGCCACAAACCTCAGTCTTGTAAAGCACAATATCCACTCAAAGATACAGCCTATTCTATCCCTCAACAGGTTATAACCGCTAGAGCAATGTAAGTGAAAAATGAACCAAAATGAGAGATCAAGAGAGTTTCTCGAAGTACAACTGAGAATAGGCTGAGAGCTACTTCACAGTAACGGATTTCGCCAGATTGCGTGGCTTGTCAGGGTCGCATCCTCGAGCAATGGCCAGATGATAAGCCAGTAATTGCAGAGGAACTACAGTAACCATGGGATATAGTAACTCATCAACCTGAGGAACCTTGACCCAGAAATCGAAGATGTCACTCTCTTTGTCAGAAACGCCGATGATGTAAGCCCCACGGGACTTGGCTTCCATAGCATTACTCAGAGTTTCAGCATAGGTATAGTCAGCAGGGCAGATAACCACCACTGGCGTGTTCTCTTCAATGAGAGCAAGCGTACCATGTTTAAGCTCTCCGGCAGGCATCCCTTCGGCGTGGATATAGGAAATCTCCTTGAGCTTCAGAGCACCTTCAGTGGCAATAGAAAAGTTAATTCCCCGACCAATGTAATAAAAGTCATCCCTAGCTTTCAACCTCTGGCTGAGCTCAATCAGCTTATCGCTGTTCTCCCTCAAGGCTTCACTTACCTTGCTGCACACAGTGTTAAGTTTGTTTTGCGCCTCATCAAAAGAGTTAACCATGGAGAAGGATAAGAGGTAAAACACGGCTAACTGGCATAAGAAAGTTTTCGTAGCTGCTACTCCTACTTCGGAACCACAATTAAGGCGAATAACATGGTGGCTCAGGTTTGCTAGCATGGAATTCGGGCGGTTGACAATGGAGACAATTTCAGCGCCAGCAACTTTAGCTGCTTTTACTCCTTCAATTACATCAGCGGTCTCGCCACTCTGAGATACAGCTATGACTACGGTATTCTTATCCACCGAGTCAGCGAAATAGCCGAACTCAGAGGCCATGACAACATCAGAAAACATGCGGCCTACTTTGGAAAAAAGGTACCTCCCTACCAGGGCAGCATAACGGGAGGTGCCACAAGCAGTAATTATCACCTGCTTGGCCCTCAAGATATCCAGAGCGACCTTGGTGAATTTCCTCTCATCTTGCTTTATTGTTTTTTCTAGTGCCTGGGGCTGCTCCATTATCTCCTTGAGCATGAAGAAAGGATAACTATTTTTCCCGGCATCCGCCCAGCCTCTATCAAGTTCACTGACTTGCTTGGTGAGCTTATTCCCTACAGCATCAAAGAATTCCATTTTATCTGATGTCAGCACCACTACCTCAGTATCTTCTAAAGTAATTAGACGATGAGCATCTTTAGAGAACGCCATGGCATCACTGCTAATATAATAACCCTGGTCACCAATACCAACAATCAAGGGATTATTTTTCCTGGTGCCCACAAGTTTGCCAGGCTCCTCAAGGGAAAAAGCCACAAAAGCATAAGAACCTTCGAGTTGGGGAGCGATGGCTAAAACAGCATGTTCCAATGAAGAGCAGCCATTTTTTAGCTCCTCCTCAATGAGATGAGGAATAACTTCGCTGTCAGTTTCCGAGCTGAAACAGTGTCCTTTGCTGATGAGTTCCTGACGGAGCTCTTGATAGTTCTCAATAATACCATTGTGAACCACCGCTACCCTATTGTTACAATCCGAATGGGGGTGAGCATTAGCCTGAGTGACACCGCCATGAGTCGCCCAGCGAGTATGCGCAATAGCTATACTCCCAGGAAGAGCCTCCAGATTGTGTTTCTGATTGACCTCGTCAATCTTCCCAGCATCCTTTTTTATCAGCAGTTGCCCATCATGTATGGCAGCCATGCCTGCAGAATCATAGCCGCGATATTCCAGCAACTTCAGTGCCCGGAAGACAAGGGAGGCTGCTGGCTGTTTACCACAATAACCGATAATGCCACACATTTTCGCTCTCCACATAATAACCCATAAAATCCTTCTTCATCAACAAGATTTCACTTTCACTTTACTTCTCTAACCTCTTCAATAGTTCCTGTCTTTTATCCTGAGTTAATTGTGTTCCATTATCCACAACCTGGTATCGGGGCTCAATCATAACCGCTTTATTTGTCGCCAAGTCCTCATTGAGACATACATGTGGTCCCACAAAAGAGTTGTGGCCAATTCGAATTCCAGGCATGAGGCAGGCATTTACCCCAACGCGGCAACCTTTGCCAATTATGGCACCCAGCTTGTCATACCCGGTGTCCACACGACTGCCATCAATTATTATGCAGATATTCTCTTCATCAAGGCGGAAATTAGCTGTTATAGTGCCACTGCCGAAAGAACAATCATCACCGATGATAGAATCACCTACGTAATTGGAGTGGAACCAGCAGTTATCTCCAATATAGGAGTGTTTTATTTCAGTAGAGTAACCCACAACAGAGTTAGCACCGATGTGGCTATAGTCCCGCACCAGGGAGTTGTTGCCAATGACAGAATTGGGGCCAATGTATACCGGGCCTCGGATCACAGCATTTTCCAGCACCTTAACCTTGTCACTCAAGATAACCTTTCCATCAATGCTTGCTTTATCAGAGATACGAGCTGTGGGGGAAATGTAAGGTTCACCCTTATCCAGGAAATATTCCATCGCCTTGAAGATATGCCAGGGATATTTGATGGACATCCAGAAATCATCGTAAGGAATAACCTTGATTTTGTGCCCTTCCTGTACCATACCCTCCAAGGCACATTCATAAACATCATCTTTATCGCTCTGGACAGTTTCAATATACTCCAGAAGCTTTACAGGCTCATTATGGAGGTGAATCAAGATATTGACCAGGTCGCTTGGCTCTTCACCTGGCTCAGGCTTCTCTACAATGTGAAGCAGCTCGTTCTGGGAATTCACTTCAAGGTAGCCACCGGGAAAGTACCTGTCAACCTGATAGCCCAGCATACAAGAGCTGACACTCGAGAGCTGACAGCTTTCAGATCTGATCTTGCTATATGCAGAACTTGCGAAGACATCATTGGGATTTATTACCAGAACTGACCCCTGGAGAAGAGGTGCGGCGCTTTTCAAGGCATCAGCAATACCCAGCGGCTTTTCCTGAAGAGTAAGTTCAACATCGATATCAGAAATATTATCAGCTATCTGCCTTATCTTTTCCATATTTTGGGGATTTACGATGAACACAAAGTGCTTTAATCCTGCTTCCTGTGCCATTTCTATCTGGTACTGGAGCAAAGGCTTGCCCAGAAAATCCAGAAGGATCTTATCCTCGGTGATGGGAAACATCCTTTTGCTAATGCCCCCACAGAGGAAAACAGCTTTAGACTGAAAGCGGTTTGGTTTCATCGAATGACCTCCACAAGACTTTGCACGAACTCACTCCCCTTCCTTATGAGTTCACTCACCTGTACCATTGATACTGACTCAGCCATGACCCGGATGGCAGGCTCAGTGCCGCTGGGTCTGATGAGCACCCATGAATCAGGAAACTCCAGCCTTACTCCATCAATAGCGTTTATCTCGGGCTGCTTGTCTACTTTAAGCACTAGCGAGTGGTCTTTCACCTGAGCCATTACTGGCTCTTTGAGCTCAGCAGGACAAACAACTTTACTCTTTTGAAAGAAGAGCCTGGGGATTCCCATGAAGAATTCCCGGATTTCCCTGGCATCATCCAACCCATTTAACAGGCTGAGCACAGCAAAGATGCTATCGGGATAGTAACCCAGCTCAGGAAAGATATAAACACCGACACCTTCCACACCCAGAGCCGCATCACACTCCCGGGCTAAATAAGCTACGTTGACATCACCTACTTTACCCCGCACCACTTTCCCCCCCAAGTCATTCAGTGCTAAGTCAACAAGTCTACCCGTTTCTACTGTGGTAGCCACTGTTTTCTTTTCTGTTTTCTTGAGCATTAATCGTGATACAAAGGCAATCATCTCGTTAAATCCCAGAAAACCCTCTCTGTCACAGAAGACAACCCGGTCGGCATCGCCGTCAAAACAGACAGCTAAATCAGCTTGCTGCTGCCTTAAGAACTCAACAGTTCCCTGAAGCGTATCCTCTTTGGGTTCGGGATTTCTTCCTGAGAAAAGACCATCAGGCTGGTCATTTATAGGGAGTACATTGAGGCCCATCTGGCTGAAGATATAACTGGCAAAACCAGAAGCAGCGCCGTTGCCAGGGTCAACAACTAACTTTAACTCATAGTCGGTCTTCCAGGAAGAAAGCTGAGCTTTAATAAAGGAAAGATATCGTTCTTTCCCATCACATACTTGCTCTGAAATCCCATTCCCGGACCGGAACTTTCCGCCAAAATAAAGCCTTTCTACCTCCATTTCCTGAGTCTGGCTGTACCCCACAGCATCTTTGTTAAAGAGCTTGATGCCATTATATTCTGGTGGATTATGTGAAGCCGTAATCATGACTCCGGTATCGAAATCCATTTCCCTGGTCAGCAGAGATAGCGCTGGAGTAGGCAAAATTCCCAGGTCAGTCACATCAATGCCTGTAGAGCACAAACCAGATATGACCGCTTCCTTGATTAACTCACGGCTCTGCCTGGTATCAGTGGCAATACAAATTTTAGACTGCATTGGCACGGTAGTGCCCAGTGCTCGGGCAACTTCACGACAGAAACTCGGAGTGATATCCTGATGAACCACACCCCTGATGCCACTGGTGCCAAATAAGCGCCGCCCTTTACTGATACTAGCATTCATTAGAATCTTATATGAATAAGGTACTTAGAAAGATAACACTGAAGTACCTAATTGACAACAATTTTAGACCAATATTCGGGAATTTTCAGAAAAAATCACCTCTATATGCCCCCTTCCAAGATAGTTCGCATCATCTCGGGACTTCCGCTGCGGCTCTTCTTCTCGCAATATAACAGGCATTGCCTGGTACCACAGGAGAGAACTTATCCTTGAAGAAAGACTTAGCGTGTCAATCAGCATCAGATTTCCCTGTTCAAAGAGCAGAGTATACTGGCTAGGGCACTTCCATAGTGAGGGGAGGCATTAGGAAAACAGCGAATTAGTGCTTGAAGACAACGGCGCTGAATTTTCTCTGTATCTCTGGCTCAACATCAGCTAGAAAACCAGCGCATTCTGCGGCGATACCCTGCGCATCGAGATGATAAAGCGAGCGCAGGAAATCCTGTTTTCCATGAGTGACAAATTCATCAGGAATGCCCAATCGCTTTACTTTAATATCTGAGATTTTAGCCTTCTCCAGCAATTCCAGCACCGAGGCACCAAAACCACCCTTGAGAACATTATCCTCCACCGTGACTATTTTCCCGGCATAGCTGGCAGCCTCCAGAATAAGCTCTTCATCCAGAGGTCTGACAAAGCGGGCATTAACCACCAAGGCATCAATTCCACAAGCAGTCAAATACTCTGCTGCTTCCAGAGAAGGCATAACGGTTGAGCCAATGGCTATTATGGCTATATCCCTGCCTTCCTTTATCAACTCACCTTTGCCTACAGGGATACTATGGAACTCCTTTTTCAAGGGGATTGCCGTTCCGCAACCCCGAGGATAGCGAATCGCCATAGGATGCCCGGCTTCCAGAGCAGTATAGAGTAAATGTTGAAGCTCATCCTCATCCCCGGGAGCGGAAACAATCATATTGGGCATCAAACTGAGATAAGATAGGTCGAATATCCCCTGGTGTGTTTTGCCGTCTTCTCCTACGATACCACTGCGGTCCAGGGCAAAAATGACCGGCAGGTCGGGGAGACAGACATCGTGCAACATCTGATCAAAAGCACGCTGCAGGAATGTAGAATATATAGCTACAATGGGGATGAGACCCCGGGAAGCCAGGCCAGCAGCCAAAGTAACTGCATGCTGCTCAGAAATCCCCACATCATGGATACGCTGGGGAAATTCTCGAGCTAAGGAAGACAAGCCATTGCCCTCAACCATAGCAGCAGCCACCACGACTACTCTGGAGTTATCTCTGAGTATCCTGCCGACTGTTTGGGCGAATATCTCGCTATAAGTAGGTACCGTTCTCAATATCTCGCCCTGGGGAGATACACCATGAAAGCTGACAGGGTCTTCCTCTGCCGGCTGATAACCTTTGCCCTTGGTCGTTAGCGCGTGGATAACCACCGGCTTGTGGTAATTCTTAGCTTTGATAAGAGCGGCTTCAACCTCGGCAACGCTGTGACCATTTATCGGTCCCAAGTAAGTAAACCCGAGTTGCTCCCATATCATGGTAGGCATAACAACCGCTTTGGCTCCTTCTTTGAAGCGGTTTAACATACAATTTAGCTTTCTCCCTCCAGGCATGAGAGAAAGTAACTGATTCGTCCTTTCCTTAGCCTGCTTGTAGCGGCGGCTGGTCCGCAGCATATTCAGATGCCGCGACAATGCTCCCACAGTGGGTGAAATGGACATACCATTATCATTGAGTAAGACAACCAACTTTGTGCCATGGTGGCCGGCATGATTCAATGCTTCGTAAACCATGCCACAAGTTAGGCAGCCATCGCCAATGACAGCCACCACGTGATAATCATCATGAGCGATATCACGAGCCAGAGCCATACCCAGGGCAGCGGACATAGAATTGCCTCCGTGACCGGCAACGAAAGAATCGTGCGGGCTCTCACCGGGGTCGGGAAAACCAGATAGCCCACCATACTGTCGCAGAGAAGAAAACTGCTCTTTTCGTCCTGTAAGCAGTTTATGGGCATAGCTCTGATGCCCTACATCCCAGATTATCTTATCTTTGGGGCTGTCAAATACTCGATGTAAGGCGACGCTAAGCTCAACTGCTCCCAGGCTGGAAGCCAGATGACCACCGGTAACGCTTACTGTGTTCACCATCTTTTCTCTGAGCTCAGCACAGAGCTGATTTAGTTCGCCGTAGCTCAATGTTTTAAGATCAGCAGGACTATCAATCTTATCTAATATCACAGACATTGGAACTTCCCTTTTGAAACTTAACTATACATCAAATCAACATAGCGACACCAGTATTGTAAGCAGTCCCTCCACCACTTCCGAAATATCAAAATCCAGGCAGCTTTCAGCTTCGTAGATTTGTTTCAGTTGGATTTTCCCTCTTTAAAAGTTGCTTTTCTCCCGCTGCAATATGATAGCATTATATAAGAGAGGATTTGAACGAGCACATGGGGTTGTCAAATCAATTTTATGACTTTATACTACCGGGAGCAGGACCAGTAGGAAGCTATACTTCCTGCCAACTGGCTTCGCCAGGTTACCGCGTGGCCGTTCTGGAGCAAAAAGGTGCGCTGTGGTTTGATGTTTGCTGCACCGGAATAATCAGCACTGGATGCTTTGATTCCTTCGACTGGCACAGTAAGTTACTTATGGCTGCATTGAAATACCGTTTAGCCCATCCCTGGCGAAAGGCTCGGCATATTCTTCCCTGGGAGGCCAATTTGTGACTGAAGCAAATTACCCTCCCAGGCATGTAGCCATCATTATGGATGGCAACGGTAGATGGGCAAAAAAACGTGGACTGTCCCGGCTTGAAGGACACGAGGCTGGGGGTGACAATATTCACCCAGTGGTGAGGATTTTCGCCAACTATGGAGTAAGATATCTGACCCTTTATGCCTTCTCCACCGAGAACTGGAATCGTCCCAGAGCAGAAGTTACCGCTTTATTCAACCTTCTAGCAACAAGAATTAACAGAGAAGCTCATGCCTTTCACCAGGAAAATATCAGGCTGCTACACTTGGGCGATGCAGATAAGCTATCTCGGAAGCTAGGGGGAAAAATTAAAGCAGCAGTCGAACTCACCAGGCATAATACCGGGCTTACACTATGTCTTGCCATCGATTATGGTGGACGCGATGAAATTATACAGGCAGCCAGAGACATTATCAACAGCAATACCAGCGCTGACAAAGTAGATCAGGCTTTGTTTAGCCAGCATTTGTATACTCATGATATCCCTGACCCAGATTTAGTTATCCGCACTGGCGGTGAACTCCGCTTGAGCAACTTTCTTTTGTGGCAAGCTGCCTATAGTGAGCTTTATTTTACTCCGGTGCTGTGGCCCGATTTTGGACAAAAAGAGATTGAAGAGGCTTTCAGAGAATATAAATACCGTCAGCGCCGTTTTGGTAATATATGAAGTTCTAAGGTAAAAATGTTTTACCTCAGACTAAAGTACTATTGACATATCTTTGCTTATGCAGTAACAATATAGAATATTTAGAATCAGGAAGGAGGATATCATGGCAACAGCTTATTGTATGAAGTGCCGAAAGAAGGTAGAAATAAAGAATTCCAAGCAAATCACACTTAAGAATGGTAGGCCAGCAGTACAGGGTGTCTGCCCTGTTTGTGGCACAAAGGTATTCCGGATAGGGAAAGCCTAGCTAAGCAAAGAGCTTCGGCAGTTACCTGTTACTTCGCCTGCATACATTATCTTGCAAGAACATTCAGGATATGTTACATTGCGCCCATGAGGCCCTTTTGCCAGTGAAATTGGGTGATGTGAGGTAGGGGTAATTTTTGTTTCCAAGGAGGTCAATAAATTGAAGCCTTTCCCCAAATTCACTAAGGAACAAACAATAGACGAAAATGAACCCCTGCCTTCTCCATTTAAAGAAGGCAGGGAGAAGTTATCCAATTTTGAAATTGAATTAGGCGAACGACAGAATGAAACTCTCTTCAAGATAACGACAGAGATAGAAAATGCCGAAAACGCCCTGAATCAGGCTGAGCAACTTGCCCAGAGACTTAAGAAACGATTAAAACAACTGAAGGACTTACAACGAGTTCTCTCCAGGTAAAACAATAAACATAGGCAATGCCAGCAGCGTTAAAGACTTCAGTTCGAGTTCGCTTTGCGCCCAGTCCTACGGGATACCCACATCTAGGAAACATCAGAACTGCTCTATTCAACTGGCTTTTTGCCCGTCATAATAACGGCAAATTTATCTTACGCATCGAGGATACCGATATCGCTCGCAAAGTAGAGGGAGCAGTAGAGATAATACTACAGAGCTTACGCTGGTTGAGATTAGACTGGGATGAAGGCCCTTATTTCCAATCGCAGCGATTACCATTTTATCGAGACACCGCCAATAGATTAATTGAAGAAGACCATGCCTATCTCTGCTATTGCTCTTCTGAACGATTACAAGCAATGCGCCGGGAACAAATGAAACGAAAACAGCCACCCAAGTATGACAGGCGCTGCCGTAATTTAACTCAACAAGAGAGAAGTAAGCTGGAAGCAATAGGCAGCAAGCCTGTGGTCCGCTTCAAGACACCACTTTCTGGAAAAACTACATTCCTTGATTCAATTCGCGGCTCGATAACTTTCCAGAATAATACTCTGGATGATTTCGTCCTGCTCAAGTCTGATGGTTACCCTACATATCACCTTGCCAACATAGTAGATGACCATCTGATGGCAATTTCCCATGTTCTCCGGGCTGACGAATGGCTCTCCAGCACTCCCCGCCATATACTGCTTTATCAAGCCCTGAACTGGCAGCCTCCACAATTCGCCCATTTACCCATGATTTTAGGACCCGACAAAGCAAAACTTTCCAAGAGACATGGCGCTACCTCCATAAATGCGTACCAGGAACAAGGTTACCTGCCTCAGGCCATGATAAATTTCCTGACATTGCTGGGCTGGTCGCTTGATGACCGAACTGAGTTATTAAGTCAAGATGAATTGATACAGCACTTCTCCCTGGAAAGAATAGGTAAGACAGGAGCCATTTTCAATAAAGAGAAATTAGACTGGATGAACGGCGTTTACTTACGCAAATTAGACCCCCAGGAATACATCCGTCAGGCTACGCCGTTTCTGGAGAGGGACTTGCCGCCTTCAGTAAAACGTCCTTTGAATGCTAGTTATGTCAACCAGGTTATGCCTTTAATTCAGGAGCGTGCTAAAACTTTGGCTGAAGTCCCCCAACTTGCGGACTTCTTCTTCCGGGATAAACTCTCATATAGCACAGAGATGCTTCTAGGCAAGGACATGGATACCCAAACAGCCACTCAAATTCTCCAAGAAACTCTGCAAAAACTGCAACCAACAGAAATTTGGGATGCAGAGTCTTTAGAAAGCATCTTGCGGCCGCTAAGCACGGAGCTAAATTTAAGCACGAGGAAATTCTTCGGTTTGCTGAGGATAGCAATCACTGGGCGCACGGCAGCACCACCCTTGTTTCAAACTATGGCCATTTTAGGGAAGGGAAAAAGCCTGAAGCGTCTCAGAGAAGCCCTGCAGAGACTGTGACAATCAGAATAACCAGGCGTCGAGACACATGGTGATAAAGATAACACCCAGATAAGGAAAAGCAGTTAGCTTGTATACTTGCCATGCCGCTTTAGAATGCTGAGCTGTAAGAAGCCGGCCACAGGCGGAAATCATCACCACACCGAGAATAATAGCTACTATAAGATAAGGCAGGTGGAATTCGCCAGCGAAGAACACAAATATAGATATAGCAAAAAGCAAAAATGCGAGGCTGAATAACAGTCTCACTGATTTCCTGACCTCCCAGTTGAGGGGGAAATAGTGAAGCCCAGCATTGCGATAATCATCTCGGTAGGCAACCATCAAACTCCAGACATGCAGAGGAATCCAAACAGCAACAAGAAGACAAATAGACAGGATTTGAAGGCTGAACACAGGTTTTATAGCAAACCACCCAATTAGTACTGGACTCCAGCCAGCCACAATTCCCAAAAAGACCTCCAGAGAAGTCTTACGCCACAGCACAGCAGCTATAACACCTACCAACCCACAAATAAAGCATAATAAATTGATCAGCCAGGCCAAAGCCAGGCCAAGAATCACAAGCGTAACTATCACAGGCAGTGATTTTTCTGGTGGATAAATACGACGGGATGGCAAAGCTCTAAGGCAGGTTCTTTGCATCTGAGCATCAACATTGCGGTCAAGATAGTTAGTAAGCCCATTACATCCCGGGATACCGCAGGCAATAGCAACAGCAGCAAGAACAAACTCTCGCAAAGGGAAAACATTTCCAGAGGCAACGATATCGCCAACTGCAACCAGGGCAGCAACAACACCCATAAGCGTGTGCAGTCCTGACTCTCGGGGTTTCAGCACTTCAATATAGTTCCAGACAGATTTCGTTTTAATCACAGCTATTGCATTCATGACTCCATCAACTCCTGAAGAACATCCAATACAATCTGCTGAGGCACATTATTATGAATCACTGTCCTGCCGATATCCTGTAAAAGAACCCACTGAATTGTCTTTTCTCTTATCTTTTTATCCAACTCCATAGCCTTCATCACTTTGCCCAAGTCTATGTGAGAAAAGCTTACTGGGAGATTAAATCGTTCCAGGAGCATCTGCTGCCGCTGGACCACATTCGAAGATAAAAGCCCCTGCTTTTCAGCTATCCTAGCTGCCCCCACCATGCCAATAGCTACTGCCTCGCCGTGCAGAAAACATCCATATTGAGTGGCCGCCTCCAGTCCATGAGCGATAGTATGCCCATAGTTCAACACAATACGTTTCCCCTTCTCTTTTTCATCCTCGTTAACAACCAGCGCCTTGATAGCAGCACTGCGGGCAACAGCTTGAGTGAGCAAAGCTCCCTCCCGCTTTATCGCCTCAGCATCAGCTTCCAAGAATTCGACAAAACTTCTATCCAGGATCAAGCCATGTTTGATAACTTCAGCCCACCCCGAAATGAGTTCCCGCTGCGGCAGAGTAGTCAAAGTCTGGCAGTCCGCCAAAACCAGGCTGGGCTGATAAAAAGCACCGATAAGGTTTTTCCCCTGAGGATGATTCACCCCCACCTTGCCTCCAATGCTGGCATCAACCATAGCCAACAAACTGGTGGGCACCTGCACCCAGGAGATGCCTCGCAGGAAAGTAGCTGCGACAAAACCTGCCAAATCTCCTACCACACCACCACCTAGAGCAACAATGACGTCATTTCGCTCCACACGGTGCCCAACCATGAAATCATAGATAGTGCTAACAGCATCCATACTCTTGCTTGTTTCCCCTGGCAGCACCACAAAGGAGTTGACAGCAAAACCAGCATCTTTCAAGATTCCCTCAACTCTGCTGCCATAGAAAGAGAATACATTTTCATCGCTTACCACGATGGCCGTGCCCGATAAATCGGCCTGCTTCATTTTTACTCCAAGTTTATCCAGTAAGCCATAACCAACAAAAAGGGGATAACTTTGAATGGGAGTTTCTACCCAGGAAGCGATATCTTCATCTATATCACTGCCAGCTTTGGCCCCGTGACTATGGGATGCACGATGCCCAAGCAACTTCCAAACCCTGATCACCTCACCAGCCACCTGATTGATATTCAGATGGTCAGTATGAATCGTCAAGGCAGCATCATCGTAATAATGCTGCCTTGAGGCCTTAAGCTCCCTGATACGCTCCAGAGGGTTTTCATCACTCAAAAGAGGACGCACTTCAGCTTCAACATCGTAAGCCTTCTCTTTGAATAAACGTTGATAGATTGTTTCCGGTTCAGCTTCAAGACAGATAATAGCTCCGCTTCGGGCAAGCAGTTTATAGTTTCGAGGATCAACGATAGCGCCACCACCAAGCGCCATAACTGCTTGTTTTTGCTGACAAGCTTTCTCGATAATGTGACGCTCCAGTTTTCTGAATTTGCCTTCACCATCCTGTTGGAAAATCTCGGCGATTGACTTCCCCGCAAGCTGACTTACCTCATTATCGGTATCAATAAAATGCCAATCCAGGCGCTGTGCTACCTCTCTGGCTACCTGCGATTTACCTGTGCCAGAGAAACCTGCAATAATAATATCCTCACCTATTTCCATAGAGAGATACCGCCCAAGTAACTATGGTAATTTGCCAGAGTTTCTTTCAAGTTATCTCCACCAAATTTCTCCAGACAGGCATCAGCCAAGACAATAGCCAGCATTGCCTCGGCAATTACCCCAGCAGCAGGAACAACACAAATATCACTGCGCTCATAGTGGGCTTCGACTACCTCCCCAGTGCGAAGGTCTAAGGAAGGTAGTGGCTTAGCCAAAGTAGCGATGGGCTTGACTACCGCTTTGATTACCATATCCTCACCATTACTTATGCCACCTTCTACACCACCAGCATGGTTGCCGAGGCGATGCCATGGCAGACCCTTCGCTCCGCTACAGGGATTGGGCTCGATAACATCGTGAGCCTTTGAGCCTTTAAGAGCGGCCAGAGCAAATCCAGAGCCAATCTCCACTCCCTTCACACTATTGATACTCATCACTGCCTGGGCAATTCTGCCATCGAGTCGACGCTCCCAGTGAGCATGGCTTCCCAGGCCAATAGGCACGCCATGGGCAATGACTTCAAAGACACCACCTAAAGTATCTCCATCAGCTTTAGCTTTATCAATAACCGCTATCATCTTTTGCGTTATATCAGAGGCAACGCAGCGAACAGGGGAATCTTCAACCCGCTGCCAATCTATAAACTTCATACTATCCTGCCCTGAAATTTTGACGCCACCAATAGCTACTGTGTGGCTATGAATGGTGATGTCAAATTCCTCCAGAAATCTTTTCGCCAGTGCTCCCACCGCCACCCTGGCCGCGGTCTCACGCGCGCTGGCTCTTTCCATTATCGGTCTAATATCTTTAAGGCCATATTTGGTCACTCCCGCAAGGTCAGCATGTCCAGGACGGGGGCAAGTTACCGGCTCAGCCTCACGCCAGTCCCGGTTGGAGATAAAAATCGCGATGGGATTGCCGGTTGTAAGCCCACGATAAATTCCCGAGGTAATCTCAGCTTTATCTTCTTCTAACTGCATGCGAGAGCTGCGCCCATAGCCACCCTGGCGCCGTTTTAACTCCTTATTGATGTACTCCACATCTAAGGGGAGCCAGGCCACCAATCCTTCAACTATGGCAGTCAAACCTTTCCCGTGTGATTCGCCAGCGGTGATAAAACGAAATTGCCCCATTAGCTCTGATATAAATATTGAGGCTGAGGATACGCATTACTCAGGATTTGCAGCAGAATAATATCCTGCCCGCTCAACCCTAACAATCTCAATCGGGCGATATCAGCCAATCCCAAGAGCGATCTCAATGACGGCCTCGCTTGCTGGTAATATTCCACTTCAGGAGACACAACACCAGCCAGTTGTGTTGCTAAATTTATGGCAGTGTCCACACCACCCAATTCATCAACTAAACCCAGCTCCTTAGCCTCAACACCAGTATAAATCTGTCCTGTAGCTAGATTCTTTACCTGTTCTGTGCTTAATCCCCTGCCTTCAGCCACAACAGCAACAAATTGTTCATAGTATACATCAACCATTTCTTGCATTATCTCCCGTTCTTCAGGAGTTAGCTCTCTCAGCCCAGCGTACATATCTTTATACTTGCCACCTTTAAAGATTTGCATCTGGATACCCAGTTTTTCATAAAGCCCCTGGACATTGGGTATTTCAGCAATAACACCAATGCTCCCGGTTAATGTGCCTGGCAACGCTACAATTTTATCTGCTTTGCATGAGATATAATAGCCGCCAGAGGTAGCTTGCTCTCCCATACTGACGACAACAGGTTTTGATTGCTTAACCCTCTCTATCTCCTCCAAAATTTCCTGACAGGGCGCTACTACCCCACCAGGGCTTTCTACACGAAGAACAACTGCCTTCACCACCTTATCTCTCTCGGCCCTATCCAGCTGCTCCTTTACTGCTTGCGGTGTAATTGTAGGGCTAAAGAAACTGCTTCCAGCTGTGATAGTCCCAGAAAGAGGAATCACGGCAACTTTATCTCTCCCTGGCACTGATACACAAGCCATGGGAAATAAAATCATCGCAAGCAGCAATGGCACCAGAACAGCGAGAGCTGTTTTTTTACCTTTCATCTTTCACCTCCCAATAGCATTTCTTCAGCCTTGTTATACATTATGTCAATTGGAGTTTCTTCCCCCGTCCACAGCTCAAAGGAAGCAGCTCCTTGATATACTAACATAGGCAGGCCACCAAGTATATTGGCTCCAGCCTCTCGTGCCAGGTACAGCAAAGGTGTGGGATAGGGATTATATATCAAGTCGTAGACCAATATCCTTTCAGGAATCACATCTATGCCAAGAGGCGATTGCCCTTCCGAAGAACCATATTTCATCCCTATAGTGGTGCAGTTAACCACAAGATTACAATCATAGAAAACATTGCTGGAAGCCAGACTTGGCCACGTTAATACTCTGACTTCGGTCTCCAATTCGGATTGAGATATATAGTGCCTCAGGCTGCCAGCCAGTGCCTGGCTTCGCTTCAGAGTTCGATTGGCGATGAGAAGGGAGGCTGCCTTACCCTTCACCAGAGCAAAACCCACTGCCCTGGCCGCACCACCAGCCCCTAGAATAGCCGCTCTTTTGCCTCCAGCCTCAAAATCACCCTGCTTTTTCAGCGCTTTCATAAAACCATGAGCATCAGTATTGTAACCCCAGAGGCTGCCATTCCTGTTAACTATTGTGTTTACCGCCCCAATCAAATTCGCCAGCCTATCAACTTGATCCAGTAGAGGTAAAACGGCTTCCTTATAAGGGACAGTCACATTAGCACCCAAATTTTGTGGCTCCTTCAGCCTGGCTATTGCTATCTCAAGCTCCTCAGGAGCTGTTTCCCAGGCTTGATAGCAAATATCAAGGCCATAATAGTCCAGAGCCGCCTGTTGAAAGTGAGGAGAAAGAGAATGTCTCAAGGGATAGCCAATAAGACCTACAAACTCTGGCATTGCTTTTTTATCTCAAGCTGTCGAGGAAACCCTGGAGAATGAAAGCTGCCGCCATGGCATCTATTCCATTTCGTGGAGAATTGTGTTGTTTGCTTGAAATTTTCTTCTTTATGGCCGATTTTGGCTTGTTGCCGCCATCTTGAGCCTCAATGAGCAAGCGCTCAGCGCCTATTGTGGAAAGCCGTTCATCCCATAGCTGAATATTCACCTGGCTGCGATTGCCCAGCTTTGCCTGTGATGACAATTCATCGGCGAAGGACGTCACTTTTTCAGCCTGTGTTCCCAGCTTTCCATCCAGACAAAGAGGCAAACCAACCACAATACGTTGTGTTTCATATTGCTCTGCAAGCTGGATAATATTCTCTATAGCTGCATTTCTGTCAGCAGCGGCAATTGTCATGAGAGAAAACGCTATCACCCCCTCAGGGTCGCTTAAAGCCACCCCGATTCTCTTATCTCCAACATCAAGTCCCAAACTGCGCATTTTTACCAGACACCGGTTATCCTTCATCAAAGAGAGGAGACCTGGCGAGCAATAATACCTTTAACTGTCTCCAAAGCCTCATCAACTCTGGATGGATCCTTACCACCTCCCTGAGCCATCGCTGCTTTACCACCACCTCCCCCACTAGTAATCCTGGTTGCCTCGCGGATAATATCGCCGCCATGAAATCCCCGAGCCACCAGATCAGGAGTCACCATAGCCAAAAAATATGGTTTGCCAGTATAAACCGCACTTAAAACTATTATGCCACTCTTTAACTTATCTCGCAGCACATCCCCCATTTCTCGGAGAACAGGAGCAGTCACAGGTGGCACCCTGGCAGTTAAGACAGTTACTCCATCTATCTCTTCCACCTCTTCAAGTAAGGAGTCTACAATCCTACGAGATAGTTCCCTTTCCAACAATAGGGCATGTTTGCGCTCTTTCTCCAAATCAGCAAATAGCGCTTTTATCTTTTCAGGAATTTTCTCAATGGGAGTCTCGACATCAGCAGCTATACTCTGCAGGTCAGAGAAGCGACTGGCTATCAAGGATTCCGCAGCTCTGCCGGTTACCGCCTCAATGCGGCGCAAACCTGTGCCGATACTGCCTTCACTGGTTATCAGGAAGAGACCAATTTCTCCTGTTGCTTTCACATGAGTGCCGCCACAAAGTTCCTTGCTTATCACTGGTTCGCCAATTTCCACCACTCGAACCATTTCACTATACTTTTCCTCAAACAAAGCGGTGGCGCCACCAGCAATAGCCTCATCATAAGGAATCACTTCCGTTTTTACCGCCAGGTTCTGGCGGATTCTTTCATTGACCCAGCGCTGAATTTCGCTCAACTCGTCCTGAGATAAAGGCAGCATCTGAGGGAAATCAAACCTGAGCCTCTCAGCCTCCACCAGCGAGCCTCTTTGTTGAATACGGTTGCCCAATACCCGCCTTAAAGCAGCCTGGAGCAGATGGGTAGCTGTGTGGTTACGAGCGATGTCAAGACGGCGAGGAAAATCAACCTTGACATCCGCTTTATCACCAACAGAAATTTTTCCCTCAACAAGCTTACCCTGGTGAATTATCACATCTGAAGAACTTTTAATGGTGTTTGCGATAACTGCTCTGCCTTTATCACCACTGATCTCCCCTCTATCACCAACTTGGCCTCCCATTTCAGCATAGAAGGGAGTCTTATCAAGTATTATGTCAACTTTATCTTTCTCAGAAGCAGCTTCCACTGATTGCTCGGCAACTCGCAACTCAAGGACTTTGGATTGGGATATAGTTGTTTCATAGCCAACAAATTTAGTATCAGCACTCGGTGGAGCTGAAATGACATCAACGCCAACTGATACTATCTTGGTTACTGCTCTAGCTTTCTCTCGCTGTCTTTCCAATTCAGCATCGAAGCCCTCTGAATCTATAGAAAGACCTTTCTCCCTCGCCATTTCAGCGGTCAACTCTCTGGGAAAACCATAGGTATCATAAAGCCGGAATACTTCTTTTCCTTCAAGATAATTTCGCTTTTCTTCGAGAGCCTCACTAATCAAGTTTTCCACCAGTGCAAGCCCTACCTCCAGTGTAGTAGCAAATCTATTTTCTTCTATCTGGACAACTTCTGTGATTATAGCCTGGTTAGCCTCGAGTTCAGGATACACATGCTTCATCTCGCCAATGGCGATCTCCGCAATTTCACCCAAGAAAGGCTCACTCAAACCCAATTTCCTGCCAAAGAGCGAGGCCCGGCGTAATATACGTCTTAAAATATAGCCCCTTCCTTCATTGGAAGGCATAACGCCGTCAGCGATAAGGAAAGCGCTGCCACGCCCATGCTCAACAATGACTCGCATGGCCCGGTCAATACTCTCATCTTGACCATATTTCTTGCCGGTTAAACTACAAACTCGCCCTATTAAAGAAGAAAATAAACCGGTTTCATAAGGAGAGGACTTACCCTGGATAGCCGCCAGAGTTCTCTCCAGTCCCATTCCAGTATCTATATTGGGTTTGGGTAAGGGAATGCGCTTCCCATTAATATCCTGGTTGTACTGAGTGAACACCAGATTCCATATCTCAGAGAAACGGCCGCAGTCACAGTTAGGTCTACAGTCTGGCTTACCACACCCAAACTCTTCCCCCAGGTCATAATGGATTTCACTGCAGGGGCCACAAGGCCCAGTATCACCAGCAGGGCCCCAAAAATTATCCTCTTCACCAAAGCGCAGTATTCTCTCTCCAGGAAGCCCAAGTGCCCGCCAATAGTTAAAAGCCTCGTCGTCATTCAGGTAAATTGTTAGCCAGAGGCGTTCTTCTGGCAGCTTCAAGTGCCGGGTAACAAACTCCCAGGACCAGGAAATAGCCTCTTTCTTAAAATAGTCACCAACGCTGAAATTGCCCAGCATCTCAAAAAAGGTAAGATGCTTGCTATCACCTACTGAATCAATATCAGTGGTGCGAAAGCACTTCTGACAGGAAACTAACCTCGGGGCTGGGGGCACTTCCAGTCCTACAAAATAGGGCTTAAACTGCACCATGCCAGCGCTGGTCAGCAAGAGAGTAGGGTCTCGATAGGGAACAAGAGGAGAACTGGGAACGAGTTTATGCCCCTTGCCTTCAAAAAACTTTAGAAAGGTTTGCCTCAGTTCATCAGCAGTCACTTAACATTCCTTAATTGTAAAGAGCCAACCTTGCTGGTATGCTCGGCTAATAACACGCTTTTCTCTATCATCAATTGATAGCCAACTCCACTTATGCTAGCATAAGCTCTGCTGTGAAGCAAAGGATAACTGTAAACATCGTGATAGCCCAAAAGGCGATAAGTTTTGAGGAAAAAATATGCCTGAACTAAGCAAAACCCAGATATTCAGTATGGAATGGTTAAAGGATAGCGGGGTCAGTATTTTAATCAGCGTTATCATCGCCCTTGTCCTGTACTTCCTCATGCGCCACTTCGTGCCACTCATCATCAGAAAAGTCGTCTCACAAAGAATGAAAGGCGAACCCAAGACAGAAGTAGAGAAAAGAGCCTATACCTTATCTTCAGCTTTAGTTAACATTGGCACAGTTATCATTGTTATTATCGTCATTTTTACCATACTCCCCGAGTTCGGAGTGAATATCGCCGCAGCATTGGCAGGGCTTGGCATTATTGGTCTTGCTGTTAGCTTCGGCGCCCAGAGTTTAATCAGGGACATAATCGCCGGCATCTTTGTTCTATTAGAGGATCAATATAGAGTAGGCGATGTAGTCAATGTTGCTGGCACCGGTGGTCTGGTTGAGGAAATAGGATTGCGCCGCACTGTCCTCAGAGATTTCGATGGCACAGTCCACTCCATACCCAATGGAGAAATAAAAACAGCAAGCAATTTGACCAAGAAATATGCCCGGGTAAATTTAAATGTTTCCGTAGGCTATGGAGAAAACCTCGACCATGTATTCGAAGTAATAAACAGAGTTTGTCAGGAAATGGCTGAAGACCCAAAGTGGAAAAAGGACTTTATCACCACGCCAAAGGTGCTCAGGGTGAATAAACTGGGAGATTCTGGCATCGAAATCAAAATATTAGGAGATGTTAAGCCCATGCGTCAGTGGGATGTAATGGGAGAACTGCGCCTCCGCATCAAGAAAACCTTTGACAAGGAAGGAATCGAGATTCCCTGGCCTCACACTAAAATATACTTCGGCAACAGCCCTCCTGGCATGAGGAGAAATCAACCGTCATCAAAAAACTAAATGCTAGGGCCGAGCTCTCTTAAGCTCGAGAGGCGCTAAGCTCAGTTACCAGAAGCTCAAGTGCCAGTTGGTCATTATACCCTCGAGTTTTGATGGCTAAATCAGTTTCCAGAAGCTTATTATAAGCTTGCCTGATATCTTCAAGAGTGTAAAACCTGGCTTGAGCCAGCGTTTTCTCCAGGGCATAATCTGATGACAAGCCCAACTTCTTCTGAATTTGCCAGATAGATAATTCCGGCTTCATATCCTTCACCAGAGCTATCAAGCGGAACTGTCTTGTCACCATAGCTAAAATATGAGTTGAGGAATCGCCATCCTGATACAATTGATGCAGCACTTCCTGAGCTCTCCTAGTTTTCCCTTCCACTACTGCATCCACCAAAGCAAAAATATTCGCTTCCCGAGCATAGCTTACCAACCGCGCGACATCTTGTTTATCAATGGAGCGATCCTGACTATATAGAAGCAATTTCTGGATTTCATTATTCATTGTCCACAAGTTTCCACCGATAAGCTCAGCAAGCAAGTCTATTGCCTCAGGAGCGATTTCGCCACCTTCACGGTTTACCTGCTTCTGAATCCAGTTTTTCAACTTATCACCACGCAGCAAACGGAAGGGTTCCACTTCGGCTAATGGTGAAATCTTTTGAAACAAGGGATTAGACTTCTTTACCGTGACATCAACCAGTACCAACACAGTGCTTGCCGGCATCTGCTGAATACAGGTGACCAAATCCCGCCATTCTCCCAGCTCCTTTTTTGACCTGTGGGCACTCTTATACGACCGTGTTCTTTTTCCTCCGGGCTCAAAACGCCCCAGCAAGCCTTCAATTATAATCAGACGATGCGGACATAAGAAAGGGACAACATTGCAATTGTCTTTGAGCTCACTCAGAATTAAGTGCTCGCCATCCAGCCTGGTGGTATTAACCGCCAGCATATCCGGGCTCCCCAGACCAGCCTTGATTCGCTCCAGGGCCTGATGAAGAGAGAAGTCATCCTCACCATGAAGAATATAAAGCATCGCTTGCCTATTCTAACACAGCTCCAAATTTCTCTGACAAGAGAGCAAAAACAAAATATGCTAATATATGAACGTGAAAATCGCCATTATCGGGCTGCCAAAGAGTGGCAAAACAACCATCTTTAATGCTCTGACCAGGGGCGAAGCTGAGGTCAGCCCCTACTCCTCTTCGTTGACTCCAAACATAGGCATAGCCCGGGTCACAGATGCCAGGCTATTGAAGCTGGAAAATATCTTCCAGCCAAAGAAAACAACCCCAGCAGAGGTGAACTATGTTGATATCGCTGGTTCACCTAAGAGCATTGATACCCATGGGGAAATAAAGGGAGAGCTGTTGAACTACCTGTCCACCGCCGATGCTTTGCTTCAGGTGGTGCGAACCTTCGAAGATGAAAACCTCCCCCATCCTGAGGGAAGCATAGACCCAGAGCGGGACATAACAACTATGGATTTAGAACTCGCCTTTTCTGATCTGGCTATCATCGATAGAAGACTGGACAAATTGGAGAAGAGCTTGAAGGGAGCCAAAGCATCGGAGCGCGATCTGTACCACAAAGAGCAGCTTCTACTGCAGAAGATCAAGTCATCTCTGGAAAACGAGGTGCCAATAAGGCAGCAAGACCTCAACAAAGAGGAGCTTAAGGCATTAACGAATTACCAGTTTCTCACCGCCAAGCCCATGCTGCTCATCCTCAACACAGGTGAAGGGCAAATACCACAAGCTTCTCAACTGGAAGACAAAATAAGCTCTCTTTGCCCCCAATTCAGCGTGGTAGCTCTTTGTGGCAAGCTGGAAATGGAGCTGACGCAACTCAGCGAAGCTGAAGCGGCAGAATTTCGTCAGGCTATGGGATTGCCTGCACCAGCACTTAACCAGGTTATTGACCTTTCCTATCATCTTCTGAAGCTCATGTCCTTCTTCACAGTAGGCTCTGACGAAGTAAAAGCCTGGACTATTCCCCAGGGCACCACTGTCCTCAAGGCAGCAGGAAAGATTCACTCAGACATGGAGAGAGGATTTATCCGCGCTGAGGTAATCAGCTACCATGACCTGCAGAAATGCAGCCATTTAGCTGAAGCACGAAAAAAAGGCTTGCTCCGAACGGAAGGCAAAGAGTACATCGTCCAGGACGGCGATATAATTAATATTCTATTCAATGTCTAAGGCTTGACCATCTACAATTACACGGTTTCTGTTTAACCTGGCAGGATTAGCTATAACAATATAGCAGGTCAGGTCAGTGATACACTCCATCTCCCCAACACTCAAAATACCTCAGCCACCAGGGCGGCTAAGCAGAATGCTCTCATCAGCAAGCTGCTCACCAGCAGCCCGCTCAAAGGCAGTCACTAAATCATTGATGGCAAGGCTTTGTTTCTTTTCCTGCCCTATATCCACTATAACCCTGCCTTTATGCATCATGAGCAGCCTGTTCCCATAGCGCATGGCAATCTCCATATTGTGGGTAACCATAATCGTGGTCATTTTTTCCTGCCCTACAATCATATCGGTTAACCCAAGCACGGTCTGAGCAGTCCTGGGATCCAAATTGGCGATATGCTCATCAAGCAGCAGCAATGCTGGCTTACTTATGGTAGCCATCACCAGAGCTAGCCCCTGCCTTTGTCCACTGGAAAGGGTGCCTGCCAGCGTATTTAGCCTATCTTCTAATCCCAGTCCCAGCGGGGCTAAGGCAGCGCGAAATTGCTCCCTGCGTTGGTTATTGATAGCCTTCTTTAATCCTCTTGGCTGCCCTCTGAGCACAGCCATAGCTAGATTCTCCTCTATGGTCATCTTGCCGGCAGTGCCGATATTGGGGTTCTGGTATACCCGGCCAACATAGGTAGCATGCTTATACTCCGGCAGATTGGTAATATCAGTACCATTGACAATAACACTGCCACCCCTCTCCGGAGGGAAAACACCAGCAACAACATTGAGCATAGTTGTTTTCCCAGCGCCATTACTGCCAATGATGGTAACGTAATCCTGGGGATGGACATCCAGGCTAATATTATCCAGAGCGGTAACCTCATCTATAGTGCCTTTGGAGAATATCTTGGTTGTTTTTTTAAGCTGCAGCAAACTCTTATTTTGCTCCATTACAACATACCCCATTACATTCGAGGTGCAGGTGGCATCCATTCATGGCGTATTATCTTCTGAATATAGGGAATCCCCAGAGCTAAGATTACCAGCACTGCCGTGATTAATTTCAAATCTCCCGGAGGCAAACCAACTCTGAGGGCAACAACTATAAATAAACGATAGATGAATGTACCGATAAGCGCTGCCAGCAACATTGAAGTCACGCCACGGGGGCGAAGCAGCGCCTCACCTAGTATCACACATGCCAGGCCCAGTACAATCATGCCAATGCCCATATTGACATCGCAAAATCCCTGCCGCTGAGCAACCAGAGCGCCAGAAAGAGCAACCAGAGCATTGGAGATAGCACAGCCCAGCAATATATTCTTATCAGTGTCCACCCCCAGGTTCCTCAGCATTGGCTCATTATCACCACTTGCTCTCAGGGCCAAGCCAATCTCAGTACGCAGAAACCAGTTCAGCGCCATGATACAGATAACACTTACCACAGCGAGAACGACAATAACCAGCATGCTGCTTTTGGCAACTCCAAAGAAAGAAGCTACACTAACAAAGATGGTTACGTCCCGAAGAAGTGGAATATTCGGCCTCCCCATAATCATCAGATTTACCGAATATAGACCAACCATCATCAGAATGCCGGCAAGGAGAGCAGTTATCCGCAGCTTGGTATTCAGTAACCCGGTTATCAAACCACAGATGAAACCACCCGCAATAGCAGCCACAGTAGCCAGGAAAGGGTTACAACCGGCAGCAATCATAAGCGCGGCGATGGAACCGCCGGTAACAAAGCTGCCATCTACAGTAAGATCGGGAAAATTAAGCACACGAAGCGTTATAAAGACACCTATGGCAACCAGGACATAAACCAGTGTATCCGAGACAGAGCTAATAACAATACTGCTTATGGCACTCAATAACACATCACCTTTGCCAAACTAGAACAGCAAAAACTGCCGGCCTACCACCATACCAATTGTTGTAACAACTGGCACAGCCACCCGAGCTCGATAAGACTTGAGCCTTATTACCGTAGTTCCAGTAAAGCCTTAATTAGCTATAAATTTTATCTGGCTTATGTCCCTACTACCTCATAAGCCTTATCCAGAAGGGATTGAGGGATGGTCGCTCCCATTCTCTCTGCTGCCACCGGGTTCAAAGTTATTCTTACAGTCTCGAAAGTAGTAACGGGTATGTTACATGGGTCTTCACCCCTCAGCACCTTGGCTGCTTTCTTGGCAGCTATTTCACCTAATTCTTCATTAGAGTAATAAATAGAAGCAATTCCTCCTCTCTTAACAGAGTCAGGATCTGGGGGAAAGTACGGCATATCATGCTCTTCACAGACCGATAAAACTCCTTCAAGACCAGCTACTGTGGTATTGCACATAGGGGACCACGCAATGTCAGCTCTACCAACCAATGACATGGCTGCGCTATGTGTATCAGCAGTTGTAGCTACATTAGCCTCAATTACCTCAAGTCCAAATTCTGGCGCCAAGCTCTTGAGCTCATTTACTGTCTTGAGATTACTCTCGTCACCAGCGTTATAGATTAACCCTATCACCTTGGCATCAGGGCATATCTCTTTAATTATCTCTAGCTGTGGCTTGACAGGCACATAATCACTCACCCCGGTTATATGAACGCCGGCAGCGCAAGGATGTTGCCAGGATTCAACCAGGCCGGCCAATACCGGGTCAGTAACGGCAGCAAAGACGATGGGTACATCAGTGCCCTCAGCAGCAGCGTAGCATGCCTGAGTACAAGGTGTGGTTATAGGAACAATCAAGTCCTTCGGCTCTGAAACAAACTTGTCGGCGATCGTCTTCGCCGTTGACATATCGCCTTCAGGGTTAAGGAAGTCATATTCTACATTTTCTCCCTCAACGAACCCTTCATCAGCCATGCCCTTGATGAAACCACCACGTATAGCATCCAGTGCCGGGTGGGTAACTATCTGGGTTATGCCAATTTTGTATACCTCTTGCTTTGGGGCACAACCACCCGCTAAAGGCAGAGCTACCGCCAAAGCCAGTATTAAGCTGATACTGATAACTGTTGCTCGCAATCCTTTCTTTCTCACTTCAATCCTCCTTTAAAACTCGAACTCCCCTTGTTGCCAAATACCCATTACATTTTTGCCTCCTTTCCTCTTGTGTTTCATCTCATTAAACAACCGTTCACTCATCACCATTCCCCAAGCTCGAGCTCATCTACTCTCACTTATCTTCAATTATACCACCCGCACTACAAACAAAGAAGTGATAAGACTTCAACCCTCTATTTCTTCTCCTATTTCCTTAAGCGCCTTGATTAAGGCATCATTATGCTCCGGTTTACCCACGCTGGGGCGGATATAGTTTCTCAAAAGCTCTGTATAATAAGTTCGAATAAGGATACCCTTATCTTCCAATCTTTGCCGTATTTCACTGGCAGTGCCTTTCAGAACCCCGCATAGAATATAATTAGCATGCGATGGAAAAGGTTTTAAGAAATTCATCCTGCCTAATTCTCGAATAAGTCTTTCTCTCTCAGCAATAAGAATCTTCACTGTATTCATCAGGTGATCGCGGTCGGCTAGTGACTGTTGCACAGCAACCAGAGCAGCAGCGCTTACATTGAAAGGAGGCTTTATTTTCAACAGATAATTGGCGATTGCAGTTGGGAAAATGCCATAGCCAACTCTGAGTCCAGCCAGCCCAGCCCATTTACTCAGAGTACGCAGCACCATCAAATTTTCATACTGGCCGACCAAAGGAGCCACAGTTTCACCACTAAATTCATAGTAGGCTTCATCCACCAATATCGGCAGCCCCATGTCCACCAGTTCCAGTATGTCTTTCTGGGGAGTTATGTTTCCCGTGGGGTTATTGGGATTGTTTACAATTATCAACTTGGTTCGCTCGCCTATGGCTGCTTTCACTGCATTTACATCAACGGCGAACTTTTCATCTCTAAGCACCTGGACCGAGGTGCCACCGCATATTTCCGTTCGGAAACGGAAATAATCAAAGGTGGGCTCACAATTTATCACTTCGTCGCCGGGCCCAACAAGTAGTCGCAAAATCAAATCGACTACTCCGGCGCCACCACAGGTAGCCACAATATGTTCAGCATCGATTCCAGTGTACTCCTGGAACTGCTGGCGAAGTCCCGTTTGCATGGCATCGGGGTAGAGATTCAAAAAGTCACAGTTGGCCAGGGCATGCAGCACCTTTGGTGAACACCCATAGGGATTTTCGTTGGCATTCATCTTAATCATGCGGCGCACAGGCCCCATAGTCTCTACCGGCTTTGGCGGAGCATAACTACCCATAGCAGCCAGATGAGGCATGATGAATTTCTCCATTCCTTTAGAAGAATTAGATGAAATCATAATATTAAACACCTCCTTCAAATTGAAATTAAATGAAAACTAGCCCATATCAATAGACGGTTCCCTACTTCTTTCAGTATCTTATTCGCCTTCAAAGAGAAACCGAGTCAGTTTGTCTATGCTCCAGTGAGAAATAAACATCTTCTCGATATTGGCACTGCTCTCCCAATAACTTTCTCCGTTAATTACGGAAGCAAGATTGATAATGGCATCGCAAACAGGTGTCTCAACGCCCACCTTCTTGCCGATTGTAGAGTATAAGACAAGACCATAAGGAACATCATCAGTAACATACCTGTCTGTTATGCTGGAAGGACCTTTAAGTTTATATCCTGTTTCCATAAGGCTTCCCTTGCCAAAATAATCCTCAAAGACCTCAAAAGGCTCCAATTGATGGTATCCATAATGCGGCGTATCAATGCCACAAGCCTTCCTCACTGCTATACGTTCTTTATCCATGGCCAGCATTACTTTCTTCACTCCACCGGTGATGCCATCACGGTATAGATAAAAATCATTGCTATTTTCAATTACACTCGTACTCAGAATGACTGGCGCTGGGTGTGTCACCGGATTAAGGTTGTTCAAGGCCACATCAAGGATATCCCGGCTGCCTGTAATCACAGGGTAATACTCCTTGAGTTTCTTGAGCACGGGCTCGGCTTTCCTAGCTGGAAATACACCAACTGGAAGTAAAATGGCAGTGCCGGCGATACTAACCTCATTTCTTGATGTCAATCTGGCAGCATAAGGAAGAGTTACCGATTCAGCAAAAGTTACTTCAGTCTCAATCTCTCGTTTATGCATCTCCTCCAGGCAATAAATCGTGGCGAAAGCGCCGGGGATGAAAGCCACCAGTTGACCATCAACAAGCACCGGAGCAAGCAATTGGGCAATATGCTGATACCCGAAGGCGGGAATTGTGACAATAATGGTCTCAACACCACTGACAGCCTCCTTGATATCGGTCGTTGCTGTATTTAGCCTGGCAACTCCATCTTCAGCCTTGCCTCTGATAACTATTTCTTTCTTTTCCTGGAGAGGTCTAAAACTTTCTTTCAGTTCAGGAATTTCATACAGGTTGACCTTGTGTCCCTGCAGTGCCAGATGGGCAGCAATAGCACAGCCTCCATTACCAGCGCCGAGAACCGCAATCATTTCAGCCATTTATCTCACCTGATTTCTGAGGCAGTGACACCTTTATCGATACCCTCACCTGCATTACCGCTCGGAGCTGTGAAACAGCTTGCGTCCTTCCTCAAAGGCCTCCATGTTACCTTTAAGCGCCTTTTCCTTACCTGCGAATGTTTTCCCAATCTGCTGTTTAATGAGCTCAGGAGAGACCATTTTGGTCGCCTCAACAAAAGCTCCCAGCAAGATGAGGTTAGCACCCTGGCTGGAGCCGCTGATAGTAATTGCTGTTTCAATAGCTGGAATTTCAATTACCTTGATATCTTCGCTCACTGCTTTGTCCTGTAATCCAGCTTTCTCAACCACCATTGTCCCACCAGGACGAACCCTCTTCTCAAAATCCCTAAATTGGGCTGATTCAGCAACGATTATCCCTTCAGCCCGGGATAGCAGAGGAGACGCAATCTCATCATTAGAAAAGACAACAGTGCATTCACAGAAGCCACCACGTTTAGATATAGCATAAGAAGGAAACCAGCTTACATTCTTATATTTCTCAGTGACTGCCTCAGCTAACAGGGTGCCTGCAGTAAGCACACCAGCACCACCAAGCCCGGTTATTATTACTTCCCCTTTTGTAGCTATTTTCTGCTCCATGATGACCCCCCTTGAAAATACTATTCAATTTTATCCACATTCTTGAATTCCCCCAGAGGGAATTCGGGTATCATCTTTTCCTCTATCCATTTCAAGGAATCCGCAGGTGATAGATGCCAGTTGGATGGGCAATCACAAATAACTTCAACAAAGCTTAAACCAACATTGCTCATCTGTTTTTGAAAAGCAGCCTTCAAATACTCTCTGGTACGCTCATAATTATAGGGGTTATTGACAGCACCACGGGCCGAATAAGCAGTACCTTTAAAGGTAGCTATCATTTCAGCAGCATGAATCGGAAACCCAGTTTTGCTCACATCCCGCCCCTCAGGAGTGGTTGTGGTTATCTGCCCTGCTAAACTGGTAGGCGCCATCTGCCCTCCAGTAGTTCCATAAACGGCGTTATTCAGCATTATAAGGGTAATTTTTTCAGCACGGCTCAGTGCTCCCATCAAAGGATCAGCACCGATAGACAATAACCCCCCATCACCTTGTATGGTAAAGACAACATTATCAGGGTAAATATGCTTGACAGCCGTGGCCATATCGGGTGGGCGACCATGTGGGGTAAGCACACCATCTATATCTAATAAACCAACCAGGAAGGAATTACAACCTATGTCGAAGACGCCTATAGCCTTATCATCCACTTTCAGTTCCTCCAGAACTTCAGCGACAGCCCGAGCTACAAGCGGATGGTGGCACCCAGGACAATAGACAAAACCAGCTTTCTGCTTAATCAATAACCTGGGCCTTCCCGTAACTCTCTCTCTTGTTGCTACTTCAGTTTTTTCACTCATGATACCCTCCAGCCTCTTTCATGTTCACTGCATTTCTTTAATTTTAGCCAATACTTTATCGGGAAGAATCATGCCTCCATCGCTAGGCATATGGCGGTCAAGTATGCTTACCAGGCCAACATCAGCAGAACTGGGCACAGCCACTCTGACATCTTCAAGCAGTTGTCCTAAGGAATCTTCCACTACTAAAAATTTACTGCCCTGACGAGCCTTCTGCCCAATCACTTCGTAAGGAAATGGCCAGGCAGTTATCAAGCGAATTAAGCCTGCCTTGATGCCTTCAGCACGAGCTGTATTTACCGCTTCCTTACTTACCCTGGCTGTGTAACCATAAGCGACGAGGATTGTCTTGGCATCTTCAGTCTGGTAGTCTTCATAGCGCACCTCAGCTTCCTGCATCCGTTTTATTCTTTTGTCTAAGCTCTGCAACAAAGCTTGATAGCTAGGATAGCGAGCGAATAAATCGCCACAATGGTCTACAACACGGCGCTTACCATCTCCATGTCTCGCCTTACCTGCTACTGCCCAATCCTTAGCAGGCACGGGTCCAAAATCAATGGCTGCAACTTCAACCGTTTCCCGCAACCTCCCGACAATAGCATCCGACATAACCAACACCGGGTTGCGATATTTATCAGCCAGATGGAAAGCGAGTTGGGTTAAATCACAGCACTCCTGTGAAGAAGCAGGAGTGAGAACAATATTTCTATAGTCTCCATGGCCACCACCTCTCGTGCACTGAAAATAGTCCTGTTGAGCGTGCCGTATAGGCCCACCTCCAGGCCCCCCCCTTTGAACATCAACAATTACGCAGGGAAGTTCTGCATTCATCAAATCTGATACGGTTTCCTGCATGAGAGACCAGCCCGGGCTTGAGCTTGATGTCATGGCTCTAACCCCGGTAGCCGCAGCTCCATAAAGCATGTTTATCGAGCCCAGTTCACTTTGTGTCTGTACAAAGACCCTCCCCATCCTGGGAAACTCACGGGCAAACCATTCTGTTATTTCATTCTGAGGAGTTATAGGATAACCAAAAAACGCCTGGCAACCAGCCATAGTTGCCCCCCAGGCGATGGCTACATTCCCTTCAATGAACATTCTCTCACTCATATCATAGCCTCCTCAGTAAAACTGCTGGCTTACGCCGGTACCTCACTGCCGAAATTCAGATATACCTCAATAGCAGCTCGAGGGCAGAGCATGGCACAAAACCCACAGGTATTACACTCATCAGGTTTGACAAAGGACGGCAACAAATATCCCTGCGGGCTAAATTTATCCCCGGTGATTAAGATACAACCTCGGGGACAAAATTTTACACAGTAGCCACAGCCCTGGCACTGCTCTTCATCAATAATTACTTCGCTGGTTACCATTATCACTTCCTAATACTTTATTTTGAAGGGGGAGGTGTAATTGATGAGATTTGAAACCTTAACTGACATTGCAAGCATCGCTTTGCTTCCGCACTCGCCATCTCCTCAGTGAAGCCAAGTTCTACCTCAGGGAAACTGCCATCTCGAGCTGGTACCATTCGCTGTTCCACAGCCAAGCAGGGCATTGGGGCACGCCCCAGATCAGCAAAACCATCTCCTGGTCCCAGATAGGGGCTGGGTTCTTTTACATCAATTAATCTCTCGCTGATATCACCGCTACCACCAAGATATTTGTCAATTGAAGCAGCTGCCTTCCTTCCCATGGCAATAGCTTCAATTACCGTGGCGGGCCCATTTACTGCATCGCCAGCAGCAAAGACGCCCTTGGTATCCACCCGCAAATTGTCCTCATCCACTTTTATTGTTCCACCCCTGCCAGTTTGCACCATGTCCTCTTTCCCAAGGAAGGATAAATCTGGAGCTTCACCAATGGCCACGAGCAATGTATTGCACTCCACGATAAATTCGCTACCCGCTACTGGCACTGGTCGCTTCCTGCCACTTTCATCTACTTCACCTAACTTCATGCGGATGCACTCCACCTTCAATTTACCATCCTGTCTCGTTATCTTCCTTGGCGCAACAAGGAAATCAATTTTAACTTCCTCCATCATCGCCGCATCTACCTGCTCAGCATCAGCCGGCATTTCCGACCTTGAGCGCCGATAGAGAATAGTCACTTCATCAGCTCCCATTCTCAATGCCGTGCGTGCTGAATCTACGGCAGCATTGCCACCTCCAACAACACCCACTCGTCCTGATAATTTAATCTTCTCGCCCAAGTTCACATCTCTCAGGAAGGATATGCCTTCCCTCACCTCAGGGCTATCCTCACCTTCAATACCTAATTTAGAAGATCGATGTGTCCCGACAGCAAGCAAGACGGCATCATAGCCTTGCTTGAAGAGATCGCTCACAGAGTTGACTTTGGTGTTAGTCAATATCTCAACTCCCACTCTCCTAATCTCTTCAATCTCCTCGGTAAGCACCTCGCGAGGCAAACGATATTCAGGAATGCCTACCCGCATCATGCCACCTGGCTCTGGGAAGCTTTCAAAAACAGTCACCGCATGGCCAAGTTTGGCTAAATAATAGCCCGCAGTGAGCCCTGCTGGCCCTGAGCCTACAATAGCAACTCGCTTGCCGCTTGGTTCAGTAAGTTTTGAACTGGCACGCCATCTTCGAGCATCTCTCTCAGCAGCAGCGCGCTTCAGCGCTGCTATAGAGATAGGCTGATTTAACGCAGCTCGCCGGCACTTATCTTCACAAGGATGAGGACATACCCTCCCCAAGATTCCTGGGAAGGGAACCCTTTCCCGAATGACTGCCGCCGCCTCAGCAAATCTTTTTTGACTGATAAGCCAGACATAGCGGGGAACATCTATCTCAGCAGGGCAAGCCTGGGTGCAGGGAGCTACACCTGCTTCATAACCAGGCCACTCGCCATCCTTGTCCATAATGGCACCAGTGGGACAAACCTCAACACAAGCACCACAAAATCTGCACCCATTATCCTTGAGCAGCAGTGAGGGAAAAGGACCTACCATCCAACTTTCATTATGGAAGCAAAAGTCAATAGCTCCTACTTTGCGCAGTTCTTTACATGCCCGGACACACAGACCACAGAGAATACAGCGGTTGTGATCCCACTCAAAAAGGGGCTGCTCGTGGTCAAGAGGAAGGTCTCTGGAAACATAAGGAGGAAGGTCTTCTTCTTTCACTCCAATGTAGTCAGCAAGTCTCTTTAATTGGGGACGCTTAAGTCTGGGACTGGGCAGCGAAGTGAGAAGAGCCTTGAGAAAGTGGCGCCGCAGCTCTTTAACTTGCGGCGTATTAGTGCGAACAACCATGCCATCAGCAACCGTGGTAACACATGAACTGGGGAAACGTGATGCTGCACCCACAGTCTCTACCACGCAGAGACGACAGGCAGCAAGGGATAAAGGCAGGTCAGGGTGGGAACAGAGAGTGGGAATATAAATACCTGCCTCTCGGGCTGCGTCCAATATCGTGGCACCTGCCTCTATTCCAATTTCTCTACCGTCAATGGTCAAACTAACTTTATCCATCTCTTGCCCGCCTTACTTTGAATACTGTCGATTTTCGTTTATGCACTGCTTAATGATTCAAGCCCCCTGCTCTGGAAACATAGCAGGTTAATTGCTGGATTATATGTCATCGTATGCTCTAAATTCAAAATATAATGCTTGGAGCCTCCGATAAGGGTAATTCCAGCTTTGCCTTCTCACTTTGAGAGAAAGTTGCCAGCTCTGCTGTGAAGATTCTCGAAAAAAAGTTAAGCAAACCCTCGCACCTACTTGATAATCTCTCCTGCAGTATTGTACCATTAGCAAATTAAAAAAAGGAATAGCTAAGATGATAGATTGGAGTTTGATAGCAAAAATTGCCGGTGGTGGCTTTGGAGTCACTATTCTGGTCCTCGTAATTCTATGTTTGGTAATCTGGTTGATAGGATTTGTAATACAAAGAAGAAGCAAAGCAAAGAAATGAGCTTAATTCTTTTGGAGGGAAATTAAGAGATGTTTGGCTTATATGAAATGGCTTTTGGGGGGCTCACCTGGGGCAATATCTTGATGCTGGTCATCGGAGGAGGTCTTATTTACTTTGGTGTGGCCAAGAAAATGGAGCCGGTCTTGCTTGTGCCCATAGGCTTGGGAGTAATAATGGTCAATATACCCATGAGCGGGTTAATGATTTACGCCCCGGTGACAGAACCTGGTGACGTCCCTATGCCACTGATGGTGCAAGGTGGCATAGGAGCATTGGGAGAGGCAATGGGAAGTGGGAAAATAGGATTATTAAATGTGCTGTATCAGTTCGGGATATCGAACGAACTAATCCCTTTGCTTATCTTCCTTGGAGTCGGAGCCATGTCAGATTTCTCTCCAGCCATGTCCCGCCCGATATCTTTCCTGTTCGGCGCCACAGCACAGCTAGGTGTTTTTATTGTATTTCTTATCGCTTATGTCACGGGGTTATTTACTGTAAGCCAGGCTGCCTGTGTTGGCATTATAGGGGGTTCTGATGGGCCGCCTACAGTTTACCTTACCGCGGCTTTAGCACCTGAGTTGCTGGGACCCATTACCCTGGTAGCCTATTCTTATATGGCATTGGTACCTATACTCCAGCCACCGGTAATAAGGGCACTTATCCCCAAGAAGCAGCGGCAAATATATATGAAGCCCCAGACTCGAGAGGTCTCTCACCTCGAAAAGGTTATCTTCCCGATAGCAGTGTTCGTGGTTTCGGCTTTATTTGTCCCTAAAGCAGCGCCTCTTATCGGCATGCTCATGTTTGGTAACTTGCTTTATGTTACTGGCGTCACCGATAGACTGGCTGCATCAGCCGGTGGCGTATTTGTGGATGTACTGACCTTTTTATTGGGTATCTGTGTTGGGGCTTTAATGCCAGCCATTGTATTCCTCAATATTCATACCTTAGCTATCATTGGCCTGGCTGTGGTGGCTTTTGCCTTTGGTACCGCAGGTGGAATTTGGGCAGCCCAAATAGCTAATTTGTTCCTTAAGGAAAAAATAAATCCAATCATCGGTGCTGCCGGCGTCTCCGCCGTTCCCATGGCTTCCAGAGTAGCTCAGGTAGAGGGGCAAAAAGCAAACCCCAGAAACTTCCTGCTAATGCATGCCCTGGGGCCTAACATGGCAGGTGCTATTTCCACTTCAGTGGTTGCTGGTATATTCATGTCCATAGTGCCTTAAGTAGCACACCTCGAGGGCATATTTCCTAGCTCTACAGATCGGGGTATGCGAGCTCTATCAATCCTTGCTGGGTGACCTGAGGGCAGTGAAACTCTGCCGTACCATTGAATAAAGGCTTTTACCGCGTATCCCTTTTTCTTTGAGCATCAAATACAGGGCCAGGATGATATAGAACGCGGAATAGCCATAGCGCACCAATGAATTGGGAAAGGCTAACTGGGTGATGAAAAGCAAAAACAATGCTCCAGCCCATGCAAGTGGAAGCCTTAACCTAGCCAAAATGCTTATGGCAAAGAGTGACTGAGCCGAGGTAAGGAGAACTTCTTCCACCTGGCGGCTGTCCAGGGGCAAGGCGCCAGGCACTCCCAAAGAAATGCTATAGATTATAGGCAATGTCCCTACCAGTAGAGTCCACTGGTTAACCTTGGAGGAAACCAGGGTGCCCAGAGCAGCATTGCCATTATTGCTTAACACAAATATTACTGCTATTATGATCTCGGGAGCTTCGGAGGCCAAAGGTGCTACCCACTGCACCAAAACAAACTCCTCAATTCCCCAGGCTCTTCCCATCCCTATTAACCCCTCGGCGAAAGGTTTGGCTGAACCAAAAATTACCGCGGCAGCAAAAATAAACAGCCCAATGGTGACAGCCCACCTGGTTGCTTTGCCGAGCTGGCTTATATTCACCGCCGGTCCCGTGAGTTCAGGAAGCTTAACTTCACCCCGAGAACTGGCCCACATGTAAAAGATGAAAAGGCTCACCAGAAAAAAACTATCCACCAGACAGAGTGTACCCTTAATGGGGATGACAAATGAATAAAGTGTAGCCAAAATTAAGAAGCTAAGCTCAGTTGTCTGTGCTTTTTCGACTTCAATGCTCTTCCTTTTCTTTGACCAGAAGAGCAAGGCTACTAAAGACCAGCCAATCCCAATGAGCAGACGATTGGCTCCAGTCATGTTTGCTGTAACATAAGGTATGTACTGGGGATTGCTGCCTGCTGTCCAGGCAAAATAACCATCAACCGCATATTCGGGAAGCACAGCCGCAATGGCTACCACAGCTAAAGCCAGCGACTGAGATATCTCCAGCTGAGCAACTTCACAAGTCCAGGAAATCAGAAAGGCCGCCCCCAGAATTGCCAGGCCAAAAATCACCGCTTCGCTCTGAGGAGCCAGATGTATCCCGCCAATTCTGAGGTATAACCCAGGAACAGCGACCAGGATAGCTATTGCCAGAGAAAGCCAATTTCTCATTCTGTTAGTTTTTTATCTCCAAATCCAGCAATGCTATAATGGCACTATAATAACATAATAGCTTTATATCAGGGAGAGGTGACCGAGTGGTTGATGGTGCCGCTCTCGAAAAGCGGTGGGCAGCAATGCCTCGTGGGTTCGAATCCCACCCTCTCCGCGGAGATAATTAAGGAGGTAAGTGGAAGTGGATAAGGAAATAATATTTCTTATAGAAGAATAGGTGGCAGTGTGAAAATTCCAGGGGAGAGTAACTCTTACGGAGAGGTGCTGGAGCGGTCTATCAGGCGCGCCTGGAGAGCGCGTGTCGCCTTTGGCGACCGTGGGTTCGAATCCCACCCTCTCCGCCAAAAACAACATAATCTAATCAAACCAAGGAGACAATCACCATGAAAACGATTGGGCTTATTGGAGGTTTGACCTGGGAGTCAACGCTGGAGTATTACCGCATTATAAACAAAGCTGTGAGTGAAAGATTGGGCAAGCTCCACTCAGCCAAAATCATCATGTACAGCTTCGACTTCGAGGAGATTGTAGAACCTATAAGCGAAGGAGCGTGGGACGAAGTTACAAATTCAATGATAGCTGCTGCCAAACAAGTGGAAGGCGCTGGCGCTGATTTCGTTTTAATCTGTACCAACACCATACATAAAATAGCAGATGAGGTCGCGGCGAGTATAAGCATACCATTGCTACACATAGTTGATGTTACTGCTGAGGAGATTGTCTCTTCGGGTTTGAAGGAAGTCGGCCTTTTAGGCACCAAATTTACCATGGAGCAGGATTTTTACAAAAAGCGGCTAAATGAAAAATATGACCTTGGTGTTGTAATCCCCAATAAGACCGACCGTGAAACAGTGCATAATATAATTTTAAAGGAGTTATCCTTAGGGCAGTTAAAGGATTCATCAAGAGAGCAAATTAAAATGATTATCGACAGGCTCAGCGACAGCGGCGCCCAGGGAATCATTTTAGGCTGCACTGAACTACCTCTTTTAATAAAGCAGCAGGATTCTCCAATCCCCATCTTTGATACCACCACAATCCATTCCAAAGCTGCTGTAGATTACGCCCTCAAAGATCAGGGGGATTTTAATGCGTGAAATTCCAGAAATTGGCCTGGCTTTAAGTGGAGGAGCCGCTCATGGCCTGGCTCATATCGGAGTACTTAAGGCTTTAGAAGAGGAAGCAATCCCCATTGATATGATAAGCGGCACAAGTATGGGCGCATTAATAGGAGCCTGCTATGCCAAAGAGCGAAAAGTGATCGTGTTGGAGGAGATAGCATTAGGTACAGATTGGATGAAGTTAGCCCATTTGGCTGACTTAAATTTAATATTGCTCTGGAAGGGATTTGTTCAGGGACAAAAGGTTAAGTCGCTTCTAAAGTCCCTTATCGGAGATATCAAATTCAAAGACCTGGAAATTCCATTTGCCGCCGTGGCTACCGATGCCCAAAGTATGGAGGAAATTGTTATTAGCAAAGGCTCGGTGATAGAAGCAGTGAGAGCAAGCATCTCATTGCCGATGATATTCACGCCAGTGAAGCAAGGAGGGAGATTTTTGATTGATGGGGGCATAGTCAATCCCATGCCCGTTGATGTTGTGCGCAACATGGGAGCAAAAGTAGTCATCGCTGTGAATACCATTGGCATTGCCCAGCAGAGAAGGGACAGAAAACCAGTCGAGAAGAAAGCCCAGCGTAAGCCAAGCACCTACCCCAAGAACACATATTTATCTCTTATAGAAGAGAAGATTACCAATCTACTACGAGAGAACAAAAACAAAATCAAGGCCTTTGAGGAGCTTTCTGATATTGCCAAGACCAAGCTTCATGACGGTAGAAGAATGATAGACCCTGAAACACCAAACATATTTCATGTTTTGATGCAGTCAATTCATGCCATGGAATATGCAAATCTCAGATTGGCAGCAAAATCTGCGGATATACTCATAAACCCCGATGTCAGCCACATTGGAACGTTTGCCTTCTATAACGCAGAAGAAGCTATAGCCCAAGGATATAAAGCTGCAAAGGATGTGCTGCCAAAGTTGCAAGAAATGGGCTGCTCCACCTTCGCCTCACCTTCATAGAACTCCTGGCTTAAATCTTAAATACGGAGAGCCAAATATTCTGCTCACACATTCATTGTTAAACCGTCATGGATTGTATATAATGAAATTCTGGCAGAGTATTTGAACAGGAAGGAGGCAAAAAGAAATGAATATAAATAAAGCAAAATTGGGAGCAATTACAGCTATGCTAGCTCTTATAATCGCACTGAGTAGTGCCTGTGGCCCAGGTCCAGAACCCACACCAACACCCACACCAACACCCACACCAGGCAGCAATCAACCACCCATAATCTCAAGCCTGACACCTGCCCAGACACAGGTTCTCCCCTCAGATATCATTGAGATTCGCTGCGATGCTTCAGACCCCGATGGCGATACCATATTTTATGAATGGGCAACCACCGGCGGCAAGTTTACCGAAAATGGTCGTCCTGTAATCTCCTGGATAGCCCCAAAGGATTACGGTACTTATGATATTACAATTACTGTTAAAGATAATAAAGGCGGCGTCGCCCGGGAAACCATGCAATTAAGTGTAGTACAAAACCGAAACCCGGTGATCTCCAGCCTGGTTGCCAAGCCAACTACAATTTTGCCTCAAGAGCAATCAACAATCAGTTGCATTGCCAGCGACCCCGATGGTGATACAGTCAATTATGGATGGACCGCCAGCGATGGCAGGGTTACCGGAGTAGGCGATAGAGTTACCTGGACAGCGCCGGATAGAGAGGGAACTTTCGCCATTACAGTTACCGTTGATGACGGTAAAGGTGGTCAAAATGTAGCCAAGGTAAATGTAGTAGTTTCTTCAGCTTCAACCCAAGAGACCAAAACATTCAACCCGGCACCCAAAGAGACCGGCACAGTATCAAGCACTGGAGATAAAGATACTGCGAGGACCAGGGCAGGAGACGATGAAAAGAATATCGGCTACCGCGCTTTCTGGAGCTTCGATCTCTACAGTTTAAGAGGCACCGATGTCAAAGAAGCCACACTCACCTTCACCACAAAGAAGATAGTCAATCATCCTTTTGCCCATACAATAAACGGTCTTCACGGGCTCAGTTTAGTCGTAGTTCGCACTGACCCTGGACATCTGCCCAATTTTGATGTGCCTAAATATAAAGACGCCACTTCAACTATGTGGCAACCGCCAACAACCATAGATGTAACGAATTTTGTACGAAACATTGGCCAGGGAATCAGCACCACTGACCGCTTGCAATTCGAAGCCAAGTTTTTCGATGAAACTAATGGCAACCATAACGATGAATACATTGAATGGGAAAAGGTTACCCTTACTGTCACCTATATACCCTAGCAGGGGAATGCTTCAGGTCCATGGTAAGTGCCGATGAGCTGAAATACTGGGTAGGCTTCTCCCGGATACCCGGGATTGGCAGGATAAGGCTTTCACAGTTAAAAGATTATTTTGGCAATATACAGGATGCCTGGAATGCCTCAGAGACCAGGCTAAGACAAGCAGGACTGGCTTCACGAAGCATAGAGTCCCTAGTGCTGCTGCGCCATAAATTTTCTCTGGACGATGAAATAGAAAAGCTGCAGCGCCACAAGGTGAAGGCTCTTGTCTGTGAGGATGACGCCTATCCGCTGAGGTTGAAAGAAATTTATGATTATCCCCTGGTGCTTTATGTCAAAGGCAAGCTGCCGCCTCAAGATGCTGCCCATCTTGCCGTCGTTGGTACACGGCGCTCCACCATCTACGGGCGCCAGGTAGCTGAAGAAATCACAGCCGATCTGGCACAAAATAACATCGTTATCGTCAGCGGACTGGCCAGAGGAATTGATACTGTAGCTCACCGCACCACCCTTGATAATGGCGGGAAAACAATAGCTGTCTTTGGCTGTGGACTGGATATCATCTATCCCGCGGAAAATGCTAAATTAGCTCAGGCAATAATGGAAAATGGAGCTCTGGTAAGCGAATATCCTTTGGGGACCAGACCCAGGGCTGAGAATTTCCCGCTGCGCAATCGAATTATGAGTGGTTTGAGTTTAGGAGTACTTGTAGTAGAAGCCAGAGAGAGAAGCGGCGCTCTGATTACAGCCTTCCAGGCACTGTCGCAGAATCGTGAGGTCTTTGCCATACCTGGAAGCATTCTTGCTCCTACGAGTAAAGGAACCAATAACCTTATACAACAGGGAGCCAAGTTAGTTTCCAATTGCGATGATATTCTGGAGGAACTGAACTTGAGCATAGTAGCTCCTCAGCAACTGGAAATCAAAGCATTTTCTCCACAAAACGAAACTGAAGCCACAGTAATAAAACAATTGACCGCCGAGCCAATTCATATAGATGAAATCTGCCGTCTCAGCGGGTTGCCCATAGCCGAGATAAGCGGTACACTGGCTATTCTGGAGCTTAAAGGCATAGCCAGGCACATAGGAAATATGAACTATGTACTGACTCATAAGAGCAGAGTAAATTATGCCAAGGAAAAAGCAAACAATAAGGTCAAAAACTAAGAGCCGCAAAGAGCCGCGAAAACAAAATTTAGTTATCGTTGAGTCTCCAGCAAAAGCAAGAACTCTGAACAGAATACTGGGGCGCGGCTATACGGTAAAGGCTTCACTGGGTCACGTGCGCGATCTGCCCAGAAAAACCCTCGGCGTAGATACAAAGAGAGACTTTGCACCCCAATATGTTACTGTGCCTGAGAAAAAAAAGGTGGTTGCGGAAATTAAAGAGGCAGCCGCCAGAGCCAGTTCCATTTTCCTGGCCACTGACCCTGATAGAGAGGGAGAGGCAATTTCCTGGCATCTTATCGCGGCGGCCAAGCTGAACAAGGATGACATACCTAATCACCGCGTAGTTTTCCATGAAATAACCGAAGAGGCAGTGAAGGAGGCTTTCAAGAACCCGCGCGGCGCCGATATGAATCTGGTCAACGCACAGCAAGCCAGGCGCATTCTGGATAGACTCGTAGGTTATAAATTAAGCCCCTTGCTATGGAAAAAGGTGCAGAGGGGCCTTTCCGCAGGCAGAGTTCAGTCAGTAGCGGTAAAAATGATTGTTGAACGGGAGCGAGAAATTCAAGGCTTCACTCCACAAGAATACTGGAACATCGAGGTGGAGCTGGCGCCAGTTGAAAATCAAGAGGCAAGCTTCAGAGCCAGGCTGATAGCTTTAGCTGATGGCAGCAAGCTGGATATTCACAACAAAAAAGAAACAGAGAAAATAGTTGCCGACCTGGAAGATGCCCAATACAGAGTTGCCTCAATACAAAACAAGAGAATTGTTCGCCAGCCAGCTCCACCATTTATCACCAGCACGCTGCAGCAGGAAGCCTGGAGAAAACTGCACTTCACTGCCAAGCACACTATGGCAATTGCCCAACAGCTTTACGAAGGCTTGCCCCTAGGTAAAAAAGGCTCAGTGGGGCTCATCACCTATATGCGCACTGATTCCACCCATATCGCCACTTCAGCTATAGCCGAGGTAAGAGATTTCATCCAAGAAAAGTATGGCAAGGAATATCTTCCGCCAAAAGCACGCACCTTCGCCAAGAAGACAAAGTGGGCACAGGAAGCTCACGAGGCAATTCGCCCTACCAAAATTTACCGCGCACCAGAGCAAATCAAGCAATTCCTCAACCGAGACCAGCTAAAACTTTATCAATTAATCTGGAAGCGCATGCTGGCCAGTCAGACAGCAGCGGCATTATATGATACAACCATAGTGGGGATATCAGCCAGAGTGGCAGGTAAAGATAGTTACCAACTCAAAGCAACCAGTTCCAAGCTCAGATTCCCCGGCTTCATCATCATTTACAGCGAGAGTAAGGATGAGGGGGGACAAGAGGAAGAGCTGGTTGCTTTGCCCCAACTGCATATTGGCAATAAATTAGTCGGCAGAGAGATATTTCCCGAGCAGCACTTCACACAACCACCACTTCGCTACAACGAAGCAACATTAATCAAGGCACTGGAAGAGAAAGGTATTGGACGCCCCAGCACCTATGCTCCGATACTTTCCACCATCCAGGGAAGAGAGTATGTGCATAAAATAGACGGCAAATTTCACCCCGAAGAACTGGGAACAATTGTGGCTGACATCTTAAACGAGCACTTCTCCATAATTGTTGACTATGGCTTCACAGCACGAATGGAAGGGCAACTCGACGGAATAGCTCAGGGCAAAAATGATTGGGTGGCAGTTCTGAGAGATTTCTACACTCCTTTTGAGGATATGCTGGAGAAAGCCTCCAGTAATATCAATAAAGTAGATATGACCAGGTTAACTGAAGAAACCTGTCCCAAATGTGGCCGCCCTATGGCGATAAAGGTAGGACGTTTCGGCAAATTCCTGGCTTGCAGCGGTTATCCCGAATGCAAGACAACCATGCCTTACATGGTCAAAATCGGGATTCGCTGTCCCCAATGTGGCAGTGAGTTAATAGAACGAGTTAACAAGAAGAAGAAAATATTTTATGGATGCAGCAATTTCCCCGAGTGTCAATTCGCAACAAGCTACAAACCAATACCCCAACCCTGTCCTGAGTGCGGCAAATTGTTGGTGCTATATAGAAAGGATTGGGGCAAGTGTCTGGCTTGTGGATATAAAGTAAAACTCTCTGAACTTGAAAAACAAAAACAGGAGGCGACTTCATGAGAATCTTAGTTATCCAGGGACCAAATCTAAATATGCTGGGCAGGAGAGATAAAAAGATATATGGAGATAAAACCCTGGCTGAGATCGAATCATTGATTAAGAAAGAGAGTGAGGCATTAAATGTAGAGGTAATCACATTTCAGTCCAACAGTGAAGGAACACTCATTGATTTCATTCAAAAGGAATCTAGTTCAGCCGATGGTATAATTATCAATCCAGGAGCATACTGCCACTATGGGCTTGCTTTACGCGATGCTCTGGATGACACCAGGCTACCTGTAATAGAAGTTCATCTATCCAACATCTACAGCCGTGAAGAATGGCGAGCCAAGTCTGTCATCGCTCCCATCGTCAAAGGGCAAATCTGCGGACTGCGCTGGAGAGGATATATCGCTGCCCTACAAGCTTTAGTGAGCGAATTAAGGGAAGAAAGTTGACTTTAAACCGATTGCAGAAGTTGCGACCCAGGATTGCTGAGAAGAGCCTGGATGCCCTTCTGGTCTCTCAATCAGAGAATCAGCGCTATCTTTCAGGGTTTAGCGGCTCATCAGGATGGCTGCTCATCTCGGATAAGCATGCTTTTCTGGCTACCGATTCTCGCTACACAGAGCAAGCTAAGAAAGAGACAGCAAATTTTGAAGTGCTTCAAATCAGAGGTGAAGTATCTCACTGGCTTCCCGAGCTGATATCCGATTTGGACTGGCACAGATTAGGATTTGAGACAAGCCTTCCCTTTGCCACTTATCAGCAGCTTGGTGAAGTAACAAAACCCATACCCAATCTCGAGCTTGTCCCCACCGTCAGAATGATAGAGAACCTCCGTTCTATAAAGGAAGCAGCAGAATTAGAACTTATCAGCAAGGCTGTAAAGCTAACTGACGAGGCTTTTGAATATCTTGAGGAGATAATTCATCCCGGTATGAAGGAGAAGGAAGTGGCCTGGGAGATAGAGAACTTCCTTCGCCACAACGGAAGTGAGGCAGTGCCTTTTGAAATTATCCTGGCTTCAGGTCCCAACTCAGCTTTGCCCCATGCTCATCCCACGGAAAGGGTAATTGGCTCGGGAGAACCAGTTCTCATCGATATGGGAGCTAAAATAGATGGCTATTGCAGCGACTTCAGCCGCACTTTTTCCCTGGGAAGAGATAAAAGGCTGGAGGAGGTTTATCACATCGTTCTGGAAGCGCAACTTTTTGCTATAGAGAGAATTCGAGCCGGGATGAGTGCAGTGAATGCAGATGAGCTAGCCAGAGAGATTATCAACCGCGCCGGCTATAGCGCATACTTCGGGCACAGCCTGGGGCACGGTATCGGGCTGGAAGTACACGAGCTTCCGGCCTTGGGCCCAAACTCCCAGGATATTCTCACCGATGGTATGGTTTTCACCATAGAGCCCGGAATCTACATAGCCGGATGGGGTGGCGTCAGAATTGAAGATGCGGTGACATTGGAAGCTGGCAAAGTTCGTGTGCTCAGCAAGTCATGGAAAGATAAAGTTTACAGAGAAAGGAGATTTCTATGATAGGTGCTGGAGAATTGAAGAAGGGGATTGCTATAGAGCTGGATGGTAAAATATATCAGATCATCGAGTACCAGCATGTCAAGATGCAGCAGAGGCAACCCGTGATCAAGTTAAAACTTCGTGACTTGCACAGCGACCATGTCATAGAACGAAATTTCCAATCTAGTGATAAATTCAAACCGGCTTTTCTAGAACACCGACTGGTTCAATATCTTTACAACGACGGCGACCTCTACTATTTCATGGATACTGAGAATTATGAACAGCTGATGATACCTGCAAATCAAGTGACAGACGATTTGAACTATTTCAAAGAAGGGCTGAATTTGGAGATCCTGACCTGTGAAGACAAGGTAGTAAGCCTGGAATTACCCACCACAGTAGAACTCCGGGTGATAGAGACAGAGCCTGGGTTCAAAGGGGACAGAGCTACCGCAGGCACCAAACCAGCCAAGATGGAGACGGGATTTGTTGTTCAGGTTCCCCTTTTTATCAATGAGAATGATGTTCTCAAGATTGATACACGAAGCGGAGAATACCTGGAGAAGGTGACTTAATTGCTGCGGGCTGATCTGCATGTTCATACCTGTTATTCCATGGATTGTCAGACACCCTTGAGTGATATAATCACTCGTTGCCTCAAAACAGGCATAAGCTGCGTTGCCATAGCTGACCACGGCACCACTGCCGGTGCCCTGAAATTAAAAGAGATAGCCCCCTTCAAGGTAATCGTTGCCCAAGAAATCCTTACCCCTTTCGGTGAATTGATGGGATTGTTCCTCAGTGAAGATATTCCCAAGGGACTGTCTCCTCAGGAGACAATAGCACGTATCAGGAAACAGGGTGGGCTGGTTAACATCCCTCACCCATTTGGGCGAAGCCCCTTTTTATTGCCAGGAGACAGACAAAGGAGGTTGCTATCCGAGGAAATCCTATCTCAAATTGATATCATGGAAGTCTTCAACGCGCGTACACCTTACCCCCACCACTTCAACAAGGCTCAGAAATTAGCCAACAAGTCTGGATTGGCTGCCAGTGCTGGAAGCGATGCACATACAGCAGGAGAAATTGGCAGAGCTTATGTAGAAATGCCCGAATTCAGCGGGGCGGATGACTTCCTGGACTGTCTCAAGCAGGGCACAATACATGGTAAAAGGTCCAATCCCTTAGTCCACTTCGCCAGCACCTGGGCAAAAGTGAAGAAGAGAGCCGTCACAGGAGGTAAGAACCACCCTTGCTGAAAATCGGTTGGTTTTCCACCGGCAGAGATGAGGCAGCAAGCCAACTTTTACAGGTGGCTCAGCAAAGCATAGCTGCTGGTGAGATCCAGGTCAGAATCAGCTTTGTCTTCAGCAACAGGGAACCCGGAGAATCAAGAGAAAGTGATAACTTCTTCGCTCTGGTTCAGCACTATGATATACCCCTTATTTCTTTCTCTCACAGAAAGTTCAAAACTATCATTCAGGGCACGGCGAAGCAGTCTCAAAAGGGCTGGCGCCCCAAATATGACAGAGAGGTAGATAAGCGCATCAAACCATTTTCCCCTGATATCTGTCTTCTCGCGGGCTACATGCTTATTGTGGGAAGGGAGCTTTGCCGCAAGTACAATATGATTAACCTCCATCCCGCGCCTCCTGGAGGTCCCGCTGGTAGTTGGCAGGAGGTAATCTGGACATTGATTCGAAATAAAGCCAGGGAAGCTGGAGCCATGATACATTTGGTCACTCCCCAATTAGACCGTGGTCCCGTAGTAAGTTACTGTCTTTTCCCTATCCAGGGCAGCCCTTTTGACCAATACTGGCAGAAAAACGAGCCAGAAAAGTTATTTCAACTCATCCGGGAACATGAACTCGCTCGAGAATTCCCTCTCATCGTTTCCACGCTTAAAGCCCTGAGTATAAAAGAGATCAGCGTAAGAGAAGGTAAAATAACCAATGCACAGGGAAAGATAATCGAAGGATACGACCTGAGTGCTAAAATAGACCAGGTTGTGTCCCGCGAAATTGGAAGGCAACAATGAATTTGATTTGCTTTGACCTTGAGGGCCCTCTGGCACCTCAAGACAATGCCTATGAGCTCATGAAGCTTTTGCCCCATGGAGATAAACTTTTCCAGGTCATCAGCCGCTATGATGACCTGTTGACTCTGGAGGGCAAGCAGGATTATGAGCCCGGGGATACGCTGGCGCTTATCACCCCTTTTCTGGCTTATCACGGGATAAAAGAAAAACAAATCACCACTATGGGAAAGGAAGCCAAATTCACTCCGGGCACTCAGGAATTAATCTCCAGATTAAAAGCCTACAGCTGGCAAATATTCTGCATCAGTACCAGCTATGAGCAGTATGCTCTTCCCATCACCCAGAGGCTGGGCATACCACAAGAAAATGTGACCTGCACCTCCTTTTTGCTGGACGAGATTCGTCATCTGCTAAGTGAGGACGATTTCGCCCTGCTGGAGCAGGCAGAACAGAAATTTATAGACCTTACCGATGATACCAGGATAAAGGAAGTCCTGGACAAGTTTTACTGGCAGGAGCTGCCTCGGACAAGCTCGGGAAGAATGATAACTGAAGTGAAACCTGTGGGCGGAAAACGCAAAGTAGAGGCATTAGAGCGCTTCAGTGCCAGGATGGGGAAACCACTTTCCCACTGGATAGCAGTGGGAGACAGCATCACCGATTTCAAAATGCTTCAAGCTGTAAATAAACTCAACGGCCTGGCAATCGCCTTCAACGCCAATGAATATGCCCTGCCTTACGCTACCATGGGGCTGGCATCTACCAACCTGGATGACCTCTGGGTAGCCTTAGAAGCCTGGGAGAAAGGTAAACGCGAGACAGTAAAACACCTGATCAGGGAGAAAGAAAGAAATGGCGGCAAGGGTAATAGAGAGCATTTCCAGTGGCTGGCCGAGGCTAAAGATATATCTCAAGCTCTGAAAATTCACAAGAGAATCCGCCGCCTGGTGAGAGCCGAGGCTGCCAAACTGGGGTAATATTATGTCGAATATTGCTGTGATTGGCATGGGAGCAATCAACATTGACTGCTTATGTCAAGTAAACGAGATTGTCCTCGATGGAGAGACATCAATTCACCACCTCAAGCTAACACCGGGCGGTTCGGCTGCCAACACCATTTATGGACTGTCGCGCCTGGGAATAGAAACAGGCTTCATTGGCGCTACAGGAGACGATGAGCAGGGTAAAGCTTCTATCGAAAGTTTTGAAACTGCAGGCGTGGATACCAGCCAAGTTCAAACTAAAAAGGGGAAAGGCACAGGCTATACCTTGTGTCTTTCCGATAAACTGGGCAGACGCTCCATATATGTCTCATCTGGAGCCAACAGCTTACTCGAGTGGCAGGACATAAGCATAAGTTATTTAAGTCAAGCAAGAGTCGTCCACTTTTCGTCATTTGTAGATGATAAGCAATTCAATATCCAACTGCGGCTGGCAGAAAAGCTGCCAGCCGCAGTTAAGTTCAGCTTCGCTCCAGGCATGCTTTATGTCAATAGAGGGATAAAGGCATTATCGCCACTATTCAAGCGGACAGATATCCTCTTCAGCAATAAAGATGAGATAGAGCGGCTGACGGGCAAGGATTTCATCACCGGGGCAAGTGAATGCCTTCAGTTGGGCTGCCAGATTGTGGTGGTCACCCTGGGCGCGGGAGCAGCTTTAGAGCCAGGGAAAGCTTTTTCTAGCTATATCCGTCTCAGAGACAAAGAATATAAGCTTGAATCTCAGCTTCGCCATTTGCAGTTAAGAAGCGGCGAAGGAATCCCGGGAAAATCCCAGCCAGAAACTACCGGGGCTGGGGATGCCTTTGCCGCCGGGTTCCTTTTTGGCCTCCTTAAAGGAAAGGACTTAGAGCAATGCGGAAAACTTGGAGACAGGATGGCTTATTATGCTATGACCAGGACGGGTGCCAGAGATGGTCTTCCTGAACTCTCTCAATTCCTTGCTTAAATTTCTTCTTTTGTCAGCCAACTGTCATAGCCACGCTGAGAACTTCGAGAAATCCTGTATTGAGATATCACCTGCTCCGTTCCAGATCTTTGACAGATGGTATCCCCAATAAAGAATCGGCCTGGGTTATAGCACGTAAAATGGCAACAGCTACCACTTCGCTTGCTACTGCCCCCAGCACTGTTAGACCTGCCTGAAGTTCAGGATTCTCAGCCAGGGAGAGCGCGAAAATAGTGTCACCATCAAACATCGTATGAGACGGCCGCACGACACGGGCAATACCATCGTGTGCCATTTGTGCCAGCTTATTGGCTTGCTCTTTAGCCAGGGATGCATTGGTGACAACCACCCCTATAATAGTATTTACCAGAGCAGAATTTATCAGTGCCTCATTTCTTTTCAGCAGTTTTTGTGTATTTAAGAAACCTTTACCACCAGAGCGCCGCGGGCCCGCCAGAGTCAACCCCGTCTCAGGGTCAACAATATCTCCAAAGGCATTCACCACCATAAGGGCCATCACCACCACTTCCCGGCTTATCTTCTGGCTGGCTATCCCCAACCCACCTTTAGTCGCTCTGCCTATCCCAAGCACACTGCCAACCGTTGCTCCTGTGCCAGCACCTACGCTGCCCTCCGCTACCTCACTCTTCCTGACTTCAAGACACGCCCGGTACCCTTCATCTATTCCAGGCCTTACCCCTGCATCACCTACAGCAAGGTCGAAGATAACAGCAGCGGGGACGATAGGCACCTTTGCTACCTTCACATCATAACCACAACCCCGCTCTTCAAGATAACGCATAACACCCCCAGCAGCATCCAACCCAAAGGAACTGCCTCCAGTGAGGAGGACAGCATGAACCTTTTCCACCAGTGTCATGGGACGCAGTAAATCAGTTTCTCTGGTTCCCGGAGCTGCCCCGCGAACATCCACTCCAGCGATGGCACCTCGTTCACAGAGAACCACGGTGCATCCCGTAGCGGCCTCAAGATCAGTATAATGCCCAACCTTGATTCCTGAGATATCCATAAAGCCCCTTACTACTCTGGGAATGTAACCGCCTTGCCTGCCACAGTTCAGCACAGCATTTGGTGAGGACAAGTGAAAGAATAAAAAGGGGGCAGCTTTTAACTGTTCTTTGATTCATCCTGACATTTTATCTTTTACTCACGCTTTTTGGTGCCATTGATGAGCCACACGACAGCAGCGATAAGGATTACAGCAATAACAATGACCGCGATCAAACCACCTGTGCCCAGTCCACCAAAACCTGGAACACCCACCACAACTGCAGGACCTGCTTCCAACCAATGTGACCAAGTCACCATCATCTTAATCCACGCCCGCTAACATCAACTCACAGCAGTGACTTAACCTGCTTCATTCCTTGTCCGTCTTGCTGAGCACCTTATCAATAAGCCCGTATTCCACCGCTTGTTCGGGGTCGAGGTAGAAATCCCTGTCGGTGTCATGAGCAATCTTCTCAACAGGTTGACCCGTGTGCTCGGTCAGAATATTGCGGATTCTCTCCTGCATTCTCATGATCTCCCGGGCGGCGATTTCAACATCCGCCGCCTGCCCCTGAGCACCACCAATCGCCTGATGAAGATGTATCGTGGCATTGGGGAGAGCGTAGCGCTTGCCCTTGGCTCCAGCGCAAAGAAGCAAAGTACCCATGCTCGCTGCCAGACCCACGCAAATAGTAGACACATCACAGCGAAGAAGCTGCATGGTGTCATAGATAGCCAGGCCAGCACTGATAATGCCGCCGGGACAGTGAACGTAGAGATTGATATCCTTATCCGGAGCTTCCCTTTCCAAATAGAGAAGCTGAGCAATAATCAGGTTGGCTACCTGATCATCAATAGGCGCCCCCAGAAAGACAATTCTCTCTCTGAGCAAAAGGGAGTATATGTCCAAGGCACGTTCACCCCGGGCGCTGGTCTCCGTTACCGTGGGGATTATTATCTGGGATACTGTGTCCATCACTCCTCCTTTATATTTCCTTGGGTACTGGCACTGACGATCTCTACCAGCCTATCAAACGTTCTTTGATTGCGCAGAGACCCTTCGATAGATTCCCTGACCTGCGGTAGAGCGCAAAATTGCCCTGCCTTTTCTTTATCCTCAGCGCCACCTATTATTTCTTCTACTTTATTATCTACCTCCGAGGCAGCGATTTCAATCTTTTCCTGTTCTGCTATTTTATCCAGAACAAGAGAATACCTGATTCTCTTTTTGGCTATAGGGCGTAATTGCTCCCGATACTCTTCTATTTTCCTGTTGGTTCTTTCCATATAGTCCTCTACTTTGTCAAATCCAAGCTGCCGTGCCTCTTCAGCAAGAAGGCTTGCAATCTCCTTATTCTCCAAAACAGGAGGATAATGCACTTCGCTTATCTCCACCACAGCGTCAATGGCTTTCTGCCTCAATTCCAGGCGTCCGTTTTCTTCAGCTCTGGTTTTCAACTCAGCAGTTACCTTTTCTTTCATGGCAGCGAGGTTATCATAACCAGCGCTCTGAGCTAATTCATCATCAAGCTCCAACAATTGCCTCTCCTTTATCTCAGTAGGAGTAATATTGAAGGAGTATTTTTTGCCGGCGAATTCTTTGACCCCGTAATCTTCGGGAACATCCAGGGTGAAGACCTTCACCTTATTTTTCTCCGCATTCACCAGATTTTGAGCTATTCCTGGCAAGGGACGGCCTGAGTTTTGATCCACTTCATACAGCATATCTTTGTGATTTAGAAATGGCTTATCTTCCATCGTGGCCTCGACATCCATGGTAACTACATCGCCGAACTGAATAGGACGGTCAACGGGTATCAAGACTGCCTGCTGCTGCCTGATTTGTTCCAGGCTCGCCTCAATTTCCTCTTGACTCACTTCAGCAGGCTCAGAATCTATCTTGATACTGTGGTAATCACCAAGCTTGACCTCAGGCTTGAGTGATACCACAGCTTTGAAAATCACCGGCTCTGTTTGCACGAGCTCCATCTGCGGCTCATCTATGGGTTCAAGCTTTTCCTGCGCCACAGCCTTAAGATAAAGCTGTGGTATGAGACGCTGCAGCGCTTCCTCCAGCAAAGCTGCTTTGCCCATGTGCTGCTCCAGAATAGACCGCGGCGCTTTCCCCTTACGAAAACCTGGAATGGAGACACGACCTACAAGACGCTGGTATGCTTCATCCAGAGATTTATCAAGCTCATCCTTTTCAACCTCAACGGTGAGAGTTACCTGACAGTTTTCTCCTGGTTCAGTGGTTACTTTCATTTCCCTCCTTTATCTCAAGAACCACCAATCACTTCGTGTCTCAACTTGAGGTTCAGTTCCTCAAGTTGGCTTTCGCTAATCCGCGAAGGTGCATCAAACATCAAATCTACGGCATTTTGATTTTTGGGAAAGGCGATGACCTCCCGGATGGTTTTCTCACAGGCAATCAATTTTACCAGACGGTCTATTCCAAGGGCAATGCCGCCATGGGGAGGCGCTCCATAGTTAAAGGCTTCCAGAAGAGCGCCAAACCGGCTTTGCATTTCTTCTTTACCATAACCAAGAAGGCTGAGTACTTTCTCTTGAAGCTGGTGAGTATGGATTCTGATACTGCCACTGCCCAGCTCGTAGCCATTACAGACAACATCGTAATGGCGGCCTCCCACTTTAGCTGGCTCACTATCAAGCAGCGGCACATCTTCTTCACGCGGAGCCGTGAAGAGGTGATGCATGGACTCCCAGCAATTCTCTTCTTCACTCCACTCAAGAAGAGGAAAGTCAACAATAAAGGCAAAAGCGAGGAAGTTATCATCTGCCAGGTTGAGCTGGTACGCCAGGTAGCGGCGCAGCTCATCCAGTACCCTGTTAACTATTGAAACCTTATCAGCCACGATAAGCAAGAGGTCTCCGGATTTCGCTTCGAATCTGGCAACTATGCTCTCCAGTTCAGCTTGAGTTAAATGTCTAGCAGCCACCGATTTTATCTCATCCAATACCAGACTTTCCCCTGAGAGGGCGAATGTGGCCAGCCCTTTAGCCCCATTATTCTTAGCCAGCTCAGTAAGTTCAGCTATCTGATGATGGCTGTAATGAGCACATCCGGGAACACATATGCCTTTCACCTTAGCACCTTCGGCAACCGCAGAGCGGAAAATATCAAAACTGGTCTCACCAGCTATATCAGAAATATCCTTGAACTGTAAACCAAAACGCAGATCTGGCTTGTCGCTGCCATAGCGCTCCAGGGCTTCCTGATAACGAAGACGTGGCAAAGGAGTTAATACCCTCATCTGCGGTTTAACAGCTTTCACAAGTGAGGGAAGAAGCTCTTCCATCAATTGAAGCACATCCTCTTCCTCGACAAAACTCATCTCCAGGTCAAGTTGGGTGAACTCAGGCTGTCGGTCAGCTCTGAGGTCCTCATCGCGAAAGCAGCGGGCTATTTGGTAATACTTTTCCAGGCCAGCTACCATGAGAATCTGCTTGAGCTGCTGTGGCGATTGAGGAAGAGCATAAAACTTCCCTGGATTTATGCGGCTGGGCACCACATAATCCCGTGCCCCCTCGGGAGTGCTCTTGATCAGAATAGGTGTCTCCACCTGAATAAAACCTTTAGCATCAAAGAAATCGCAGATAAACTTGATTATCTTGTGACGCAGGATGAGGTTATTCACCATCCGAGGCCTCCTCAAATATAGATAGCGGTTCTTAAGGCAAAGGCTTTCCTCAACTTCCACATCTTTGTTGACATAGAAAGGCGGCGTCTCTGATTCATTGAGAACCACTGCCCTTTCAGCAACAACCTCAATTTCGCCAGTAGAGAGCTTGGGGTTTTCTGTTCCCAGGGGACGCAAAACAACCTCTCCACTTAGCTGAATCACATACTCATTGCGAAGCGAAGCACCTATCTCATATGTCTTCTGCGATGTCTGAGGGTTGAAGACCACCTGAACTATACCTTCCCTGTCACGCAAATCAACAAACACCATGCCGCCGTGGTCACGGCGGCGGTGTACCCAGCCTGCCAGAGTTACCTTCTGTCCGGCATGTTCTTTTCCCAGAGCACCGCAGCTATGGTCTTTGAGCAAGATGCAAACTCCTTAACTTGTCCCCGCATTATAGCTTACGAGAAGCCTTTACTCAAATAAACGATGTGAGCTATCAAGGAGAGGGCCCAACAATGACACAAAACTATTCAGGGTAGCAAATAAACACTCTGGGCTCGAACTCGTTCACTATATCGTCCAGTTCACGCTTCAACTCAGGAGAGCGGTCAACCATTAACTGCGGTATCTCCAGATTAGTTACTTCATCTTCATTGATCACAACGAGGGACACCTTGTCCTCTCCAGGATAAGCCTTCAAGACATCCACGATTTTGTGCAGACATTCAATATCTCTTGTCGTTTCTTGTGACTGATTGACATTTATGATGAGCCGGCTTTGTTTTGCCTCCGCTATAGATGGCTTTTGCGCTGACTCTGACGATGAAGAAGAGGTAGCAACGACGCTGTCCTGTCCACTACGGTGATAATACTGCACTTCCTGGCAATTTAATTGAATTCTATCGCCTCTCATCCTGACAACACCCTTAACTGTAAGGACATTGCCTTCCTCCCAAAATTTCCAGGTGTTTTTATATGCTCTGGGCCAGGTATCAACCTCAATTTCACCCTCCAAATCTTCCAGCGTTGCTATAACGAAAGGTTGCCCCTCTCGAGTATAGGATTGACGCATAGCGGTCACCACGCCACTCAGGGTTACCGTTTCGCCCTCCATTTCAGAGCCAATCTCACCACAAGAAACGGCATCCAGTGAAGACAAACTCCGAGAAGGTAAATCGAGCATCTGTGAAAAATAGGTGCCCATCAGCTCCCTTTCCCAGAGCAGTTTTTCCTTTACAGAAACATCCTCAACTCTGCCCTCATTTGCAATAGAGGCGAAGCCGGGAGATGCCTCTCCCCATACAGCAAACATGTTAGTTTGACCGGCTTCCCGCATTCTCCTGGAAGCCTGGGCTAAGGAGATAATTCTATCGGCAGACTCCAGGAGGATTTTGCGGCTGCTCAGGCAATCGAAAGCACCAGCTTTAATCAGACTTTCGAGCACTTTCCTGTTGATGTTTCGCAAATCAACCCGATAAGAAAAATCCTCTATGGACTTGAAAACACCATCTTGCTTGCGAGCGAAGAGCACATTCTCAATAGGAGAACGTCCCACATTTTTGATAGCGGCTAAGGCAAAACGGATAGCAGGATTTTTCTCTTCTTTCTCCATAACAAAGTCAGCCTGACTCTTATTGATGTCTGGCGGCAGCACCCTGATACCCAATCTGCGGCACTCAGCAATCGCCGAGCGAACCTTTTCCATGTTATCGGAATAGGTGTTAAGAAAGGCAGTCATATATTCAGCGGGATAGTTTGCTTTAAGATAGGCAGTGCGATAAGCAATGGTAGCGTAGCTGATGCTGTGAGCCTTGTTGAAGGCATAGCCAGCAAAAGGTTCAATAAGCGCAAAAACCTCCTGGGCTAATTGCAGCGATATCCCCTTCTCTTTAGCACCGCTGAGGAAATTCCGCTTTTCTTTCTTCATCACCTGGGGTATCTTTTTCCCCATGGCTTTGCGCAGAATATCAGCCTGACCCAGACTGTATCCAGCTAAAGCCTGTGCAATAAACAGCACCTGCTCCTGGTATACAATAACCCCATAGGTTTCTTTCAGTATTTCTTTCAATGCAGGATGGGGATAGCTAACTGGGATAGCTCCCTGCTTGGCCTTGATGAAGGTAGGGATTTGCTCCATTGGCCCCGGGCGGTAAAGCGCTATCATGGCAGCGATATCACCAAAATTGGAAGGCCTGAGCTCCTTGATATAGCGCCGCATACCAGTGCCCTCCAATTGAAAGACGCCTCTGGTTTCCCCCGAGGCGAGCAATTCAAATGTTCTGGAGTCATCCAGAGGAAGATGCTGCCAGTCCAGGGAGATTCCCTGGCTCTGCTCAATGGTTTTCTTGGCTCTGTCCAGAATGGTGAGATTGGATAAACCCAGAAAGTCCATTTTCAGCAATCCCAGGCGTGCGATGTTTCCCATATGAAACTGAGTCACAATGACACGCTGCTCTCCCTTGCCAGTCATTTGCAGAGGAACATAATTGGTCAATAAGTCACGCGATATGACAACACCGGCAGCATGAGTGCTGGCATGCCTGATAGTCCCCTCTAATTTCATGGCTGAGTCAATCAGATTGTGTACAACTTCATCACGAGAATAGATATCATGAAGCTCCGTGCTTTCCTGTAAAGCCCCCTCCAGGGTTATAGTCAGCTCTGTGGGAATAAGCCTGGCTACTCGATCTACCTGTGCATAAGGTAGACCAAGAGCGCGGCCAGTATCTCTCACAGCCGCTTTAGCCCCCAGTGTCCCGAAAGTGATAATTTGAGCTACATAATCAGAGCCATATTTCTGGGTAACATAGGCCAGAACTTCATCACGACGGTCATCCTGAAAATCGAGGTCAATATCCGGCATTTCACTGCGCTCTACATTGAGGAAGCGCTCAAAAACAAGTCCATAAGCCAGAGGGTCAATATCAGTGACGCCCAGACAGTAGAGCGCCAAACTGGCGGCGGCGCTGCCACGAACTCCAAAGTAAATACCTTGTTTTCTGGCAAACGAGGTTATGTCCCAGACAACCAGGAAATAGTCTGCAAAGTTTGTCTTGGCAATGACATCAAGCTCATAGCTCAGACGCTCTTTCACCCCGGAAGCAGCATCAGGAAAGCGCTTTTCCAGTCCCTGCCAGCAAAGCTCAGCCAGAAAGGCATCGGCTGTTTGCTGTGACGGTAAAGATACCTTGGGCAGGTGAAGTTGCGTGAAATCCAGTTCCAGGTTGCACATATCAGCGATGCGCTCTGTGTTTTCCACCGCCTGAGGTAAATCCGAAAATAACTGCTCCACTTCCTGGGGACTTCTGAGATAAAAGAAATCGCCGGCCATCTTGAGCCTTTTTTCATCATGAATTGAGGTATTCGTCTGTATACATAACAACAACTCATGAGACGGGGCATCCTTTTGCTCCACATAATGAACATCAAAGGTGGCTACTGGCGGTATGTCCAGCTTGGCAGATAGGGAAATGAGGCCTTCATTGATTTGCTCAAGCTCCGGGATGGGATGTCTCTGAATTTCGAAATAATAATCACCGAAGAGCTCCTTATACCATGAAGCCACCCTGGCAGCTTCATCAAACTGTTTTGCCAGAATGAGTTGGGACACTTCCCCCTGAGCACAGCCAGAAAGAGCAATAAGCCCATCATGATGAATTTTGAGAAGCTCTTTATCTACCCTGGGTTTATAGTAAAATCCCTCCAGGTGACTTTTGGTAACCAATTTGATTAAATTACGGTATCCCACTTCATTCTTAGCAAGCAAAGTGAGATGAAAGGGATTTTTATAATTGTGGTCTCGGTTGCGGCAATCGTTTTTAGCCACATAGACTTCACAGCCAATGATTGGTTTTATCCCCGCTTTTTTAGCTGCCAGGTAAAAATCAATGACGCCATACATGACACCATGGTCCGTGATAGCAAGACTATCCATACCCAATTCCTTGGTCCTGGCGATAAGCTGGGGAATATGGCACAGACCATCGAGGAGGCTGTATTCAGTGTGGACATGAAGATGGACAAACTTGTGTGGCATCATTTAAATTATAACATGGGTTTCCATCACCACTTCCTGGCAGCCAAAGGGAACTGAGGATTAAAATTTGAAAATCATTAAAACTATTACTCGCTGGCTATTTATAATTTGCATTCCCATTCTGCTTCTTACCACTACTGTGCGTGCGGGGGTGAGCAGTACACAGCTTTACCAGTATGGCTTCCATAAATATCAGGTGAGCCAGGTTACCGGGCTGAATGAGGCGCAGTTAAAAGAGACCGCCGATAAACTCATTGACTATTTCAATTCCAGGGTGGAGACACCTCAGATTTTTGAGTTATTCCATGATTATGAGGTTGACCACCTGCAGGACGTAAAAAGGCTATTTCAAATTGATTATCTCATCCAGATAGCAAGCCTGGCCTATATCATTATCTATGCTTTGCTCTTTCTCTTGTGGAGAAAAAACAAGTGGCAGGATTTGGCCGCAGGAGTAAGATGGGGAAGCGCTCTCACCTTAGCTTTCATAGCAATAGTGGGTATTGTATCTTTCATTGGTTTCCAGCAGTTATTTATCGGCTTCCATTATCTTGCTTTTGGTGACCCCTCACAATCACCATGGATACTTGACCCGAGCAAGGATTACCTAATAATGCTATTTCCCCCTCCCTTCTGGCAAGATGTTGCCATAGCAGGCGGCATAACCCTGGTTGTCGAGGCTCTACTTCTTGGCGGCATGGCCTGGCTAATTCCTTTCATGCAGCAGAGGCGCAGGCAGAATAGAGCATAAATACATCTTTATATCAAAATTTTATTGCATTAATAAGGTCAGTAAGCTAAGATATCAAAAATGGCAACAGAGAAAGAAAAGGCAGTAGAGCTGGCTGTCGAACAGGTGGAAAAACACTTTGGCAAAGGTTCCATTATGAGGCTGGGTCAGATCTCAGCCAATACATCTGAAGATGTCATCCCCACCGGGTCGCTGGGATTAGATCTGGCTCTGGGCATAGGTGGCATACCTCGAGGACGGGTTACCGAGATCTTTGGTTCTGAGGCTTCAGGGAAAACCACACTCGCCCAGCATATAATCGCTGAGGCTCAAAAGCTCGGCGCCATTGTGGCTTACATTGATGCCGAGCATGCTCTCGACCCAGTCTACGCTGCCAACTGCGGCGTCAAAGTGGATGACCTGCTTATTTCACAGCCCGATTTCGGCGAACAGGCGCTGGAAATCACCGAGACTCTGGTGAGGAGCGGTGGCGTAGATGTGATAGTGATTGATAGTGTAGCTGCACTAGTGCCCAAGGCAGAAATAGAAGGTGATATGGGTGACACTCATGTGGGCTTGCAGGCAAGATTGATGTCCCAGGCTTTGAGGAAACTGACAGCCGCTATAGGCCACTCCAAGACATCAGTGATTTTCATTAACCAACTGCGAGAGAAAGTGGGCATTATTTTCGGCAACCCTGAAGTAACCCCGGGAGGCCGAGCGCTCAAATTCTACAGTTCAGTGCGCATAGATTTAAGAAGAGTCGATTCCATTAAACAAGGCTCGGAGATAATAGGCAACAGAGTAAGAGCTAAAATAGTCAAGAATAAAATGGCGCCTCCTTTTCGCAGCACTATATTCGACCTCATGTTTAACCACGGCATAAGCAAAGAGGGAGACCTGGTTGATCTGGGAGTGACAACGGGAGTGCTAAAGAAGAGTGGAGCTTTCTTTACTTATGGTGAAACAAAATTGGGACAGGGCAGAGAAAGCGCCAAGGAGTATTTCAAACAACATCCCGAACTTGCAACGCAGATAGAGCAGCAAATACGAGCTGCAACACCCACCGCAAATGTCTCTTTGAGAAATGCAGAGACGCTTGCTCCCACCGAATGAAGCTGAGCCAGAAAATTGTTAGATGACAGCACACTGCAACGCTGCCTCGATAGTGCCTACCGCTATCTCAGCTACCGTGCGCGTAGTGAGGCCGAGTTGAGGAAATATCTCTGCCGACGCAGCTTCGATGATGAAGTTGTGGATAAGACAATCAGCAACCTTAAAGAGCAAGAATTGATTGATGACCTTGCCTTTGCCGAATCCTGGCGGGATAGCCGCCTATCATCCCAACCCAGAAGCAAGAGACTGATAGCGCAGGAATTGAAAGATAAGAAAGTAGCCCGGGAAATTATTGAACGCATCATTGAAAATGTAAATGACGAGGACAGCGCCTACAGACTGGCTTGCCGCCGTCTGCACCTGTTGACTCACCTGGATTATCCCGAATTTCGTCGACGATTATCCAGTTATCTCGCCTATCGTGGTTTCAGCTACGAAGTTATCCGCCAGACAGCAGTGCGTTTGTGGCAGGAGAATAAGAGCAAAACTTGAGAAATTACCCGCCTTTCCCTTAAAATATAAGCTCAGCCTGAGGAAATCGGGATAGCGTATTTAGGGGCCATTAGCTCAGTTGGTTAGAGCACAGTCCTGATAAGACTGGGGTCTGTGGTTCGAGTCCACAATGGCCCACCATAAGGGACAGAAGAAAGAACTCCCACCCGCTCCTGGGATATACCTTCGGGTGGAGTGGCATAGTATATGTCAGCAATACTTCGTCACCTGTCACCTTTACTTCCTTAACGAAGCTCCTGATAAACGATTTCCTTTCTGTCAACGAGCTCTCATTAAGCAAGTTGCGCAAGTCATCAACATAGCGTGTTACGGTTTCCAAACTAGCTAGCTCAACTCGCCTGTCTGACAAGAGCGCCTCTAGTTCCCACTTTCTAGCCTGCAGTTGCTCTTGACGATGTCTCAATTGCTGGATTCGAGGCGCCAGATCCTCAAGCTTTAACTTCCCTGTCTCCAGGGCATCGTATAATCTCTCCAAGCGGTGGTTTATGTTAGCAATCTCATCTGAGATGATGCCATGCTCGTCGCCATAATCACCAGCGGTGCTATCCATCTCCTCATTAACTAGAGGAACCAGCTCTCTCAAATTCTCCTCAGTCAGGAGATGCTCTTTTATCTTGTTTATTACCAATGCCTCGAATTTCTGACTATTGAGGTAGCGAGCCTGGCAGGAGCCAGCCCCTTTCTTGAGCAGGGTGCCACACACGTAGTAATTAAATTGGCCCCCTTTAGCTTCCTGTCCGATGAGAGCCTTACCACAATAGCCACATCTGGCAAGGCCACTTAACAGATAGCGGCTAGCTGCCCGGCGCGGATTAAACTGAGCTGGTGCCCGATCCTTGAGTTGAGTTTGGACCTTATCAAAAGTTCCCCTGTCTATAATGGCTGGCCAGGCATTTTCCACTCGAACCGGCTTCAGGTTCCGCTTGCTGGTTCGCCCCCAGATCAGGGTACCGGCGTACGCCTCATTGGTAAGAATCTTGTGTATCGTAGTCTTCCCCCAGCTCTTTCTTCTTGGTCCGGCAATCCCACTGTGGTTCAGTTCCTTTACGATTTCCTTTAGCCCCTTGCCCTGGAGTACTCCGCTAAACATGGTGCCTACCACTCTTGCCTGATTTGGCTCAGGCTCAAGTCTGGGGCGCTTTTTATCGCCATCTTTTACTTTTATCTTACAGTAGCCATAAGGAGCATTGCTGGAGAGGTAAAAGCCACGGGAGGCGCTTTCCCTCATGCCTCTGGTGACCTCTTCACCCAGATTGGCCGAGTAAAATTCATCCAGGCTCTCGATCATAGCCTCAAGAAGCCTGCCTGTAGGTGTATCCTCAAATGGCTCGGTAATAGAGATGACTTGAACACCGTTTTTCCTCAGCATGGTCTTGTAGACTATGGAATCTTCACGGCTACGAGCAAAGCGGGAATACTTCCACACTAGTATCATATCAAAAGGCTTTTGCGGCCGACGTGCCATAGATACCATCTTTCGGAAGGCAAGGCGGGCCGCCGTTCGGCCGCTTTCAGCCTCATCGACAAATTCCCTGGCCACGTAATAGCCATTTCGAGCAGCATACTCCTTAAGAGCCTTAAGTTGCGCTGAAATAGAGAGGTCAACATCCTGTTTTTCTGATGACACTCTAGCATAAACGGCTACTTTCATTTAAACGTCTCCTCCTATGAAAAGATAAGACAGGTTTCTGACTAACGGTTTGTTTTCTTCTCTTGTCATTTATTACTCCTTTCAGCACTAATATTTTTGTTCATAGAGCACTCTTCTACTCGGCGAGGCATAGAGTCTCCACATATTTATCCTTAACCATAGCATAAAAGTGTCTCTCAGCTTATATATACTAACGGCCTTATATCTAACTGGGACAGCCCTTCCAGCTGCTTTTGCAGCAAGCCGGAATCCTTTCGGCGCACCGCGATGACCACGACCTTGGCCAACCTGCCATACCAATAGACAGGGCGTGCAAGAAGCGTCATCTCGTTGGCGCCGAGCAGATCGAACATCGCATTTTCAAAGTATACGGGCTTCTTACACTGGATGATCTCGTCGACGATAAATCCCGGTGCTGGCTTTTCACCTCTTACCGGGAATAATCGACGAGGAAGAAGGTAAGCCTTGAGGTTGACGCGCCTTTTACTTCTGCTCAGTCTTATTCCCGAAGTCTTAACCACACAACCAGCGTGGAAATCACTGGAGTTGCAGTTGAAGTCCCAATCTTGCGGCTCACTCTCACTCTCACGGTCATAGATAGCTATTAAGAAATCAATGCCATCATCGACAACAGGTGGCTTGAACAATTCCTTAATGCGTATAGCCACCGAAGCGTAGGAGCGGTTGTAAAAGTATCTTCGCAAGGAACACACATCCAGTCCCGTCTCTATGACAGCGGGGATAAACACTTCAGGTTGCATCAACACTGCTGCTGCAAACCTGTCCGCATAGGGCTTCATACATAAGTTAGTAGGATCTCGATACGCCTTATATCCAGTGGTCATTACCTCAAAGGTTTCCTGTATTGCCTCGTAGCACTCGTGCACTATGGAAAATTCGTTCCTGCCCAGCCAATCAGTCCCTTCATATTCTATATTCAGCTTATCACTTCTGTCTAGGTAATGGCATGCAGCTAGGCCTCCCAGGCAACCTGGCTGGATAGAAACTATCTGGTGGTGAAGATCAAGGACCAGCTTAAGCTCCAACAGGTTGGGATAGGATGACAGGCCGAAATATTCCACGAAGTGCTGAGCTAGGACAGCAATGTCATAGGCGATCGCCTCGGGCCTGCCATAGACTCGAAGCATTGAGGCACAGAAATCTTCAAAGGACCGCGCCATCTCAGAGGAGCTTCCTTTCCATTACTTTTTCGTAGATAGAGATAATGTACTTTTTTGCCTCAAGGCTGAGTCCTTCCGGGGGTTGGCGTGTTCCCATTTTGAACTCCGGATCCTCTACAGCATAGCGATAGGCACGATTCACCATTTCCTCCTCCGACATCTTGGTTTCTGGCTCCTCAAGATACCCAGCTGCTTCAAGAAGTTCCCTCACCGTTACCTTATAAGCTGGCGCCAGTTTCCTTAAAATGTCCGGGCTGGGGGGTGGCCTATCACCACGCTCTATTTGAGCTATATACGCATTGGAGACACCGCTCTCCCGCTCTGCCTCTCTCAAAGACATTCGTTGTCTCTTTCGAAGGCTCTTAAGATACTCGCTAAAGCTAATTTCCATACTGTTCTCCCCCTTTCTTCATAAAATTTTGCGAGATTATCTCACGACTTGCTCTAAAGAGATCCATTTTGGAGTTATTATAGCATGGCTTGCTAAAAATTGCAAGCACTTTTTGATGCTATTGCCCAAATATTGCTTGACAATTCATAGAAGACAGACTTATAATACTTACATGCAGACTGCCGAAGCTGCTCTTGAAGAATTATTCAAGTCTCATCCCGATTTTCTGCGGGTGTGCCAGCAGTTCCGCTAGGGTAAAATAGAGATCGTGGTCAAGGACGGCAAGCCAGTGATGATCTCAGTAAGGAGAGATGTGAAGCTTAATTAACTGAACTTATAGCCGAATCGACGAACGATAGGCGCTTTGGGCTGATTGCCTGAGGCGCCTTTATTTTTGCTAGGAAAGTGAGTAGTTTAGCACACACCGAAAAGGAGCGTTGCCATGTTGAAAGTTAAGGTTAACCGCAAAGCTGTCGAAATCGCCATAACCAAGAGAAACATGTCTCAGAACACACTGGCAATGAGAATGGAGGTAATGTCCCAATTCTCCTGTAAAAACTCCTGGCCTGGATACCTCCAGTGTTAAGCATTCTACACCGCCACCAATTCTTTCTCAATCCTCTGTGCTGGCTGACCACATAGGTAACACTGGACTATGGATTTTAGCAAGTTCCTTTTCAATATACTCTATGGGAGGAAGATAGGCAAGGGATTGGTGCGGGCGGTTGAAGTTATATTCAATAAGCCAT
>JAYENW010000021.1:22662-23961 GCA_034722275.1 Chloroflexota bacterium | reverse complement strand
GCCATCGCACAGCTTCCCAGTTTTCTATTCCTCTGCTTCCATTCTTCATTATTTGTATCCCCAATTATATCCAACCTGATATAGCAGGCATTATGATGCACCAGAGAATTCTGGTCGTATAAGGAGGTGATTATATGAAATGTAAAAAAGTCATCAAAATCTTAGCAGTTGCGCTTTGTGGGTTTGTGCTCTCATTATCGCTTATTGGGTGTGCGCCAACGCCGACGCCGACGCCGACTCCAACGCCAAAGCCGACCCTCATCTTCGGTGACCTTAGCTGGGACAGTATCCAGGTACATGACCGTATCGCTGCTTTTATCGCTGAGCACGGCTATGGCTATGAGGTGGAGTTCGTCGCCGGTGAGACAGCTCCAATCTGGGCCGGGTTGAGGCGTGGTGACGTCAATATCGATATGGAAAGCTGGACAGAAAACGTTCAGAAGGTTTACGATGAAGCTATTGGCTCCGGTGACTGTGTTGACCTGGGCAGCAACTTTCCTGATAGCTGGCAGGGGTGGCTGGTGCCAACCGTTATGATTGAGAATGGTGACCTGCCGGAAGGCGTATCCGTCAAGGATATGTCCCAGTACTGGGAGTTATTCAAAGACCCGGAGGACCCGACCAAAGGACGCTTCGTAAACTCCATTCCGGGCTGGCTCTGCACAGACATCAATAGTGAGAAGCTTAAGGCCTACGGGCTGGATAAATACTATACTGACTTTCTCGCTGGCTCGGATGCCGCCCTGTCTGGGTCCATGGCCGCTGCCTGTCAGAAGGGTGAGCCGTGGTTTGGTTACTACTGGTCACCAACCTGGGTCCTGGGCAAGCTTGACATGACTCCCATAGAAGAACCACCCTTTGATCAGGCAGAATGGGATGCCAAAACCTATGGCTGTGCCTTTTCCCCGACACAGGTTAACATAATAGTAAATTCCAGTCTTATGGAGGACGCTCCTGACATAGTGGCATTCCTTAAAAACTATGAAACAACCTGTGAGCAGAATAACAAGGTACTGGCCTACATGCAGGAAAACAAAGCGAGTACTGAAGATGCTGCCCTGTGGTTCTTGAAAGAGTATGAACCTCTATGGACTGAATGGGTGCCGGCAGATGTAGCCAGCAAGGTCAAAGCAGCTCTGCCCTAGGTTATGATGCACCAGAAGTTTTTGGTCGTATAAGGAGGTGATTATATGAAATGTAAAAAAGTCATCAAAATCTTGGGAGTTGCGCTTTGTGGGTTTGTGCTCTCATTATCGCTTATTGGGTGTGCGCCTGCGCCGACACCGACGACCAAGGGAA
>JAYENW010000021.1:0-22562 GCA_034722275.1 Chloroflexota bacterium | reverse complement strand
GTATAAGGAGGTGATTATATGAAATGTAAAAAAGTCATCAAAATCTTGGGAGTTGCGCTTTGTGGGTTTGTGCTCTCATTATCGCTTATTGGGTGTGCGCCTGCGCCGACACCGACGACCAAGGGAAACATCGTCTTTGCTGATGTTGGCTGGGATAGTGTTCAGGTGCATAATCGCATCGCCGGTTTTATTGTGCAGCATGGTTATGACTATAAGATAGAAATGGTTCCTGGAGAAACAATCCCCCTGTTTGAAGGTCTAGCCCATGGGGATATAGATGTAGAGATGGAATGCTGGGTAGCAAACCAGCGTGAAGCCTATGATAAGCACATTGCTGCTGGAGATGTGGTTGACCTCGGCAGCAACTTCCCTGATAGCTGGCAGGGATGGCTGGTGCCAACATTTATGATTGAGAATGGTGACCTGCCGGAAGGCGTATCCGCCAAGGATATGTCCCAGTACTGGGAGCTATTCAAAGACCCGGAGGACCTGACCAAGGGTCGCTTTTATACTGGCCCCGCCGGCTGGGAGGCTCAGAAGGTTGATGAAAAAAAGTTCAAAGCCTATGGTCTGGATGAGTATTATAACATCTTTCTCCCCGGCTCATGTGCTGCCCTGTCTGGTTCCATGGTGGCTGCCTGTGAGAAGGGTGAGCCCTGGTTTGGTTACCACTGGGAACCAACCTGGATCATGGGTAAGCTTGATATGACCAAGATTGTGGAGCCAGTCTTTGATAAGGGAGTATGGGATCAAGAGCGCGCCTGCAGCTGGCCCTCCACCGAGGTTAATATAGTGGTCAATGCCAATTTTCCGGATAGAGCCCCGGAGGTAGCAGAATTCCTCAGCAAGTATAAAACCACTACGGCTATGGCTAATAAGGTACTGGCCTACATGCAGGAAAACAAAGCGAGTACTGAAGATGCCGCCATCTGGTTCTTGAAAGAGTATGATTCTGTATGGACTGAATGGGTGCCGGCAGATGTAGCCAGCAAGGTCAAAGCAGCTCTGCCCTAGGCAGTGGTTAAAGGGGGATATAGCTTTGCAGAACAATGCCGTGTCAGTGAATGGTGAGACCTGCATTGAAGTCAAGGGGCTATGGAAGATCTTTGGCCATAACAACGCCGGAGAGCTTCTTGATGGGGAAATGCAGTCTGCTAGCAAAGAGGACATACTGGAGAAAACCGGCTGTGTGGTGGCGGTACGGGGTATCTCCTTCGAAGTCCATCGGGGTGAACTCTTCGTCATTATGGGGCTGTCTGGCAGTGGGAAGTCCACCTTAATTCGCTGCGTTCTTCGTCTCATTGAACCTACGGCAGGTAAAGTTCTCATCAGAGGGGAAGATGTCTGCAGTTATAATGCGAAGCAGCTCATTGAGCTGCGCCGCTACAGCACGAGCATGATGTTTCAGCACTTCGGTTTATTCCCCCACCGCAGTGTAATTGAAAATGTAGCTTACGGATTAAAAGTCCGGGGGGTGGCTAAAGAGGAGCGCTACCAGAAGGCACGGGAAGTGATTGCCAAGGTGGGGCTCAAAGGTTGGGAAAACTATCCCCCTGGTGCTCTCAGTGGCGGCATGCAACAGCGGGTGGGGATAGCCAGAGCCCTGGCTACTGACCCTGAGATACTGCTTATGGATGAACCTTTCAGCGGGCTGGACCCCTTAATTCGCCGCCAGATGCAGGATGAACTCCTGGATATACAGGCAGAAGTTCAGAAAACGATTCTCTTTGTGACACATGACCTCCATGAAGCCCTGAAGGTGGGAAATCGCATTGCCATTATGAGAGACGGTGAGATTATCCAGATTGGCACCCCGGAGGAGGTGATTACTGCTCCCAGTGATGGCTATGTGCGTCAGTTTGTGCAGGATGCTTCACCCGCCAAGGTACTGACTGCCAGCAGCATTATGGAACAACCCAACGTTCTCCTTTATCAATGGCAAGGACCTAAGGCGTCTCTTGATATACTCGGAACTGCTAACCTGGACAATGCTTTTGTGGTAAGCCGGTCTGGCAAATTACTGGGGCTGGTGACTACCAAAGGCCTGGTAGAGCTGATCCGCAAGAAAGGCAATTCTCTTCGTGAGGCGCTGGAGCCTGAGCTTCTTACCTGCACTGCTGATACGATGGTGGAAGACCTCTTTCCTCTGGCTGCCTCTGCCAGATATCCTATTCCTGTCGTCGATGATGAGGGCAAGTTTATGGGCGAGATACACACCAGCACTATACTGATTAGCATGATTCAGGAAAGGGAAGAAGCGGCAGAGAAGGAAAAGGAGGAGATCGATGGTTGAATTTCCTGCGTTTATCTATATTCCACTGGCGGAATGGGTTGATGCCATTATGGCTTGGCTCCTCACGAACTTTGCTGGCTTCTTTGACGCCATCGGTGATGGCATTTTGTTTGCATTACTCCGCATTGAACGCTTCCTTCTCTGGCTGCCATGGGTAGTGGTGGTGGTGGTGGTGGGAATTATTGCCTGGCGCGCTATGCGTGTGTGGTGGGGAGGATTACTCATGGCAGGCTTTCTGGTCTTAATTGGCAGCCTTGGCTACTGGGATCTGGCAATGATGACACTGGCCATCATCATTGCTGCAGTCATCATATCGCTGGCTCTGGGCATTCCCACGGGCATCGTTATGGCTCGAAGTAAGAGGGTTGAGTCTATTCTTAGACCTGTGCTGGATGCCATGCAGACCATGCCCAGCTTCGTCTACCTCATTCCCGCTTTGATGTTCTTTGGACTGGGCAAGGTTCCAGCAGTATTTGCTACCATTATCTATGCCATGCCGCCAGTAATTCGGCTGACCGATGTTGGCATAAGACAGGTATCGCATGAGGTAATCGAAGCGGCTCAAGCCTTTGGCTCCAGTGCGCGGCAGGTATTGTTTGAGGTTCAGATACCTCTGGCGATTCCATCAGTAATGGTTGGTGTTAACCAGACAACGATGATGGCTCTGGCGATGGTGGTTATAGCGTCAATGATTGGAGCAAGAGGTTTGGGATTGGAGGTATTACTTTCCATCAACCGTATTGAAGTGGGACGCGGTTTCGCGGCTGGACTGTGTATTGTGCTGCTGGCAATCATCATTGACCGCATAACACATGCCCTGGGCTCACGCCAGGAGTACGGCTTGACTTAAGCTATACTTCACCTTGTAATCGAGCATGGTGATTATCTTCCAATTATAGTGTTGACAGATATCGCAGGAATCTAGCATCAATGAGACAAAGACCTTGGTGGAGCTGGGGGGATTCGGACCCCCTACCTTTTGACTGCCAGTCAAACGCTCTCCCAATTGAGCTACAGCCCCGTGCGGCAATAAATTATAGCAAAGTGGAATGCTCTGTTCAAGCTAAAAGTTTAGTCCCAACCACTGCAATACAGAACGCAAGCCATAATAGCCCAGATAAGCCAGAACCATGTTCTTGATTGTTCTCCCTGCCCAGGTGGCCAGAAAGAATCTTGTTAATCCAAAGCGCAGCATACCCAGAAATACTGCGAAGGGATAATAAAGTGGATTCAGGATAGAGGCCATGAAGAAAACACCTTTGGAACCATGGCGATGAAGGAAATTGTCGAAGCGATTATAAAGAGAATTGTCACTGTCTCGGAATAAGTGCCTGCCGCTGTATCCCGTGAAATAAGCACCGAGAGCGCCCAATGCTTCTCCAATCCCAGCTACTGCGCCCACTATGGCGGGGTGCAATACTCCACCAAGAGTGAATGTAATCAGCATGCCAAAGCCAGGCATGACCACTGTGCCGCTGGAGAGCATGTTGATGATAAAGCAGCCAACATAACCCCAGTGTGATATCTCCCCCAGATAACTGCGATGGTGAACGATGAGAATACAGAGGGCTATGGTAACTGCCAGGGATAAACCGCCAATTATTGCTTCCCGCTTCTTTGGTTTTTTCTTCACTGCTTCTAGTTGCATGCAATTCCGTGGGAAGCTGGAAAATCACACTATCTTTTTGAGGTGAAACTCAGATTATCCTCTTGCACGCTGACGATTATGGTATCTTCCTCTTTGAACTCTCCCTGCAGTATCTTCGTTGAGATGGGATTTTCCATATAACGCTGAATGGCGCGGCGCAGGGGGCGAGCTCCATAAACAGGGTCATAGCCCCTTTTCACCAGCCAGGCTTTGGCTTCAGAACTCATGTCTAGCTTGATATTTCGCTCAGCTAATCTTTTTTCCAGTTCTTGAATAAGCAATTCCACCACGCTTTTCAAATTCTCCTCAGTCAGGGGGTGGAATATGATAACATCGTCTATTCTGTTGAGCAATTCAGGGCGGAAGGTGTGTTTTAGAGCGCTTTCTATGGATGTCTTCAATTTTTCCTCATCGGTTTCTTCTTTGTGGTAAAAGCCAACAGCCTGGCGCTGGAATTCCTCGGTGCCCAGGTTACTGGTCATGATTACCACTGTGTTTTTGAAATCCACAATCCTGCCATGTCCATCGGTAAGCCTGCCATCCTCCAGCATTTGCAGCAGGACATTGAGAGCATCGGGGTGAGCTTTTTCCACTTCATCGAAAAGAATGACCCGGTAAGGGCGGCGGCGTACTGCTTCTGTCAGTTGCCCCCCTTCTTCATATCCCACATATCCTGGTGGTGCCCCGATTAGACGGGAGACCGTGTGTTTCTCCATGTATTCGGACATATCCAGCCGCACCATGGCATCTTCAGAATCGAAGAGAAACATGGCCAGGGCCCGAGCCAGCTCGGTTTTGCCTACACCTGTAGGGCCAAGAAAAATGAAGCTGCCTATGGGGCGTTTGGGGTCCTTGAGTCCTGCCCTGCCTCGCCTGATAGCTTCGGATACGGCTCTCACCGCCTCCTCCTGGTCTACTATTCTCTGGTGCAGCCTTTCCTCCATATGGACTAACTTATCGCTTTCAGCCTCGAGCATGCGTGATACAGGTATCCCTGTCCATTGCGAAACCAGTTCCGCAATGTCATCCTCATCCACTCTGTCATCTATTTTCTTTTCCTGCTGCCATTTAGTTTTAGCCTGGTTGTATTCCTGCTCCAGGCGCAGCCTCTCTGATTTCAATTCCGTTGCCTTTTGATAGTCACGCTGCTGTGAGGCAGCCTCTTCTTCATCAAGCAGATGCTTCATTTTTTGGTCGAGTGTCCTGACTTCCGGAGGAGAGCTTTCCATGTCAATACGCAGCTTGCTGGCGGCTTCATCAATGAGGTCAATTGCCTTGTCAGGCAAAAACCTGTCGGAGATGTATCTCTGGCTCAGTTTAGCGGCAGCTACCAGGGCGGAATCATCAATCTTTATCTTGTGATGGGCTTCATATCTGGGCCGCAGGCCCCTGAGTATCTCAATAGTTTCTTCGGCACTGGGTTCGCTGATGAAAAGGGGCTGAAAACGTCTTTCCAACGCCTTGTCTTTCTCTATATGTTTTCGATATTCGTCAAGTGTAGTGGCTCCAATGCACTGAAGCTCACCGCGTGCCAGCGCTGGTTTTAGCATATTGCTGGCGTCGATGGCTCCCTCAGCGGCTCCAGCCCCGATAACTGTATGGAGCTCATCAATAAATAAAATAACCTCTCCGCTTGCCTGACGAACCTCGTCCAGCACTGCCTTCAGTCTTTCCTCAAATTCCCCTCTGAATTTACTCCCAGCCACCAGTGCCCCCATATCGAGTGCTATTACTCTTTTCCCTTTCAGTGAATTGGGAACATCCTCAGCGACAATCTTTTGAGCCAGACCTTCAGCTATGGCTGTTTTACCCACGCCAGCATCGCCAATCACCACGGGATTATTTTTGGTGCGTCGCGAGAGAATCTGCGTTACCCGCTTGATTTCGTTTTCTCGCCCAATCACCGGGTCGAGCTTGCCCTGGCGAGCCAGTTCCGTAAGGTCATGCCCATATTTTTGCAGGGAGCGATATTTGCTTTCTGCCTGCCGATCGCTAACGCGATGGCCACCGCGAATTTTCTGCAGGGCCTGATAGATTTTTTCCTGAGTGGCGCCAGAGCGAGCCAGAATAGCAGCAGCCTCTCCTCTGGTTTCACCGGCGATGGCGATGAGCAGGTGCTCGGTGCTGACAAATTCATCTTTAAGCCTGTCGGCTTCGCCAGCAGCATTTTGCAGAATAAGTGAAACTCGCGGCGTGGCATAAATCTGCGTTCCTTCATAGGCTACTTTAGGAAAATTCTCCAGTACAGCTTCCACCTGCCTTTTCACCGCTTCAACATCGGCACCCAGTTCTTGCAATATTTCCCCGGTTATGCCATTTTCTTGCTGCAGCAAAGCCAATAGAATGTGCTCCACATCCCATTGATTGTGATGGTAGCGGTGTACAAGTTCCTGTGAGACTGCCAGGACTTCCTGCGCTTGCTCGGTGAACCTTTCGGGCTTCAATTTCTTATTCCTCCTTTTATTCTACATCAAATTCCGCAATTTTCAATACGCTTTGCCTTTGAGCACAACAACTGGCTGAACTGTGTTAGAATCCTCGCAGTAGCTCCCCAGATGACATCCCCGTTGTAGTTATAAGTTGGCTCGGGCTCACCTTTATCTTCGCTGGAAGAAGAATTTTGTCTGGATTGGGATTCCTCCAGGAGCAGCGATAAAGGCACAGTGATAATTTGTTCTACCTCTTTGTTATCTAGCTTGAAGATGTAGGGATAGGGTATAAAAGCAGCGAAAGGCGAGATGACATAATCTGTATCTCGGGTAGCACAGTCATCAAGTTCTCCTAAAATCTCCACGTCTTCAGCTTCCAGCCCTATCTCCTCTTTGGCTTCCCTGAGTGCAGTTTGAAGCAGGTTGGCATCGTCTGTCTCATAAGTGCCGCCGGGGAAACAGAACTGCCCTTTATGGAAGATTACCTTTTCGCTTCGCTTGGAAAACAGGATGTAATACTCTCCCTCATGGCAAAATATAGGTATGAGCACGGCCGAAGTTTTGAGCTTCTTATTGGTGATTCGTTTCTTTTTATAGCCCTTGAGGGCTTGTGTAATTGTCTCCTTTGTGAATTTAACCATTATGAACTTTTCCTGGTGGGCGGTAGAGGACTTGAACCTCTGACCTCCTGTGTGTAAAACAGGCGCTCTAACCACTGAGCTAACCGCCCGTCCCTCGCCAGATAAAGGGTGGGGTGGCAGAGGGTCACCTTTGTTTCGTCCCTCGCCAGATAAGCCATTTCAATCTGGCACGCCTGGCGGGATTTGAACCCGCGACCTCAGCCTCCGCAGGGCTGCGCTCTATCCTGCTGAGCTACAGGCGCACAGAAGCAAATTCAGCCTCCCTCACGTGCTTCCAGGAACAGTGCCTGCATGGTGCCGAAGGAGGGATTTGAACCCTCACGTCTCTAAAGACACTACGCCCTGAACGTAGCGCGTCTACCATTCCGCCACTTCGGCTTTTGTCCATATCCTCTCCTCCTCAGAGAGAAGAAGCCGCAACTAACTTTAGCTCATCTGGGAATATGCGTCAACCGAATGTACTCGTTCATACATGGTTGTTGATACAGTTATGCTGTTTTTAGGAATTTGCTTGCTCTTCAATCGTGTTTTGGCTAACTTGCACTGCCTCGGGGAAGCCAGCTTTGATGAGCCCGATGAAAACCTTCACCAGCTCAGGGTCAAATTGCTTGCCAGCGCCCTTTTCAAGTTCTTGTATGACCGTATCATCGCGGTAGGCATCGCGATAAGGGCGGGTGGTGCTCATGGCAGCATAGGCATCGGCTATGGCTAAAATACGGGCTTCTATGGGAATCTCCTCACCCTTGAGCCTTTCGGGATAGCCCTTGCCATCGTAGCGTTCATGGTGGTATAGAATGCCACCCAGGCAGGGAACCAGGCCGGGCACGTTTCCAACAATATTGGCTCCCAGGCGAGGATGAAGTTTTATTACTTCCCAGTCTTCTTTACTGAGTCTCTCTTTTCTATTAAGTATCCCATCAGAAATGCCAATTTTGCCAATGTCGTGGAGCAGAGCGGCGGTGCTTATTCGAGATACTTCGTCGGGCGCTAGGCCAATGGCTTCAGCCAGAGCCACAGCATAAGTGCTGACTTTCCTGGAATGGTCATAGGTGTAGGCATCTTTAGCATCTACCGCTGAAACTAAAGCGTAAACAGCGCTTAAGCTGGTGCCTCGGGCATAACTTCCCATCCCCGGTGCTGGCTCGGAGAGAACTTTGGATGAAAGATAAGTTCGATTGCCGCCAGTGTGCTTGGCATAATAAAGTGCTGTATCGGCTGCGTTAACCAGCTCGCCAGCCAGTACCCCATCTGAAGGATAGCTGGCGACACCAATGCTGCAGGTGACGGCGTTTTCTTTTGCTTCCATTTCGGCAGCTATTTGCTCTCGAACTCGGTCAGCTACAGTGTAAGCATCCTTTGCGGGTGTCTCAGGTAATATAGCAATAAATTCATCGCCGCCATATCTGAAAGCGCGGTCGGTGTCTCTGATGGAATTCCTGGTAATCTCTCCTATCTGGGCAAGAAGCCTGTCACCGGAGGGGTGTCCATACATATCATTGTAAGTCTTAAAACTATCCAGGTCGAGCATGCACAAAGAGAATATGCCGCCATACCTGGTATGGCGCGCAATTTCCTCTTTAAGCTGCTCCTCGAAATAGCGGCGGTTGTATAATCCAGTGAGTTCGTCAATATGGGCCCTTTGTGCTGCCCTGGCATAAAGCCGTGTATTCTCAATGGGTGCCGCGATCTGCAGAGCCACTTGCTCCAGAAGGCTTATCTGCTCGTGATTGTAAGCATTGATTTGGCGGCTGGCCACAATCAAACTGCCAATGCCTTCATTTTTGACAATCAAGGGGAGGTAAATAATAGAGCGGATTCCCTGCTCGAGGTGCTGTTTCCCGGTCCTGAACATAGTGTCTTGTGTCAAATCGGCTTCATATAAGCTTCTCTTCTCCTGGCATACCCACTCGGTGGCGGTCCCTTTAAGTGGTGTCTTTTCCCCTGTTTGCCATGCCGAGCCTGTGGTGGTGGATAGAGCTGAAGGGACGAGCTTATCTCCCTCAATTAAAATAATTGATGCCCAGTCAATCTTGGTCACTTTCTTTAATTCCTGGACAAAACCTTCAAATATCTCCTCGATGTTCATACTGGAGGTTATCATGGTGGTCAGGCGGCTGGTGAGTCTCAATTCTTTTTCCTGCTGTACCAGGCGCTCGTGTAAATATTCCTTTCCCATGCTTGCTGCCATGCGATTGGCGATGAACTCCACTAAGTCAATATCCTCGACGGCGTAAGGCTTTTCGTTTCGCTTATTGTCTACTACCAGAATGGCAACAAGATTATTCTCCCTTAGTAAAGGAACAAACATTTCCACTTGTGCTGATTCAATGTCCTCTTTCTCCTTGCGCCACATACCCTGGAGTTCCGGGAGGATGCTGAGATTTCTTCTGGGCAGCGTCTTAGCCTTTCTTTTCAGCCAGTTGACAACAGCGCTATCATGCTTCAACTTCAACTGTGCCATGGGGTTACCTTCTACAGGAGGGTAAACAAATCGGCTAGCAAAATCTCCATTTTCATCTTGAGGTAAGAGCAAGCAGGCTCTCTGGCAGTCTATAGAGTTGGAAATCAAAGATGTAAGCTGGCTGCCAAATTCTTGCAGGGTGGTGGCATCGTATGTTTTTTGAGTAAGGTCCGATAACTTTCTGCGGTAGTCGTATCTTTCACCAATAAAAGCGCGATCTACCCTTTTTTTCCAGGCTGGGCGTACCCAGTTGCTAAACAGGGCAATGACTGGAATCCCTATACCAAAGACTGCTCCTAATGTAGCCCAGTCAATGCTGAAGCCGAAAACCAGGCCGGCGAGAAAAATAAACAGCATGAAGAGAGCAGCGCCACCGCTATAAAGAACCAGATACATCAGGGCACGACGGGAAACAATCCTGATATCCAGCAGGCGATGAGCGATAACGGCATAAGTCAAAATACAGGCGGTAATAAGATTGCCAATATGGGCAATGGGGAATTTCCCCCCGAAAGGAGCAAAAGAACTGAAGAGAAAGATTATCAGGATGGCGGTGGCAGCAAGCAAGTAAATGATTCGATTACGCTCCATCGGGTCGTATGAGATCCTGTGCCTTTGCGTCAGAAGATATATATCCCTGGCGCCCAGAGTAATGAGCATGAATAGAGCCAGAATAGGAAGCCAGATACCATAGTTGACATCAACGCCGCCGGTGGTGATTTCTATATTCTGTGGGATATAGCCCAGCGCTATCAGCGCAATGGTGATTGCCAGGAAAATATAGGCAAGTGGCATTCTGGTGCGCTGAGGTTGATAGAAAACGCGGAGAACATAATGGAATTGAATTACTGCCCAGATGACCACGCAGATGCCGAATTTGAATGTGAGTAGTTTATACTCCGTTAGGAAATAGCTGCGAAAGATAATGTCACTGAGACTCCACAGCATAGCAGGAATCAGGAAGAGCAGGAAAAGCCTCTGCTCTCGCTGCCACGGTCGGTTAACCAGCAGGACGCCAAACAGTGGAATGTAGGCAATGGTGGCGATCAAGGGAATTAAAGCATGAGTATTCATGTACAGGGTAATTATTGATGTAAATCTGGAGGCTGTCAAGAAGTACTAAAGTTCTAGCGGCAAAATTGCTGCCGCCAGGGTGTTCTGGCGCTCCCCATCTCGCCTTACCTTTTGAATTATGGAAGGTTTAATGAGAGACAATACGCTCGGTTTTAGCTGCTGGCATAGCCTCCACCACAACCCGGGGAACTCCAAGCAGCGAAAGTATTTTGTCTGAAGGGTTGATGTGTGGGGGCTTCAGATGACCTAAATCGGCACCCTCAGCTTGCCGCTGTGAGATGTAGCTGGAAAAGGCGCCCTGGGGAAGAACACTGACCTGTACTGGTTTCAGGTCGAGTAGCTTTACTGCATTGCCATAGGCAAACTTGTAGAGGTTGAAATTATATATGCTGTCCAATTTCTGGAGCTCTTCATATATTGCTGTTGTCATAGCTTTTTCGCTGGCGATATAGTTTTGCCTGAGTTCAATATAGATATGCAGTGTTGGTTTGTTATCAATTGCCTCCTTGCGCGCTGTCCAGTCGGCATAGGGGATGCCGGTCTTCTCGATTGCTTCCCAAATTAGCTTTTCTGTAATGTGCCCGAAACCAAATATATCAATGAGGTCATCAGCCCTGCAGTGAAATGCCATTTGCGGAAGGGCAATGCCCAGTTTGTCGTTTCGCAGCGAAGTTATTCTGACTACATCACCAACCTTAAACCTGGTCAGGATGCCGCCATGGAGGTTAGTAATGACTATCTCATAATTCTCACCAGCTTTAACTTCATCCAGCAAAACTGTCTTCGGCTGGTAGGAATGGTCTAATTGCCACTTGGAATTTTCTCTCCCAGGAATAAACTCAAAGAAATTAAGATTGGGGATGAAAGTCATTCCTTCGTAATCCCAGGTCTGCGTGGCATAAACGCCGCCTTCGGTACCACTATACATTTCCAGGGGACGCTTCCCCCACAGTTCCTCCACCTTTTTCTTGAAGATAAGGCAATCTGTGCCGCTGCCCAGAATTCCTTTAACTGACCACAGGTCTTTGGGAAGCAGGGAGCGGTGAGCCATTTTACTCTTAATCAATCCCTTTGACAGACGAGATAGAGCTTGAGGATGCTTGAGCAAGGGGCGAATATCTATGTCTTTCGATTGTTGTCTGAGTTGTTCTCCCACTGCCACCAGAACAGAGGGCAATCCACCAAAGCCATCAAGACCGCGATATAAAGCCTCCTCAAAGCCGGCCTTTATCCTTTCTGTGAATAGCATTTTCTCAGCATCGGAAGGTAAGGAATCGTAGCCGATGGCCTGTCGGGCAAGTTCACCCATAACACCTGAAGCATAGGGACGGGACCCTGTGGTGAACATAACCTTCAAATGTTCTTTTAATTTGGAAGTATCGCCGCGGCCATTGCAAAGAGAAAGAAGGCAGAAGCCACCGCATACCTTCTCAAATTCGTGGAGAAAGTCCTGGGGAAAAGGCACCCATTTGATATCGTATTTGCCACTGTAGCCCGAAGTGCGCACCCACATAGCTGGCTTTGCCGGCAGCACATCTTCTCTTTTCTCCAGAAGCTCTGGCAGATAATCAGCATAGGTAGTCAATGGTACCTGCGCCCGGAATTCTTCCACTGTAGTGGGCATGGCGCCGCGCATTACTTTTCTGCCCAGTTCAGAATTTTTCAGCAGCTCGATTTGCTCCGAAAGCAGCCGCCTCTGGATAGCCATGAATTGCTCCAAACTTAAGTCAATGAAACCGCAGCACATCTGCCATAACTCCTCTTTTCTACCCTGCTGCAGGAGTTCAATTGGTCTTGTCATAATACACCTCCGGGCTAATTTGTTAGCCAGAAATACTATGACATGTCTTGATTTTGTTGGGAAGAGATTATGTTCTAGAAGATAGTTCTATTTGAAGCTGGGGAGGTTTTTAACAGAGAAAGTAAAGGAGGTCTCAGCCTCCGAGGATATGTTATTTTTTCCCTGAGTGATTCAGGGCGCGTAATCTTCGGTTTAACTGCTCAAATTCCTCATCATTGGGCTGCTTACCAAGTTCCAGTCCATAGTTGATGAAGAACTCCAGGAAACTGCGCAGCAGCTCTTTTGCGCCTTCCTGGAACTGGTGAAATTCCTCTCGTGTTACCACATCATCCTGAGTTTGGCCTTCTTCCTTCAATTGCTTGTCAATGAGGAAGTTGATAAACTCAGTGTAATTCATATCACCACGGTTTTCGTCCACCCTTTTCACCAGCGAAGCATCCACTATCAGCATTCTTTTTTCACTCATAGACACTCCTTTCTCTCGATTATAATATCAAAAATGGGCGGCCTGCACAGCTTTGTTTCCAGCCCCCTTATAATTTCTGGCAATACTCAAGCTCCGTCGCCATCCGGGAATTCGAGTATTTCCATTATGCCGCCTATATTCTTGAGCAGCTTTGTTCCTTTGTTTGTTACCTGATAAGTAACTACGGGATTTCCCACCTGCACCTTGTTGATAAATCCATGGCTCAGAAGAAAACCAAGATATTTTTGTAACTGGCTGTAGCTCATATTGGCGCTGTACATGATCTCTGTCTTGCCAGCACCATTCTCTCCCACCTTGAGCATATCAGCTATTATCTCGATATTAGACCGACGCCGCTTTATTTTCCCGCTCTCCATGACTATCGTCCCATTACTATATTACCATAAAGCGGCGAAATTTTGTCAACCTTTTTCAGTTTTTCTTATCTCTTGATGAGACAGAGCGCAATAATGGCTGCCGTCAATAAGGCAAGTATGGCGATTACAAGCCATATCCAGATTGGAATTGCTGGCATTGGAGAAGGAGATGGCGTCGCAGCAGGCTCAGCCTGTGTCCTGACGGTGAAGGTGCCAATGGCGGGCTCGCTGGGCACTGGCTCAACTGCTCTCACCTGCCAGAAGTAAGTCATACCCCAATCGAGCTCGCCGCTATATTGATAAGCGGGAGTGGGTACCTCTTCATCGACTAATATCTCTGTCAAAGCGGCGTCCCTGGCCAGTATAAATTCATATTTGGTTGTCTCGGAGAAGCCCAGCCAGGAGAAACCTGGTGAGCGGCAAATATCATTGCTGCCGTCCCCGGGAGCGCCCAGAAGAGGAGCAACATGCATCCTTATCTGTGAGGAGCATGGCTTTACCGTGAAGTGCATTGGCGGCGACCATCTGCTGTGAATAGTTTCCCCTTCTGTGCTCTGGCAGCCTCTTACCTTCCAGTAGTAAGTGTTGCCGCAGGTAAATTGAACCAAATCTGGAGGTGGATACCAGGTAGGATTGCAGAGGTCGTCTGGAATTATATTGTCTGCTTTCTCCAGTACAGCGGTAAACTTTTCATCCAGAGCTATCCATACCTCGTATTTTTTTATCAAAGGCAAATTTCGCCAGCAAAAGAAGAATGTCTCCGCCCTGCAGGTACATATATCGCATGGCAGCAGTTCGCCCATAGCTGGTGATGTTGACCATGGTGTTCGTAAAGCGATGATATCGGAGTATATCCAGAGACAGCCGGTTTTATTTTCGAAATGATAGTCATGCCCGTCAATTGCCCAGACGTTAATACCTTCATTTGGCATTGCTTGCAGCGAGCCAGGTTTAAAGCTCACGCCAGTGGTCAAACCGACTTCCATGCTGTCCCAGTCGCTGGGCTCAACCGTTGCCATGCGTGGCATCAGGGTACGGACAGTCCCGAAGCCGTAAGCTCCGTAAAGGGTGTTACTTTTTTCTGCCAGGCCGCAAATGCCCAGGTGTGGGGGATTCAAATCGTTCCAGGAAGTGCTGCCTTGGATGGTCCAGCGGTAAATTCCTCCTTCACTGCTGGCGGCATACAGGAAATGGTTGCGGTTGAACTCATCATCGGAAACAATGTGTATATCTCCTGGCTCAGGCAGAGGCAGAGTCCGCTCAAATGTGGCTCCGCTGTCTGTAGAATAAGCTATCTTGCCTTCGCCATCTTCATCTTCGGCGACAAAGACAAAGCGCCCCCCGCTTATGGTCATGGTGCCTGCCGAGAGCAGTCCTGTATCTATATCTCGCTGCCATTCCCAGATACCACCCAGCAGCTTTTCGTTCCAGGTTCCCTTGTCAACCAGGTTGTCATGCAGGACATAGAGCATCTCACTATTAACCACAGCGAAGTCGTCGAGGCGGGGGCAGCCCCAGACTGATTTCCATTTCTCCCCTTTATCCATCGAGTAATGAATGCAGCAGGTGCCCTGCACGCCAAAGGAAATAGCTTCCTCAGGGCTATCTTCCGGAGTGAGCCGCAGCAGAATATCGCCCTCATGAGCTCGACATAATACTCTCTGCCAGGTTCCCTCCAGTTTCTCCAGGTCTGTGCTCTCGCTGTGCCAGATGCTATCAAATTTGCTGCCTCTGGAGGAGAGGTAAATAGTATAAGAAACCTGGTCATCTTCAGTATGGCTTGACAGGGCGTAATCGTAAAGATAGGTCATCTCGGTGTCTATCAGGCTCCACTGGTTCCAGGTATCGCCATCATCTCCGCTTATAGAAAAGGCGCTCTCATCGAAATTTTCTCCTCTCCAGGGAGCGGTGGGCGAGGTAGTATCCATATCAGCCCAGTCAGCGGCGCTTTCGACATAGTTTGTGCTTGTGGCGCAATAAAGGTTGCCCGACCCGGCATATCCAACCAGAGCATTGGCACGGCCGGAGATAGCACCCCCCGTGGGTGGTTCTGAAGGTGATTTCCATTCAGGGAATATTTCCTCGGGGTTGGAGCACATGTGAATCAAAGCGCTGGCAGTATCCTTATCGCCGTCTATTTCTCCAGCCAGGAGCGTACCACCATAGTAATCAATTGAAGCCAGGGAAACTTTCTCACCTTTGGTAATCTTCAACCTTTTAACGGTGGCATCTTCAGCTTGCGCATAGTGTGTTATGCGGTAAGCGTCATCGGCATCGGTTGTGGAATAGTAACCGGCGTAAACGGTCCAGGTGACATCTTTGATATAATTTGCCGATGGCAAAGCCAGATCGGAAAAGATAATCTGGTTCTTTGTTGGTGAGTTTCCGATTTCCTTTATTTCGACTGGTGGAATTTCCTCTCTCCATTCATCACCTACCTTGCGAGGAGTGCACAAATAAGTTCCCGCGGCATCGCTGGCGATTGCCAGGATGACGCCATCCTTACTATAGCCAGACGGGAAGGCGAGTGAAGTTACATCCATGTCTAACCCCGTGTTTTCCCAGCCCCAGCTTCCCAGCCTCATGAGCCACAAATCGCCGTTGGGACTGCCACCTGGATTTCTTGTGCCGATTATCATATCCCGCTGGCTGTCGTATTCCGGGGAAAAACTGATGTCAGAAATAAGCGTTCCGTCAAAGTCAGGCATGGTGATGGCGTCCCAGTTTTCCCCGCCGTCGCTGGAGGCATAAACTGCTGTCCTGTTATCGCTCACCACTGCTATCAGTTTGGGGTCATCTGGCGCCACAGCTATATCCCAGGCAGGCAGAGCTGCCCCAGCCTTCTCCAGCTTTTCGGTGAGGACATCATTCCAGGTAGCGCCGCCATTGGTTGACTGGTAAACTTTCTCGTTGGGGATATCTATGGCGTAGAAAAACTCGTTGCTGCCCTGTGCCAGGGCGCTGGTTTCGCTGGGTAATACCATTTCGCCCTCTTTGCTGGGCGTGTCAACGATGGACCATTTCAATGGTGCGGGACTGGCTGCCAGCGAATTCTCTTCTGGTGAAATAACCGGACTTAATGGTGACAGCAGTAAAGATATCCCCAGGGCAGCTAGCAGGAATTTCTTCTTAACCATTATGTGTATTGTTAATCACTTTCTCCTTCATGTCAATGCTGCTCCTGGCTTCGAAACCGACCGTGGCGGGCATGAAACCCGCTACTACGGACTCCCGAAGAGCAATCAATTGTAGGGGAGGGTCTTGTACCTTCCCTAGTCCTGGTACTAAAGGGTGATTGACAATATAGCTCATTATGTTAATATAAGTCAGATATGAAAGCAGTAGGATCGAAAGAGCAAAAGCAGGTTGAGCAGCTCAAGAATCAATTCATGCAGCGGCTCAAGAGCCAGGGCTATACTGTGGATGATGGTGTTACCATCACAGGTAAATCTGGCGCCGAGCATTTTTTCGCTCTCCTGGCGCATAAAGATGATGGCCTTATCGCCTACAATATCGCCATAGGCATAGTCTCTGCTGGAGATGAGCTTGTAACCCTGGCGGATGTGTTCAGCTTTGATAACAAATGTTACGATTGTGGCCTTCAAGATAAAGTTCTCATCGCTCTTCCTGACCTTGACCATATAGCCAGCCAATTTGCTCACAGCCAGCGGATAAATGTCCTGTCAAAGGAAAAGCTGGAAGCATTTCTAGCCTCACCATTGCCCGGGCGAGCTCGAAAGTCCGTACCTGCTAGCTTTAACACTAAACATGAAGTCTCAAAAGCTCTCGGTGCTCTTGGCTACAAGGTTGAGGAGAATGCTGAAGTCAAGGGAAGGTCTGGCAGTGAGTACACCTTCGATATCATGGCTGAGCTTGATGAAGGCTTCATAGTTCACAAATTGGGCATGGATGTATTGAGTGATGATGTGGTGAGCCTGAGCCAGGTATCTTTATTTGATACCAAGGCTTATGATGCTGGAGTCCGTAATAAACTTCTGCTTGCTCCGGGAGAAATCATGGTTGAAGCCAGGAAATTTGCTCAGCAGCAGAGAATAAAAATTATCAAACTTGGCAGCCAGCCGGCGAAGCCACCCGTCTCAGAAAAAGTTCCCGTGGAAGCTGCTGCGGAGAGAAAGGCAGCTCAAAAGCCAGTTGCCCCGGAAGATACTTCTGCCGGGAAGGGCATACCTGTCCTTCAAGATGCTGTTGAAGAGCTGCTGACTCAGGCACCGGAGATAAAACCATTGCAGCGCCAGCCTCAACCTGAGGCGCTGCAGTTGATTCCCGAAGCGATGGCGAGAAGATTCAAGGCTATCCCTGTGGCTATCGTTGATAATGCCTTACATATGGTTATGGCTAATCCCGCTGACATCTTCGCCCTGGAAGCGCTGGCGCTGCAGAGCCGCATGAGAATAGAGCCCATAGCCGCCAGCGAGAAGGAAGTTCTGGAGGCTATTGACTTCAATTATAAGAGTTTTGGGCGAATTGAGGAGAGTATTTCGCGCATCCCTACGGCTGGGGCAGAAACGGAAGAGGCGGACTTGATTGAAGCCACCGCTGATGCTCCTATTGCCAGCGCTCTGCGCCTTATCATTGACGAGGCGGTTAAGTCCAGAGCTTCGGATATTCATATTGAGCCCCAGGAAGACAAGCTGCGAATCCGCTATCGAATTGATGGTGCTCTTCAGGATGTCATGTCCTTACCTTTGAAGATACATCCAGCCCTTACTTCCCGAATCAAGATAATGGCAGATATGAATATTGCTGACCGCCTGCGTCCTCAGGATGGGCAGTTTTCTACTGAAGCCAAAGGAAGGGTGATAGATGTTCGTGTAGCTACTTCCCCCACTGTTCATGATGAGACAACAGTTTTGCGTTTATTAGATAAGTCGCTGGCAGTTATGGATTTGCCTGACCTGGGTTTTTCGCCTGAAGCACTTGCCAGGTATGAGGACATGCTCAAAGTTCCCTTTGGCATGATTTTAATCAGCGGTCCCACAGGAGCGGGTAAAACGACCACGCTTTATGCATCGGTAAATACACTGGACAAGATATCTCGAAACATCATCACCGTTGAGGACCCGGTGGAATATCATTTTGACGGCATGAATCAAATCCAGGTTAATCCCAAGGCGGGGCTGACCTTCGCCACCGGGCTTCGCTCTATCTTGCGCCTCGACCCTGATGTCATACTGGTGGGAGAAATTCGAGATGCCGAGACTGCCAGGATAGCTATCCAGTCGGCATTGACAGGGCATCTCGTTCTCTCCTCAATTCATGCTAATGATGCCATAGGAGTTATCTTCCGTCTTCTCGACCTGGGCATCGACCCCTTTCTGGTATCATCAGCGGTCATCGGTGTGGTGGCGCAGCGCATGGTGCGCCGTGTTTGCCCCAATTGCTGCGTCAGCAAGGAAGCTCCCTTGATGGAGCAGTTGGCTTACACTCAAGCCACGGGTGAAGAGAGAACCAGCTTTCTCTATGGCGAAGGATGTCAGCGATGCGCCCATAGTGGATATCGCGGCAGATTGGGACTGTTTGAAATTCTTCCCGTAAGCGACCAGATAAGGATGCAGATATTGAAGGGCGCCAGCACCGCTGAGATTCGGGAGCAGGCGCTTGAAGAAGGAATGGTGCCGCTGCTCAAGGATGGTATGCTCAAGGTAAAAGAAGGCATCACCACCCCGGCAGAGGTACTTCGCAACGCTTACTTTATAGAGTAGGTTGAGACGGAGCGGGCTATGGATTTTCAGTATATAGCTTATACCGGGGAGAGAAAGATAATTAAGGGGAAGGTTTCTGCCTCCAGTGAGGAAACGGCGCTGGAGTTGCTCAACTACGGTGGCTATAAGGTGCTTAACCTCAAAGAGATTGTGCCCTTTGTCAATCTTGAGAAATTGAGCCTTGCATTGACCGCGAACATAAATCCCCATGAGATAATCATGTTTTCCCGTCAATTAGCTTTGCTTGTCGGGTCGGGTACCGATGTTGTTTCCGCCCTGGAGCTGCTTGAAGGGCAAATTGCTAACCGCACGCTGAGGAAGATTACCGCTGAGGTGGTCAATGATGTTCGTGGCGGGCTTAAGTTATCTCAGGCTTTGGAGAAACATCCCAAAGCCTTCTCGCCGCTATACTGCCGCACCGTTGCGGTGAGTGAGGAAACTGGTAATCTGGAAGTGAGCTTGAGACACATGGCTGGTTACATTGAGAAACAGGCTACCACAGTAAAGAAAATAAAGAGCGCCATGATTTATCCCATTATCGCTCTTGTTTTGGCAATTGCAGTCGTAGCCATACTGGTTGTCTTTGTCCTGCCTCCTTTTATGGGGCTCTACAGTTCCATGGGCGTTGAATTACCTGCGATAACCAGGTTCCTGCTGGCTGTGGTGGATTTCCTTACCAATTATGGGCTATATATTTTAATAGGCATTGCTGCTCTCATTGTAGTTGGCTTTGTTTACACCAAAACACCAGTGGGCGCGTATCAATGGGATAAGTTCAAAATAAAGTCTCCCCAGTTTGGGCGTATTATCATTCTCAGCGAACTGAGCCGCTGCAGCCGCATAATGGCGTTGATGTTTCGTGCTGGTGTGTCTTTGCCTGAGATAATGACTCTGGTGATTAAGAATGCCGGCAACAAAGTGCTCGCCCGTGCCCTTACCCAGGTCAGGGAAGATATGCTCGGGGGACAGGGCTTGTCCCAACCGATGTCCCGAAATCCTATTTTCCCTCCACTGATGGTGCAGATGGCGGGAGTGGGTGAAGGCACCGGCAATTTAGATAGCACCATGGACACCGTGGCTGATAGCTATGAGATGGAAGCCGATGACCGCACCAGCACATTTGTCGCTCTTATTCAGCCGGCGATGACGATATTCATCGGGGCACTGGTGGGTTTCATCGCCCTGACTCTGATTTCCACCATGTACTCCATCATCGGCTCGGTGGGTGGATGATGGAAGGTGAAGCGGGTGAAGAGACAAAAAGGGCAGTCGTTAATCGAAGTTCTTATTGCTCTGGCTATCCTGGGGATAGTAGCGGTGGCTTTTCTCACTGCCCTGAGCACTGCCTCTAAATCAATAATCGTCTCTGACGAAATGACCACCGCTGAGAGCCTTGCTCGCAGCGAGCTGGAGTATGTTAAGAGCCAGGATTATATTGACTATTCAAAGGACTTTTCTGAGAGGGAGCCTGACGTTTATGGGCGGATAGCCATCCCTCCTGAGCTGGTGGGCTATTATACACTGGAAGCTACTGCTGAACCCATTAACCCCAGTGACCAAACTGATCCTGAAACTAATCCTGTCACACCATCACATCAGCCTTATCCTGCGGCTGCCGGCGTTTATCAAAAAGATGCCGGACTCCAGCAGATAACGGTGAAGGTTTATCATCAAGGCAAGCTGGTGCTTACAACGAGCGATTATAAGGTAAACTATGAAGTTGATTAAAGCGAACCAGAGAGGTTTCACCCTCATAGAAATCTTGGTGGCCATCGTTGTTGGTGGCATGGTGGTTGCTGCCGCCAGCACCGTTGTTATGCAGATACTCCAGAGCTCCCGCAGCAGCTCTCAAATGACGGCTCTGCGTCAGGTGCAGACTGCCGGCTACTGGGTGAGCCATGATGCGCTTCAGGCACAGGAGATGAACACAAATGATTTCCTTTACATCAAATGGACTGACTGGGATGATGGGGATATTCATGAGATTGAGTATTCTTTGGTAGGCTCAGGCACCTTGAAGCACCTCCAGCGGCAAGAGATAATAAACGATGATGCGGATCACCCCACGATAACTATAGTAGCTCGATATGTTGATTCATCGCAGACCAGTTGTACTCCAGCTAACCATGTGTTTGTCCCTGGCGAGCTGCTTACCTTTATGGTAACGGCGACAATGGAGGAGCAGACGGAGACCAGGACCTATAAGATAAAGCCCAGGGCTCTTTGAGTTGACATAAATTTGTCAATTAGGATGTAAAGTCAGAGATGAAAAAGGTATTTGGAGAGTTAATCAAAGTTGAGAAGGGGCAGGGTGCCCTGGTCATGGTTCTGGTCATGCTGGTTCTTGGTGGCTTGATTATTGCTCCCCTTCTCTCCTACATGGGCACCGGGCTCAAGGTGGGTCAGATGCACGAAGAGAAGACGCAGGAGCTTTACGCCGCCGACGCTGGGGTGGAGGACGCCATGTGGCAGATACAGAATGATCAAATTCCTACTGACCCCTATCACTATCACCTGACAGTGAATAACAAAGATGTCACAGTAGAAATTGATAGTATTTCAACTGAAGAGTACCTTGCAGTATTACTGGATTTACCGCCAGGCCAGCTCAACGCTAATCACCCCCACCAAGACTGGGTAGTAATCTACACTTCCCCGGCAGCGGGTGAATATCAAATTGAAGTAACTTATAATGGAACGGCAGCGAAGAGGAAGATTTCGGGATTAGGAGCATGGCTGGAAGGAGCCTATAACTATACCGACAATACAGCTGTAGGTATCACCGAGGAGGCTCCAAATGTTAAGCCATATAGCGGTGGTACTGCTTTCATTTGGGATTGGCAAAAGCAAGGCCCAGAGTTTAGCCGAGGAGAAACTAAAATCCAAACGTTCGAATTCACTCCTGAGGAAATACCTCCTCGCGATTTAGCTTGGGTATTATCTAGCTCAAGCGATGTCTGGCTATCCACGGGAGGAGTATTTAGCGCATATACCATCACAGCCGAAGCCACTACTAGCGATACAAAGTGGACTAGGGTTGTGGCTCATCCAGTCAGGGAGGGCACTGAAGTGCCATATGATATAGGTATTCTTGCCTGGGAAATTAACCCCCCGACATGAATTTTCCAATAGCTACTCTTCTCTATACTGACCTAAGCTTATATACCCACAGCAAAGCCATTTGGTCAGCCTGGATTACCTGAATGTAGTGCAACCCTTTAGGGTCGTGCGTATCAGGGATTGAGCGTGAGGATGCCTTGCTTAAAGTCGAGCCCGATATTGAACTGGCGCAGGAAGTTCAATCCAATAACGCCATCAATGCCGTGTTCCTCAGGGAGGGTATAGATAAGGACATCGAGGTTATCAACTTTAGCGTTAGCCAGGGCGAAAGACTTGAGGGTGACCTTGGGAGCAATATGGTGCTGAGAGGCATCGCCAAAGGAAACCGTCTCTGTAACTTGTCCAGGGTCGAAGCCAATCTGGATTGCTGCTGCCTCAGAGATGATGGTATAGGAGGAGCCAGTATCAAGTGCCAAAATAAATATATGTCGGCTCTTGAATTCAAGGCCACATTCAAAGAGCAAAATAGCGGCATCGGGGTCGAAGGGGATTTTGCTCACAAAACAACTGCCATGCCCTTTTTGGGTTT
>JAYENW010000020.1:0-75377 GCA_034722275.1 Chloroflexota bacterium | reverse complement strand
AGTTTCAGATATTTTCTCCGTTCGTTTATGCTCATCCTTTCGTTGCTCGGCATGATCCTCCCTCAGTAACATTTTTATCTGAGTGAATCATACCCCTCTCGGTAACATTTTAGATGAGTGAATACGAATAGGAGGGAGCTTTGGGCGTTTTAGCACAATACCATCCATAGGGTTCTGCTTTAAGTAACCCTCGCTTACAGACCACGAGAAAAATCGTTTAAGGGGAATATAATAATGCCACCGTGAGGCTTCATTTCGAGGAATCTTCCTTATGGTTCCATTGCCTACAGCCACGACAGCTGGGTTAGAAGCAATATAATGAAGAAAGGATTGAACATCGCGTTTAGTTACATAGCGAGGATTAGCTATCTTACCATCGTTTTGGCACCACCGCACAAAATAAGATACGTGGGTGTAGTAATACTCTACGGTCCTCCGCTTAACTTGTGTCTCCAGATCAAATCTGAATCCCTCCAATAACCATTTCCACGAACCATTTGAACCATTCTGGGCCATAACTTTTCGGGGAGTCCGCCCAGTTCAGGTTGTTTACCCTAGCTTCCATTTCTATCTATTTCCTGAGCGCATTCAGGTTGTTATGAACCTGTCGCTCCTATCTAAAGTCGGGGTGAGAGGATTTGAACCTCCGACCACCTGAACCCCATTCAGGTGCGCTACCAGGCTGCGCTACACCCCGTCGCCTGACTATTCAATAATATGTTATCATAAGCTCATTGCCCTAGCAACGATTGTTAAGTAAGATATCTTCATTCTTCCCTGAAAGCAGCAGGGGGGAAAGATTTTAAAAATAACAGCTAAGGTGAATTAGCTTTGAGCAAGAAACAGAAAAAAACTGAGCTTAAAATAACCCCTACCAAGCACCAGTTATCGAAATGGCAGCGCCAAAAAAAGGTGAGCCGCATCATAATAATCGCTGCGGCTGTTTTCCTCGGCGGAATTTTGGCCTATGTTGGACAGGGATATTACCGCAGCAATATCAAGCCTTTTCGAGAAATCGTCATCCAGGTGAACGATTCTTCTTTCGATATGGGCTATTATGTGGATATGCTTGATGCTCAAACTAAAAGAATGGAGCCAGATCAGTTCTATGCTCAATACGTCACCACCCAAATCGAACAGCTTGAATTGATAAAACAAGGGGCCAACGACATGGGGATTGAAATAAGCAAGGAAGAAGTAGATGCCAAAATCAAAGAACTTGATTTACCCAACAGCAAAATTTACCAAGACCTGGTAACTTCCGAGCTGGCGAGAGAAAAGCTCCTTGACTATTTCACTTACAAGCTACCTGCTGAGATGGAGCAGGCACATATAGAGATAATGCCGGTAGAAAGCCAAGAAGTAGCGCATAACGTGGTATCCCAATTGGAAGCGGGAGAGGATTTTACAGCACTACAGGAAGAATTCTCTTGTAGTCCCAACGAGGAAGGAGATCAGGGCTGGCTGCCGGCGGAATTGATGCCTTCCACCATCGGAGATATTTTCGCGAGCCTTACGTCTGGGGAAATAACGAACGTTCGTGACAAAGAAATAACCAAAAATGTAGGTTACTGGCTGATAAAGGTCACTAAAGAAGACGAAGAAAAGGGAATATTTGCCTACGCCATGCTTTTGCCCAGCGAAGAAGAAGCCATAGAGGTCAGAGATAAGCTAGAGGCAGGCGGGGACTTTTCGGAGTTAGCCAAAGAATACTCCCAGCATGAAAGCAAGGATAATGGCGGTGAACTTGACTGGATAAAAGAGGGAGACATGAAAAGCAAAGTTTTCGACGATATTGCCTTCAAGCTGAAGCTCGACGAAGTAAGCGAGCCAATTAAAGACGAGTCGGTCAGCACCAATGATGGTTACTGGGTAATTAAAATACTGGACAAGGGGCAGCATGGACTAAATGACAAAGTTAAGGAAAGCTTAGCCAAGAAAGAATTCAGTCAATGGTTGCTGGCACAAAAAGAAAGCAGTACTATAAATGATTACCTTGATGAAAAAAAAATATCCTGGGCTATATTGAAAGTGATGCAACGAAGATAATACATATTATGTAAAACATATGACAGCGAGAGTTAGCATGGAGACAAAACGTGTCGCAATAGCAGGTTTCGGTAATGTCGGTAAAGGCGTCATCGAGGTTTTACTTCAAAAACAAATACCAGAGCTCAAGCTAGAGAAAATAATAGTAAAGCATCCTGAGAAGACTCGCCCTTTTGGCGTTGATTCTAATCTAATCACTACCGATTCCTCACAGGTTGTGCAGGATTCCAATGTAGACGTGATTGTTGAAGTCATGGGAGGAATAGAAGATGCCGCATCTTTAATTCTCACTGCTTTGCAGAATGGTAAGGATGTTGTTACCGCAAACAAAGCCGTTATATCACAGCGCGGAAATGAAATTTTCAGTTTGGCAACAAAAGTGGGGCGGACAGTAGGTTTTCGAGGGACATTTGTAGGATGTAATGCCTTAATCCATGATCTGAGCCTGTCAGCCGGAAGAATTCACAGAATGCGTGCCATCTTGAACGGCACCTGTAACTATATCTTATCCCACATGGCTCATACCGGGATTTCCTTTGAGCAGGCCTTAAAAGAAGCACAGGAAAAGGGCTATGCCGAGGTTGACGCCTCCGAAGATATAGATGGCATTGACACAGCACGCAAAATTCAAATTTTACTGGGGGTTATAAGCAATACATATAACATACCATCCGATATTCCTCGTGAAGGCATAAGAGAAATAACGCTGCAGGATATCCAGTATGCCAGAGAACTGGGCTATGCCATAAAGCTCATAGGGGTTATAGAGCGAAAAAATGACTCTGCTACTGTATTTGTTCGTCCTGTTTTAGTCCCGCAGGGAACTATGCTGGCATCTATAGAAGATGCCAATAATGCTATCGAACTGGAAAACGATTTAGGTGTGGTATCCGGGCTAATAGCGCCGGGAGCAGGAACTTACCCCACTACGGTAGCAATCATCAATGATTTACTCGATATAGCCCATGGCGCCGCTCTCATGATGCCTACTTCCAACATACCTGTTGCTTTAAACGATATAGGCGATATCCAAGGCCGATATTATCTCCGATTGACGGTGGTTGAACAACCGGGAGTGCTGGCGCAAATCACCAGGATTCTGGGAGATCACAATATCAGCCTGGCTTCTATAATTCAAAAGGAATCTGTATCGGCTGAATCAGTATCTGTGATAATCACTACATACCAGGTAAGAGAAGAGGAATTGAGAGCTGCGATGCAACAGGTAGACCACCTGCAAGTGGTGAAAGCAAAGACAGAAATTATTCACATACTGGAATAATAGATAGATTTTTGCCTATTTCAGGCACAAATATAATATTATTGAATTGAAGGAAATATGAAACAGGGTGTTTTGAATAGATATCGTGACCTCTTGCCGGTTACCTCAGCTACACCCATGATAACGCTTGGGGAAGGAGATACACCTTTAGTGAGAGCACGAACTCTGGAAAAAGAGCTCGGCTGTGGAGAACTTTATTTCAAACTCGAAGGCTGCAACCCCACCGGCTCTTTCAAAGATAGAGGCATGGTAGTAGCGGTAGCCAAAGCAGTAGAAAGCAGCAATTCCAGCATTATCTGTGCTTCCACAGGCAATACCAGCGCTTCAGCCGCAGCCTTTGGAGCCAGGTTCAGACTCAAGACCATCGTCGTCATTCCCAAAGGTAAAATAGCTATGGGGAAACTGGCTCAGGCTATTGTCTACAATGCCCAGATCATAAGTATAAATGGTAATTTTGACCAGGCGCTCCAAATTGTGCGCGCACTGACAGAGAAGTACCCCATCACCATGGTCAATTCTCTGAATCCAAATCGCATTGAAGGTCAAAAAACGGCAGCTTTTGAAATCGTGGATGAATTGGGTGATGCTCCCGATTATCTTTTCATACCCGTGGGTAATGCGGGAAACATCACCGCCTACTGGAAAGGATTTGTAGAATATCACCACATAGGCAAGGCAAGTCTTACACCTAAGATGATGGGCTTTCAGGCTGCAGGCGCCGCTCCCATAGTGTTGGGTAAACCCATAAAACACCCCAAGACCATTGCCACGGCAATTCGCATTGGCAACCCCGCTAGCTGGCAGAAGGCAGTAGCTGCCCGAGATGATTCAGGAGGCATCATTGATTCAGTCACAGACGATGAGATTTTGAGTGCCTATAGATTAGCAGCAACCAAAGAAGGTATCTTTGGTGAACCGGCTTCGGCTGCTTCCCTGGCGGGACTCGTTGAGTGGACACAAAAAGAGAACCTTTCTCATAAACGAGTAGTTTGCATCATTACCGGCACAGGGTTGAAAGACCCTGGTGTGCCAGCAAAGTACGCCCAGCCCCCGATAGAGATTACAGCCGATCTGGCTCAGGTGGAAGAAACACTGGGATGGACTTCATCATGATATTCCGGATAATAGGGAGGTAAATATGTCCAAGATTGTTAGCGAAAATGCAGGAGAATTCAGCCAGCATTATCCCAAGATAGCAGCCATAGTTACTGCTAGCGCTAAAGGTAAAGACAATGCCATGACTTGCGCCTGGCACAGCTCAATTTGCATCAAACCACCACTCTACGGCGTCTCTCTCGCAGCAGAGAGATTCACTTATAAGCTCATCACTGAAAGCAAGGAGTTCGGCATTAACTTTATCCCCTGGGAAAAAGCAGCTCTCGCTGGATTTCTGGGTGGCACTTCAGGGCAGGAAACAAACAAATTTGAAAAGTTCAACATCGAAAAGGAAAAACCTTTGAAAACAGGAGTGCCGATATTCAAAGATGCTTACGCCGCCTATGAATGCCAGCTTGTGGACAACAGGCCTTACGGCGATCATGTCTGGGTTGTAGGTAAAATTGTTGCTGTGCACTTTCTTGAAGAAGCCTTTACCGAAAAACAGGTGCTTGCTCTGGATAACATCAAGCCTCTTCTCTATCTCGGCTCTGATTTTTATGTCACCCTGAATGAGAATAGCACACATTTTATAAAGCGAGGAATTTAAGTGATTGACCAGGAGAAAATCAAGCTGGCAATAGCTTCCATAACTGAAGCCTTCGGCAAATCCCTTTCACAGGAAAGTATAAAGAATACTCCACAGCGAGTGGCTGAAATGTACACCGAGCTTTTTGCTGGACTGGACGCTGATCCCAAGGCCGAACTATCTGTGGGCTTTGAAGAAGGACACTACGAAATGGTAATTCTGAGAGACATACCCTTTTATTCCATGTGTGAACACCATCTCCTCCCTTTTTACGGAGTGGCACATGTAGGTTACATCCCCAGGGTTGGCGGCAAGATAGTCGGTGTAAGCAAATTAGCCAGAGTGGTGGAAATCTTTGCCAGGCGCCCCCAGCTCCAAGAAAGGATGACCAAGCAAATTGCCGACGCCATCTTCGAAGCTCTTAAACCAGAGGGTGTAGGCGTGGTTATTCAGGCAGAGCACCTGTGTATGATTATGCGAGGAATTAAAAAGCCAGGAACAAATGTGATAACCTCAGCAGTAAGGGGGACTTTCCGCAGCAAGTCAGTTACCCGCTCGGAGTTCTTATCCTTGATTCAGGGAAAGTAGCCGCTTACTCATAGCGCAGGGCTTCAATAGGATTAAGCCTTGCGGCCCGCATTGCGGGATAAATCCCGGAGACAAGTCCAATAAAGATCGACACTCCTACCGCTACGGCAATGACATCCCCGGAGAGTACTGGCGAAAAGGGGAATCCCATATTGGATAGCACAGCGCAGAAAACTTGAAGTATAAGCCAGCCCAAAACTATACCTACAGCACCACCACAGAGACTTAAAGCGGCAGACTCAATAAGAAACTGAGTTAGAATATCACGGCGTCTTGCTCCCAGCGCCTTGCATAAGCCAATTTCCCTAGTGCGCTCGGTCACCGAAACCAGCATGATATTCATGATGCCAATGCCGCCGACAAGCAGGGAAATGCCAGCTATGGCCCCCATAATAAGCTCTCCTATAGCATACATCTGGTCAGCCATACGGGATACCTCGCCCATGCTCATCACGGTAAAATCATCATCTTCACCTGGTCTGATATGATGACGCTGCCGAAGGATATCACTGATTTCCCACTGAGCTGAGTCTATGGTCTCTCGGCTCTTTGCCTGAACAGCAACAGCCTGGATGGTATGCCCGCCACTACCTGCACGCTGTGATGATAAGATTATCTGCGCCGTAGTCAAAGGAACCATTGCCGATTGATCCTCCACACCAAACGCCTCCCCCTTGCTTCTAAGAACACCAATAACCGTGAACTGACGCCCATTAATCCGTATTTTCTGCCCTACAGGAGACATCTGTCCAAAAAGGTTTTCCGCCAACTGGCTTCCCAAGACGACTACCCTTGTCTTTCCTCGATACTCTTGCTCCGTGATAAAGTTGCCTTCCTCCACCTCAAAGTTGCGTACATATTGATACTCAGGAGTTACACCGAGAGTTAAGGATCCCACATTCTCCCCTCCAGCTACTATCTGCGTTGTGTCCTGCGTTACCGGTGCCACCATAGCTACAGAAGGAGCATCACTGGCAATCGCTTGAGCATCTTCCAGGGTTAATGTTGAGGAAGTAGCCAATGCACCTCCGATTCCCCCTCCGCTATTCGGACTACCCGAAGTGACAAATATAAGATTGGCTCCCAGCGATTCAAAGGACTCTCTAACCATAGCCTGTTCTGTCCTGGTCAGAGATACCATAGAGACAACCGCAGCTACGCCAACCAATATACCCAGCATGGTTAAAGCTGACCTGAGTTTGTTAGCAGCCAAAGTCCGCAGAGCAGTACGCAAACAATCCCGCAATTTCATTCTTCTATCTGCCCATCCCGAATTTTGATAGTGCGCTCAGTATAAGCAGTAATATCTGCTTCATGAGTAACCAGAACAATGGTTATCCCCCTCTCATTCAACTGTTTGAACAACAGCATTATTTCTTTGCTGGTCCTGGTGTCAAGATTGCCTGTGGGCTCATCAGCCAGAATGATAGAGGGATTGTTCACCAGTGCTCTGGCAATGGCCACTCTTTGTTGCTCTCCTCCAGCCAGCTCGCTGGGCATATGCTTGGCCCGATGAGCCAGGCCAACGGCTTCCAGAGCTTGCAGGGCGCGCTGCCGCCGATTGCCAGCGCCACTGTAAATAAGCGGCATCTCCACATTGGCCAGCGCTGTGTTTCTGGGCAGTAAATTAAAGCTCTGAAAGACAAAACCTATCTTCCTATTCCTTATCTCAGCTAATTCATTATCACTGAGTTTACCAACTTCGGTTCCATCCAGCAGGTACCGCCCTGAACTGGGCACATCCAGACAACCAAGAATATTCATCAGCGTGGATTTACCTGAGCCCGATGGCCCCGTGATAGATATCATTTCTTCTTGCTCAATACGACAATTTATCTCTTTGAGCGCCACAACCTCTGTTTCCCCTGTTTTATACACCTTGGTTACATTATTGAGTTGAATCATCTGTCATCCACAAAAGAACCTACATAAAGCCAAAGGGCATATGTGATACAGAAGGCAATACTACCACCTCTCCCTCCTTTAATCCCGACAAAACCTCAGCATTTATGCCATCTGATAAGCCCAGGGCGATTTCTCTTTTCTCAGTTCCGTCATCTGCAATCACTTCTACCCAGGGTTTTTCCCAACTACCCTGGATAGCACGGTTTGGTATCAGCAAGACATCTCCATGACACTCGATAATAATGTCGGCAGTAGCACTCATACCATCCCTAAGCTCTTTATCTGGATTTTGCAAAGTTATCGTCGTTTGGTAAGATACCACCCCTGCTTTGACTGTGCCCGCCTGAGAAATGAAAGTTACTATGCCATTCACTTCTTTATCAGGCAAGGCATCCAGAGTAACAACCGCCCTCTGTCCTAATTTCACCTTAGCGATATCCACCTCATCAATAACACCATCCATTTTTATTTCGCCAGGGTCAACCAAAGATACCGCCGGATTAACATAGTTCATAGCTGAAAGCTGCTGCCCTTCCTTTATCATGACATCAGTCACAATGCCATCAAAGGGAGCAACAATTGTTGCCTTGTCCAGCTCTAACTCAGATCGGGCTAACTCTGCTTTGGCTATATCCAAACCAGCTTTGGCTTCATCTACCTGCAATTCCACCAATTTAACAGAAAAAGGCAATTGCCATGTTCTGGACTGCAATTTCTTTTGCGCCTTATCCAAATCTTCCTGTACTTGTTCCAGCAACTTTTGTGCCTCATCAATATTCCCCTGCTCCAGCAGTTTCTCTGCTTCTTCCAAATTAGCCTGAGCTTTCTCCAGCGTTAACCATGTCCCGGGTAAGTCGCTGGTATGAGTATAGGTATAATAGGGATAAATTGTTTGCATCAGCCTGTTTTCAGCCATTTCATATTCAGCCCAGGACGCTTCACATCTAGCCTGTGCCATCGTCACATTTAATTCCAGGGAGCGTGCATCAAGTTTAGCTAACACTTGATCCTTGTTTACCTTATCTCCTTCACTTACGAGTACCTCTGTCACTGTACCTGTAGTCCCGAAGGATAAATCCATCTTGTGAGGCATTTCCAGATTACCACTTACAGAAACACTTATCACCAGCTCGCCACGACTAACCACAGCAGTATCCTGTGGAGTGGCCTCAGAGCGAGCACAGCCGGTGAACACCGCGCTCAGCAAGCAAACAGTTATTATTAAAGCCAGCCATTTTTTCATTTTTTCTTTTTCCCCTTTTTATTTTTGACAAAGTGCTTATTATAACAGCAACTTCGCTCTAAAACGCAAGATAAGAGTGTTTGTTTAGCCCATCTTTGGAAAAATATACTGATTTCTTTTTGGCAAACAAAGTCACTCTGACTGCCCCCAGAGTGAATAAACCTGAGAGCAGAAGAGCTTTCCTGCCCCCAGGCATGGGATTCCAAAAAGCATGCCAGAAGGAATCCATTACCTGACGCAGTTCAATTTCAGGAAATTGGAACCATCTTTCACCTGTCGCGGGGTCCTGCTGATAAAACTTGACACTGGCATTCTCCAGCGAAGTCTCAGGTTTACCCTCGTATTCTACCCAAACATGTATTGGTGAACAATTGAGATGATAGGGAATGTTTTTTGCTTCCAGAATGGAGGCGAGAACTATGGCGCGGGCCTTGCAATCCCCCTCTTCTTTCTTCAATATCTCTCCAACCGTAGGGAAATACCAGGGCATGCCATGAATTTCCCAGTCATAGCGGTAAGGTATTTCAGCCAGAACCATTTTTTCTATAGCTCCAGGCTCAGAGGGAAAATCCCCCAGTACAGTTTCAACAGTGTCAGGATCGATATCCGGGCTAAAAAGCCTTTGGACACTAATACCCAGTTTTAAGGGGTTGGGATAGAGCACAAAAAGCACCCAAAGTATTAGCAGGAGGACAAAATATCTTTGAAAGACTGCTTTCAATAAACATGTGTCTATTTTAGGAGTAATTATATGTGCTCTTATCATCCTCAGTCAAAAGAGTTACCACTAAAGTAAGTTCGTCGCGTCCCACGACAATAACTTCCTCACCCACATCCACAGATATACCAGCTGACACTGCTTTCCATAATTCACCCTCAACTCGCACATAGCCCTCCGGAGCAATTTGGCAGGTTGCCTTGCCCTTAGCGCCAATCATCGTCTCAGGTCCAACTATTGCTTCCTTGTGCAGCGTCCTCTGGCAAAGCCAATAGGTTATATAGGAACAAGCAGCCACGGCAGCCATCATTAGAACTAGCCCCCACCAGGGGATGTTTATCCCCAGCAAAGGTAATCCTAGGAGCACAATTGCTGCCAGAGCTGCTTCTTCAGCCAGGGTAGTTAAAATGGTATATACAGTGTATCCTTTTCTTTTCCTCATCATTTACCTCACAAATATACCCCGTAAGATATACTTATCTCTTATTTCCCTTTAATCAGCCTCCATTTTAGAAAAGAAATAAGCACCTAAACCTGCCAAGATTATTGATAAGACGAAAAGAACCACAAAATCCAGCCATAAAGGGAAGGCAGCGCCACCAACTAAAGTGCCCCTTAATCCATCCACTCCATATGTGAGCGGGTCAAGATACATTATGTATCTGATTCCTGCTGGCATAGTTTGCAAGGGGAAAAAGGCACCAGAGAGGAAAAATATGGGCATCACTATCAAGTTCATTATAGACATAAAACCTTCCGTATCACCCAGCCTGGTAGCCAGAATCAAGCCAAATCCGGTAAAAGTAGCACAAGTAAGAATCATAAAGACGATTGACAGGAAAAAGCCCGAGACTCCGGTTAACTTAACCCCCATAGCCACTGCTATGCCTATTATGATGAGAGCCTGTATGATGGCTGTAGTCATGCCCCCCAAACTCCTGCCCAATATGATTGAAAAGCGGTTAACTGGAGCTACAAGTACCTCTTTGAGAAAGCCAAACTCCTTATCCCAGATAACTGAGGCTCCTGACATCGTGGCAGCAAACAACAGAGTCATGCCCACTATGCCCGGAGCTAGAAAATCAAGGAAACTCATGCCCGCTGGCATTCCCGGTATCTCTCTGGCAGGCATAAAGCTCAACGGCAGCCCCAGAAAAGCAAGAAAGAGAAATGGCATCAATATTGAACTGGCGAGACGAGCCTTCACTCTTAAGAATCTCTTTATCTGCCTCAGCCACATGGTGTAAATCGGCAGTGGGTCAATTAATTTTGTCGCTCTCAGCGCTGGCATATTGTTAGCTTCTCCTCCTGGCCCTTCTTACTTTCCGCAGCTTCTTTACACTTCCTTCTTCTTCCCTTATCGCTCTTCCGGTATAGTGCAGAAAGGCATCCTCCAAACTGGGTTCGTGTAAATCAATGGATGCTATGACCATTCCACACTCATCGGTAAAGTCAACAAGCTGAGGAACTCTTTCTTCACCTCCCTCAATACTCAGTTCCAGCGAACTATTATACATCGTAACTTCCTTTATCCAATCAAGTCCATTCAACAAATCCAGCAAACCATCGCTTATTCCACTGGCGACCTGTAATGAAATCAAATTAACACCAACCGCTTTCTTCAACTTATTGGGGCTATCTACAACTGCTATTTTCCCGTGGTCAATAACCGCCACACGGTGACAGAGACGCTCTGCTTCTTCTATATAGTGAGTGGTGAGAACTATCGTTGTGCCTTCTTTTTGATTGAGCATTCGGATATACTCCCATAAATTTCTTCTAGTTTGTATATCCAGGCCCAGGGTTGGCTCATCTAAAAACAAGACTTTGGGATGATTCATAAAGCCCCTGGCAACCTCAAACCTGCGTTGTATGCCGCCAGAACAATCGCTGATCTTGATATTTTCTTTCCCCTTTAGCTCCAGCAAGTCCAGTACTTCCGTTATCCTTTCTTCCCTGGTTTTCCTGTCCATATGATACATACGGGCATGAAAATCCAGATTCTCCCTACCAGTAAGGAATTTATCACTGCAGGAATCCTGAAAGACAATTCCCATGCATTCCCGGACACTATTTCTATCTCGCACAACATCATAACCACAGACCTTCGCCCAGCCTGAGGTGGGATTAAGCAAAGTGCACAGCACCTTGGTAGTAGTTGTCTTCCCAGCTCCATTGGGGCCAAGAAAGCCAAATATCTCCCCTTCTTTTATGCTCAAGTTGATATGGTCTACTGCTACGAGGCCATCAAATTCCCTGGTCAGATTTTCAATTTCTACAATTTCACTCATTTTCTAACCTTTTCCCAGCATAATATAAAAAGGCATCCTCTAAACTTGGCTTATGCTGACTGACAGAGGAAACAGCAAATCCATGGTCTCTGGCAAATTTAACTATTTCGGGTATCTTTGTCCCTTCAGACTCCACAGCCAAATCCAGCCAGCCATCACGCAGGCTAACCTTTTTGACCCAACTCACCTGACCAAGCAGCTTCACCATATCGCTGCTTGAGCCACGGGAAAGTTTGATAGACAACAGGCTATCACCAAGAGAATTCTTTAATTCGTCAGGGGTACCTGTTATCACAATCTTACCCTGCTCTAAAATAGCTATCTTACCACAGAGATAATCAGCCTCTTCCACATAATGCGTAGTTAACAATATGGTGACACCAAACTCTCTATTCAACTTCCTGGCATAGTCCCATAACATCCTTCTCGTCTGCACATCCAGACCTAAAGTCGGCTCATCCAGAAATAAGACTTCGGGACAATTGAGCATCCCCCTGGCTATCTCAAGTCTGCGCTGCATGCCACCAGAATAGTGTTTGGCCAGTATGTTTTGTTTATTTCTCAATCCCACCAAATCCAAAGCCTGGTTTACTCTCTCTTCCCTGACTTTTCTGGGAAGGTGATACATTCTGGCATGAAAGTCGAGATTCTCTCTGCCGGTAAGATTAATATCCAGGCTCAATTCCTCAAAGACAATGCTCATAGATTCTCTGACTTTATTCTTCTTTTTGAGGATATCATATCCACATACTGTAGCTGAACCAGATGTAGGAATGAGCGCTGTGGCTAACATCATCATAGTAGTCGTTTTGCCAGCTCCATTGGCGCCCAGAAAACCAAAAATCTCTCCTTCTCCAACTTCAAAAGAGATATGGTTCACAGCAACAAGATGGCCAAAGGTTCTGGTCAAATTATCAACCTTGATGGCTTTCACTCTTTGCTCCTATATCATCAGTTTCACTTTTCCTCAGCAAACTGGCAAATTCTTCGACTCTGCGGCTCATGGTATTAAGTAACTCCTCCACTGCCTCAACCTTGACAAAGATAAGCCCCTTGCCCTGGAAATGACTGAAAACCAGGAGCTTGGTACCAACATCTATGCCCAGCTCTTTTCGGGCTTCTGCTGGAATCACCAGTTGCCCACGAGGACCGACCGCGGTAGAGCCAAAGCATTTACCCACTGCACGCTTGTTTGCCTGCTCCATCTTTCCCTCCTGCAACAAATTATATCAGTATTGTATGATTTTTCCTACTAATATGTCAAACCCTCATTGTTTAAAAGAGGGTCACTATTAAAGCCAGGCCATATTTTATCAACCAGATGAGGACAAGAGCACTTGTGTTCCGCAATAGGAAGTAACATATATTATCACCTAACTTCGCTGTTTAAAGCTTAATAAACGGCTAAGCTGCCCTTCTAACCAGAACTAATACCGGCACTGAAATCAACTCCATCACAATTGCAAAGAGGATTAAGTAAGTCAGGGAAAAGTCATACAACATCCCCATAATAAAACTCCCCAAAAACCAGGACGCCCCGTAAGCCGTATTGAAGATGCCATAGGCAAATCCCCTGCGCTCGATGTGAGTTAAATCAGCAATCGCAGCGCGCATGATAGTTTCCTGAATGCCCATCACCATCCCCCAAAACACGATACCTATCAGCACAAGACTATAGCTATATGAAAAGGCAAGGAAAGGAATAGGCAACGCCAGTAAGGGAGCAGCCAGCAGCGATGTCAGCCCAATTTTATCGTATGTTTTGCCAATGATAAGGGCAACTAAGGCATCCACTCCCATGGCAATGGCATAAAATATGGGAATTTGCACAAGGGGGATAACCGACTGGACTTTAAGATGGTAGGAAATCAACTGGAAGTTGGCGAATCCAGCCACGGAAAAGAAAGTAAACAAAGTATAGAGCCAGAAAACCCTGGGGAGCTTGCCTTTATGATTCTGTTTGTCTATTTGGCTGGGAAGTTCGAGCTTCTCTGGTGCTGGAACTTTCCGTCTGGCTAGCGCAAGGATAGCCAAAGTGAGCAAGGCAGGTATCCACAGGATAGTAAAACCTTCGCGATAGCCTCCATTAAGAAGAAAAACAAGGGAAAAGATAAGAGGGCCAATTATGGCGCCAACCTGATCCAATGCCTCGTGAATACCAAATCCCCAACCTCTCCCCACCTCTTTGGTAGCATACGAGAGTATAGTATCTCTCGCCGGACTTCTAATAGCTTTCCCCATCCGCTCCAGGATAATGAAGACGGCGGCAAGTTGCCAATAGCCAGCAAAAGCGAGCAGAGGAACGAAAATTAGTAGTCCGTAGCCAAGAAATGTGAAGACCCAGTACGCTTTGGTACGGTCAGCTAAATAGCCGGAGGCAAGACGCAAGGCATAGCCAACAAATTCACCAATGCCAGCTACCAATCCAACAATGCTGGCACTTGCTCCCAGTGTAGCCAAATAAGGGCCGGTAATACTCCTGGCCCCTTCGTAGGTAACATCGCCAAATAAACTGACGATCCCTAAAAGTATAATAAACTGAAAAGCTAACCTTTTCGGCGTTTCACGCTTGCTCATTCTCAGATTATCGCTATTGGCTGAACTACACCATTCTACATATTATCTTCTCCGCTCACAAATACAACATGTTAATCATTATTACTACGAATGCTGCGGCACGAAATGCAGTAAACAAATTACTTCGTATCTGAGCTAGTCCAGATAGATGGGTGACACACATAGACTATCAAAGGGTGTTATAATGGCTGCACTATAAATGTTTATAGCAGGATGCCAGGATATAAATATTTGGCAAACACCCCCAGGTTATCAAAGAAGCCCAGGCAAAGACTCAAATGGTTTGATTACTACAACTTCCACAATTTTACAATGCCAGGCTCACCTGTCGCCACTTTAAGAAGTCATGACAGTGAAGATTGTAACTGACAGCGTTGCGGATTTGCCATCTGATGTGGTTAAAGAGCTGGGGATTACGGTGATTCCCATACTTGTTCGCTTTGGAGAAAAGGTTTACCGCGATAGCATTGACTTGACTGCTGAGCAGTTCTATAAGAAACTAAAGCAGAGCAAGACCCTTCCAGGTACCTCAGTACCATCGCCTGGAACCTTCGCTGAGGCATATGACAAGCTGGCTGAAGACACGGATGAAGTCCTTGCTATCACTCTTAGTTCCAAGCTCAGTGGCACCTATGAGGTAGCGAAACAAAGCGTTGGGCTGATGAAGAAAAAATGCAGGGTAGAAGTGATTGACTCAGAATGGGCTACTATGGCAGAGGGATTCATAGTCATGAAGGCAGCCAAAGCAGCTCAGGCTGGCGCTAGCCTTGACGAGGTGATAGAGATAACCCGAAAGACTATTCCCCGTGTGGATTTTCTATGCACTTTTGATACCCTGGACTATCTCCGCAGAGGTGGTCGTATTGGTAAGGCTCAAACTTTTCTAGGGTCAGTACTTAGGGTGAATCCACTAATCACCCTAAGGGATGGTGTGGTTGAACCCGCAGGCAGAGCATACTTTCGAGCTAAAGCGATAAAACACTTACGTGGCTTCGCTATGAACTATTCCTGCATCGAGGACATGGCTGTGGAAGACACTGCTTGTCCCGACGAAGCGGAGACACTGCTTGAGCAACTTAGCGCTAAATTCCCCAAGGAGCGTATCTATCGGTCAAAAATGACTCCAGCAATCGGCACACATACCGGGCCTGGTCTCTTGCTGGTAGCTATACTGGGAGATAAGAGGTAGCTAGGCAATCGAATGGATGGAGCATCAATCTTCACATTTGCGGAGAGCATTTTTCGTATTTTGATGTTGGAGATGTCGTTTTGTACGGTCTTGTCCCTCTATAAATGTTTGTGAAAAGCTCATCACATGGAGGACATAACGATGTTGAATAAGAAAACCAAAAGGGGGGTGGGATTAGGTCAAAAGGAGAAGGGTGGAAGAATAGACAACTTGCTATAGTCTTTCCTTGAGGTTCCTTCGTTTGACGACCTTGTACCACCTGCCGCCAGTCTTTGTATGCATTTCCTTGAACCGGGGAATGTAATTTGTGCCCAGAAAGAGCAGTAGCGCAATGGAGAAAAATATAAGTGGTTGGGAGCCATAAATCAGCCAAGCGGCAAAGGGAAAGGTAATAAGGGCGACACTGTAGCAGAAGGTGTAGTTACGGGTAACAATTAGAGCTATCACGGCAACGGCGACGAAGATGGGGATTGCTATGGGCATGAGGAAAAGAAGGATAGCCAGAGCGGGAGCTCCGCCTTTGCCACCACGAAACTGAAGGAAAATGGGGAAGCTATGACCGGCTACACTCATAAATCCAGTGACAAGTTGCCATATCACGGGGAGTCCCAGCCAGCGGGACAGGAGAATCGCTCCTATACCTTTAGCTATATCAACTATAAGTACCAGAACTGCTTCTGCCAATCCCACCTCATAGTAAACATTCAATGTCCCCATGTTCTTGCTGCCCACTTTGCGAATATCTATCCCCTTTTTCAGTCGGCCTGCAATATATGCTGAAGGAATAGACCCCAGCAGATAGGCAGCTATGATGCTGATAACGATGTTTAGCATTTCAATGATGTCATATTTTAATATTGTCCTGAACGCCAAGCAATCCCCTTGTTCTATCAATGCACTGGTAAAGAGCTCCTCCTCAGGAAGCATGGGCTGCTTCCTTCTTCTTGGAAAACATCTTGCTTGGTCGCGTCACCAGGTGGGGTAAAATTCAAATCAGATAACCACTCTCGCTCAACCACATTACCTCCGATTCCCAGCATCTTGGAGAACGGGACACCGTTTGCCCTTGCTGTTTAGCTTTGAATCGTGCCAAGATATATGAGCCTTCCTAGCACCTCTACGAGAACTGAGCCGCCACTGGGATACCTCACCCCACAGGAGTTTCTGAGACAATCTCCGCAAAATAGAAGAAAGGAGCTGAGGTGTGTCTAATCATATGAACCAGATCAAGAGTTCTTTCAACAAACCGTGCGCTTTGATTGAGTACTATTTTAACGGCTAATTTCGTTTAGCCGTTAGGTTCTTGTTTGCTCTAGCCAGCGGATATCCCTAATTGGGGGTACATGTATTTTCTCGGTGACTTTGCGGAAATGAAATCCCTGAATAGCAAGGGTTATGGATAAAGGGAAAGACTTGGGTTTTTTCAGCAGGGTCCAGACAAACAGCCTCCAATAGTACCTTCTCCCTTTTTCCTTGATACCCAGAACCCACATAGATTTAATCAATGCTCCGATATAGCGAGGGCTAATATTACCTTTTCTTTCGCTTTTAGGTTTATACTCTTTTAGAAAGGTTTTAATACGTTCGTAGTATGGCTTGGGCGAATAGATTGTACTCAAGATGTGCTTATAGCCCTTAGCAAGTGTTTCGCGGCCCATTTTAGGAATGAAATTAGTTGAACCGTCTGTATTGTCACCAGTACCTCCTGGCAGCAGGCGCTTCTCCTTTTTTAGACGTTTGTATAGTCTTGTTCCCGGAGGAGCCATTAGCACACCCACCATAGCGGTAACGACTCCACTCTTTTGAATGAAGCTGATTTGGCTCTTGAAAATTGAAAGTGGGTCACTATCAAAACCTACAATAAACCCTCCCTGCACTTGCAAGCCGTGGTTTTGAAGCTTTTTAACTGATGCCAGTAAATCACGATTTTTATTTGGCATTTTGTTACATTCAACTAGGCTTTTTGCATTCGGGCTTTCGATGCCAACAAATACCATATTAAATCCTGCCTCTACCATCAGCCGCATTAGCTCTTCATCATCGGCAAGATTTATAGATGCTTCCGTAAAAAGTGAAAAGGGGCTGTTTTTTTCTTTCATCCATTCAATTATTGTCGGTAGAATTTCCGACTTTAATTTTTGCTTGTTGCCGATAAAATTATCATCAACAAAGAATACGGTACCTCGCCACCCCAAATTGTATAATGTGTCCAGTTCGGCTATTATCTGATTTTTGTCTTTGGTTCGTGGTCTATGCCCGTTTATTACAACGATATCACAGAACTCGCAGTTGAAAGGGCAGCCTCGAGAATACTGGATACTCATTAATTGGTATTTCTTCTTGTCGATAAGTGACCATAAAGGTACAGGAGTTTTTGTTATATCTGGTCGTTCCTCAGATGTGTAAATATGCTTGGCACATCCCTTCTCTAGATCTTCTAAAAAGAGCGGCAGTATATTTTCAGCCTCATTAAATATAAGATGGTCTATATCATCAAAACCAAACTCTTCGTATCCGGCGCTAAAAAGAGGACCACCGGCAACAGTCTTAGTCCCGAATTTCTTACACCTAGTAATGACTTCCCTCGCCGAATCTTGTTGCACTGCCATAGCGCTGATAAACACATAATCAGCCCACTTGAGGTCTTTATCAGTCAGGGTTACTGTATTCATATCTACAAGTTTTTTCTCCCACTCATCGGGAAGCATTGCGGCTACAGTTAGTAGACCCAAAGGGGCAAAACTTGCCTTCTTAGAAATGAATCTTAAAGCATGCTTAAAACTCCAGAAGGTATCTGGATACTGTGGATAAACAAAGAGTATTTTCAAGTTACGCTCCTTTCAGCACAATCTGACCGATAATACCACAATACACTAACACTTCCTTATGTATGTCCCCAAAGTCGAACTATCGTTATTTGTTTAGTCTGCCCTTACTATGGCACTCGCTATAATCTTCCCCGAGTTAGTCTTGGATATACTATCTAGTCATCAGTGTAAAAAGCGATGCCTAAAACACCTGGGCCTGTGTGTATTCCCATGACTGGAGTGAAATCACTGATATAGATTTCGTCGCAGAGGAAATGAGACACAAGACGTTCCTTTAAGTTTTCTGCTTCAGCCAAACTCTGGCTATGCATAACTATAGCATGGATAGATTTTCCCTCCACCTTTTCCTTCACCAGCTCCAGTAATTGCTTTATAGCCTCAGGCCTAGTCCTGACTATTTTCATAATGCTGGCTTCACCCGATAGCGGAGCAATCTGAAAGATAGGCTTAATTTTAACTAAAGAATTTGCCCAAGCAACAACTCTGGGCACACGACCGCCTTTAGCTAGATAATAAAGCGTATCCAAGAAAGCTATTAAATTAACCCGAGACATAACATTTTTGGCGACTTCGGTCACCTTGGTCAGGCTTCCTTCTACTCTCGCTGCTTTAGCCGCTGCTAAAACAACAAGTCCTTGAGCTCCAGCAGCAGTACCACAATCAACCACTTCAACAACAATGTTTTTCAGCTTTTCCTCAGCTATCTTGGCAGCAATTTTCGCTGAATCAAATGCCATGCTGAATTTAGAAGACAGTGTTATTACTAAAACTTTGCTATGTTTTTGAGCTACTTTTTCTAAAGCCTCATAATAATTTCCTGGAGAAGGCGACGAAGTAGTAGGCAAATTCTTGGCTCGAGGAAAGATGCGATAGATTTTGTCTGGGGTTATATCTATCCCATCCCGGTAAACTTTACCAGCATAGATAAATCTCAGAGGCACAACTTCGATGCCATACTCTCTTACCACATCTTCAGGCAAGCAGGCAGCGCTGTCAGTAACGATAGCTACCTTATCCATACTTTATACCTCGAATAACTAGGTAAATAGGTTAGCTCGAAGGAATTAATCTGTCAAGAAAGAGCGATTACAAGAGTTACTTCTGTGCTTTCTCCAGAAATGACTGGTCGAAAAGAAGACGATTGACCAGTATTTGTGAAATGCTGCGATTTGCTTTAAGATCTGCCTTGAGGTAAGTAGTTAAACGCCGTGCGACGATGATGATAAATAAAGCAAGGAGTCCTAAAGTGATACTCTTTGGCTGCCCGGAACACCAGGAAGCCAAAGGAGCTGCAGCAAAACCCAGAAACATACCTGCGGGCAAAGCCAGAGCTACAGGATGAGTGGGGTCAGGAAATCGTCGATAGGTAATAAGCCTCAAGCCAGAACCTACGGCGAAGAATGCAAGGCAAATCAAAACAATATATGCCTCATATATCAAAGCCAGGGTAATTATTACGGCGCTGCCGGTACTATTCCCTTTTTCTCCATGGCAACTGCGAAATGGAGGCCACATTTGTCCCACTACGACAGCTACGCCGGACAAAACAACGACGGCAGGCAACAAATTAAAGCCAAAACCAATAAGCACAGCGATACTTCCTTTAATAAAATCAACAAAGCTTGCGAGTGAAGCACGAAACTTGCTTACTTTACGCTGCAAGGCAATATGCAAGTCTCTTTCCTGAGACAAATCCAAACCACTCGCTTTAGCCAGAGCAGTCGTAAAGGGAAGAGCGCCGAAAAGGTAACTGCCTGCAATAAATGCAACGTTAATTAACATCAAATTACTTCATCAGAAATCAATTCGCTAAAACCCCAAACAGCTTTAACACAGCGAGATTTATCCTGTTGAAGGCCTCTAATGCCAAGCTCTATGAAGGGCTGGGAACAATCAATCCTGGTCACTACAGTATATGTGATGAAGGAGAATTTAGCCTACCCTTTCTCTTTAAGCCACCGCCTATCAATTTCTCCCGAGCCAGTCTTGGGTATGCTATCCACAAACTTGATTTGTTCTGGCTGCTTAAAATTAGCCAGATTTTGCTGGCAAAAACTGGCTAACTCTTCTACAGTAACATTTTGTCCTTCTTTAAGCACTATGAAAGCTGTGGGAATCTCATCAACCCGTCCATTTTTAACACCCACACAGGCTGCTGCAGACACAGCAGGATACCTCAAAAGCACATCTTCAACCTCCCAGGGAGAAATTTTCAGCCCTTTTGGAGTCACTATTACAAATGACTTCTTCTCCACATACTCAAGATAACCATTTTCATCCATCCTGACCAAATCTCCGGTATGAAACCAACCATTTCTGATAACCTGGGCGGTGAGATCAGGCGCCTTATAATATCCCTTCACTATCCAGGGGACTTTGAAGACAGCTTCCCCTATTTCACCTTGAGTAACTTCGTTTCCATCATCATCCACTATCTTGAGGCTACAAATTGGCTTGCCTACCGCCCCCAGTTTATGGTTATCAAGAGTACTCATAGAGACAACAAAGCTTTCAGAAAGACCATATGTCTCACAAAAAACTAAATTGAATTTATCTTCCAGCATCTTCATCAGGTCTGGAGACGATTTTGCGCCTGCGCTGGAAGCTACTCGTAATGAACTGATGTCATAGTTCTTGATAACCTCATCACGCACCATGGCCAGAGTATTATATATTGCCGGAACTCCGAAAAGGATGCTGCCTCTTTCTCTCTCTATGACTTCCAAAACCTCTCTCGGGCTGAAATGAGGAACGATTACTATAGTGGACCCTTCCTTAATGGAACCCAGAAGAACCTCACCCAATCCCAGAAGATAGAAAAAGGGAATGGGGTCTACGACGACATCTTCTCTGCTCCGTCCTATGCCCGTGGAAATTATACTAAGAGGCCCTGTGAGAGAAGCATGCGTATGCACTACACCCCTCTGTTTTCCCAGCACACCAGCGACGCACATGACAGTAGCTTCATCGTCATCCTTTATATCAATATCAGGCGATATAGCAGAACTCCTGGCTAGCATCATTTGATAATGATTTCCATCCACCTCGAGAACCTGCTTTACCGCAGCAGGCAAACTCGTGGGAAGAATTGGCAGAAAGCTTTTTTCCGTTATCAGGATTTCAGTATCAGAGTCACGCAAGAAAGAATCAAGCTCGGGCGCTTTGAGCATGGAACTTAGCAGAACAGCTACCCCACCAGCTTTAATAACACCGAAATAATTGATGACCCACCCAGGGCTATGAGACATCAAAATAGCTACACGGTCATTTCTCTCCACCCCAAGCTCTATGAGCGCATTAGCCACCCTGTTGGAAGTTTCCTCTAATTCTCCATAAGTAACCCTGTGGGAATCAAGAACAATAGCCGTCTTTTGTGGTACTTCGCGGGCAGTTCCCTCCAGCATCTCCTTCAGATTCACTTCTTACCTCCTCTCAGCATACTAAAGACAGATATCTGTCCCATCAACATTTCTGCTACTAATACTACAGTAATATATCACTATTCGAGGCATTATACAACAAATATTGAAAAATATTCCGTAAATATTCATCCTGTGTCTTTGCAAGAAAGCGCGGTAATTGTGGATTTGCCCTTCATATCGAATAAAATGGTAAAATGCAAATATGAAACACGACTTCTCCATTCACTATTTACAATATCCCTCTATACAGTATAAATTAGAAATGCGCTGATTAGCTGAACTTAACATCGTGCAATCTGGATGTTAGGCAGAGCTGGGGCAGAGGTTGAGTCTAAGTATAGCAATTTGTGAGTAAAGGCTAAGAGATAGTATGAACAGGCGGAAATTGCTTCTAATTAATCCTGTTAATCCTCATCACGCCGGGCTAACTGTAAATCCTAGCTCCTGTTTCCCACCACTGGCACTGGGAGTCATAGCCGCCTTGACACCTGCTGAGTGGGAAATAACCTTAGTTGATGAGAACTTTGAGCCCTTCAAGTATCAGGAGGCTGATCTTGTTGGTCTAACTGCCTTCACTGTTGCTGCTCCTCGAGCCTATGAGATTGCCAGCATCTATCGAGAACAAGGTATCCCCACCGTGATAGGTGGTATTCATGCCTCAATGCTTCCCGAAGAGGCACTGCGCTATGTGGATACCGTAGTCATTGGTGAAGCAGAGAGTATCTGGCCTCAGGTAATCACTGATTTTATGGCTGGTGGGATGCAACATGTCTATCAGGGAAATTGGCTGGACCTGGCGGGGATGGTTAAGCCACGGCGTGACCTCTTTTCACCCAAGTATATGTTTGACACCATTCAGACTTCCAGGGGCTGTCCTATGAATTGCGAGTTCTGCTCCGTGACTGCCTTTAACGGTCACCACTACCGCCAGCGGCCAGTAGATGAGGTACTGGATGAATTGGAAACCATTCCGAAAAAAAGAGTTTTCTTCGTTGACGATAATATCATTGGATGGAGTAAGAAAGCTGAGAAGAGAGCTATCGCATTATTCAAGGGGATTACCGAACGGGGCATTAAAAAGGATTGGTGGTGCCAGGCATCAATGAACTTCGCTGACAACGAGGAAGTACTGAAATACGCTGCCAGAAGCGGCTGCCTCATGGTTTTTCTCGGGGTGGAAGCAGAGGATAACGATATGCTTAAGGAGATAGACAAGAAGGTAAACTTGAAGAAGGGCGTGGATAACTACAAAGAAGTCTTCCGACGCATTGACCACCATGGCATTGCCGTATTGGGTGCCTTCATCTACGGGATGGATAACGACACGCCAGAAAAACTACGCCGCCGCACCGATTATATCCTGCACAGCGGGGTTGATGCGGTACAGATGAGCTATTTGACACCGTTGCCAGGGACACGGCTGTTCAACAAGCTATGGGATGAGGGGCGCTTGCTCTACACCAATTTCCCGACTGACTGGGAACACTATGACCTATCAGAAGTTACCTACAGACCGACCTTAATGACACCACAAGAGTTTTCAACTGCAGCGCTGGAAGGCGCTCGCCGTATTTACTCCCATCACTCTATTCGACTCAAGTTTGTTAAGACCTTACAGGCCACCAAGAGTCTCGCTGCCGCAGCATTGTCTTATAGCTCAAACATCAATTACCATAACCTAGTTAAGGCAAAGGGTGACCTCATTGAGCCCAAATAAATCGTTACACATGGCAAAATAGAGCCTTTTGAAAAACACGCCACGCGTATAAAGCTGGTTTCTAAGCGGCACGCCAAAAACAAAAGGCTTAAAGCTAAATGAAGCTCGAATTTTGCTTGCCTTACTGGGAAATGTAATCTCGTGCTTCTCTGAACTTCTTGAAAACCAGCACAGCGTTAGCACCACCAAAGCCAAAAGAATTGGAAATAGCTATGTTGACCTCTGCCTTTCTAGCTACATTGGGGACATAGTCCAAATCGCATTCAGGATCAGGAGTCTCATAGTTTATGGTGGGCGGGATAATACTATCTCTCATGGTTAAAACAGTGGAAATGGCTTCCACAGCGCCGGCTGCCGCCAACAGGTGACCCGTCATTGATTTGATGGAGCTTACAGATATCTTTTTGCTATGTTCTCCCAGGGTAGCCTTTATGGCTTTCGTCTCAGCCAGGTCATTGAGGATAGTGGATGTGCCATGAGCATTGACATAGTCAACACTATCAGGTGAGATACCAGCATCACGCAAAGCCAGCCTGATGCAGCGAGTCTGATTCTCCCAATCTGGCTCAGTTATGTGAAAACCATCAATATTAGAGCCATAGCCCACGATTTCAGCGTAAATTTTAGCCCCTCTTTTTATGGCTGATTCAAGCTTTTCCAGGATGACAATACCCCCTCCTTCCCCCACTACAAAACCATCACGGTTTTTTTCAAAAGGACGACTGGCTTTTTCAGGTTCATCATTTCGCCTTGATATTGCCCTTATCCTATCCAGGCCGGCAATTCCCATAGGGATAATGTAAGCCTCGCTCCCTCCAGCAATCATGGCATCAGCCTCTCCATATTGAATCAGTCGGAAAGCATCACCAATAGAATGGCTGCCAGTAGCACAGGCAGTAACCACACATTTGCTGGGACCTTTGGCACCAAAAATGATGGAAACTTCTCCCGCTGCCATGTTAGCTATAAATCCAGGGATAAAGAAGGGGGAAATGCTATTCGGTCCTCCCGTTGCAAGAGCAAGGACATTCTTTTCATAGGTAAGCATGCCACCGGCACATGTGCCCACCACCGTTCCTACTCTATCGCAATTGCCTTGATTGATAACTAATCCAGAATCTTCCAGCGCCATGCGTGCCGCTGCCAAAGCATAGTGAATAAAAGGGTCAGTACGGCGAATTTTCTTCTTGTCCAGAAAATCCTCCGGATGGAAATCCTTCAACTCAGCAGCAATTTGCACATGGAAACCTGAAGCATCAAACTTGGTGATTTTCCCCACACCCGATTTTCCCTGGCACAGTGCCTGCCAGGATTTTTCAGCTCCAGTAGCCAGAGGAGTAACCGCACCAACCCCGGTAACAACTACTCTCCTTTTCATTTCATTCACCTGAACACCTCCGATTATGAAAGTCCTCTCCTGACAGGAGAGGACTTTAAAATGTTTCTCCAGCCAGGAAAGGGAGAATTATTTGAACTTCTGCACCTGCAAGTCCATATCCTCGACTACGATATCCTTCACTGACCCTTTGCTGCGAGCATAGGTTAAAATATCATCAGGATTCATGGTATGGACATGAACTTTCAAAAGCTCTTCATCACCAACCACGAGAGGGCATTCACCAGCAGCAACAACTCTCTCTTTTATTTCTCCCACCGGCAAATCTTCGCCCGCAAGCAAAAATTGCACGTCAAAGCCGTAGACCCTTGTTTCCTTCTTTGTAGAGGCAGCAGCGGAGGATTTTCTCTCAGAGTGAAGCTTATCAGGTATTCGGCAGATAACATTTTCCATCCCCGCAAAGAAATAATACAAACCTTTGGCTCCAGCATCTACAACCCCAGCTTCTTTCAGCACGGGAAGCATCTCTGGCGTTCGCTTAACTGTTTTCCTGGCTCTCAAGACAACGGCACTTATGGCACGCACAAAACTGGCTTTCTTCTGTGTCACCCGTGATGCCTCTTCAGAAACTTCCCTGATAACAGTGAGAATAGTCCCCTCAACCGGTTTGTCAACGACTTTATAGGCTTGCTCTGAGGCAATATGAAGGGCATGAGCAAAGTCAGCAAAGGAGAAAGTCGTTTTCCCTTCCAATCCTTTAGCCACCCCTCTCAGCATCTGAGAAAGGATGACCCCAGAATTGCCTCTTGCCCCCATGAGGGCCCCTTTAGCTGCAGAAGCAGCAATAGCTTCCACAGAAGGGTCTGCTTTCTCTGTTGCCTCCAGCGCCGACTTCATAGTGAGAAACATATTTATGCCGGTATCTCCATCGGGAACAGGAAAAACATTCAATTCGTTTACTTCATCTATATGTCGCTCGATATAATCCTTCGCCCCCTCCAATGCCTTCTTCAAATCCTGCCCATCCAGCTCTACTTCCGTTACTGCTGCCATGGTCGCCTCCTGCTTTATTCGTTATGAAAAGCTACCCCAAGCGATTCTGGGCTGAGATGAATTGCTATTGCTGGAGAAGCTTCTCCTATCCAGAGCTCAACACAGTTGTATTGAGATGCAATCCATTTTTTGAATTCCTCAGCTTCCTCCAATGCCGCAGCATGAATTATGGCAGCGTGAAGTGGCGTATCCTTTCTCGCTTTTTCCTTCACCAATTCCTTGAGGCGGTGGCGCGCTTTTTCCCTGGTAACATATTCCTCCCCAGATGCGGTAATTTTGCCTTCCTTGATGGTGATAATACAGCTATTCTCTCTTGAAGCTATCTCAGATTCAGCAACACGCCCAAGACGTAGAAAATAACTTATCGAGCCAGGATTAAGAAAAACATTCATTTTAGGGATAACACTCTCAGCCGCCTTGATTACTTCCTCCAGGCTGCCACCGGCAGTGGCAGCATTAGCAGCAGCAGTGGCTACCAAACCCTCAGCTACTATAACAAAGTGAGAGTCAACAACCTCAATGGGGATGCCTTCGACCATATCTTTTGCCATTAAAGCCGAGCGGTAACCTGCTGAAGGGGTATTGGGGCTGAGGGTAATGGCAACTACGCCATCAACCTTGCCTCGCAGCTCCTCGAAGGCATCATAGAACTCCCCTTGAACCGCGCCATCGGTAGTGGGCCAGGTCTTTGCTGTCTTCAACCGAGCGTAAAATTCCTTTGGGGTTATGTCCACCCAGTCAGCGTATTCCTCCTTATCCCATATCAGGTGCAAAGGAACCAGCCGCATATGGTATTCATCGGCAATTTCTTTGGTAATACCAGAAACACTATCAACAAGCACAGCTATTGACATAATTCACCTCCAGATTATAATTCTTTACCATTCGCACTTCAGCGAGAATTCCTTCTACTTTATCAAGATATTCCTTAGACTTCAATCTCCATTCCTTCATAGCCAAGGCTAATTTGGGCATCCAGCTCTTTGGCTAATTCCTCAGCTTGCTCCTTGATTTCATTCTCGAAAGGTGGAGCCGTGTGCCTCCAAAATTTTAACCTTCACTCTTTACTCTCCCCAGCTCCAATTTTAATTCCTCCACCAAATTAGTTTCCACCATCATTTTTGCCATGCGTATAGCATCGGCCACCTGTGGAGCTTTAGAACGACCATGCCCGATCACCACGACGCCATCTACCCCAAAAATGGGACCACCCGCTTCTGCACTATGAGTAAGGGCAAATAAGTCATTGGTGATAGCCTTTATTTGTTCCTCTGGAATTTGCTTATCCAAAACAGTCTTCAATCGCTCAACCACAGCCACGCCTAAACCTTCACAGAATTTTAACAAAATATTCCCAATGAACCCATCACAAACAACAACATTCGCCCTGCCAAAAGGAATGCCGCCTCCCTCTACATTGCCAATAAAGTTAAGGTGACTTTCCTTAAACAAAGGATAAGCTTTCTTTACCAGAAGATTCCCCTTTCCTTCTTCAGCGCCGTTGCTCAGAAGGGCTACTGTGGGTTTACTGATATGCAATATCTTTTGAGCAACAACAGAACCTATAATGGCAAAATTCAACAAATCTCGTGGCTTACAATCAGCGTTTGGGCCCATGTCAAACACCATTGTCTCGGGGGCAAATCCACAAAGAAAACCACCGGCACTGGGACGCTTTATACCTTCCAGTTTTCCCAGGATTTCTATCGCGCTCACCATAACTGCGCCAGTAGAGCCCATGCTTACTACAGCATCAGCTTCACCTTCCTTCACCATTCTGGTAGCTACCAGAATGGAAGCATCCGGCTTGAAACGCAGGGCTGTCACTGGGAATTCGCCATCCTGTATGACATCATTGGCGTTTATGATACTAAAGGGAAGTTTCGAAGTATTGTACTTGGCAACCTCCCCCTTGATAACTTCCTCACGACCTGCCAGAATAATTTCCACTTCCTGTTCTCTGGCTGCCTGAATTGCTCCTTTGACTATTTCTGGAGGAGCGTAATCACCTCCCATAGCATCAACAGCTATCTTCACCATTTTATCATTCATATCACCCCTAAGGTGAGTAAGAACTCCCACTCTACATATATGTGGAGATATTATGCATCATCAGGTCGCTCCATTGTCAATATGTCGCAAGGCGATATGCTCAGAGAAACGACGAATGCTCACATAGATACCCCACCATCTATGCAGATAACCTGTCCTGTAATATAGCCAGCTCTATCACTGGCCAGGAATGCCACCAGCTCAGCTACATCTTCTGGTTCTCCAAAGCGGGATAGAGATATCATGGATAAAATGGACTTTTTTACCTCATCAGACAGGTTTTCAGTCATTCTGGTCTTGATGAAGCCCGGGGCTACTGCATTGGCTGTGATGTTACGTGAGCCCATTTCACGAGCCACACTCTTGGTAAAGGCAATCAACCCCGCTTTAGAGGCTGCATAATTAGTCTGCCCAGAATTCCCCATCAATCCAGCAATAGAAGCAATGCTGATAATACGTCCCCATCTTTGCCTTACCATGGACCGCAGAGCGAACTTGGTACACAGATAAGCGCTACGCAAATTCGTTGCCATTACATCATCCCAGGCATCTTCAGACATTCTCAACAGCAGGTTATCCCTGGTAATACCAGCGTTGTTTACCAGGATGTCTATTCTGCCCCACTGAGTAATGATTTGTCCCATCATGGCTTTCACAGCCTCACCATTCCGAACATCAGCTTCAATTTTCAAAGCTTCTCCCTTACCATGTATTATAGTTTCAACTACATCATCAGCGTCAGCTTCATTACCAGCCTCTATGTTCACATAATTAACCGCGACTTTAGAGCCAAGGCTGGCAAGCTTCAAGGCAATAGCTCTCCCCATACCACGAGAAGCTCCGGTGACCAGCGCTATTTTACCTTCTAATTCCATTTCACTTCCTTCATCTTTCACTTCAAGATTTTTCCCCTCAGAACGACAAATCACTATGACGTCTGTTACTTCTTAAATCGTTTCAGCACGAGACAGCAATTCTCACCACCCAGACCAAAGCTATTGCTAAGACACACATTTACCTGCGCCTGCCTGGCTACATTGGGGACATAATCCAAATCGCATTCAGGGTCAGGAGTTTCATAATTTATGGTAGCGTGGATGATTCCTTTATTGATAATCATTATAGAGGTGATAGCCTCAATAGCGCCGGCAGCCGTTATTATATGACCAATCATAGATTTGGTAGAACTTATAGGAATTTCAGAAGACTGCTTCCCGAAGACCATTTTAATAGCCCTGGTTTCATTAGCATCATTCAGCTTGGTGCTGGTACCATGCGCATTGATATAGTCAACCTCTTCAGGCTTTGCGCCAGCATTTTCCAGAGCACTTCTCATGGCAAAAGCCTCGGCTTCAGGAGCGGGAGCAGTCTGGTCATAGGCATCGAAAGACCATCCAACACCAGCAACCTCAGCCAAAACCAGCGCACCACGCTTCCTGGCATGTTCATAACTTTCCAGGACAAGTATTCCAGCACCTTCGCCGTAGACAAAGCCATTACGGTTAAGGTCAAAGGGGCGGGAAGCCTTAAGTGGGTCAGCCTCGCGTGATACAGCTCCTACCATATCAATTCCAGCTATGCCAACAGGACTCAAACTAGAATCAGCTCCCCCAGCTATCATAACATCAGCATAACCCAACCGGATAAAATTCAGTGCTGTACCTATGGCATCAGCCCCACTGGCACAAAGGCTATTCACGCTGGAGTTGGGCCCCTTAGCCCCCAGCATCATGCCCACCTGCATTGAAACTGCACTGGGACTTGATTTGGCAACGAAAAGAGGCTCAACTCTCCGCGGCCCTCTGGTATTAAGTAGCTCATTTTGTTTGATAATATAATCGCTTTCCACCATGCAAGCAGTACTGACTCCCACTCGTTCAGGGATTTCCTGGGACATATCCAGCTTAGCTGAGCTTATCGCCTCTTTAGCAGCGGCAATACCAAACTGAACGGCCCGTGGATTGCGATCTACCATCTTCAAGTCCATATACTTCGCCGGGTCAAAGCCTTTCACTTCAGCATCTACCTTGACATAGAACTTGCTGGCATCAAATCGGGTAATGGGAGCAATTCCTGACTTCCCAGCAACCAGCCCCGACCAGAATTCCTCCACATTTAAGCCCAGAGGATTAACAGTACCCATTCCGGTAACGACAATTCGGGGCATTTTCACTGTTCTTCACTCCCAATGTTGATAAAGGGCGCTGCGGATGTAGCGCCATCAACAATGATCGTCTGCCCCCTGATCATAAAAGCCTCTTCACTACAGAGAAAAGCCACTGCATTAGCCACATCTTCAGGAATCACCATTCTCCCGGCTGGCGTCGCCTGGCGCGTGTCCTTTATCAAACCTTCCTTGATGTAAAACTTGAGTGCCTCTGTCTCCACAGCAGAGGCAGAGACCACATTGACACAAATATTCCTGGGAGCCAATTCTATCGCCAGGTAGCGAGTTAAGGCTTCCAGGGCAGCTTTAGACATGCCAACAATGGCATAGGTAGGCAATACAAAGGAAGAGCCTAAACTGGAGATATTCACTATTTTGCCATTTCTACCATCCATCAACTTGGCTGCGTGTTGAGCACAAAATAAGGCAGCCTTGACATTGATATCCATAGTCCAATCCCAGGCTTTGGCATCAATTTCCATAACGGAGCGACCAACACCGGAGGCAGCATTGTTAATGAGAATATCAAGGTATCCAAACTTACTGGCAATCGTGTCAAACATCTCATCGATCTTAGCCGGGTCAGCAAGGTTAGCCCGGATAATCTCAGCTTTTACCCCCAGAGCTTCAATATCTCTGGCTGTTTGTTCAGCAGACCCACGGCGACGAAAGAAATTGACGATGATATCAGTTCCCTGTGAAGCCAGCTTGAGCGCAATAGCTCGGCCTATGCCTCGTCCGCTCCCGGTCACCAGAGCCAGTTTGTTCTCGGAAGACATGCCTAAGATTTTCCTCCCTTTACTTGACTTTCTACATAAGCGACAAAATCGCCAAAATTCTGGAACTTCTGAGCTTCCTCATCAGGAATCTCAATAGTGAATTTATCTTCCACCGCCACCATTGCCTGTACCATATCCAGCGAATCCGCCTTTATATCCTTAAAGGTACTTTCTCGAGCAATGAGGCTCTTGTCAACATGGGCAATACCAGCCACGATATCCTTTATTTCCTCTTCAACAGACATATAAATACCTCCTTTGTGGTTATTTGATTATTACTTTCATCCTGAGTCTTGGTGAAAACCACTTTCATAATCTGCTTTCATTTTTGAACTCAGCTAATCTAGCCTTCAAGGAATCAACGATGTCAGCTTCAAAAGCTTTCTTGGCGCTTGCTATAGCATGAGCGATATGAGGAGCTTTACCGCTGCCATGTGCTATTCTGACAACCCCGTTGATACCCCATAGAATACCACCACCCTCTTCTTCACCTTCATAAGCTATTTTGGTTACAGGAAACAAACTACCAAATAGCAAGCCAGCTACCGCCCTCAATGGAGGGAATCTTAATCTTCGCTTTACATAGGTTTTCGCACAGTCTCCTATACTTTCATAAAATTTCAACAGCACATTGCCCACAAATCCATCGCAAACGATGACATTAGCCCGCCCGCTCAATATTTCATTGCCCTCTATCTTACCAATAAAATTCAAGTTCCCACTCCGAAGCAAAGAGTAAGCTTCGCGCACTGCCTCATTTCCTTTGCTCTCCTCAACACCAGTACTCAATAAACCTACAGTAGGGTCGGAAACATTGAGCAACTTTTCAGCAAAAACACAACCCTCAATGGCAAAGGCCAAAAGATGCTGTGGCTTACAATCAACATTGACACCCATATCCATAATCACTATATCAGGTGCGAAGCTACCCAAATTTCCACCAACCGCGGGACGCTCTATTCCTTCTACCATGCCTATATACTGGATAGCACTAACTGCTACTGCAGCGCTGGACCCAGCACTCACTAAAGCATCAGCCTCACCCGATTTCACCAGCTTCGCTGCCATGACTATAGAAGAATCAGGCTTGCGACGGACTGCCGAAGCGGGCGGCTCATCCTCGCTGATAACTTGTTTGGCTTCGACGCAGCGAATGGGCAAATTCTGAGAAAACTTATATTTGCCTAACTCCCTTTTCAATACATCACCAGGACCAGTTAAAATAACCTCGACGTCATTTCTTTGCGCCGCCAGAACTGCTCCTTTGACTATCTCTTCAGGGGCAAAATCACCACCCATAGCATCAAGTGCCACCCTCACTTTCTTACTTTCGGTCATGCGCTTCTCTTTCTTCTACAAGCTCAGATACCGCTTCAGCTGTAACTATAGTCTCACCTTTTTGATTGCAGCACTCGAGGCTACAAGTTGCATATGATACACCATTTCTCTCCTCAAGTGAATCAACCTTGCCAGTAACAGTGAGAGTATCTCCAGGGCGTGCTGCTGTCTTAAAGCGCGCTGAAAGCTTACCTCGACCAAGCCAACCATAGCCAAAGCTTTGTATCATTATTTCCGAGACATAAGCCAAGATAAGCATACCATGGGCAATAGTGCCACCAAGAGGTGTCTGGGCAGCAAAAGATTCATCCACATGAATGGGATTAAAATCGCCCGAGGCTTCAGCATAGAGATTGATTTTCTCCTGCGTGATATTCCTTACCACAGGAGAAAGAATTTCGCCCTGGTAAACTTTTGCGCTCATCTACATTAAACCTGAGTTGGTAATACCACCATAGCCCTGCCCAACTGCACCTTCTCATTATGTTGATCCCAGACATTCAATTCCAGCACCAGCATACGTATTTGGCTGCGAGCTATTTTCCGAGCTACCTTAGCCTGGCATTTCACCTGACTTCCCACAGGCACCAGCTTGAAAAACTCCAGTTCCTGGGAAGCATGTATCGCGCCAGAAGGTACAGAGAGAAAGTTCGTCATAGCAGTCATGGCATATGCTGCTATAGCCAACGGAGGAACAAACTCACCGCCAACACTATCCACCGCCTTCAGGTACCTGGAGATAAGAGAGGCGCTCAATTCATAATTGACAGCGGGAAACTCGTAGCCTGGAGTCAATTCTTCAAAAGTCATGCCTGCTTTATCGCCGCTTTTATCTGTCACTGACCATATCCCACAACTAATTCAAGTCGATTCCAACTATATCGCTATACAAGGTATTAGCTAATATAATTACCACTAATCCCTGATACTTGTCAACACTTCGAGATTATAGAAATTTCATGCTGAGGTATAATTATAAATTACTGCAGATTGATATTCACTATGGATATTTATCATTGTCTCAGAGATAACTTTATGAAGGCTGTCAACAAGAATAAAGCTGATGCTATATTGCTGTCAGGAGGACTGGATACCAGCATTTTGGCCTTTACGGCAAAGCCCAAGATAGCCTTTACAGCGGCTTTAAAAGATTCTCAGGCTCTTGACCCTCTTTATGCAGAAAAAGTATCCACTTCCCTGGAGATGGAGCATAAGAAAAAGGAATTCACCGTGGCAGAGGCACTGAATATACTCCCCGAGGTTATTCGAATATTAAAAACTTTCGACCTCGCCCTGCCCAATGACCTCTCCATATATTTTGCTCTCAGGCTTGCCAGAGAAAAGAATGTCCACTCTGTCATGACTGGGGACGGAAGCGATGAGCTCTTTGCCGGCTATTCTTACATGACAAAACTTTTACCCAAACATCTTGATAGATACATAAGAGAACTTTCACAAAACTGGCACTTTTCTTCCATAGATATTGGCAAAGCACTCGGTATCAAAGTAAAACAGCCTTTCCTTGATGATGACTTTGTTCGCTTCGCTTTAGACATAAGTTCAGAACTCAAAGTCAAAGAAGGCATCGGAAAATATATCTTGAGAAAGAGCTTTGAAAACCTGATTCCAGCAGAGATAATCTGGAGGAAAAAGGAACCCATAGAATATGGCTCCGGATCCCACATACTTCACAACATCATCAGCGATATGGTCCCTGAGGAAGAATTTCAGCTTGCCAAAAAGAAGACAGGCATAGCTTTTATAAATAAAGAACATTGCTTTTATTATCATATCTATAATGAAGTAGTGGGAGAAATTCTCCAGGCCAGAGGTAACGAAATTAAATGCCCCTGCTGTGGGGCGAGCATGGGCAAATATCACTGCCGAACTTGCGGTTATTCCCAACCTCTTTCACATTCCTGATGTACTTCACCTTTTATTGCGATTGGAATACCTGAGACCATAAAGTAAACATGGCTTGCATGCCGGGCTAGAAGTTGATTGGCTCTGCCCAGACAATCGCAGTAAAGCCGACCTAATTTATTCGCAGGCATCAGGCCCAAACCCACTTCGTTAGAAACTATGATAAAGGTACCTTCACATTTATCAATACACTTAACTAAATCTTCTATCTCAGACACGACGCGTTTCTGTGCTACAGAGGCAGGGCTTTTGCTATCTCCAATTATCACATTAGAGACGAGCAAGGTTAAACAATCAAGCAAAACGACATCGGCATCAGCAATCTGCCTTCCCAACTTCTGCCCCACATTGATATTAATCTCCAGTGTCCGCCAGTCCTTAGGGCGCACCTTTTTATGCTCCCTGATCCTGAAAGTCATTTCAGCGTCAAGAGCTTCTGCAGTAGCTACAAAAAGTACCTTCTTCCCAAGTTTTGCTGCCATGCTCTGGGCAAACCTGCTCTTGCCACTGCGAATTCCACCAAGAATAAGGATAAAATTCTTAGCCATGAGATCGCTTTTCTGCCAAGGTCATGAAAATAAAACCTATCAATTTATAAGAATGCACTCAGCCAGCTAGCACCTCCCAATTTACCTATTATAAAAATTAAAAGGAGCACGGCTACTTCAGCAAACTCATTTATAGCACCATAGTTATCTCCGGTGAGACCTCCAAACCGGGAGTAAAGATATTTTGAAAACAGCAGGATAAGCAGACAAATTGCTGCCAGAAGCACTGCTCCCCACCAACTGAATAAAGCCAACGCAATCATCAAAGAAATCACTGTTGCTAAAGCCATTTCTTTCCAATCAGCCCCTTGCTTAATAGCCCATCCCACCCCTTCTTTCTTAGCCGCAGGGAAGCTAAAAATAGCATAGACCATTCCCCAGCGACTCAAAAGAGGCATAAGCACGAGAGCGCTCGACCTTAATCCCTCCGGCAGGGCAACCAATGAGGCAAATTCAGCCAGGATGAGGCAGCAGCCTCCCACGACTCCAAAACCACCAACACGACTATCACTCATAACATATAACTTTTCCCGAACCGAACTCTTGACTGCGAGGCCATCACAGGTATCAATGAAACCATCGAGGTGTAAAGCCCCCGTGAGGACAACCAAAACAACCAGAAGCAAGACATTGATCAAGATAGGTGGCAAAAATAATCCCAGGAGAAAATCCAAACCCAACAGTACCAACCCCAAGAAAAGCCCCACTATGGGGAAAAAGATTAGCGACTTACTCATATCACCAGAAGTATATTCAGAACGGTGGGGAGGAGGTATTATGGTAAGAAACTGCCAAGCAGTCCAGAATCTCACTTAGTCATTCCTCTTTCTTTGAATTTTCACTGCGGCATTCTACCATTCCGAGCACAACAAAGAGTCCTGGAGCTTTACCTATATTCAAGATAACGAGTCTTCCTTGCTCTGTGAAACACCAGCTTCAGCAAAAGTAGCCATCTCATTCAAAGTTTTCACTGCCGCTTCTACAATTGCCATTCCCAGTACCGCCCCTGTCCCCTCGCCAAGGCGCATTCCCAAGTTTAGAAGAGGAACCAATCCTAAATATTCCAGCAATCTCTTATGTCCACCTTCAGCAGAAAGATGTGCCGCGATAAGATAATTCTTTAACACAGGCGCAAGTTCAGTAGCTATGAGTGCCGCAGCTCCCGAGATAAAACCATCGATGACCACAGGGATTCGATGAGTTGCTGCCCCAAGCATAACCCCAGCTAAGCTTCCAATTTCAAAACCTCCGACTTTACTTAATACATCAATAGGGTCTTTGGAATCAGGTTTGTTAAGCTCCAAAGCCTGTTTAATCATCTTAATCTTATGAGCACGCTGTTTATCACTGAGCCCGGCACCATACCCAGTCACATTCTCCACCAGGTCTCCTGTAATAGCAGCACATATAGCACTACTGGCAGTAGTATTACCAATACCCATATCCCCAGTGCCTACAATATCAAGACCTTTAGCGATTTCGCCTTCTATGACTTCAATTCCAGCTTGAATTGAATCCAGTGCTTGCCCTCTCGTCATTGCCGGCCCTTTAGTCATATCTTTGGTGCCAAAATCAATCATCTTGCAGATAAGGCCAGGATGCGGCTCAACCCCTCCAATCACTCCCATATCGACGATGACAACGCGAGCGCCTACGAGACGAGCCAGAACATTTATGGCAGCACCCCCAGCAAGGAAATTAAACACCATCTGCCTGGTAACTTCCTGAGGGTAAAGACTGACCTCATCATTTACTACACCATGGTCAGCAGCCATAGTGATAATGGCTTTGTGCTGAAAGCCCGATATTACCTTGCCTTTAATACCAGCCATTTGAATAGATAGTTCCTCCAATCGGCCTAAACTTCCCCCTGGTTTGGTCAGCTCATCCTGACGAGTCTGAGCTGTCTTCATAGCCTCTACATCCATGGGCTTTATTTCTTTCAGTACCTGATAAAGAGAGATACTCAAAGTCCTATCCTCCTTTTTCCTTTCATTATCTCTTTAACTGAGGCAATTAATTTTTGACATTCAGGTAAAGTACGAGGAGCAATGCGAATGTAATGGGGAAGACCAAACGAAGTGCAATCACGTACCAATATCTTTCGTTTAAGCAACTCCGTGCGGAATATCCTGGCATCACCAACTTCTACCAGAAAGAAATTTGCCTTTGAAGGAAGTGGAGATAAACCAAGAGTGGAAAGCTCCGTTATCAGATAGCTTTTTGCTTTCTCAAGCTCTGCCCGACAATGATTAAGATAGTCTTCATTTTCCAAAGCCACAATCCCTGCTTTTTGCGCTAGAGCATTGACATTCCAGGGCAAAGAGATATTATGCAAGTTAGCGATAATTTCCTCACTTGCCACTCCATAGCCGAGACGAAGCCCAGCCATGGCATAATCTTTTGTCATAGAGCGTAAAACGAGCAAGTTACCAGCAAGGATGAAATCGAAAGAAGTCCAGCTATTCTCGACAAAGCTAATATAAGCCTCATCCAGAACTACTAAAGCATTCTTAGCCGCATCCAGAATTTTCTCAAACTCTATCTGTGAGATATATTGCCCACTGGGATTATTGGGATTAGCAATAAAGACCCCTGTAATACCATGGCGCTGAATTAAGGCAAGGGTTTCCTTTACATCTAAGCGGAAAACATCTTCCGGCAACAACTGTTGTTTTATCACAGATGCCCCGGCAAGTTGGCAAGCAAGCTCATACTCGCCAAATGTGGGCTCAATAACGAGCACTTTGTCCTCCTTGTCCAAATATGCCAGAGCAGCAAGGCGTATAAGCTCAGTAGAACCATTGCCCACTATTATATTATTCTCCTTTATCCCCAAACTGCTGCTTAAGGAGCGCCTCAAAGAGGTAGACTCAGAATCAGGATAATGAGAGACGTCCATTTCGTTTATTGCCTCCATTATCCCCGGCGGTGGCCCAAAAGGGTTTAAGTTAGCACTGAAATCGAGAACCTCCTGAGAGGCAATACCCAGCATCTCTAGCTCAGCGTAATCAATACCTCCATGCGTAGCAGGCATTAGACCCACACGGCTAGGGGTAGGTCTCCATGATACTTGTTTAGGCGATAAAGACAAAAAACATTACCTCCATGATGAAGTAAAGGCCAACCCAAAGCAGGGCAGAGATATCAAGCAATCTCACTCCAGAGCCAATCAGTTGATTTGACAAGGGATTGCTGCTATCACCTAAAGTATAGTAAGCTCTCTTTTCCAATCGTGTCCCAAGCGCCCCTGCCATAGCGCTTATAGTCCACCCAGCATTAGGACTTTCCGTTTTATAGTGGTCACGAAGCATAATTCGCCAGGCACTTTTGCCATCTTTATGATATAGATATGCTGCCGCTACCAGCAATAATCCCGAGATTCGTGCCGGGACGAAATTCAGGATATCATCCAGCCTGGCAGCAAATTTGCCCAAATATTCCCATTCCCCATGATAACCAATCATGGCATCTAACGTATTGACCACACGATAAGCTATGGCACCAGACACCCCAAGAAACAAGAAGTAAAATAAGGGAGCAATGAAACTATCACAAATGTTCTCTGCCACAGATTCTATCGTTGCTGATACCAGCTCGGGCTTCCCCATGCCTTGAGTGTCACGGCTAACTAAAGCCGGCATAGCAGCACGAGCTTTCTTTAAATTATCTTGAGAAAGAAATGATTTGACCATCAAAGCAGTCTGTCGCAATTCTCTAAAGGCAAAAGTACTTTTTAACAACAAAGCAGCTAAAAATACATAAGCTATAGAATTTAAATCATGGAGAAAGGACAAGAGAAAATAGACTGGTAAGACAAAGACAAGAATAGTAAGCAAGCACATTATGCTGCCATAGATGAATTGTGCTCGAGAATCACGGGGAAAGGCGATTCGCTCCAATAGAGATATCAGCTTTCCCATCCAGACAACAGGATGCACAGGTCGAGGTGGCTCACCCACAAAAAAGTCGAGAACCAGGGCCAGAAGAAAGACAAATAAAACTTCCACAGCTTTCCTTAATAGCGAATGTAGTCCTTTTCTTTGTTGCCTTCACTGCTTGTAATAAGCGTCACCGGCAAACCATTGACCGGATGAGGAAGGACGCTTACTTCAGCTCCATATACATCTTTGATATTGTGAGGAACAAGTACATCTTGGGGTATACCCTCAGTATAAATCTTTCCTTCCTTCAGCATGACCAGCCAATCGCAATATTGAGCTGCCAAATTGAGGTCATGCAAGGCAACAATAACAGTCAAACTATGCTCAAGGGACAGTCTCTTGATCAAGTCTAGAATCTCAATTTGGTTATTTATGTCTAACTGTGCAGTGGGCTCATCAAGAAGAAGCACCTCTGACTGCTGAGTTAAAGCCCGAGCGATAACAAGTCTCTGCTTTTCTCCTCCAGAAAGCTCCCCCACTCTGCGTTCCGCGAGAAATTCCGCTTGTGTCATTTTCATCGCTTGCCAGACAATAGCTATATCCTTTCCCCCTTCATAGCGAAGAAGCCCCAGATGAGGCGTCCGCCCCATGAGCACCATTTCAAAGGCAGTGAAAGCTTCAGGCAAAACAGGATTTTGGGGTACAACAGCCACAAATTTAGCAAGCTCCTCTCTCTTCATACTAGCTATTTCATGACCATCAATAAAAATATGCCCGGAGAAAAGATTGATCACCCTAGTCATCCCCTTGATCAATGTTGACTTCCCCGAACCATTAGGTCCAATGAGCCCCAACATCTTACCTGGCACCGCCTCCAGGTTTATATTATTCAGGACAGCCCGATGGTTATAGCCTAAACTGACGTCCTTTAGTTCAATCATGACACTTTACCCTATTTTGCTTAAATATAGCCTCTTTAAAAGAAAGCAAGTCCTTTTTTTCGTCGCAATAAATAAAGAAAGAAGGGGGCTCCACAGAAAGCGGTGATTATACCCACCGGAATCTCTGTAGGAGAAAGCAATGTATGCGCCAAGGTGTCAGCAAGGATGAGGAATACAGCACCAACTAAAACAGACAAGGGGAGCAAGAAACGATAGTCAGGACCCCAAATAAGCCTCACCGCATGGGGAACAATGATACCAACGAAACCTATTAGACCCGTGAAGCAAACTGCAGCAGAAGTAATTAAAGTGGCTGCGCTCATCAAGATAAGCTTGACTCTCTCCACATTAATGCCCAATTGCTGTGCCTGCTCTTCATCAAGCTGCATCACATTAAGAGGCCGAGCATGAAGACAGATGATTACAATGCCCACCAATACACAAGGCAGAACCGTCCATACTTCAGACCATTTAGTCAGGGAAAGTCCCCCCATCAGCCAAAATACAATCCCATGCAGTTCCTCCCCACAAATAGTCATAAGGTAAGAGGTGATTGAAGATAGAAAAGCACCCAAAGCTACTCCAGCCAGGATAAGGGTGGTTGCTGGCAGGGTCTTGCCCACACGAGCTAATGAATAGACTACAGCCACAGCACCCATAGCGCCAATGAAAGCAAATAAAGGAACTGCACCAAGGCTCATCCAAGAGATAGCGAAGGGAATGAGGAAAGCAACGGTAGCTCCCAATCCAGCCCCCGAGGCAACACCAAGAAGATAGGGATCAGCCAAGGGATTACGAAATAATCCCTGGTAAGTAGCCCCAGCTACCGCCAAGGCTGCTCCCACCAAGCCCGCCAGAAGAATCCGCGGCAGCCTGATATCCACGATTATCGTATTCAAGGTTGCTATATTAAGAGTCGCTGGACAGGATAGGCTGATGTGTAAAAAAGGTATCTGGGAAAGAAGAACCTGAAGACAAGTAGAAAAAGGTATATGAGCACTTCCCAGGGTAGTGGCAAATATAACTGTTGCCACAAGCAATCCCAAAACCCCTATCAGGGCATAAAGCTTGCCCCTCCAATGAAGAGCATAAGGTATAGCAGGCTCACTGATTGATTCTGACACCGCATGTAACAACATCGTTAACCCTCAGACACAAAGCTCCAAGAGCACATTCCAGGTAATCTATACTAATATTCAATGCCTTCTCTTTTTTGTATTCCCTGATCATAAGGATGTTTTATCTTCTTAACCTCGCTAACCAAATCTGCCTTCTCTATAATCTTTTCTGAAACTCCACGACCCGTTAAGATAAGCTCCAATTTCTCCGGCTTCGCCTCCAAAAGAGAAAGAACCTCCTCTTCCTTCAAGAAGCCATCGCGCACAGCAATGTTTATTTCATCCAAAACCAGTATATCCCAGGACTTATCTTTGAAAAGTTCCTCAATAAACTCCACGCCTTCTAGGCATTCTTCCCTGACTTCATCCATGCTCACTTCCTTATAAAAATGAGGATGCTTCCTGGCAAAGTGAAATGTTTTTATCCCCAGCCTTTGCAGAGATCGATATTCTCCATATCCAAATACCTCGGGATCTTTAAAGAAAGTGACCAAGCCCACTTTTAAATCGTGACCGGCAGCACGAACTGCTTGACCAACAGCAGCGGTAGACTTTCCTTTACCATCTCCAGTATATATTTGAGTTAAACCTTTCTCTTTCATCTTACTCCCTTCATTAATCTTTATTGTATTAAGCCAAAACTTCCAAAAACCATGTATCATCTCTTTCTTCTTTTTTCCCCAAAGCAACTTCGAATGGCTTCTTGAAAGTGGGTCCTGAAGTGACAAAAGTGTGGTATTCTCCATTTTCCCCACACGGGTGGGAGCCAAGTCGAATAACTTGGTTCAAAAGAGCCTCATCTAAAACTTTCCCCAGTAAATTCTCATCTAATTTAGTAGCTATCACCATAGCCTTAAATCCTAGCTTGAGAAACTCATCGATCAGCTCCTCAGCCTCTATCCCCCAAAGTGGCAAAAACGCCTTTATTTTTAGTTCACCACAGACCCTTTCTATCCATTCCCGATGCTCCTCCAATTCCATATCGCCAAAAATTCCACCCTCTATTCCTTTCTTCTTGAGCCGCGTTGCAACTTTTTTAAAATTCTCTTCATAATCTTCCCAAGATGTTTTTACCTGAATTAAGGGAATGCCCATAGCTTCCGCCTGTAAAGCCAAAACATTAGCCTTGATCCCATGAGACCTAGATCTCTTTCCATCTTCAGAGACGAAATTGACCAAATACAAAACTTCGTGGCCTTGTGAAATTGCCTTATAAGTCGCCAGGGCAGATTCCTTTCCACCACTCCAGGAAGAAAAAACCTTCACTTGATCACCTCCTTCGGATTACCGAAAACTTCAGGATGAATAAAATAAGCAAACCACTCCAAAGCATCAACCACTCTGGGGCCAGCACGATTAACCAAATCAGCGTCAACTTGATATATCCTACTACTCTTTCTAGCCTTGGTAACCTGAAGCCTTGGTTCACTTTTTGCCCACTCAAAAGGTTTACCTTTAGCATCTCCATGCCCAGTACAAGTAATAATTACCTCAGGATCACGAAAGATAACTTCCTCAAGATCGACTGTGCTGTGCCCACTAATATCCTGGAAAATATTAACTCCGCCTGCTTTCCCAATCAGTTCCTGGATAATAGTCCCCGAGCCAACAGTCCATAAGGGCTCATGCCAGGTGATAAAGAAAATCCTTGGTTTTTCTCGCATATTTTTGGTTTTATTCGTTACTGCCTCAATCCTATTGTCCATCCGGGTTACAAGTTCACTTGCTTCTTCCTCTTTTCCGGTTACTTCCCCCACCATTCGGATATCTTCGAGTATCCCGCCTAGATTTTCTGGCGCCAACGCAAACACCGTGAGGCCTCTCTCCTCCAGAGCAGGAATAAATTCCTTGGCATGAATGCTACTAGCCAGTACTAAATCAGGCTGCAGTGCGATTATCTTTTCAATATCGGGTGTGGAATATCCCCCTATCTTTTCCTTATCCAGAGCTTCAGGCGGGTAGTTGCAATACTCCGTCACCCCCACGACTTTATCCCCTAGACCTAACGCAAATAGTGTCTCAGTGTTGGAAGGAGCTAAAGAGATAATCCTCTGAGGTATTCGTTCAATATTGATTGCTCTTCCCAGATCATCAACTACGGCTCCTGGAGGCGCAGCAGTAGAACAGGCTATTGAGAAGACAAGAACCAGAACTAAAAACAACAAAAAAAATCTTACGTCTCTCATAAGACTTGACTCCTAAAATTGCCTATGCCAATGGCACACAATTTATATTCTACAGCTTAATTTTATTATAAACAAGTAAACTTGATTCAGCCAAATCATTATGTAAACAGTAAACAGGTCAATCTAGAGCGACCCTTAGAACTGGATAGTTTATGGCAGGAAGGTTCGGCAGGGTCAGAGCACCCTATAATAATGGTTAGAAAGACCCTTGCCATGAAGAATCAGAGAGGTTTCAGTATTGGGGTACCCTTCACCAAATGATTTTGAGGAATTGGCACTTGTTCAACAAAATAATGAAGCACCCCATCAAACCCTCCTACCCCTTTCTATGCCAATATAGGGGTGCACTCCATTATCTTCCAAGAAGCTCTTTATACTTTTCACCCACTTTTGCCCAAGTCCATCTTTCCTCCACAAGCTTGCGTCCATTCCAAGCTAATCTCAGCCGTTCTGTTTCATCAGCAAGCAGTTCAACAATCTTTTCCGCCATTTTCTCTTCATTTCCCACTAAACAACCAACATCTTCTCCTTGAAAAATGAACCTGTGGGCATCAATATCGCTAACTATGGGAACAGCACCGGTAGCCATAGCTTCAACCAAAGGAATGCCAAATCCTTCGAAAGCAGAGTTAGAAAGATAGATGGCAGAGCTCGACAACAGTTCAATCTTTTCTTCTTCGGGTAGATAGCCATGCATGATAACGTTCCGCGATAACTCTAAGTCTTCGATTCGCTGGCTTACTTCTTTATGTTTGGGACCATCACCAATAATGTGTAATACTACATCAGGAATTTTTTCCTTTACCATGGCGACAACACCAACAAGAGAGCACACCCTCTTGAGTTCAGTCAACCTCCCAATATAAATTAAACTGTAAGGCACCTTATTTTCAACGAAGAAATAGCGTTCGACATCAACACCATTGCCTACAACTACAATCTCATCTGAGCCAAATCTTTCTTTTACCAGACTACCTTTAACCATAGGATTAATCACGGCAACCTTATCCAGTTTAGTTAAATTAAGTGCCAGTCTCTCCAGCATCCCAATCCCCGAGAATGCACGCTTGGATGAGCCATCAACAGACGCAGTGTGGTATAAGTGGTGAACAACCCCTACTTTACAGGCTCTTGTGGGAATAAAGCGGAGAAGAAACGATGCTGAAACACCATTCCCAATTAAGATGTCTGGTTTCTCTTCAACAATGTAGTTTCTAGCTTCTTCAAGGAAAGATAAATCGCCACTGTGCATCCACCTTATCCATCTGGAGCTTCCCAGGCATAAGATATTAACCCCTCGATATTTAATCTCCTGTTTATGGTTATTTCCCGGCAGGTTAGGGCAGAGAATCGTGATATCATAATCTGAAGTCAGGTTAGCTAAAGCAAACAAGGCGTGTACTAAACCACCCTCAGTGAAATAAATGCCATCCTCTTTCAGTGTTGGTCCACCAGTGAGGTTAATAAGAACTATCTTCTCCACTTTTACCAGCTAGGCGGAGTATGAATTTACGCTATAGTTCCCTTTCCAGATTTTCCGCTGTATCGTAACACAAGATAGGTAAACATTGATATTTATGATAATCTAGTCATGAGGGAAAAATCAAGCTATAATTGTAATATAGCTATGGCGAATACTATATGGCAAATTCTCGCTGCAGTTACTGCAGGTGGCTTGTTATGGTTGGGTATCGTTTTCTCATTAGCCGCGCTTGGCGAACTAGGGTTGCCGGTAACCAGCCCAATTTTGGAAAGTATGCTGCTGTTTACCGGCTTTCAGATCGTTCACAGCGGGTATTTCATAGCGTCGGTGCCATTTCTGGCGATAGCAGGCATTGGGCGTTTGTGTGGTTCCACATCTGCTTACCAGCTTTCGTCTTCCTTCGGAGGCACCATCATAGACAAATTCGGCAAATATGTTCGCATCACTCCGGAACGCCTTGCCCTGGGGAGGCAAAAGCTGGGGTCACTTGCCATACCCAGTATAATTGCAGCGCGGTTTACACCGGGATTTTCAGTTATCAGCACTATTGCCTGCGGTATCGCTAAAATTGGCCACAAACACTTTTTCATCGCTGTGATGGCACATGTGCTGCTCTGGGAAATGCTTTTTCTGGCATTGGGAGCTTTGGGGGGCAGAGTATCAAAATTTTTCAATCCCCAACTTTACCCCAATATACTCATCATATGGATAGTAGTGATGATTACTGTGGGGGCTATTGTGGGATATGTTACTTTTCGGCGAATAAAGAATACAGCATAATCACCTTCAAGGAGACTATATTACTCCACTCCTTCACCGATAAATGGTTGGTCAAAAAGAAAACGATTAAACAGCACCTTTATAGTACAATTACCTTTCCCTATATCATCCTTGAGGTCAGCAGTTAAGCGCCGCACTACAATAAGAATAAACAAGACAAAAAAGCCCAGAGTTAAGCCCTTTAGCCCACCAGAGCACCAAGAAACTACAGGAGCAGCAACAAATCCCAGGAGCATACCTAGAGGTAAACTCAGAGTCATGCGATGGGCAAAGTTGGAGAATCCAGTATGCTTATCCCGTGTCTCAATAATCATACTGCCACGATTCTCATAGTAATATTTCAGAGCAGCGCCGGCAGCAAAAAATATGAGAGAGAGCAGAACCCAGTATTCACCGTAAAGCAAGGGCAAGGTAAATACTAGACCCACACCAACCAGATTCCCCCTCTCCCCGTGGCAAATACGAAAAGGCGGCCACATTTGTCCTGCCACAACAGCCACACCAGAGAAAACAACCACCATAGCCGGTAAACCAAAGCCAAAGCCAATGAGTATAATAATGATTCCTTTAAGGAAATCCACCCCTCCTGCCAGTATAGCCTTTTTTTTGCTTGCCTTGTGCCATAAGGCAATATGTAAATCTTCTTCTTGAGATGCATCCAATCCAGATGTCCTGGCTAAGGCAACAACAAAAGGAAGAGCACCCAAAAAATAACCACCCAAGAGCAAAAATATATTAGCTAACACCTTTTCCAAAATCGACAATATTGTAATTCAAGTTTTCCTCTTCTAATTTCCCTACTAATGCTGCAATATTATCTTCGCTACAAACAATGAAAAAAGACAGGCCACAATAAGCTGCCTCTATCGCTGCTTCTTTGACACCATAAAAATATTGAGGGAGCTTATCTGTCTGTTTTAAGGCCACCAAAGCTTCAAGCCCAATAGCTCCTATTAGCTTGGCTTTACCTACCTCATTTTTCAATCGGGTAAGGTCAGTATTCCGTGAACCTCCTTCCTGCACACCAGGAACTTTCCCTATAGTTATCCTGCCAGTTGTAAGCTTTATCACCCCCTCTATCCCAGAAACACCAACACCTTCGCCTTTTTTAGCTTCAGAAACAGTTATCCCTTCAGCTCCCTCACCGCTCAGAGCATCAGAGGTAAATAACACCCCATCTTTCATATATAGGGAAACTCTTTGACCGGTTGATAAATCGCTATCAGCTATCGCAGTAGAAGTCGCTATATCACTTATCACCTTGTTCACAAAGGAGGAGTAGTTTTGTAATTGCCGGGACATCTTTAAAATCCAGTCCACACCCTTTCTGGTTACCCTATATCGCGAACGACCACGAGAACTAAGCCAACCATCTTTTACCAGTTCTTTAACATATTCGGAGACCGCCTGAGAAGTTATACTCAGTCTTTTAGCAACATCTTTTTGTTGTATGTTGGGTTGATTAGCTGCTATCTCCAGCAATATCTGGAATTTAGTAGCCAGGTTTTTGCTTCGTAATATTTGCGCTGACACGTTTAAAAAATCCCTTTGATTTTGCCCGTACTCAGGTCAACATCTATCGAAGCAAATGATGGTGCGGCGGGGAGCCCAGGCATAGTTAGAAAATTGCCAGTTAAGGGGCAGAAGAATTTAGCACCAGCAAAGACTTTGACATCCTGAATAGGCAACCTCCACCCTTTGGGAGCCCCCAGCATATTGGGATCATGGGTCAATGAGAACTGGGTTTTCGCCATATTAAGACATAAGTCCCTGTAACCCAGTTCATTATATAGCTTAATTTTATCTTTAGCCAACGGAGCATAATCAACTCCGTCAGCACCATAGACCTTCGTGGCAGTAAGTTCAATTTTTTCCTCTATAGAAGCATTTTCAGAATAGAAAAACTTGTTTTTTATCGGCTTTGCCATTATCTTTATCACCGCCCTAGCCAATTCAATAGCACCCTTCCCACCTTCAGCCCAAGCTTCATGAATTACGGCAGCATCAGCTCCTGCAGCCAAAGCTGCCTGGCAAGCTAAATTCAGCTCCTGCTCAGTATCCCTAGGAAACCTATTAATAGCTACTATGGCGGGAATATTGAAAGATTTGACGATCCTTATATGAGCGGCTAAATTTTGGCAGCCCCTATCCACAGCACCAAGATTTTCTTTCTCAGCCATCTCTTTCACAGAATCATAGGGCATCCCGGGGCGAAGGTGAAAGGCACCACCATGCTGCTTCAGAGCTCTTATCGAGGCCACAATCACAGCACAATCTACATTAATACCACTTTGCCTGACTTTAACATTCATTAGTTTCTCAAAACCGCAGTCGGTACCAAAGCCACTTTCGCTGACTACGTAGTCACAAAGCCTCAAACCTATCAAATCAGCCAGTACTGAACTATTCCCATGAGCTATATTGGCAAAAGGGAATCCATGACATAAGATAGGATGATGCTCTGTGGATTGCACCAGGTTTGGTTTGATAGCATCCACCAGTAAAGCAGTCATGGCTCCAGCAACTTTTAGCTGTTCACAGGTTACGGGATCACCTTTGTAAGTGAAAGCAATAACTGAGTGACTAAATCTATCCCTTAAGTCAGCCAGATTCATAGCTAAACTATGAATTGCTGCCGCCTCAGTAGCAGCGGTAATAACACAGCTACTTTTTTGAGAATCAGCATTGACTTTGCCATCAGAGCTAACAATGATGCTACGCAATGCTCTATCGTTTATATCAATGCAGCGTGGGCAGTTAATACTAAGTGGAGCAATACCTAAGTGATTTCCGAAAAATATGCTGTTATCTATAGCCGCAGCGCATAAGTTTTGTGCTGCCTCAACAGCAGGAATGTCACCGGTGAAGTGGAGGTTAATTTCTTCCATCGGCAGCATTTGAGAATACCCCCCCCCACAACCACCACCTTTAATGCCAAAGTTAGGTCCCTTTGATGGCTCCCGTAAGGTATTACATACACTGAAGCCAAGTCTGGCTAAAGCTTGTCCCAGACCAATGCTAGTAACTGTTTTACCCTCTCCTAAGGGCGTGGGAGTCATGCCCGTTACTACAATAAACTTACCCACAGGCTTACTTTTCAATCTCCGCAGCACCTTGGTATAATCAACCTTAGCCATGTAATTGCCGCAAGGCTCAATTTCCTCAGCAAGAAGTCTCAATTTCTTCGCAATCTCTGAGATGGGCCAAAGCTTTGTTTTCTGAGCGATTTCAATATTGCTGAGAATGTCCATGTTTCTTAGCCGCTGCTACTACATTATACAAAAGCATGGCTACCGTCATAGGCCCCACTCCACCAGGAACAGGTGTTATTGCCTCTGCCACCTCTCTGATAGCCTCAAAATCAGCATCACCCACTAAACGGTAACCATTTTTTGACATAGGGTCTCTTACACGGTTAACGCCAACATCTATAACCACTGCCCCCGGTTTAACCATATCCGCAGTTATCACCTTAGGATTGCCCACAGCCACTATTAAAATGTCTGCCAGCCTGGTTATGGAAGCCAGGTCCTTTGTTAAAGTATCACACATAGTAACCGCGTTAGTCTCCATACCCCTCTGCGTTAGCATAGCTGCCAAGGGCTTTCCCACAATGTTGCTGCGGCCACAGATAACTATATGCTTGTTTTCAAGAGAGTAACCACTCCTTACCAGAAGTTGTAAAATACCGTGTGGCGTACAAGGCAACAAATAAGGTTCTCCACAAACCAGTTTCCCCATATTGACCGGATGGAATACGTCCACATCCTTTTCAGGACAGATTCGTTTATTTAGCTTCTCCACAGAGATATGCTGGGGCAAAGGTAGCTGCACTAAAATGCCATGAAAACGAGAGTCGTTGTTAACCCTGTCAATGAGTTGTAAAATTTCCCTCTCAGGAATATCTCCTGGCAGATGCGTTGTCTCTTCATATATACCCACCTGCTCACAGGCTCTTGTTTTGTTGCTGACATAGGAAAGTGAGGCAGGGTCATCCCCCACCAGCACTACCTCCAAGCCTGGGGTTATACCCTCTTTCCCTAACTGCTTTATCTCAACTTTGAGTTCAGCATAAATATCATTGGCTATCTTGCTGCCATCAATTAATTTAGCCATCAGTACTTAAATTACCTTAGACAATTTCACAATCTGGCCTCACTTGCTATCCCTCCATAACTATTCTGGCATCAACAACCACAGCCCCATCCTCGTAAGCAAACACGGGATTGAGGTCGAGTTCTTTGATCCGAGAGTTCTGCTCAACAAACTGAGATATCTCAACTATTATCTTTTCCAGTGCTGGGATACTAACCGGCTTCTTACCTCGATAACCTTGCAGTACAGGATACCCTTTTATTTCTTTGATCATTTCAGCGGCGTCACTTTCGGTAACCGGGACCACTCTAAAGGAAACATCCTTCAACACTTCTACCAATACGCCACCAAGTCCAAACATAAGCACAGGCCCAAATTGTGAATCTTTACTCATGCCTACGATGACCTCTATTCCTTCTGGTGCCATCTTCTGCACTGACACACCTTGAACTTGAGCCTGGGGATATCTTTCTCTAGCAGACGATGTGATCTCGGTATAAGCTCTGCCCACCTGGGCAGCGTTGAACAAGGCCAATTTGACCCCGCCGGCATCACTTTTGTGAACAATATCCGATGAGCTTATCTTCAGCACTACAGGGAAACCAATTTTTTTGCTGATAGAAACAGCTTCTTTTTTATTCCCTGCTAGCTTGGTTTCAACAACAGGTATTCCCCACCGTTTTAAAAGTTCTTTGGACTCAACCTCAGTCAATAATCCTGACTGTTTCGAAATTCGACTCTCTAACATAGACCACATCTTTTTTATTGCACGTTATTTTGATGAACGCTTATTATAACCCATTCGCTCTATCCTAGCCTCTCCTGCCAAAGTCTTTCTCAAGTTGATATGAATTGATATGAATCACTGTAGGCCTACCATGAGGACAGGTGCGCGGCTGCTGAGTTTGCTCCATCTGCCTTAATAACTCTCTTATCTCATCACTGCTTAGCTGTTGCCCTGCTTTGATAGCACTATGGCAGGCAAGAGATTGAGCAACTTTCTCTTCCCAAGGCACAGAATCCTCCTTATTACTGAGAGTATCCAGTAATAGATCTATGGCCGCGGTAATTTTTGTCTCGCCCAGCAACAGTGGCACACTACGTATAAGGTAATTCCTATTGCCAAAGGACTCAACCACAAAACCAAACTGAGTCAAATTTTCCATATTGGCTCTTAGAATTTCCTCATCTTTGAGGCTAAGCTCTACAGTTACTGGCTGCAGCAATCCCTGGACTTCAACTTCCCTCTGTAACCACTGAGCCATAATCTTATCATAGAGGATACGTTCATGAGCGGCATGTTGATCAATTATATACAGCCCATCAGGTCCCTCAGCAATGATGTAGGTACTGGCTATCTGTCCCAGGACACGCAAAACAGGCAACTTCAGTGGAAGCAGCGGAGCAGCAAAAACTGGCTCCCTATCTTTGACCTCGAGATTTGACCACTGCCAGGCGATATCCTGTGAGGCTACAGCTTTCAGCTTAGCTACGGGAGTTCTCTCCAACGCTCCCTTTATTGCCTTCTCCACGTCCGAGAAGATAATTTGTTCATGATGAAATTTCACCTGAGTTTTGGCAGGATGCACATTCACATCAACTTCCTGAGCCGGTAATGATATGTTGATTACCGTAATGGGATACCTACCCACCATAAGCAACCCATGGTAAGCTTGCCCAATTGCCCTGGCTAGCAAGGGACTATATACCCAACGGCGGTTGACAAAAAGACTGAGATAGCTGCGATTAGAACGCACCAGAGAAAGCGGACTTGTTAGTCCGATAACTTCGAGGAGAGCATCTCTTCCTACTACATCAAGCATTTCCTGAGCTACTTCCAGCCCATAAACCTTACTCATCACTTGGCGTAAGTCACCATCCCCTTCCGTTTGTAAGTTCAGGCGATGATCAAGAAACAAAGCGAACTTAACCCCAGGGAAAGCCAGTGCGTATTGATTTACCACATGAGTGATATGGCTACTCTCGGTACTCTCTGATTTGAGAAACTTGCGTCGGGCAGGAAACTGCTGGAATAAATGAGAAACACTTATGGTAGTTCCCTGAGAACGGCTGCGACTTTCCTGACGAACGACCTTGCCATCTTTCAAATAGAGAAAACTGCCAATGTTCTCTGAAATCGCTTTAGTGAAAATTTCTACTTCAGCAACAGCAGCAATACTGGGCAGTGCCTCACCACGAAAACCCATGCTGGAGATTCTTTCCAAATCGTCTAAATTGGTAATCTTGCTGGTGCTATATCTATAAAAAGCTAACTCAGCTTCCGCTACAGGGATGCCCTCCCCGTTGTCGCTTACTTTAATCAACTCCGCACCGCCGCCCTGGGCTTCAACAGTAATCTGACTGGCACCAGCATCCAGAGAATTCTCTATTAACTCTTTTGTCACCGAAGCTGGTCTCTCAATTACCTCACCAGCAGCGATTCTTGAAGTTACATCCGGGGCTAAAACCTTGATAGGCATTTAATTCTACTTTACGCACCTGCGCCTATTAGCTGATAGGCTGACGTTATTAATCTCGCTGAGTTCAAATAACTGACTAATTCTCTCAAATCTTCAGGCCCAATTCAAGGTTTATTCCTCAGTGAGCCCACACAAGCTGATAAACAACACCAAGACGTTGACGAGTACAACTTGTCGGTGCAAAATGGATTTGATATTATCCACAGTAAGGAGGCAGGACGATGTATATAGAGAGTCCCAGATACACCGAGCGCTTTGGTTCAGTCAGGATGAATCATGTACAGAGAGTAGTAGCTTTAGACTCAGGAGCGAAGAGTGAATTGCCGCTTCACGGCGCCATGGGAGTAATGAAGATAGATGAAGAAACAATAAAGCATTTTGAGGACAAGATGGCGATTGTCATTCCCATCAAAAATGAGAAACTCAAACTTTTTGAGGGAGTGATCAGTGGCATACCACATGACTGCCTGGCGATAGTGGTTTCCAACAGCCAAATAGAGAGGGTTGACAGATTCAGAATGGAAGGAGATGCCCTAAACCAGATTTGCCGCTTCACATCCCGTGATGCTTTGATCGTTCATCAGAAAGACCCCGCTATTGCTGAAGCTCTGGCAGAAGCTGATTACAACGACCTCTTCGGCGAAGATGGACTGGTACGTGATGGTAAGAGCGAAGCTATGGTGATAGGATTGCTCCTGGCTATGACAGCGGGGAAAGAGTATGTTGGCTTCGTAGACGCTGATAACTATTTCCCCAGCGCAATACTGGAGTATGTGAGAAATTACGCCGCCGGTTTCAGCCAGGCCAAATCTGATTATAGTATGGTGAGGATACTATGGCATTATAAGCCCAAAATCTCAGGCGGGGTATATTTCAAAAAGTGGGGAAGAGTGTCAGAGATCACCAATAAATACTTGAACGATTTGATACTCTCCAAAACAGGATTTGAAACTGAAGTGGTAAGAACTGGCAATGCTGGAGAACACGCCATAAGTATGAAATTGGCAGAGATTTTACCTTATGCCTCAGGATATGCTGTGGAACCGCAAGAATTAGTGTCTATCTTCGAAAATTTTGGCGGCATCCTGCCCACTAAGGATCGTAAAGTAATGGAACAAGGCATAGACATATTCCAAATTGAGACCAGAAATCCTCATCTTCATGAAGACAAGGGAGATAAACATCTCAAGGAGATGCTCTTATCCGCATTGAGTACTATCTACCACTCACCTCTCTGCGAAGAGGAACTGAAAGAGGCAATTTTGGATGCGCTAGTTCACCAGGGAATTATCAAGGAGGGGGAAGAACCATCTCCTGTTCACATTAATGCGCCACCAAAGAAGTCGAATATCAAGAAATTCGCAAGTGCCATACAGGAGGATTTCGATAAATATCAAGCCTTATGATGAAATCCCGAAAACAGTGCTCTATCTTCTCCACAAATCCTAACCGATTTATCAAGCAGTTTCTATACACAAGCATATAAAAAAGCTGAACATGCTGCGATTTGGATTCCACATATTTTGACAGCAGGGTCTGACTTTCAAATGTAAGGCGCTGTCTTCAAAGCTTCTCCAAAGGTGTCATACTGAGCAAAAGCCTCTTCACTCCAGCTTCTTCAAAGGCTACGGTTATCTCCTGGTCGCCTCGATTGAAGAGGCAATTCATTACTACGCCACAGCCAAAATTTCTATGGCGTACATGGTCTCCCACCTTTAAATCCAGGCTGCTGCCAGAGCGATAAGAAGATGTCTGAGGAACACGAGATACAGTGCTCAGACCCTTTTTTGCAGGTTCGCTCATAGTTATCAAACGAGGTGAAATATCCTGGAGAAAACGAGAGCATTGAGTTGTTGTATTACTACCAAACATATTACGATAGCGGCTGTATAATAAGTAGAGCCGACTTTGAGCTCGGGTTATCCCAACATAACAGAGGCGCCGTTCTTCCTCCATTTCCTGCGGGGAATCAAAGGATTTCCGGTGAGGGAGAACACCCTCTTCCATACCAACAATAAAGACCACAGGAAATTCCAGCCCCTTAGCTTGATGTAAGGTAATCAAAGTCACTGCATTGGCCACCTCATCCAATTCATCTATATCCGCTACCAGACTGACATTCTCCAGGAAAGTGGTCAAGGCCTCTCCGGGCTCAAGCCCACCATATTCTCCAGCGACACTCTTCAATTCCATAATATTCTCCCAACGCTCTTCTCCATCTTCCTGGCCCAGAATATACTCCCTGTACCCAGTACGCTCCAGTATCTCTTCCAATAAGCTCACAGGACTTAATTGGCAGCTTTTATTATTGAGATTATCAACGCAGGTTAAAAAGGCTGCCAGGGCTTGAACAATGTGCGAAGAAAAAGCTTTTCCTTTGACCAGCACCTTCACCGCCTCATACAAGGAAACCTCATGAACCCTAGCCCAATCTTGAAGTTTAGCAAGAGTGTTGTGGCCAATGCCACGCTTGGGCACATTTATTACCCGGATCAAACTCACATCATCCTGCACATCTTGAATGAGTCTGATATAGGCAATGATATCCTTAATTTCCTGCCTTTGATAAAAGCGAGTGCCACCAACAAGCTTGTAGGGCACACCATAACGCACAAAGCTTTCTTCAAATTCGCGTGACTGGGCATTAACCCGATACATCACAGCACAGTCTTTGAAAACCAAATCATCCTGACTAATCAGCTTTTCTATCTCGTTAACCACACATTGGGCTTCTTCTTCCCCACTATAATTCTCAATAAGAGAGACTCTGGGGCCATCTTCATTCTCCGTCCACAAACCCTTCGGCTTGTGCTGTGAGTTTGCCGAGATAACATCTGAAGCCACTTCCAGGATAGTCTTGGTGGAGCGATAATTTTGCTCCAAAAGCACCACTTTAGCCTGAGGATAATCTTTTTCAAAATTCAAAATGTTGCGTAAATCAGCAAACCTCCAGGAGTAAATAGATTGATCAGGGTCACCAACCACACAAATATTGTGATATTTCCCACTCAGTTGTTTTACAAGTGCATACTGGGCAATGTTGGTATCCTGAAACTCGTCAACTAATATATAAACATAGCGCGACTGATATCTATTCAGAACTTGAGGATGCTTATCAAACAACTGTACTGCCTTCATCAACAGATCATCAAAATCTACTGCCCGACTTTGAGCAAGCAACTGTTGATAGCGCTGATAAACCCGCTGAACTATCTCTTCAAAATAGCTGTTAACCTGCCCAGCGTAGTGCTCAGGATCAATAAGGCGGCTCTTGGCAGCACTGATAGCTGAGTGCAGAACACGAGGAGAGTATTGTTTGTGGTCGATGTTTAATTCTTGAAGAATCTGTTTTACCAAATTTAGTTGATCCTCCTCATCGTAGATAACAAACCTGGAATCGAGTCCTGTAGCTTTCCCCTGCTGACGAAGAACCCGGGCGCAGATAGCATGAAAAGTGCCCGCAGTCAAAGCCTCACACGCCTGACCTATGAGCCTTTCCAATCTCTCTTTCATTTCCTGGGCAGCCTTATTGGTGAAAGTGACTGCCATAATTTGGCGAGGATCGACATCACAATCCTCAACCAAGTAAGCCACACGATGTGTAATTACTCTGGTTTTACCACTGCCAGGGCCAGCTAAAACGAGCAACGGGCCCTCAATTGTTTCTACAGCTTGTTTTTGAGCAGAATTAAGCCCAGCGAGAGTATCCATACGCTTTTGTATTATAACATCGAGTAGAAAAACCCCCAAGCAATGTGATTCGGACCTGATGATGCAAACAAAACGTAGAGGATTCGCAATTCCCCCAGGGATATAATAGAATAGCTTGGTTTCTTGATTAAGCTAAAACAAAATATAAGGAGGTCTTTATGACAGTTAAAAGGATCTGTGTCTTAGGAGCAGGGTTAATGGGAAATGGTATCGCTCAAGTCTGTGCGCAGGCAGGTTACACCGTATCTATGCGAGACATCGAGCAGAGATTCATCGATAGTGGCATGAATACTATTAAGAAAAATCTGGGGCGCAGTGTGGAAAAACAGAAGATAAGTCAAAATGACATGGATGCTACTCTAGGCAGAATTAGCACCACACTTGATGTGAAGGAGGCAGTCAAGGATGCAGATTTAATAATCGAAGCTGCCCCGGAAATTATAGAATTGAAAAAGGATATCTTAAAAGAGCTGGATGAAATCTGCCCTGCCAATATTATATTTGCCAGTAATACATCAGGACTCAGTATCTCAGAAATGGCGGCGGTAACCAAGAAACCAGAGAAATGCATCGGGATGCACTTTTTCAATCCCGTACCAGTGATGCGACTACTGGAAATAATCAAAGGGATAAACACTTCAGATGAGACTTTGAATGTTGTGGTAGAGTTGGGAAGGAAAATAGGCAAAGAGCCCATTGTAGTTAAAGAATCTCCCGGATTTTGCGTCAATAGAATATTATGCCCTATGATGAATGAAGCCTTTTATGTCCTTGATGAAGGTGTAGCCAGTGCCGAGGATATCGATAAAGGAATGGTTTTGGGCTGCAACCAGCCCATAGGACCTCTGGCTTTAGCTGACCTGATAGGCCTGGATATTGTGTTCCATGTCTGTGAAGGTTTTCAGAAGACCTTAGGTGATAAATACAGACCATCTCCGCTTCTAGCTAAACTGGTAAACGCCGGTTACTACGGACGAAAAACTGGTAGAGGGGTCTACGACTACACTCAAAAGTAGTGCCTACAACAGAAATTCTCCAGGATAAGAAATAATCAGGACCGGAATTACCTCAGGTTTAAAGAGCCAGCCAACTCAGTAGGCAGATATAGGTTCTTTATCAGTAATGACTCTTGTTGTTGTAGCCAATTGATGGCGGATATGCTTGGGAATGGTAAACATAGCTTGGTGAGTCAGCCCATCGTAAGATTTCAATTCTTTAGATAATCTTGTTGAAATTCTGGAATCAATTTCTTCAGGTGTTAAGTTCACAGGGTTAAGCTTTTCCGAAGCAGAAGCGAATCCCCACAAGGTATTAAAAGCAGGTATATGAACATGATAAGGACAGACAACAGGAAATATAGTTTTTAAAGTGTTAACAATGGCAACAAAATTTTCTGAGTCACTCCAGCCCGCAGGTTCAGCCTGGACAGACATAATGCCATGAGGTTCAAGTTTTCGTCGTACCAGTTGATAAAACTCGAGCGTATATAAAAAGCGCGCCGGCCCGGCGGCCAAAGGATCAACCAGGTCAATAACGATGACATCGAATTTATCTCCGCTTTCCTCCAAGTATTTTCTGGCATCACAAAAGTAGAGCTTTGTGCGAGCATCACCAAAGGAATTTTGATGAAATGAAGGTAGAAAGCGGCGGCAGAGATTCACCTCTTCTTCATCTATATCCACCATGGTAGCTATCTCAACCGTGTTATGCGCCAGAATTTCTCGCAGAGTAGCCCCTTCGCCACCTCCAACAACAAGTACTTTCACAGGTTTAGGATGAACAAGCATAGCCGGATGCACCAGAGCTTCGTGGTAAATGAATTCATCGCTCTCGCTCGATTGGATCTTGCCATCCAGAACAAGACAGACTCCGAAGCAGCCGGTATCGACAATATCTACCGATTGATACTTAGTCCGTCCCGAATATATCAGCCTCTTGATACTATATAACATAGTAAGATCAGGGCTGAGATAATCATGGAACCATCTATGTTTGTCAGGGTTGTCGTCTTTCATTTCACCATACACTTGATGTGGCTATCCACCATAATGCCTCTGCGAAATTCAATCACAGAATAACTATCGCTTCCTAACCTTTGCGTTATCACCTCAACTGCTTTTTCAGGCTCCACATCTTCTCCGCAAGTAAAAACATCTACAGCAGCGTAGGCATATTCAGGCCAAGTATGAGCAGAGATATGCGATTCAGCAATATTGACCACTCCACTGACCCCCTGTGGAGAGAAGTGATAGAAAGATTCACCCACTACAGTAGCACCACATCGAACAGCAGCCTCATTAAGACAATTTCTCAGAAAATCTATGTCATCTAACGCCTCCTTATCGCAATTTTTTAATTCTAGTAACAGATGTCTTCCCAGTGCATGCAAATCACCTGCCTCCTTTATATTCTTGTTGCCCCCAGGCAACAGCACAAATTTTATATATAATTGCTTCTTTTAGCAATACTTAGCTTGAGTAATTCTGCTAAAATATCTAAATAATAACTATGACAGACAAGGAAACTTTAGTTACCATCTGTATCAGTAGACAAGGAGAAGCAGAAATAATTAAAGGACATCTGGAGAGTGAAGGTATCCCAGCTATGTTAAGCTATGAGAGCGCCGGATTAGTTTATGGACTCACCATAAATGGCCTGGGTGAGGTGAAAATAATGGTACCAGCACACTTAGCCAAAGAAGCTCGAGAAATTTTAGGAATTCCATGACCTCAAGATTAGAGCATATAACCGAACAACGGCTAGAGAGCTTGAATAGGATTCGGGCTCATGGCATAGATCCTTACCCACATTCCTATCATCCCAGCCATAGCATCAAAGAAACCATAGCTCTTTACCAGAAGCAGAGAGAGAATTTACATCATGTCTCACTTGCAGGCCGCATTATGGCCAAACGCTCCATGGGTAAAATGACTTTTGCTGACGTTCATGATGGTGAAGGGAAAATACAACTCTGCTTTCGGCATGATTTGCTGGGAAAAGAGAAATACGAATTACTTAAAGAATTTGATATCGGCGATTTCATGGGTGCACAGGGCAGTCTTTTCCAAACTAAAACGGGAGAAATAACCCTGGAAGTAACTGATTTCACTATGCTATCTAAATCTCTTCGCCCTTTGCCAGAGAAATGGCATGGCTTAGCCGATATCGAGATACGTTACCGGCAGCGCTACCTCGACCTCATCTGTAATAAAGGGATGAGGGATGTCTTTGTGCTTCGCAGTCAGATCATCGCTGGCATAAGGAACTTCCTCAATAACAGAGGCTTCATAGAAGTGGAAACTCCGGTGCTCCAGCCACAAGCTGGTGGCGCACTAGCTCGTCCCTTCATCACTCATCATCACTCCCTTGACGAAGACCTCTATTTGCGCATTGCCTTAGAACTCCACCTCAAGAGATTGATAATAGGTGGCTTTGATAGAGTTTACGAGCTGGGACGTGTTTTCCGCAATGAAGGTATCTCAGTCAGACACAACCCAGAATTTACCTTACTAGAATGTTATCAAGCATACACTGATTATTTTGATATGATGAACCTGGTTGAAGAAATGTTTGCTTACATCTCCCAGGAAGTTCTGGGCAACACCAGGATAGATTATAATGGCAAAACTGTCAACTTCACTCTTCCCTGGCAAAGACTCAATCTGCGTGAGGCAATTAAAACTCACTGTGGTATCGACTTTGAGAACTACCCTGACGTCGTTACCTTAAGGCAGCAGATGGCAGCATTGGGGATGGAAGTCGACCCTGCCAAGGAAAGAGGAAGGCTCATAGATGATTTGATTTCCACCTTCGTTGAGCCAAATCTCACACAACCGACTTTCCTTCTGGATTACCCTGTGGAAATGTCACCTCTGGCCAAGAAAAAGCGAGGTAACGCGCGCTTAGTAGAGCGCTTTGAAGGATTTATCGCTGGGATAGAAATTGCTAATGCCTTCACCGAACTTAACGACCCGGTAGACCAGAGAGAGCGCTTTCTACGACAGGTCAAAGAACGCATTAGCGATGAAGAAGTTGAAGTTGCCGATGAGGATTTTCTTCAAGCTTTAGAGTATGGCATGCCTCCCACAGGGGGATTGGGGATTGGCATCGATCGTGCGGTGATGCTGCTTACTGGACAGCAATCCATCCGCGATGTAATACTTTTCCCACAACTAAAGAAGAAAAATGATTGATATTAAACTGATTCGCGAGAATCCCGCCTTTGTTCAACAGTCATTGCAAAGAAGAGGCGATATCTTCACCCTGGATGAAATCCTCAAAATTGATGCTTGCTACCGGAAATCGCTGCAGTGCTCAGAACAACTCCGTGCGCAGCATAACAAGATGAGCAAGCAAATGGGCAAACTCAGAGAGAGGTCTCAAGAGTTTATGACCGAGCTCCGCAAGCTGGGAGAGGAAATATCTACCTTACAAGAAGAAGCCAGCGAAGCTAAAGGCAAGCTGGAATCCTTACTGCTCCAGTTACCTAACATCCCACATGAGAGCGTGCCTCTGGGCAAAGATGCTGGCGATAACACCGTGGTGCGAACCTGGGGTGAGCCAAGAAAGTTTCCCTTCAAACCACTACCCCATTGGGAGCTGGGAGACAATTTAGGCATAATCGATTTCAAAAGAGGCGTTAAGCTTTCGGGAACCCGTTTCTACGTACTTAAAGGCCTGGGGGCACACCTGCAACGAGCCTTGATTTCCTTCATGCTTGATATCCATATAAGAGAGCATGGCTACCAGGAAATCTACCCCCCATTCATGGTCAAGAGAGAATGTATGATAGGTTCAGGGAATCTGCCCAAGTTTGGAGATAACCTGTATCATGACAACGAGGATGACTTTTGGTTTATTCCCACAGCAGAAGTGCCTCTAACCAATCTTCATCGTGATGAGATATTAAATGCTGAAAGCTTGCCTATCCGCTATGTCGCTTATAGCGCTTGCTTTCGCCGGGAGAAGATGGCAGCAGGTAAAGACACCAGAGGTATTAAACGTGGGCATCAATTTGATAAAGTGGAACTTTATAAGATTACGAGTCCGGAAAACTCCGACGAGGAACTAGAAAAACTGACAGCCGATGCCGAGGATATCTGTCGCCGCTTAAACGTGCCTTACCGTGTTGTACAGCTATGTACTGGTGATTTGGGCTTTGCTGCCTGCAAAACATACGACATTGAACTATGGGCCCCCGGCTGCGATGAATGGCTCGAGGTCAGCTCCTGCAGCAATTGCAGCGATTTCCAGGCGAGGCGATCCAATATTCGTTATCGCCCCAAAACCGATGCCAGAACACAATTCGTCCACACACTCAACGGCTCCGGATTAGCATTACCGCGCCTCTTCATCGCCTTATTGGAAAACTACCAGCAGTCCGATGGAACTATATTGATACCAGAGGTATTGGCACCTTATATGCAGCTAGCAAAAAGCTAAATCACTTCCATCTCATAAATTGGCTCAGCTTCTCTCCAGTAGATTATAAATTTTACTTTCTTGCCTTTTATTAAGTATCTCTCACTTTCACTGCGAAGCTTCGCAAGTTCTGCTGATTCCAGAAAGTGCTCGAGCAGGTTGAGCTTCTGTTGCAATTCTTGGCTTTCTTCTCCACCCTTCATAAGCTGGTTTGCCAAATTCCAGTATTCTTCCTTAGCTACAGCCTCTATACAATGAGAAAGAGCAGGATAAAGCTCGATACAATCCATACATAAATTTATAGCAACATCCACCAGCTTTTTCCAGCTTCAGCTATGGAAATGCTTATCAATATAAAGGAAAAACTACTAAAATGAACCCTCAAGTCTTGTCTTGGAAGCAATGCAGCGATAATATGTAAGTGTTGAGCTTGGAGATTTCTGTTTTCGATTCTCAGGCAGCAGCCTATGATGCATGGTTTGATCAAGAAGGTAGATTTATATTTGCTTCAGAAGTCAAAGCCTTGCAGCAACTTTTGCCTTTGCTGCCCAAACCCTGGCTCGAAATTGGGGCAGGCAGCGGTCGCTTCACCCAGACCTTAGACATAGATACTGGCCTAGACCCATCAATCAAACTCTTGGAGATAGCCCAAAATAGAGGCGTAAGGCTATCTCTGGGCAGAGGCGAGCAAACGCCATTTAAGAGCGGAGTTTTTGGAGCAGTTTTTCTCATCGCCACCTTGTGTTTTGTTAACTCACCTAGAGGAGTTTTATGCGAGGTCGCTCGCCTCCTCAGAAGTGAAGGAAAGGTGGTGCTGGGGCTGATGTTAAAAGAAAGCCCCTGGGGGCAACTCTACCAAAGAAAGAAAGATGCAGGACACTACTTTTACAGGTATGCCACATTCTATCGCTATGACGAACTTGATAAGCTCCTAAAGCAAACTGGATTTTCTGTCGAAAACGTTATCTCAACGTTGTTTCAAAATCCTGGTGAAGTAAAACATGCTGAACCACCTCAACCGGGATTTTCCCGTAATGCCGGGTTCACGGTGATCCTGGCTGGCAGACCATCACCTAGAAGATAGCGCAGCTAGGAAGGAAAAATTGAAACTCCCTACTTTCTGTAAAAAATAAAGATGAAAATTGTGATCTCAGCCGAAGGTACGGATTTAGAGGCCAAAGTGGCACACAAGTTCGGAACCTCACAGTACTTTGTAATTGTTGACCTAGATAGCAACGATTTTGAGGCAGTGCCAAATCCCGGTGCTTCAGGCCAACGCGGAGCTGGTATGCAAGCTGTTGTGCTTGCCATCAGTAAAGATGCCAAAGCTGTCTTGACTGGCTATTGCAGCCCTGCTACCTGCAGCCAGCTTAAAGCAAATGGCATAGAAGTCTTGACCGGCCTCAGCGGCACAGTGAGAGATGTGATGGAGAAGTATAAGGAGAGCAGCTTACAGAAACGCATGGAGGTTGGAGCTAAACCCGAGACAAGTGGGAGTCAAGTTAATAAAGTTGCTTTAGCTCAGGCATTTAAAAGTTCTGCTAAACAGTTTGTCAACATGCTGCCTATATTAGTAGGTGTCGTGCTGCTCATAGGGTTGTTTAATATATTTATTCCAAAAGATTTTCTAGCATCAATTTTCTCAGGCAATTTGGCATTGGATGCTCTTTGGGGAGTGTGCTTTGGCAGTATCCTCGCTGGAAACTCTATTAACAGCTATGTTATCGGGGGAGACTTGTCGAACCATGGCGTCAGCTTGTTTGCTGTGACCGCCATCATTATCACATGGGTAACTGTAGGCCTAGTGCAATTGCCTGCCGAGATAGCAGCCTTAGGCAAAAAATTCGCACTCTTGCGAAATGCCCTGTGCTTTACCATATCAATACCCATTGCCATCCTCACGGTGGCAATCTTAAATATCATATAAGGTGAATTCTTTGAGCAGCGATAAGTCCCAAAAATCAAAAGTCCAGCATCTGTAATTCGTATAGTCCTTTTCCCAACTTCCGTGCTGGTAATCTACGGGATACTTTTTGCCACCATACCTGACAAGGCTTCTGCGGCTCTCAAAAGCAGCAGTAATATTTTTCTCAATATACTTATGCCCCTGAGCCTAGTCTTCGCTTTCATGCTGATTTTGAATCTTCTCTTAAAGCCGGTGCACATTGTAAAGTTTCTTGGCACAAAATCAAGCATCAAGGGTTTCCTGCTGTCAGCGACAGCAGGAATCATATCAATGGGCCCCATCTATGCATGGTACCCTCTGCTCAAGGAACTTAGGGAAAAGGGAGCTGGATTATTCCCGATTGCGGTATTTCTATACTGCAGGGCTGTTAAACCATTCCTGCTTCCCATTATGATTTCTTATTTCGGATGGCAATACGTGATAATACTGACTGTGCTCACAGTTTTGGGTTCAATCGCCATAGGATATTTCCTGAGCATTCTCATAGAAGTAAAGGACGCCTCATAGATTTGATACTGCCGGGATTTCTGTCGTCTGGCTGTAGCCATGCCAGTACACAAATTCACCCAAAAGCCTTATTAGCAGGATTGGTATGATAGCAGAATGAATGATCTCAAACTTGCCCTTGATATAGCCAGCACTTCACCGCTATTATAAGATGGTTATGCGTGATGAAAAAGTTAATACCTATTTTAGTTAATTATGCCGATACTGAGGAAAACTACGGCCTGCTGGGCCCACAGGTGGCAGCTACTATTATCCAGGATAATAGTGACTATGAGTGTGTGGTAGTAGCAGTCGGCCACAATTTTGATAAGGATATCGTCAAGAAAAACATAGTCCGGCTTGCTTGTGGCGATAGACCAATTATCGGCTTTAGCAACCTTGGAGGTCGTCCTGAGTTGTGGGCACTGGCTAAAGAGTTGAAAGCAGAAGGGATTATAACTATTCTGGGTGGCCCTCAAGCCGATGTCGATTATTCCGGCGAGATAGGTTGGGAAAAACACCATCACCGATTTCCCGGAGTCAGGGACAACTTCAGTTTTGCTCTCCAGGGACCTGCCGAACAACTAATCCCCTTTCTTAATTCTCAAGAGAAGAAGGAGCCTGAGAAAATCTATGGTGCACTATTCATCGGGAACGGCAAATGCCAGATGAATGAGCAAAATAGATGGAATGCGGATTTTTTAGCCAAGGTTAATTGGGAAAATTTATATCACCTGGATTCATCAGGCCTTAAGCCAGTATCTATTTCCAACGCTCAGGTAGTGCAGCAGATAGGGTGTCCTTACGCTGCTAAAGAGGTAAAGGTTAGCCTTGATTATCCAACTAACCTGAAAGATACTTCCTTCTCCAAGAAGGGCAAGATATCCTTCAACCTTCATGGCTGCAGCTTCTGCGATGTAGCTCGGGATAAGGGTTTTGGTGGCAACCTGCCATTGGAGAGTGTGCTGATGCAGATAACCAACTTGCCCAATGATGCTGAAGGAAGAAAAATCCCCTTTGAGCTGATAAATGAGGCACCCCTGCCAACATTACCTAACTTGTTACTGACTATTAAACAGCAGGGAATCAACATCTCTCAGCTAAATCTGGTCAGCCGCGCTGATTGGCTGGTAATAGGAGAGGAAAACATCAGAGCCTCCTTAAACCTGGCTAAAACGATGGAGGTGCGTATTTTTCTCTCAGCAGCAGGATTTGAATCTTTTTCTAATTCCATCTTAAGGAATTTGAACAAGGGTTATTCTGTAGATACCAACCTCTCTGCCATCAAGCTCATAAGACAGCTAAAGGAAGAGTTCCCCGAGAACTGGTTTTATTCTACAGACGAAGGGGCAAGCCACGGCTTCATCCACCCCACTCCATGGGACTCAGCAGAGACTGAGCGAGAAATGAATAGCGTTATATTTGCCTACGGGCTGAATCAGGATATTCTTCCCCCGATGAGCACCCCCTTAATTATCCATCATGCCTGCGGGTTAGGTGACTGGGCGAGAGAACTGGAGAGAAACGAAGGGCTTACTCTAAAGAGAATGGCATCCGTCATTGAGTGGTGGTAAAGATAGTGCCCTAAAGGAATTCGTTACAGATGTTATTAAACAGAAAATATCCATTCCTGCGCGAGAGCAGAATCCAGACATGGTCATTGCTGACAAGATATTCAATTACATCCTTCATGAGTGTCCGTGTGGAATTAATCGCAACATTAGAACGGGAAGTGGCTCCAGCAAGAAGATAATAAGGGGCCCTGCAATTGTGGTCGCAAGGACCTTAAGGTATTATTTTTTGTTTCAAGCAATAGGCCTATTGACAAAGTGGATAGACGAAGGTATATAGTTTATTAACTTAAGAAGTTGCTTATAGGAGGGAGGTGATATAATGACAAACACACAACAAAAGGTGCAAGTTCGGTCTATGGAGCCGGAGGATATTGATGCTATTTTTGCCATCGATCGGAAGATAAGTGGTAGGCAGAGGGCTATCACTTATAAAGATTTGATTCATGGGGTTATAGGAGGACAAATTGACCGCAGCTTTGTAGCGGAGATCAATGGTCAGGTTATTGGTTTTGTCCTAGCTTCGCTCATGTATGTTGCTGAACAGGTTACAGAGGCGTGTACGATTCAAATTCTAGGCGTCGACCCTGACCACTGGCGGCAAGGTATTGCCACCAAGCTAACCCGGATGTTATTGGAGAAGTGTCGCTCCGACGGGATAAAGACGATTCGTGTGATGGTCGATCAAAACGACAGTGAACTACAGGGCTTCTTCAAGAGCATGGGGTTCCGTCGCGGCCGTCTTATAGATTACTCCACGGAGGTGTGAAACCTTGCGGGTATCTTGCCCGACCTGTATCTGTACCATCCTTCCCTATTTTCTATCCGAAAAATCTCTTAAAAATGGCACCATCCATGGGCCCAAGAAGGATAGAGGCTTAGGACATTTTTGGCGGATATGATACATTAACTACGTTCCAAATAATCAAGCAGAAACTTGGGGGACGAGGAACCAGTTACCAAGTAAGAAAAAATCGAAATGCGTTGGGAAGCCAAAGCCTAATACAAAGCAGGTGAGAGCCGGAAGGAGGAGGGCGGAAACTAAGAATGAAGTGAGGTTGCTTGGGGCAATCTTTTTATACCAGCCATAGGCACCCTTATTTGCCCTGGGTGATTATCTCAGATCGGCTAAATCGAATTTCATATTGCGCATTTTTTACTGCCTTTCCTAAGCAATTACAGGACCATGCCTTCCTGTTTGAGTGATGGGAAGACAAAAAAGATGATGCCTTTTATTTGAGACCAGGTAGAAGTAATAATGGGACTATTTTTCAGAATTTACTCAGACTGCATGACGTGACCCTTCGGTCATAGTCAGCAACTTTTTCGTTTCACTTGTATTCTCACTCAGGGTATATTAGCCAGATGCCATAGAGTAGCAGGGGAAATGTGGGACAGATGATTTTTGAACCAGTGACATTGTAATTACATTATGCACGGGCATCCGTAGATAAAAGATAAATAAAACGGACTGTTGTGTAGCTGAATTGCTCATGTGTGGCTCGCCTGGTGAGCTATGCCCCAGCGGTGGAACCCTGCCGCAGCCATGAATGCCAGAAAGGCAATTGTTCCCCAGATGAACTGGGGACCAGTCGGGAAAACATCGAGTAAGATACCACCTATTAATGGCCCAATCGACATGCCCAGGATATCACTCAATCCGAAGACCCCCATATACCGACCTCGCTGATCTTGAGGAGAAAGCTCACCTACCACCGAAAGTGCTGTGGGGGAAAAGATAATTTCACCAGCCGTGATAATCGCCACCGCCGCAAGGGCCCAGGCGAAACTTCCAACCCAGCCCAAGGATAGGTACCCAAGCCCGTAGAGAAGACTCCCCAAGATAATGGCTGTGGGTTTCGCCAAGCGGTTGAGGCCACGGGCCACCGGGTACTGGAAGAAGACCACAATCAAGCCGTTCATAGTAAGCAGGAGGCCATACTGCGCTGTTGAAAACCCCAGACGGTCTACACTGAAAACCGAGAGAGTACTGCCAAGCTGCCCCATAACTACAAAGACTATGAGGCTTAACCCGGTGAATATCACAAAGATTCGATTGGTGGCGACGTAAAACATGCTGCGAAAGCCTACCTGCTCAGTAGCACCATGAAAGGACTCTTTAAGGGAGAGCAGAATAAGACAAAAGGTAACGGCATTCAATAGAGCTGCCAATCCGAAAAGCCAGGCATAGGGGAGGAAAGTCGCCAAGTATCCCCCAACCGCCGGGCCAGCGGCCCAGCCCAAGTTCTGTCCCACTCGCAGAAACCCATAATTCTCCGTCAGGCGCTCCTTCGGGGAAAGGTCCGTCACCATTGCCGAGGTAATTGGGCGGGTCGTCATTCTCACTGACTGTCCAACAGTGTAGACAACTGCGATAGCCCATATTGGGGCGGAAAACCCAATTAAGGCCGCCAGACCAGAATATAGGAATATACTTATCCCCGTGGCTCCAAGCAGAAGCGGCCGGCGACCAAAGCGGTCAGAAAGCCACCCACTGATAATCTGGGTGGTAGCAGAGCAAAGACCAGCAATCAGAATAACAACCCCAACCATGGTCATAGAAAGACCACGGTCTTGATATAAATACAGCGCGAGAAAAGGAAGGCAGATAGAGAAACTAGCAGCAGTGAGAAGTTGAATCGCAGTTACAATCCATATACCTCTATCGAAACGACTGAAAACCTTCCTGCGCAGACGTTCTATGGTTAACCACACAAATATAAATCTCCTTCCTCGCTCATGTCACATCTTTATAATAGGTGCGAAGTACCAAGTAACCTCAGCAGTTAATTTGCGGAGCTTGCTTTGCAGCTAACTCAACTGACCCTCGGTGTACCTAACATAAACATACTGCATTGAGTATGATAACCGCAACCGGCGAGTTATTAAGCAGAGAAGATTATATCATTGCTAAACATAGAGTATTGGCAAAAAATCAATGGCATGGTGAGAGAGCTTTTTAAGAGAGGTTTCAGTAATGAGGAATGGATTTGAACCAACGAGCTTCGGAAGACGGAGCTTCCCGAAGTACACTGGTTTGACTTCAGTCCCTGCACAGCAGCCAAGATAAGTTCAAGACTAGACTCGGCAACTTTGTATTTCATAACAATGTCAATATTTCCCAGATGAGCACTTCCCAACGCCCGCGACACTGGTTATAATTCCTTTAGAGGTAGGAGGAATGTTTGATATTTCAAAACTTATTGAGATTGAAATTAAACCAGCGTTAGGAGTTACCGAACCTGTTGCTGTGGGGTACGCAACATCTTTAGCCTATAATGCTATCTTAGGAAGAGTTCCTGTGTGGCTGAAGGGCAAGATACCAATTGGATATGTTACTGATGTCCAACAGGAAGATATAGAGATTAACACAATAGAAGTAGCGGTCGACCGAGGAACATTTAAAAATGCGCTGGCGGTGGGAATTCCCAGATCTGGGGGGCAAAAGGGAATGATTATCGCTGCTGCAATGGGAGTATTTTGTTTCCCTGAAGCAGAAGGGAAAGAGATGACATTGTTTGAAACTCTTCAACCACAAGATTTAAGCAAAGCCAAAGCATTGGCAGAAAAAGTAAAGATCAGGCTGATTGAAGGATGGGAGAAAGGTGAAGATATTGAAATAAAGGCCTCGATTGAGGTAAAACACAAGGGGCTTCCAACAAGAACGATTGGATGTGTGGCAAGTATTGAAAAGGGACATAGCAATGTAACATCAATTACCGTTTATGATTCCTTAGGTCGAGTAAGAGAATTTCCTTCTGTGAAAAAGCCAGAACCATATAAGAATAATGATAGTGTAAAAGATAGATTGAAGAGAATGAAGATCTCCGAGATTGTTACGGCAGTTGAAACACTTCCCAGGGATGTTATGGAAAAGATGATAGAAATGATGGAGATGAATATTGCCATCTCAGAGGAAGGATTAAAGGGGACAAAGGGTCTAGGAATTGGTGCTAAGTTAAATAACCTGGTGAAAGAAGGATACTTAGGCAACGATCTCATCAGTTCGGCACAGATTATGGTTGCCTCTGCAGCGGACGCCAGAATGGGTGGTGCTAACTATCCAGTGATGAGTTGCGCTGGCTCAGGAAATCATGGAATCGCCTGCAGTCTGCCAATCATAGCTGTTGCTCAAAAGAATGGCTACGATGTAAAGCGATTATTAGAACAGAGGCGCAGTGGGCAAATATCTAAGGGGGACAAAAAGAAACTCAACAAGCTCGTGAAGGCACTTGCACTGTCCGCTCTCGTCACTTGTTATGTGACCTACCACACAAATTACCTATCAGCTTTCTGCGGCTGTACTGTGAAAGCAGGGCTTGGCGCCACCGCTGGCATCACCTATTTCTTAACCCGGTCACCAGATAAAGTTGAAATGGCAATCCAGAACCTGGCCGGAAACATACCAGGGCTTATCTGTGATGGAGCTAAAGATGGTTGCTCTTTAAAATTGACAACCTCTGCTTCTGTAGCAATACAAAGCGCTTTGCTCGCTACAAAGAGAATCCAGGTTGCGCCGGATAATGGAATTGTCGCTGAAAAAGTAGAGGATACAATACAAAATATTGGGAAAATCTCCCAAGCAATGGTTAATACCGATGCAATGATTGTATCCATCATGATTGACAAAAGCAGGTAAAGCTACTTTATGAGTCAACCTAAAGCCAACCACCACAGAATTACCCCGAAGGCCAATAGCACTACCCGCACAAATAGAAAAGGCAAGATGACCTTAAAGTTATCCTACCTTCTTGCATTTCTTGGTAAGGGGGCTGGATTTGAACAAGGGGGAATTGTTCTAAACTAAACACTTACAAAAAGTAAGGAATATTGATGATGAAATATGCCGGCAAGTAGATATCGCTGGGTTATCTTAATCCTGTCTTACCTCTGTTGTCTGCTGGGGTTTGCTTTACCATTACAGTCTCTACCACCCATCCTCACCTTGATTATCGAGGAATTGAAATTAAGCCATGCTGAGGCTGGTTTACTAATGAGTCTTTTTGCACTGCCAGCCATATTTTTAGCGATTTTAGCTGGCCTGCTTTCTGACCGTTGGGGACCCTTCAAGACTGGTGTGATTTCTCTAGTCCTCGTAATTATAGGAACGTTAATCTTTGCCATTAGTGATACCTTTCTTTACGCTGCTTTAGGGAGAGTCATTGCCGGTATTGGAGCTGTAACTATTTCTATAGTGGCGGCGCAAGTGCTTTCGCAGTGGTTTAGAGAATATAAAGTAGGAACGGCAATGGGAATTTATAATACTGCAGTGCCTGTGGGTACAATCATATGCTTTACAACTTTTGGCAGGCTGGGTGAAAGTTTGGGCTGGCGAATGCCAATTTTTATTACTGGGATAATAAGTGTAGCAGTGCTAGCAGCCTTTCTGTTCCTCTATAAACCCACTCCAAACCCAGCGCAAAAAATAAACTTTAATAATCGGAAAAAGTCAACAGGATTGTTCTCAAGCTTGCTAAAAGTTGGGATATTGATGTGGTTAGTGGGGTTTTGTTGGATGTGGTTTAATGCGGTCGTCATTTCATTTTCGACCTTTGCACCAGACTTTTTCGTATCAAAGGGATACAGTATCGGCGCTGCTGGCTCCCTTGCCAGCTTACCTATGTGGGGGGCATTAGGCATAAGCCCAATAATTGGTCGTTTAGTGGATAAGGTCGACAATGAGGATCTTTTCATCGGAGTGGGTGGAGTAATTATAGCGGCCGCAATCTATCTTGTTACCAGGTCAACCGATTTCCTCCTCCCAATGATTATTATAGCGGTGGCAGGGGCATTTATCCCAGCTCCAGTCTACTCTTTTACATCAAAGATTTTGGAACCTGAGAATTTGGGATTAGGCTTTGGCATCCTCTCCATGGTCAGCAGCATAGGAATGTTTTTCGGCCCATACATAGCTGGCCTAGTCAGAGATAAAACAGGCTCATACGAAATAAGTTTTATCTTTTTATCCATCTTCGCCTTGCTGATAACAATAACAGCCCTCATACTAAGAATCAAGATAAGAAGAGATTAGATTATTGGTAATATGATAATTATCTGGCGTTCGTCTATGACTCTCGCCCATTTCGTCGACCTGTTGCTTTCACATTCACTTACTTGAGAAAACTGGACAAAAAGGCAGATAGTACGTATCATTGGAGGCACTATGATAGTAGAGATGAGAAAGGGTGCCACTTCAGAGGAGATAGATGAGGTGGTACAGCGGGCCAAATCACTGGGACTGAGCGTCCAGCTAAATTTGGGCACCGACAAAACAGTAGTGGCCATACTGGGAAGTAACACAGGAAAACTATCTATAGACACCTTCGCTGTGCTCCCTGGGGTGGAGAGCGCGTCCCGGATCATGAAACCATACAAACTTGCCTCTCGGGAATTCAAGGCAGAGGATAGCCTCGTTTCCATTAACGGAATCGAGATTGGGGGTAAGCGCGTTGTGGTTATGGCAGGGCCCTGTGCCGTAGAAAGTGAAGAGCAGCTTATGGAAGCGGCCAAGGCTGTAAAGAAATCTGGGGCCTGTATTGTGCGCGGCGGCGCCTTCAAACCACGTACTTCCCCCTTTAGCTTTCACGGCCTGGAGAAGGCTGGGCTGGAGTTGTTAGCGCGAGCCAGGGAGCAGTTCAGCATGCCTGTGGTCACCGAAGTGGTAGACACCCACGATGTCAGACAGATATCCAAGTATGTTGATATCCTTCAAGTCGGGGCCCGAAATATGCAAAACTTTGCCCTGTTGACTCAGATAGGCAAAAGCAGGTGCCCTGTCATCCTGAAGCGAGGGCTATCATCCACCGTTGCTGAATGGCTCACAGCAGCTGACTATCTGCTGGCGGAGGGTAACAGCCAAGTCATTCTGTGCGAGAGAGGTATCAGGACCTTTGAGAACAGCATCCGCTTTTCCCTTGATATCAGTTCTATACCCGTGGTGAAAAAATCTAGCCACCTGCCTTTAATCGTCGATCCCAGTCATGCTGCCGGCCACTATTCCCTTGTTCCCGCTATAGCTAAGGCAGCTGTGGCCGCTGGTGCTGATGGGCTACTTATCGAAGTTCACCCTAACCCCAAGGAAGCCTTAGTGGATGGACTTCAGTCCCTCACTCCGTCGGACTTCGCCAGGTTGATGAAAGAACTCAGGCCAATTGCCAGGTCGGTGGGCAGATATATCTAGTCAGCCCATAAGCATGCCAAAACAGCGAAACTTGTCATCCCTAATTGATAGAACTCGGCTTATTCAAGCCCTTCCTTGGAAAGGAAAGCTTCTATTTCTCCAAAATGAGCTTGATCTATCTACTACATCCTTGAATCAATAAGGGCAAAATTAGGCTATACTTTTATAAACCTTGAGATAGATTATTATGAATATAAAGGAAGATGCCCTAAAAATTATTGATGAAGCCATCGAGGCAGTTTATCCTGAAAAAGCAGTTAAAAAAGCACTAAAAAATTTCGAAAGCGAAGGAAGAATAAAAGTCATAGCCATAGGAAAAGCCGCCTGGAGAATGGCAGAGGCTGCAAGGCAAAGTCTAAAAGATCACATTTCCGAGGGTATCGTCATAACGAAGTATGGTTATTCAATGGGAGACATCGAAGGGTTTGAAATATTTGAAGCCGGTCACCCAACGCCAGATAAAAACAGTATTATGGCAACAAAGAGAGCGCTAGATATCGTAAAAGACCTCAAAGAAAGGGACCTCTTACTCTTTCTAGTCTCTGGCGGTGGTTCTTCCCTTTTTGAACTCCCTGCCGAGAATGTTGAACTTGAGGATTTAATAAATATAACTGACCAGTTTTTAAAGTCCGGAGCAGCAATTTCAGAGATAAATACAGTGCGAAAACACCTTTCCCAAGTTAAGGGAGGACGTTTTGCTGAAATTGTCAAACCCGCTAAGATCTTTTCCCTCATCTTATCTGATGTTCTTGGCGATAGACTAGACACCATTGCTTCAGGCCCCACTTATCCTGATAGTACAACTTCCCAAGATGCTCTGAGTGTAATTAAAAAGTATGACATACAGCTTCCCCCTAGAGTTTTGAATGCTTTGAAAAAAGAGACACCAAAATCGCTGGAAAATGTTACAACAAGGATAATTGGCAGCATTCTTATATCCTGCGAAGCCGCTAGAAAAACTGCTGAAAAATTCGGGTACAATTCAATGATACTGACAACAACCCTAGACTGTGAAGCACGTGAAGCAGGAGCTTTTCTAAGTGCTATTACACGTGGAATCGTCTCCAGAGAGCAACCCCTGGAAAAACCCTGCGCCATAATTTTGGGAGGGGAAACCACTGTCCAGATGAAAGGAAAGGGGCTGGGTGGAAGAAATCAAGAGCTAGCTCTTTCTGCTGCTCGTGGCATAGAGGGATTAGATACTGTTGTGATAGCTTCCGTTGCCACAGATGGTACAGATGGCCCTACCAATGCAGCTGGAGGAATTGTGGATGGGGGAACAATGATACGCCTGAGAGAAAAAGGTATTGCTGTGGAAGAAATGCTAAACAATAACGATTCCTATCATGCACTTGAAGCATCTGGAGACTTACTAAAAACGGGACCAACAGGAACCAATGTCAGTGACTTAATTATACTTCTGTGCCAGTAATCAAAGATTATTCATATTCTTTGGGAACTGCGCAAATAAAGAGCATGGGCTCGCTTAACGATTTATTCTTATATTGGTGTTTTTCACCAGGGAGAATCAGAGTGAAATCGCCTTTTTTGACCTCACGCTCCTCACCATTTTCCGTAACTACAGCGCCTTGGCCTTCAATTATGTAGTTTAGGTGTTCAAAGGGGTGTTTGTGAAAGGGAGTGTGGCCACCAGGCTCAAGAGTAAATACGCGAAAGGAAAATGCTGGCACACCATCACTTCTTGACAAGGGAATCTGTTTATAGGCATTTTTTGCACCTTCCATGTCCACTTTTATCTTTTCAACTTCATCCAGATTTGTTATTTTCATATAAGAACCTCCTTGACACAATGGAATATATACTTCCAGAAAACATCAATTGCTACGATATAAACTTCTCTATTCGTCCCATCGCCTCTGCAGTACGCTCGGCAGGCAGTGCATTGGAGATACGCACATATCCTTCACCACGCTTTCCATAGGTGGAACCGGGTATCATCCACACATTTTCCTTTTCAAGAAGTTTTAACGAGAACTCTTCTGATTTATAGCCTTTAGGAATCTCACCCCAGCAATAAAAAGTAGCTCTGGGGTTCATCATATCAAGACCCATCTTTTCCCAAGCCCGGACCACCACATCCCGCCTCTCAGCAAGCATCTTGTTCTTTTCCTCCATCCAATCAACAGGCCCTGTCAGCGCAGCGATGGTTGCCACCTGCAGGGGATAGTATAATCCCCGATCCGCCTGGGATTTAATTTTCACCATGCCAGCGATAATTTCTTTATTCCCCAGAAGCATTCCTACCCTCCATCCGCAGCTATTGAAGGATTTAGACATGGTATTGATTTCAACTCCCACCTCCTTGGCACCGGGAAATTTAAGGAAGCTGGGTGGTTTATACCCATCAAAACAGATATCCATGTACGGATTGTCGCTTATCACCCACACATCGAATTCTTTTGCCCATTCGATGAGCCTCACGAAAAAATCGTCATCAGCAGTAGCCGTGGTCGGGTTATTGGGAAGATTGATCCAGATCATCTTTGCTTTTTTAGCCATGTCAGCTGGTATCGCATGGAGATCGGGAAGAAAGTTGTTTTCTTTCAGCAAGGGATAAGATTCCACTATACCCCCGGCAATTTTTGCCCCTGCTTCGTAAGAGGGATAAGCTGGATCAGAGATCAGCACTAAATCCCCAGAATCCAGAAGACAGTTATGCATTTGGAAAAGTATTTCAGCAGCACCCAAACCGTATATAATTTCCCCTTCCGGATCCACATCTACCCCGTGGCGACGCTTGTACCAATCAGCGATGGCATCATAAAATGGTTTTATTGGGTAAGCAGATGGATAGTGATGGTTTCTCAGATCCGACACCGCTTCGATGAGAGCTTTCAATTGACGCTCTGGCGGAGTTACATCTGGGTCGCCCAGACCAAGGTTTATCACATCTCTACCCTCGGCTTTCATGCGTGCTATCTTCTGATTCATTGCTGGACCAAGGTAAGCTTTGAAATTATTTAGTTTATTCGCAAGTTTCATGATTTACCTCCTACATGCAGAGTTGCTTTAATATAATCAGGAAGCCTACATTGTTCTTTAAATTTATATTATAGCAGATATATAGGAGATAACTATTATGACTACATTTTTAATGGGAATATTAAGCCAAGCTGACATAAAACCAAATTGACACAAAACACGAAACTGACCCTGCGGAGGTTGAGATACATGGGTAACACTCATGGTATGGTTAGTAGCGATATTAAGTTACCATGAGGAGTTATCGAAATGAGAGAACCAAGCAGCTTCTATTTCTTTAAAACCAAGCCTATCATCTCAAAGAGTAGATATGAGTGCTGGAGAGGGGTAGCAGACCTCTTAGACTTTACCCCCCGTGAGAGATTGAGAGTAGAGTGGATGGT
>JAYENW010000019.1:0-7365 GCA_034722275.1 Chloroflexota bacterium | reverse complement strand
AACGGTACAGGAGGAAGTGAAGATCATGGAACAGAATAAAACTCAAGCTATAACAGCAGTTACTATCAAAAAACCAGATAAAACCAAGGTGCAAATCACACTTGATGACGTGAGGAGATATTTATGCCCTGGCGCATCTCCCCAAGAAATAGTCTTGTTTCTTAAGACCTGTCAGTCAGAGGGACTGGACCCATGGGCAAAAGAAATCTACTTGATTAAATACGATGCTAAATCTCCGGCGTCTATGGTTATCTCAGCGGATGCCTACTTAAAGACAGCTGAGACTAACGATAACTACAATGGCCACGAGGCCGGAATAATACTTAAAGATACAGCCGGTAAACTTGAGTTTAGAGAAGGCTCATTCATCTTACCAGAAGAGGAAAACAAGTTAGTTGGCGGATGGGCAAAAGTCTACAGGAAGGATAGAGCTAAGTCGTTTTACGCCGCCGTCCCTATCTCGGAATACCGCAAATACACCAGGGATGGTAAGCCTTCAAGATTCTGGAACGAAATGCCTGCCAGCATGATCAGGAAAGTCGCCTTATCCCATGCCTTAAAAGAAGCATTCCCAAACAGGTATTCTGGAATCTACACCACGGCTGAATTTGAGCTTGTACCTGAAGGAGAGTTGCCCCCGGCTTATAAGAAAAATGGTGAGGACGACTGGAGCAAGTTTTGGGCAAAGCAGGCAGAGCGTGGCATAGACGGAGTAAAAGCCCATGCTCTCTTACGCGTAGGGAGTATAAAAGCCGACCTGGTAGATAAAGGGAAAACCCTTGAAGAAGTTGATGAGATGATCACTGAAATATTGGCAGAGGAAAAGGGAGAGGAAAAGCCCGCGTTCCCTAATGAACCAGCAAAGCCTGAGCGCGACCCGGAAACCATTAAGAACTTTGGCGACTTATATACTGCCTGCCACCAAGACTTCAAAATGACCAGGCAGGAAGTGTGGGCTAAGCTAAATGTTAACTCTCAGGAAGAAATAACTGATGTGCCTGCGGAGTGCTACAGAAGAATAGCAGCGGTGAGAAGATAGAAACAGCGAGTGTTGCTGAAGTGCCTACAGAAATAACTAAGAAACAGCTAGGATTGAAGATATTAGGCGATAGTTTTGAACTATTACCTAATGCCCTCATAGTGCGCGTCAAGCCCAACATCGAGGAATATGATGAGGCATTCCGACGCCTCTCTTTAATAGAAAGTGCTCAGAGCTGGTGGTGGGGAGACCTAGCTAATGCCAGGGAGAGACACTATGGGAGCTTAAAAGAGATAGCGGAGAAGTATAGTAAGGATTATGGTTCATTACGAGAGTGTCAAAGAGTATCTAAAGCATACGAACTGTCAAGCCGGCTTGACAGTCTTGGCTTCAAATATTACCAAGTAGCTGCCCCGCTTGAGGACAGGATGGAGTGGCTGAAAAGGGCAAAGGAAAACAAATGGTCAGCGGCTGAACTAGCTAAGCAAATTCGTCTATCCAAAATACTCCCGCCTAGCTTTAATAGTACCTTGCCCACGATCAGTCATGCCGAATATAGGGATTGGTTGCCGAAACAGCCAGATTGCGACCTTTTGCTTACAGACCCCCCTTATTCAACAGAGGTAGAGAACATCAATGGCTTTGCCCAAGATTGGCTACCTCCCGCCCTGGCAAAAGTAAAGGCAACAGGTCGAGCCTACATCTTTATCGGAGCATATCCAAAGGAGTTGGAGGCTTACCTCGGAATCAACCCTGGCAACATGACCTTGGCTAACGTCATGGTCTGGGAGTATCGAAATACCATCGGGCCAGCATCCAAACTGGACTACAACTTAAACTGGCAGGCTATCCTATACTACCGGGGGCCTGATGCCCCAGAACTTGCTTGCCCTATCCTAACGGAACAATTCACCGTTCAAGAGGTCAATGCGCCAGATGGTCGCACAGGCATAAGATATAACGAGTGGCAGAAACCGGACGAACTAGCAGAGCGGCTTATCAGGCATAGCACCAGTCCTGGGCACCTAGTCTTGGACTGCTTCGCCGGCACTGGCACATTCCTCCTGGCTGCGGCCAAATTCAAGAGAATAGCACATGGGTGCGATATGTCCCACGAAATGGTCAATATCGCTGCAAAAAGAGGTTGCCGGGTTGTCAAACTACAATAAGGATTTAAGTGACAGCGCACATGATTTCATCCATATCGTGTGCCCAAAATTAAGAGAGGTAGGCTTCCTCTCAGGCCAGGTAATTCCTGTGGAGGCTGTCACAGCTGATGACATGAGGCGTTATCTGGACATGTTAGCTGGTATAGACCTATGGGTCATTGAGGAAAAGATGGGTATTACTGGACTCGCCAGTAGAATACAATGGGGACCTTCCGCTTATGACAGCTTCACTATCAGAGAAACGCGACACACTGGTGTAGAAACTGAACTGAGTAAGAGGCTAAGGGCAATACACTCCGGAGGGCGATATCTCTACCCCTACTGGAGCTGCCAGGCATATGTCACCAAAAGACCAACTAGGGAGAATGGATATTTGAAATCACAGGGCGAAGTACTCTCTGTTGGTGTAGCCTCAACAAAGGATATTTGCACTTTGATAATTCATGGCCAGTACAAGAGGCGACTAAACCCCGATGGTAACACATTCGCCGCTGTTTTCTGGGAGGCAATGAAAAGGGATGGTTATGAACTTTACACCTGGCCGAACTAAGCCGACTCATCCCTGCCCCATCTGCAAATCCACCGACTGGTGGTAGCAACCGGACGGTTGGTCCCCGAGAATAAAAGGAAAGGGGGGCAAAGAGAAAGTAGCAAAGAGAAAATATAGATTATAGATTATATATATAGATTATAGACTGTAAAAGTCTAACATTTGAGTCTAACAAATTAGGGTTAACAGTAAAGGTTAACAAAGTGATGGGTAGAACATGGATTCGGCTCTACTGTGACAGGTGGCTGGAAGGCTCCCTAAGAGAGGAAAGCCTAGATACTAGAGGGGCTTGGGCAGACTTATTAGCTTTGGCTGGTTCCGGTAAATACAGTAATAGTGGGGAGATAAAGTTAACCAGTAACTTAGGATTAACCGACGAGCAGGTAGCTACCATGTTGCGAATACCAGTAGATAGATGGCTTAGCATTAAAGAGCGGTTGATAGAAACAGGAAGGATATCATGCAACTCTGGGAACATTATCAAGATTACAAATTGGGATGTTTACCAGCCGAAGTTCGATAAGACGGCGTATATGCGTAATTATATGCAAAAGCGCCGGGCAGGGCCTGGCAAAACCAACCGTGATAAGGAGGTAAACAAGAAATACGGGCTGGATGAAAATGAAAGGTAATCTGAGTAAAGAAGGCTGGGAAATTAGGTTTTGTCTTAAGTGCGGCTATGCTGTGGAAAGGTGTGAGTTCACCAGGCACTTTAGCGTATGTCCGCTTTGTGCAAAGAATGGCACCCAATCAAAACTACAGGATAGATTTGTGACCCATGTTCCTGAAAACAAAGTTGTTGCACCTTTAGCGGAAAAGCGGGGGCTAGTAAGGCAGGCAGATAATGCAACAAATGTTGGAGGGATTTATAGCTAACCGCTACATTGTTGCATAAGTTAGAGGAAGAGCGAAGGATTTAGGTCAATGAGAAAGCCAAAGCTGGGTGAGATTCGGAAAGCTTTTGAGATAGGGCGTAAGGGGTAAGGTTGGAGAAAAGTGAACAGACGAAGACATCCGTTATATGAGCCATACGTTAGCTTCGAGGGATTTGAACAGGCAGAAAGGCTATTCAATGATTGTGCTGATGAAGGCTTTCTTGCTCCGCCTCGAGGCTATCTTGACTGCGATTTCTGCCCGGTCAAGGAAGAGTGCCTCAGGTTCTGGAATGAATATGTGGTTGTGGAACCCACGAGACCCAAAGAAAAGGAAAGGTATCTGAGCACTGTGACAAAGAAAATGAGGAAAATTCAAAGGAGGAAGCATGAAAGAAAGCCCATTTTTAAGTCTCTCGCAGAGGTGGCTTAAGGATCTTGAAGAAGAGATGGCAGGCTGGCTTCAGGACATTCTTAAAGATACCTTTGATCCTGCTGCCTTTATGGCATTTGCTAAGTCTTTTGGGGTAGATCCATCAAAGCTTGCTGGCATGGCAACACAAAGAGCTGCCTTTGACCCTTATAAGATACTGGGGCTGCAGGCATCCGTCTCTGACGAGGAAATTAAGAAGCGCTATCATGATATGCTTCACCACCTTCATCCAGATACTGCGGGAATAAAGGGGACAGAGGCCTTACTCCAGGTAGTGATGGCAGCCTATGAGATGATCAAGCAGGAAAAAGGATGGACATAGCGCTGGAAAAGCTCAATATAAATGGCACCGTTTGAATTTGACAATGCTGCCGCAATTCGTTATAATTGAAACGGTACCAAATGAATAAGAGAATAGCAAGACCAAGGCTGGATTACTGGGAGCTTGCTACGCTGTGGCACTTGCTTGATGAAGAATACCGTCACACAAGAGCACAGATTAAGTGGGATGAGAAAAGGATAAACACGGGAGATTCTGATAGCTATGTTTACCCTGTGCAGGAACAAAAGGAACTTTTGCGCCGCCTGGGCAGGTTACGCCGCCGCCTGAGAAAGCTTGTGAAATCACTGAAGGAAGGGTAATGAAGCTAACAGAGAAAGACAAAGAGGCATTGAGAAGGGCGCTTGAGTTTGAAAACGCTGTTGCCCGGGACAGCTGGAAATATGGCTGGACCTGGGACATGGTCAAGGTATGGCCGGCGACACTTAACAGGCTCATCCAGATGGGATTCCTTGAAGTTCTTATGCACACCAATAGCTATCGGGGGATGAAGCTTACTGATGAAGGTCATGCTGTAGCTGAAAACTTAACTAAGCCTTCTGGAGATACTTCCACACAGGAAAAGAAGGTAACCCTTCCCCCTGATATTTTTGACGACATCATTGGCCATGAGGAGATAAAGGAGCTAATTGAGGCAAGCCTTACAGCGGAGAAGCCCGTCCATGTCCTTCTTGTCGGGCCACCAGCGCTGGCAAAATCTCTTTTCCTCTGGGATATCGAATACTTCTTTGGTGAGAAAGCACTATGGCTTGTTGGCTCAGCCACATCCAAGGCGGGACTCTGGGATCTGGTTGTGGAAAAGGAGCCTCGAGTTATCCTGGTCGATGAATTAGACAAGATGGGTGCTGTGGACCTCGCTGGACTTCTATCTTTAATGGAAGGTGGGAAACTCAGCAGGGCAAAAGTAGGTAGGAGGTTAGAAACCGAAGTGGAACCTGAAGTCGTTGCCGCGGCGAATAGTACTTATCGGCTTTCACCGGAACTTCTCTCCCGGTTTGCTGTTAGAAATGTCCATTCCTACTCTCAGGAAGATTTCAAGAAAGTAGTTAAAGGTGTTCTTATTCGCCATGAAAAGCTTGCGTCAAATTTAGCTGAGGAGATAGCAGATAAGCTTGATGGCCGAACCCAGGATGTAAGAGATGCGGTCAGAGTGGCAAGGCTTTCTCCTCAGTCGGGAGTAGACAGAGCAATAGAACTGCTGCTAGAAATGTGAGGTGGGGTTACCCCCTCCTCCTCTATATGAGCTCATAAATAAGCCTTTGTAAAAGACTATTCCGTAGCTGATTTCCACCGAGATTCCAGTAATTTCCCAGTCATAGCTATGGAATTCTCTCACTCAGCTACGGAATACTTCACAGCCATATTTGGTTTTGCATGTTAGAAATTCTTGAAAAGTGGACTTGGGGAAATTCCTCTACCCGCTAGACGACAGAGTGTACGATTCAGTTGAAACATGCTTAACAGCAACAGCTAGCTATGAAAATTTGACAGATTTTCGAAGGTATGCTATTATGAGAATTGTCCCAAGTAATCAAGCTGAGGTAAGTGGACAGGAGCTGAACACAAAATAAACGGAAGCTGAAAAGCACCAGGAAGTAAAAAGACTGGTGCAAGGTAAGCAGAAGTTATGAGTGGGAGGCACTGGGGAACTGGACGAAGGCAAGGTTACTTGGGGCATTTTTTATTCCCCTTTAACCCTACCCGAGCTTAATACCTCTACGATATTCCTTTCTGTAATCTAAACCATAAGTAATTACAAATCCATCGGCAAAGCCTGCATATTTTCCACTGCATTTCCGTAGCCATTCCAGTAAACTCCAGTGATTTTCACCTCCCGAACTGCGGATTTTCACAATCATATTTGATTTTGCATTGACAGATATGGTGGTAGGGCTATCATAGTGTAAGGAGGCAAGTATGTCACAGGAAGATAATGAGGTGGAGAAGCTTAAAGCCAGGGTGCAGGGTATTTTAGATAGCAGTGCTGATGATAGCGAGAAAATTCGCCAGCTTCACGAGCTTGGCTATACTAATGTACAGCTACATAAGGAGTTTGGTTTCTCTAAAAGCCTGGTTTACCAGGTATGCCCGGTCAATCCTGAGAAGGCTCCCCAGGTGGAAAAGCATGGGGAAAATGGTTTCAGGCTCCCTGCCACATTGAAGACCGGGCAGGGAAAGGAGACCCTGACACCTGAGGGGATATTACAATCCTATCTACTTGAGGATGGAGATGCTGGCCAGCAACTGTTCAAAGGATTCATGCTGTATCGCGCAGCCCAACTTGCCGTGATGAATGACGTCGAGATAATGAAAGGGCAGGCTGAGGCTCAGGCTATAATGATAAAGCCTATAGTGGATATGATGATAGAAACAAGGAAGGAGCAGGATGCTGCTGCCGAGAGGGCCAAAGCGTCCAGCATGGATATCGCCAACCAGGCAGCTCAGCAAACAGCTCTCAATATGGCTAACTTTATTGACCAAAAGATACCAAAGGGTCCACCGCCAAAAGACACAAGCGAAATGTTTACCAAGCGCATAGATAAGATGTGGGAGATGATGGAGCACATGATGGAGCAAAGGATGATGCCGGGATATCAACAGGGGAAAGTGCCTGAAGGATGGGAATCCGAGAAAAGGAGGAATGAAAAGTGATAAATCCAGCCATGTTTGGACTCAGCTCCCAGCAGATGGAGGCAGGAAAAGAGGTAGGCAAGCACTTAAAGATGGAAGTTATCAAGTATCACAAAGAGGGTCGCCTGGAAATAAGATACATACTGATTGATCCTGATGAGAATTTTGATGTGGGACATGCAATAGATGGCTTGGCAGACCAACTCATATGGGGACACAATAGCTTTTTTGACATGAAGGGTAAAGTTATAGATGTGGACTGATTATTTTGGCTCTTTCCTTACGTTCCTTACCATGGCAATGATGGTCAGGGCATCGTTTGAGCTTCAAAACCAGCCTTCGGCATCAGGGGCCGCTTTGCTGCCTGCTACTTTGCCTTCTATTCCTAAAG
>JAYENW010000018.1:0-30463 GCA_034722275.1 Chloroflexota bacterium | reverse complement strand
CTCATAGCTGGTTATACTTTTGATGCCACCCAAAGTTATGACACGGTTATCGTGATAGGAGCAGTGATCCTTTTTATAGCCGTGGCCTGCTCGTTTATTATCAAGGCACCTCTGCAGAAAACACCAACTTAAACAATTCCACCTCCAAGGTTATTCTTTAAGAACGATGACTGATTTCGTGCTATAATCAAGCCAAAATCCAGATGAAAAGAGGTAACCATGGATGAATTGAAAGTATTCAGCGGTAATGCATACCCCAAGCTGGCAAAATCTGTATGTGACTATCTGGGTATACCTTTAGGCCAAGCTGAGATTTTCGAATTCAGCAATGAAAATATTTTCGTACGCATCCTGGAGAATGTGCGCCAGCGAGATGTTTTTGTCATTCAGCCGATTTGCTCCCCGGTTAACAGGAGCCTGGTTGAGCTATTAATAATGCTGGATGCCTTTAAGCGAGCTTCAGCGGGGAGAATCACGGCCGTTATCCCCTATTATGGTTATGGCCGCACTGATAAGAAAGATCAACCTCGAGTGCCCATCACTGCTCGTCTGGTAGCTGATCTTCTCACCACTGCTGGTACTAATCGTTTACTGACCATAGATTTGCACGCCGCTCAGATTCAAGGATTCTTCAATATACCTGTCGATGAGCTAACTGCTTCATCTCTTCTTTCTCAATACTTCAAGGAAAAAGACCTGACTGATTTAGTGGTGGTGGCTACCGATATCGGCATCTCCAAGCGAGCGCGCGATCTAGCCGCCACGCTTAATGTACCTCTAGCTATTATCGAAAAGAGGCGACTGGGGAATAATGATGCCACTGAAACTTTGAACGTTATTGGGGAGGTAGAGGGGATGCGTGCCTTGACTGTTGATGATGAAATTGACACTGCAGGCTCTCTGACTGGTGTAGTAAATAGCCTTATAGAGCATGGTGCTACTGAGGTTTACGCCTGCTGCACCCACCCCGTTTTCTCAGGTCCGGCTATCCCAAGAATAGCCTCTAGCCCGGTAAAAGAAGTTGTGGTGACTGATACTATACCTGTTAATGGCAATAAGAAGTTGGACAAAATTACTGTCCTACCCATAGCTTCACTTATTGGTGAAGCTATCCACCGCATACATACCGGGCTATCTGTGGGAGCTATGTTTGAGTAAGCTCGCAAGAAGGAACTCATGAAATGGAACAAAAACAGAGTGCTAATCAACCTGAGGATGAGGTGAAAGCCTATAATATATTGCTAAAGCGGCATATAAATGATGACCGATTAATGGGAGAAAGAAGCTCTGCATTCCTTGCGGGTAGTTCAATCCTGTTTGTAGGCTTCATCATGCTAGTTCAGTTTTGCCCAACCTCTCGGATGCTTTGCATCGCTATACCTATTCTTGGCCTTTTACTGTGTTTCTGCGCTATTTTTTCTAATGGACGTACTAGGAAGGGCTTAAATTTCTGGATGGGGCATGCAAGGGAGATCGAAGAAAAAGGGTGTACCTTTGCTTACATGAAGGATAAGAATATGCTCCCTAGCTCCGTTGATAAACATGTAGGGTTATTCAAGCTACCGAATAGAAAAATATACGCATTCATTGTGCCGGGAATCTTTATTGCCCTATGGGGGCTCTCGCTCTGGGTACTTTGTCTGAATTAGTTTAGAGGAATAATAAAATTATGTTTAAGTGGCTTAGTGGTCTAATTGATTCTAACGAGAAGGAGCTAAAGCGTCTTCGCTCCTTGGTATCTCGAGTAAACTCACTGGAACCTGAGTTCGAAAAACTCACCGATGCCGAACTTCGAGCCAAGACTGATGAATTCAAGGCAAGGTTAGGTGATAGTGAAAGTCTGGATGAACTGTTACCTGAAGCCTATGCTGCCGTTAGAGAAACAGCCAAACGAACCATAAAGCAAAGACATTTTGATGTCCAGCTAATGGGCGGGGTTGTCCTTCACCAGGGCAAGATAGCTGAGATGAAGACCGGTGAAGGGAAAACTCTTGTGGCTACTTTGCCACTTTATCTCAATGCCCTTACTGGCAAAGGTTGCCATCTGGTCACAGTCAATGATTATCTCGCTAAGCGTGACTGTCACTGGATGGGCCCGATCTACCACGCTCTGGGAATAAGCGTTGCTTCTATCACTGCCCAGCAGTCTCCAGACCAACCCTCCCCTTCTTACATTTATGACAGAGATTATGATTCGAGAGATGCAAAATGGAAATATCTTCGCCCCATTACCCGCCATCAGGCTTACGAGGCGGATATCACCTATGGCACCAATAACGAGTTTGGCTTTGATTATCTCAGAGACAATCTGGTTTTGGATTTGTCCCAGTGCGTGCAGCGTCCTCTCGACTACGCCATCGTTGACGAAGTTGACAACATCCTCATTGATGAAGCCAGAACCCCACTAATTATCAGCGGACCTGCTGAAGAAGCAACACAGAAGTATTATACCTTTGCCCAACTTGCCTCTCGCCTCGTCAAAGACGAGGATTACACTATTGATGAAAGAACACGCACCGCCAGCCTCACCGATGTCGGCATCAACAAAATGGAGATGTCCTTGAAAAAGACAGGCCTGCTCAAAGAACCTAGTCTCTATGACCCATCAAATTACTTTCTTACGCAATATCTGGAGAGCGCACTTAAGGCTCGCGCTTTATTCAAGAAAGACCGTGATTATGTCGTTAAGAATGGACAGGTCGTTATCGTCGATGAATTCACTGGCAGGTTGATGTTTGGTCGCCGCTACTCTGAAGGATTACATCAAGCTATCGAAGCTAAAGAGGGAGTGAAGATACAACGGGAAAGCGTTACCGTAGCTACTATCACCTTCCAGAATTATTTCCGCCTCTACCAGAAATTAGCAGGTATGACTGGCACTGCTGCCACAGAAGCTGAAGAGCTGTACAAGATTTATAAACTGGAAGTGGTGGTTATACCCCCAAATAAGCCACTGATTCGCAACGAACATGCTGACCAAGTTTATAAAGATGAAGAGGCCAAATTCAAGGCTGCAGTTAGAGAAATCGAGCAATTGCATAATCAGAAAAGACCTGTCTTGATAGGCACAACATCCATTGAGAAGTCAGAGCGGCTGTCGGATTCATTAACTAGAAGGGGCATATCACATCAGGTACTAAATGCCAAAAATCATGAAAAGGAGGCAGGGATAATCGCTCAAGCAGGGCGCCTGGGAGCCGTAACCGTAGCGACACACATGGCGGGGCGAGGCGTGGATATCATACTGGGAGGCAGTCCTGAAGGGCGTGACTCAAATGAATGGCTCGAGGAGCATAACAAGGTAGTTGAACTTGCTGGGTTGCATATTGTCGGTACAGAACATTACGAAGCCAGACGTGTGGATAACCAGCTTCGAGGAAGGGCAGGAAGGCAAGGTGACCCAGGTAGCTCCCGCTTCTACGCTTCCCTGGAAGACGAGATTATGCACCGCTTTGGTGGTGACCGTGTTAAGGGGTTAATGCAGTGGGCTGGCATGGACGAGAATACGCCTATCGAGCATCCTTTGGTCACCAAGGCAATAACAAATGCCCAGGTTCAGATGGAAGGCTACAACTTTGATATTCGTAAACACCTTGTGGAATACGATGATGTAGTCAACAAGCACCGTGAGGTAATTTATGAGGAGAGAAAAAAAATCCTCAGCGGTGCTGACCTCAAGGCAAATATAATGTCCATGATTCAAGACGAAATCCAAAACCTGGTAAATGCTCACTTTGACCATAATCTAAATGAGCTGGACCTATCTGGCTTGCTCGAAGATATCTCCACTATCCTCCCCTTACCACCCGAGTTCAGAAGTGATGGCCTTTCAGAGCTTAACAGCAAGCAACTCACGGAAAAACTGAGCAATCATGCTGTGGAGCTTTACGAACAGCGAGAGCAGGAGTTAGGTACTGACAATATGCGTATTGTGGAGCGTCTTGTAATGCTCAGAGTCATTGATAAGCTATGGATGGAGCATCTTACTGCTATGGAACACACGCGCCAGGGAATAGGGCTGCAAGCTGCCGGCCAGCAAAATCCATTGGTAGTTTATAAAAGAGAGGGGCATGTCTTATTTGAAGCTCTCCTAGGCAGTATTCAGCATGACATCGTCCATAATATCTACCATGTCAGCATCTCTAAGAAGGAGTCCCCACATCAAAGACGAGCAGTAATAGCCGGTAAAAAGGTGGGCCGCAATGATCCCTGCCCCTGTGGCTCCGGAAAGAAATATAAATACTGCTGCGGGAGGAATCTATAATAGATATCTACAACGGAATTTCCAATTTTGAAGATATGGAACTGGAAAGCCCCAAAGACATTGAGAAGGAACAGCTTGTAGAAGCTTTTTGCCAGTATGTCGAAGCTGAACCATAAAACATCACGTACGAGATGCAAGGTCAACAGAAAGTCTCACAGAGTTTAAACTGGAATTTGCTCCGGGAACAAAGCCAATGAAAAATACAGCTATTGCCAAAGTATTCAGTGATATTGCTGACCTTCTGGAGCTTAAGGGAGAGAGTGCTTTCAAGATTCGTGCCTATCAGAAAGCAGCCAGAGCTATTGAGTATTATCCCAAGGAAATAAAGATTATGATTGATGAGGGGAAGGGTCTGAGAGATATTCCCGGCGTCGGTGAGGCAATAGCCAAGAAGACTACTGAGCTAGTTACCACAGGGAAGCTGGATTACTACGAAAATCTCAAGACCGAATTTCCTGAAGGAATAACCAATCTCCTGTCTATTCCAGGAATTGGCCCTAAGACAGCTAACAGGCTCTCCAGTGAGTTAAGAGTAAGCTCAGTTGATGAATTAGAGCAGGCAATCAAAGATGGCCGAGTAGCTGGGCTTTTTCGCCTTGGTGGTAAAACAGCAACTAATATACTACAGCAAATTCAAGCCTTACGACGCAAAGACCAGCGTATTCCTATTGGCGAAGCCTTACCCATCGTAGAGAACATTCTTGGCTCTCTTCGCTCTGTCCCTGGGGTGAGGAATTTGACCTATGCTGGCAGTCTGCGCCGCTTCAGGGAAACGTTGGGTGATATTGACCTCATGGGCACTGCTGATAAACCCGAGGAGATTATCAATGCTTTTGTTGCTTTACCTCGCATGGGGCAGGTACTAGCCAAGGGGCCAACCAAGTCAAGCGCTATTACTTCTGGAGGATTGCAGGTTGACTTGAGAATGGTGGAATACGATTGCTTTGGCTCCCTCCTTCAGTACTTCACAGGCAGCAAGCAGCACAATATTTCCCTGAGGGAAAGAGGGCGCAGACAAGGGTTAAAACTCAGTGAGTATGGTATTACTGAACTGGCTACAGATAAGCTGGAAAAGTTTGCCGATGAAGAGGAATTTTACCATCGTTTAGGACTCCAATACATTCCGCCTGAGCTTAGGGAAGCCAGAGATGAGATAGAAAAAGCTGAACAGGGGACGATACCAAGATTGGTGGAATTATCCGATATAAAAGGAGACCTTCATGTCCATACTGATTGGAGTGATGGACATAATTCCATTGAAGAGATGACTTTAGCTGCGGCCGATTTAGGCTATCAGTACATCGCAATTACTGACCACTCCGTGGGACGTGGTATCGCTCACGGGCTCAATATAGAGAGGCTCAGAAAACAGATCGCTGAGATCAGGACGCTTAATGAGCGCTTGGATGGCATACGTGTTTTCAGTGGCATCGAAGTTGACATTCGAGCGGATGGCAGTTTAGACCTGCCACATGAAATCTTATCTGAGTTAGATATAGTTATTGCTGCTGTGCATTCTGCTTTGAATCAAGACGAGGCTAAAATGACAAAAAGGGTATTAAGCGCTGTGGAGAATCCTGATGTTGATATCATAGCTCATCCCACCGGTCGTCTCCTGGGCGAGCGTGAACCTGTAGCCATAAACTTAGAAGTTATCTTCCAGGCAGCACTTAAGCACAATAAGGTCTTAGAAATCAACGCCATGCCCAGTCGTCTCGATTTAAACGATATCCATGCTCTTCGAGCCAGAGAGTTGGGAGTAAAGCTTGCCATTGAGACTGATGCTCACAGCACTGCTCATTTGAGTTTTATGCATTTTGGGGTCGGTGTTGCTCGGCGAGCCTGGTGTGAACCTCAACACATACTAAATACCTTGCCCTTAAATGCCCTTAAAGAAACTGCTTGCTTTTCAATACAAAAGGAAGAATCAATTCAGAAACTAATCCCGAGCAATTGCGATGCATAACATTGTAGCTCTTTTTGACTTGGACGGCACTCTATGCCGCGGCCACATCTGGAAGGGCTTCCACAAGTATTACACAAAATATAGGAAGCGGAAGATGCTATCACTATTGATATTCATGATTACCCATATGGCTTTATGGCTACTGGTGAAATGCAAGTTGTTAAGCCGAGAGAAATATACCTTGAAGTGGGCAGAGGATTTCAATAACATCTTTAAAGGAGCCAGTAAAAAGGAGGTTTTTGAAATTTCTCAATGGGTAGTTGATAACTATCTAACCAAATTATTACGCAGTGATATTGTCAATATCCTGCAACAGCATAAACAGCAGGGGCATATAGTGTTACTTATTTCTGCCACCATTAGGCAATTACTGGAAATTGTGGGGCAGAGATTAGGCGTGTCAAACATAATTGGCACAGAATTAGAGACAGTTGACGACATATACAGTGGAAAAGTCAGCAAGCCCATCTGTTTTGGCGAGGGCAAAGTCAAGTCGTTCCAAAAATTTATCAACCAAAATGACCTCAACGTAGACCTCAGATCAAGTTTCGCTTACGCTGACAGCATCTTTGATATCTCTTTGTTGAGGCTAGTAGGGCATCCCATCGCAACTCATCCTGACAAAAACTTACAGCAGTTTGCTGAGGATAATGGCTGGCAAGTACTGCCTTGAGCGCTGCAAATTAGCAAGAGTATAATTAATGGAAATAGAGGTGACTACCCTTAATTGTCAAGGAGAAAGGAATTTTGTCCATCAAAGCAGGGGACGTTCAAGCTATCCAACATTTGAAACAGGCTATAGCCGAAGGCAAGCACTGGTACATAGCTCTGCTGGAGGCCATCAAGCTATGGGAGAGCTCTGAAGAGGACTATCAAGGACGACACTATAACTATCTTATTGATAACGAAGCTTTTGACTGGTTAATCTTAGCGGAACGATTATGTGAAGAAATCAGCGAGTATATTCCTGAAAAAGAAGTCATTGAACTCCTCTTTTTTGACAAGCCACCAATTGAATTAAGCAAAGACAAATTCAAGTCGCTAATAGGCAGTGCTAAGTACCAAGCTTACCTTAATTACCTTTACGGCATACTTATAGAACAATTCCTGATTCTGGCTACTACAGAGGAGATTCGTAAAGGAAAGAGAGTTCTGGGCTTGAACGATGATGGAACTGTTATTGATGAGGCTTATCAACACATTTATGGTGCCACACAGGCAGCATCATTGAAGAATTTCAGAAAAGAGAGACATTACCATCTATCTCGCTCCATTGGTTTAAGTGAATTGGATGAATTTATTTACTGGCTGTTCAAATATCGCATAAAAAGATGTGATAAATCCTGCGTGGCCAGCGATACTAAAAGGGCTCTGTCAAAATTATACTATTATTCAAAGTTGAAAGCCGCATTGCAGCATCACTCCGAGGAAAGTTGAGATAGTTCCAAATGTAACCTTCGCAGCTTGTCTTGAAGCATAGCAAGTTTTTCTTTGTCCTTTTCCTGAACGCGCGGGGGGGCCTTGGATAAGAAAACTTCGTCTTTTAACCGTGTCTCCAGTGTCCTAATTCTAGCTTCGGTTAGCTCGCTTTCGTTCGTCAATCTTTTGTGCTCAGCTCGCACATCTACCATGCCAGCCCAAGGCAGAACCACTTCTGCTTCTTTTAATACCAGGATCAGTGCTTCACCTCTAGCAGGATTCCTTCTCTGCCTACTTAGAATAGCTAATGGCTTCACCCGAGCTAATTTCTCCATGATATCTTTTTGCCAAATAAGGTGGGGAAGAAGCTCATCGTTATAAATTTCAGCTTCAATCCACTTATCCATCTTCACTTTATGCTCAGCACGAGCATTACGGATAGAACGAACGATTTCTATGACGCAATTCATAACTTGCTCCGCTTCTGGATCAATAGCTGTATCAGCAGCAGTGGGATAGGGAGCTATCATTATAGAATCTGGCATTTGGACTTTATCAGGCGAATGTTCCTTTAAGCTCTGCCATAACTCCTCAGTAACAAAAGGCATGAAAGGATGCAGAAGACGCAATGATTTCTCCAATGTATTAATCAAGAAAGGTAAAGGCGAAGGCTTCGATCTGCTGTGAAAACATATCTTGGCAATTTCGATATACCAGTCACAGAACTCTGACCAAATAAAATCGTAAATTTGCTGAGCTGCTTCACCGAACTGAAAATCTTCCATCAGCCAGTTCACATCCCGGATAAGGCGGCTCAACTGGCTATTGATCCAGCGGTCTTCTATAGTGGAAGCTATCAACTGGGAATCATCAGCTATCCCATGAGCATCTATACTCTGGAGAATAAATCGACTGGTATTCCATAATTTGTTGACAAAGTTGCGGCTGGATTTCAACTTTCCTTCACCTAGATTGATATCGTTGCCAGGCGAACTTCCCGTAGTTAGAGCAAAGCGAAGGGCGTCAACGCCATATTCCTCTATAGCCTGGAGCGGGTTGATGACATTTCCCTTCAACTTGCTCATTTTGTCACCACTTTCATCTCTGAGCAACCCATGAAGATAAACAGTGTGGAAAGGTATTTCACCAGTATCTTCCAGCCCCATCATAATCATTCTAGCAACCCAGAAAAATAAGATATCATAGCCAGTTTCCATCACTGAGGTGGGATAAAAATAGCGGAGATCATCAGTATCTTCAGGCCAACCCAGCGTCGAGTGCGTCCATAATGCGGAACTAAACCAAGTATCGAGAACATCAGGGTCCTGAACGATTTGTTTTGAGCCACAGTGCAGACAATGAGAGGGTTCATCCACAGCAACTGTCAATTCGCCGCAATCATGGCAATACCATACAGGTATGCGATGTCCCCACCATAACTGCCGGCTGATGCACCAGTCTTTGATGTTTTCCATCCAGTCAAAATATATCTTATTGAAGCGCTCTGGAATTACCGTGATACTGCCTTCTTCGACAGCCTTAATAGCTTCGGCAGCAAGAGGTTCTGTCCGAACAAACCATTGCCAACTGATTTTAGGCTCAACCATCGTCTGACAACGACTACAATGCCCCACCGAATGCGCATAAGGCTCAATTTTCTCCAAGAGGCCTTCATGTTTTAATTCAGCCACTACTTCCTCGCGGCAAACAAATCGCTCCAACCCCGCATATGGTCCAGTATTCTCGTTCATAGTGGCATCCGGGTTCATGATGTTTACCAGCGGCAGGTTATGCCGTTCAGCCACCTCAAAGTCTGTGGAATCATGAGCTGGAGTTATCTTCAATGCCCCGGTGCCAAAAGAAACATCAACAGCATCATCAGCGATTATGGGGATTTCTTTATTTATGATAGGCAAAATGACATGCTTGCCTATCAAATCCTTGTAGCGCTCATCTTCGGGATTGACCGCTACAGCAGTATCGCCAAAAAAAGTCTCCGGTCTGGTGGTAGCCACAGTGATAAAGCCCTGGTTATCCAGGGGATAGCGAATATAATAAAGGTGCCCGGCAATATCCTTGTGCGTTACTTCGAGGTCAGAAAGAGCAGTCAGGCAGCGGGGACACCAGTTTATCATTCGTTCCCCCCGGTAGACCAACCCTTTATTATAGAGACGAACAAAAGCAGTGCGAACTGCTCTGCTGGGTTTTTCATGCAAGGTAAATCTTTCTCTGGTCCAATCACAGGAGGCTCCTATTACCTGGTGTTGATGATTAATCGCCTCTCTACTCTTATTCGCCCACTCCCAAGCTGTCTTGAGGAATTCTTCCCTACCCAAGCCATTCTTGCTCAGTCCCTGTTTGGCTAATTTTTGCTCTGTAACCACCTGTGTGGCAATTCCAGCATGGTCAGTTCCGGGCAACCACAAAGTAGGTTCCCCCTTCATCCTGTGCCACCTAACCATGATATCCTCCAGAGTATCTGTTAGGGCATGTCCCAAATGAAGTTCACCTGTCACGTTGGGCGGGGGCATGATAACAACAAACGGTTTTCTTTCAGGGTCTATCTTGGGGGTGAAGTAACCTTGCTTATGCCAGAACTGGTACCATTTCCTTTCTATTTTGCCTGGCTCATATACTTTAGGAATTGTGATTGACACGCTTCTTTATCTCCCAGTGTAGCTACTACCAATTAAGAGAATCAGGCTGTTGATTTTTGACTGGTAAGCCTTTAATGAAGTAAGGCAACTACTTTATCCAAAATCTTATCAGCTACTACTCGCTTAGGTAAGAAAGGTAGGCTGTCAATTTTACCCTCTCGGTCAATTATGATTACCCTGTTGGTATCAACACCAAAGCCAGCATCACTAGCTGTGATATCATTGGCTACAATAATATCCAGCCCTTTCTGTTGGAGCTTTTGTCTGGCATTTTCCAGCAAATTCTCGCTTTCAGCAGCGAAGCCTACTGTAACAAAGTTTCCCTTAACGCTGCCCAGAATGTCAGGAGTAAGCTCCAGTTTCACGGTTAACCCAGCATCTCCTTTTTTAATCTTATCTTGGGCTATGCTTATCGGGCGATAATCAGCTATAGCTGCTGCCATAATGAGAGCATTCGCCTCAGAGATAGTATCTTTTACCATCTGATACATTTGCTGGGCAGTCCTGACATTAAGCACTTCTACTCCAATAGGTTTATCAAGCAAAGTAGGAGCGGTAATCAGGGTTACTGCGGCTCCACGATCACGAGCCGCCTCAGCCAAAGCATAACCCATCTTCCCCGAAGAGTGGTTACTGATATAGCGAACTGGGTCAATAGGCTCCTGTGTCCCACCAGCAGTGACTATAACGCGTTTGTGAGCCAGGTCACCATTCCTTCCCAGAACCTGGCAAACAGTGCCTACAACATCACTAACATCAGCAAATCGCCCTAACCCTTTCTTCCCCGAAGCCAATCTGCCTGAAACTGGCCCCACAATGACAAAACTGCGAGATTTAAGTTTGGAAAGGTTATCCTGTGTAACCTGATTCTCATACATATTTACATCCATGGCTGGCGCTATAATTACTGGTGCTTGGGCTGCCAGTACAGTACTGCATAATATATCATCAGCAATGCCAGCAGCTAACTTAGCAATGGTATTAGCTGTGGCAGGAGCAATAATCACCAAATCTGCTGCACCAGCTAAGGAGATATGGTCAATGCCAAACTCAGAGCTGGTGAACATTTCGGTAACCACAGGTCTCCGGGTGATACCGCGAAAGGTGAGAGGCGCTACAAACTGGCCTGCTTCCTTAGTCATAATCACATTGACACTTGCCCCTTTCTGGACTAACTGACTGGCAAGGTCTGCTGCTTTACAAGCAGCAATACTTCCGGTTATCCCTAATACGATAGTCTTGTCCTTAAGCATTGTTCCCCCTATTCATCTCATAAATAAGACGCAGCCCTATCAATACTAAATCAGGGTTTACAACATCGATCGCAGGTGTTTCTTCGGCTATTTGATAAGCATAGCCGCCGGTAGCTACCACCTTACTTTTAGCTCCCAATTCCTTCTCTATCTTCTGTATCATGCCCTCTACAAGACTATTGTAGCCAAACATTATGCCTGACTGCATGGCTGATACAGTATTTCTTCCAATGATTTTCTTGGGGCGAATTAATTCTATCCGCGGAAGCATGGCAGTACGAGTGAATAATGCTTCCAGAGCTATATTTATACCGGGAATAATAGCCCCGCCAAGATAATCGCCATCCTCAGAAATAATGTCAAAGGTAATGGCAGTACCAAAGTCAATGATTATTACTGGCTTCCCATAAAGATAGTGCGCGGCAACAGCGCCTGTTACTCTATCAGTTCCCACTTCCCTGGGATTATCCAAACGGATCCGTATGCCAGTTTTCACACCAGCCTCAACCACCAGAGGTTTATGGTGTAGATATTTTTGACAGAGCTTCACAAATGTCGGTACCAATGGGGGAACAACACCACACAAGGAAACACCCTCAATCTTTGAAAGCAGAAGCTTTTCTTGCTGCATAAGATTGAGCAAAAGCACACCATATTCATCTGATGTACGCTGGATACTGGTAGCTAAAGTCCAAGTAGCTACTAGCTTATCATCATCAAATATCCCCAGCTTAATGCCGGTATTCCCAATATCAATGGCTAATAACATGATTTTTCAATCTGTAAACTTTAGACCGAACACGAAGGTTAGTATATCATCACGACTCGAACTCCGCCATAACAACCCTCCTCTTAAAGTCTTCCAACTTCTCAGTCATTGCCTGCCAATGCGTGCCCTGCCAGTAAATGCGATGACATGAAGGGCATTCCATATAATGGTTGTAATTGTTAAGAACACGAATGGGGACTAAACTCTTTACCTTTTCTCTACTTCGAGGTATGAGTGGTTGATTACACTCAAGGCACAGAGAAAATGGCTTGAAACGATTTAAGTGCAAAGCTCTCAGCACCTGAAGTAGCTGTTCCTTCGAGTTATTCTCCGTGATGAATAAAGCCTTTAAGTCTCCATTGCACACCAACCGCCTCTTCATAATTTGAGTGTCTCTGGTTAAAATCACTCTGCTTTCTTTAAAGGCTATTCTGACCATCTCATTGTCATCTTTGGCAGTGAAGAATAAGGTATCATAGCCAAACATTCTCAATAGCCTAGCCAATTTACCTACGTTGTGATCAGCAATGAATTTAACTTCATTAACTGGTCGAGATGAAGTCATTACACCTCTTAAAGCCATCGGCGGTGCCGGAGGTAAATGAACATGCCCGCGCCAACAAGCGCCATGATAGAAAGCAAAATGCCCAGCGGCAAGAGACTGCCAGAATCTACCCCACCGGGCAAAGGGACATTCATGCCAAAAATGCCCGATAGTAAGGTAAGCGGTGCCAAAATCGCCATGACAATGGTTAACACTCGCATTATCTCCTGAATTCGATGCGTGGTTAACCAATTGCTGGTTTCAGCAAGCCCATCGACAACTTCCTTGCAATCTTCGAGACCATCCCAAATTTTGCGGACATGGTCAGCAACATCACCAAAGTAAATTTCCTGGTCTTCTTTGAAAAAGGGATATTCTTCTTTTTCAAGTATCTCAATTACCCCTATCTGTGGGCGAATGACGCGGCGAAAGGAAATCAGATCACGTCGCAGCAAAGAAATCTGGCGAACCGTGCTGGGGGTGGTTCGAGTAAAAATAACATCTTCTATTTCTTCGATATTTTCTATAACTTTATTAAGGATGGGGAAGCAATAGTTCGTTAAGCGATCGAGAATGTGATAGAGGAGAAACCCCGAACTTCGCCCCATATAATGCTGCCGGTTTCCTTCATCAGTCTGACACAGCTTGAAAAACGCTGCCAGAGGTTTCAGATCGCCGGAGCAATGAACAGTAACAACATAATCCTCTCCAACAAAGATATCTACCTCACTGGGCCTGGTTACCCGATTCTCCTTATCAAATACAGGGAAATGGAGAACTAGGAAAAGATAGTCGTCATACTCATCGATCTTGGGCCGCTGTAACCGGCTAAGGACATCTTCCAAGTCAAGAGGATGAAAATTGAAATGCTGAGTTAGGAACTCAACTTCTTTAACAGCAGGTTTTTCAATATACAACCAGGTGAGTTTGCCATGAGTGATTGACTTTAATTTAATCTCCTCTTCCTCAAGAATTGCCATGTTTCTAGCATTAAGATCCTTCATTGCTATTCTCGCCACATAGTTTCAGTATTAGCATCAATTTTGTTGACAGTATATACCCGATAATGATATATTACCACTAATTAGCAATCAATGAAGGAGAGTGCTAATTGATTCTGACAGAAAGAGAAAAAACTGTTCTTAAAATAATAGTGGAGGATTATGTTCGCCAGGCAATGCCTATAGCTTCTGGAAGTATTGTGGATAAACATGGGTTGGGCGTGAGTTCGGCGACTATCCGCAACGACATGACCTGCTTAGAACAAGAGGGTTATATCATTCACCCACATACTTCAGCAGGAAGCATCCCCACCGATAAGGCTTACCGTTACTATGTAGAATCAATGAGCGAGGACATTGAGCTGCCTGCATTGGAGCAAGATGCTATTTATCAGCTTTTTTGGGAAGCAAAAGAGGAGGTGGAGCAATGGTTAAAACTGGCAGCAGCACTTCTGGCACATTTAGCTTGTAACATGGTAGTGGTAACTTCACCTAAAGGAACTCGCCAGCATTTCAAACACTTGGACTTAGTAGCCTTACAGGATTTCTTGGTTTTATTCATTCTGGTTTTATGTGAAGCAGAAGTGTTGCAAAAAGTGCTGCCCTCTAAGAGAGCCTTTACTCAAGACGAGCTGACCAGACTGGCTAATAAATTCAACGCTACCTATGCAGGTATGGACAGCAGTGAGATTATGGCTAGCAAAGTGAAACTTTCTCCTGAAGAGAAACAAATATCCAAGTGTTTAGCGGAAATGATGGCTGCTGAAGATAAACAGATATGTGGCAAACCTCACCTTGAGGGATTACGCCTCATGCTGAGCCATCCCGAGTTTTCTAATAACCCTAAAGTGCCTCGTATTCTGGAGGTATTAGAGAGCGAAGAATGGCTCAAGATAATATCCAGCCAAGCACTTATCCGAGGAGGGAAGATAAAAATAATCATTGGCAAGGAAAATCCAAAGGCATTATTGCAGGATTTAAGCCTGATAGTCAATGAGTATGGAATACCTGGTACAGCTAGCGGCCTCCTCGGTGTAGTAGGACCAAAACGAATGGATTATAACAAAACTATATCTTCGCTCAATTACTTCACAGCATTGCTGAATAACAGAATAGCCCAGTATTTTTGAGGAGGACTCGAGTTGGCGAATAATAATGATGAAAGGATTGAGATGGAACTTGAACAAGCTGCTGACAGAGAAATGCTTGAGCAGGCGTTAACAGAAGAAAGGGGAAAAGCAGAGAAATACCTGGCTGATTGGCAAAGAACTCAAGCTGACTTCAGTAACTACATGAAACGTGCTGAACAAGAGAAAAAAGGAATAATTGAATTTGCTAATAAAGCGCTCGTCTCGAACCTGCTACCTATCCTGGATGACTTCGAGAGAGCTTTCACTTCTATGCCAGCAAAATTCGCCAAATCGAGTTGGACTGAGGGCATGAGACTCATTTATAATAAGATGAAAGTAGTTCTGGAGACTCAAGGGCTATCTGAGATCAAAGCTAGAAGAGAATCTTTTGATCCCGCTTTGCATGAAGCAGCAGCACAACGAGAGGGAGAAGAAGGTATAGTTATTGAGGAAATCCGTAAAGGTTATAAATTCAAAGATAACCTCCTTCGCCCCAGCGTCGTTGTCGTAGGCAAAGGTAAAGAAGAAAAAATTGAGCAAGAAAAGGAAGGATGAATATGGGAAAAGCAGTAGGTATTGATTTAGGAACAACTTTAAGTGAAGTTGCCGTTATGGAGGGGGGGCAACCAAAACTTATTCCTAGTTCAGAAGGTTCAAATTTATTCCCTTCAGTAGTAGCAATAAGTAAAAATGGCGAGAGGCTGGTAGGCCAAGTAGCCAAACGTCAGGCTATCGTTAACCCCGAAAACACCATCTACGCCATTAAGCGCTTCATGGGGCGGAAATGGAATGAGCCGATCGGGCGAGAGCTGCCTATAGAAGAGGACGTTCATCGTGTACCTTATAAGGTAATTCACGGCTCTGATGAGAAAGTTGAAATGGTTATGGGTGGAAAGAAATATACTCCCCAGGAGATGTCAGCAATGATTTTGCAGAAGATTAAAGTTGATGCTGAAGCTTATCTTGGTGACAAAGTGACAGACGCGGTGATTACGGTACCTGCCTATTTTAATGACAGCCAACGTCAGGCTACCAAAGACGCAGGCACAATTGCTGGGCTGAACGTCATCCGCATCATCAATGAGCCCACTGCTGCTGCCCTAGCATATGGTTCAGACAAGAAGAAAGAGGGAACTATCGCAGTGTATGACCTCGGTGGGGGCACATTTGATATCTCCATTCTTGAAGTAGGCGAGGGCACTTTTCAAGTCAAATCCACAAGCGGCAATACCCATTTAGGTGGTGAGGACTTCGACCAACGTATTGTCGAATGGCTCTGTGATGAATTTAAAAAGGACCAAGGAATTGACTTAAGAAATGACCGCATGGCAGTGCAGCGATTCAAGGAGGCGGCAGAAAGAGCAAAAAGTGAGCTCTCCACAGTGCAACAAACTGAGGTAAATCTCCCTTTTATTACCGCCGATGCCTCGGGACCAAAGCATCTTAATATCACGTTGACACGATCCAAACTAGACCAATTAGTCATGGATTTAGTAGAGCAAACTCTGGAACCTTGTCACCAAGCACTTCAAGATGCAAAATTAACCCCAGCTCAGATCAACGAAATTCTCCTGGTAGGTGGGCAGACCAGGATGCCCCTGGTTCAAGAAAAGGTAAGACAATTCTTTGGCAAAGAGCCTTCCAAGGGGATTAATCCTGACGAAGTCGTAGCCAGAGGAGCAGCCATTCAGGCTGGAGTGCTTAAAGGCGAAGTGGGAGAAGTTCTTCTTCTCGATGTCACCCCGCTTACTTTAGGCATAGAAACTTTGGGTGCAGTAGCTACACCACTTATTCCACGCAATACCACCATTCCAACTTCAAAGAGCCAAATCTTCAGTACAGCTGCTGATAGCCAACCGAGTGTTGAAATACATGTCCTTCAGGGAGAACGTCCTATGGCAGCGGACAACCGGACCCTCGGTCGCTTCATGCTTGATGGTATCTTGCCCGCACCACGGGGCATGCCCCAAATTGAGGTGACCTTTGACATAGATGCCAATGGCATCCTCAAAGTCAGTGCTCTTGATAAAGGCACAGGCAAGGAACAAAAAATCACCATCACTTCTTCCAGTGGACTAAGCAAGGAAGAGATGGAACAAATGAGACAAGCGGCAGAAGCTCATGCTACTGAGGATGCCAAGCGCAAGGAGGAAGCGGAATTACGCAACTCTGCTGATAATCTGGCCTACACTGCCGAAAAGACTCTCCGAGATTACGGGGAAAAGATACCAGCAGATGTAAAACAGGAAATAGAATCTAAGATAGCCAATACGCGTTCTGCTCTCCAGGGACAGGATATGAGCTCCATCCATAATGCCACGCAGGAGTTATCACAGGCTATGCAAAAGGTTGGAGCCTCAGTATATCAACAACCCCCACCCGGTACAGAAGGTGGCAGTAAAGGTCCTGACGAGGGAGGGACAGTAGAAGGCGAATTCCGTGAAGTATAAATAGCAAATACAAGGTCTGGGATCCTCCATTTAATTTGCTCCCCCTCGAGGGGAGAGGTAATTGCTAATCAACAAAGGAGCATGATTTAACAAGATGTCAGCATTTGATTTAGAAGAATTTTGGCGAACTGCCACTAGAATCAGAAACAACGCAATAGAAGAAAACAGATTAATAGATAATCCCAGCAGCGAAGAATTAAGATTGCTTGTAGAGCAACAGCCCTGGGTAAGGAAAACTAAATATGGCAATTACGTCGCTGAAAGTGAACCTTCTTCAAGGGCAGCACTATTCACCAAAAATAGTGTTGACGACTATTTTGGAGAGGAAGAATTAAAACTACTGGCTCGAACTGAGATGGTGTTAGCTAAAGAAAAATTGATTTCTGTTGACAGAATTGTGGGTAATAAGAATAGCGAAACGACGGTGAGGTTGATTGTTCCTGAGCGATTTGCCCATGTGGCTTATGGTGGAACAAATCTATTTCTGCCAGGAAAGAAAGAAATACAGCAGCCCACATATGAAATCATAATGTTTGCTGATGAAACTTTCGAAAGTAATAAATTTAAAGCACTTCCTGAAAAGGATATCACCATCAGGCTTGCCATGCTAGATGACGGGAGAGTTATCAAGATAATCAGGAATGGCAATTACATCGGTGAATATAAGAAAGGAGTTTTCGCTGCGGAGGATTGGGTCAGCAAAACTAAAAGAGGTGGAATTTTCCTGCATGCTGGTTGCCGTGAAGATTATCTTCAAACAACCCATGGCGATTATAAAACCACAAGGTCTCTACTCCTTGCTCTCAGCGCTAATGGAAAAACAACCCTAACCAGCAAAATCCTGGCCAGGAAGGGGAAGGAAAAATCGTGGCTCGTTCAGGATGATGGTGGAACCCTCATGCCGGATGGTTACTTTTACGGTTTTGAAGCGGGAGGAATATTTGTAAAAACAGAGGGCGTAAATCCAGGAAACCAACTGGAAATATATTATGGCTTATTAAAGCCAGAAACAGTAGGCGAGAACATCTATGTCAATGGAGCTGGAGATTTCGATTTCTATAATTTTGAAAGAACATCAAACGGAAGAGCTGTCATCCGGAGGGAAAATGTCCTTCATGCTAGTTTCAATATTGATGTGGATAGGATTGACAACATCATTCTCATTACCAGAGGTCGATTGATACCAGCAATATCAAAATTGAGTTTAGAGCAAGCGACAGCACTTATGATTTTAGGTCAATCGATGGAATCTTCAGCAGGTGACCCTACTCAGGCAGGAGAAATTCAGAGCGTGTTTTTTTATGACCCCTTTGTAGCTGGCAACAGAGCACAACATGCCAATATATTCTACGAAATAGCAAAAGGCCTTCCTCACATAAACTACTATTTAATAAATACCGGAGGAATTGGTGAAGGGGAACACTATAAAGATATAAGTGTGGAACATACTACAGCCATACTGGATTCCTTATTGAGAGAAGGCCTCGAAGACTGGATAGATTCACCTGCAGGATTTGAAATTCCAAAATCCATAAGGCATGTAGATGATATCTATTTGCACCCTGAGAAGCTTTACTCCACGGCTGAGTTTGAGGCAAAACAAAAGGAGCTCACGAGAATCAGGCGTGAAGTAGTAAATAAATTTAATGAAGCCCTACACCCCAACATAAGGAAGGTCTTCAGCTAACTAGAGCAGCAGCACTGATTTCCAAAATTTCCACTTGCTCAGAAGTCTGATGTAGCGTAGGATAGTAGTAATAAATTCGGAGGAGGCGTGATGTGGCCGAGTTAACAGAGCTCTATAAAAAGCTAAAGAAAGAGAAAACACAAATATCGCAAAAGCTGGAGGAATTAACAGCTCGCTCCCAGCCAATGGCAGAAAGAAGAGAAGGCAGCCCCTTTGGCAAAAGAGAGGAAGAGGCAGATGGAGCATCGGAGCTGGAGAAAAGAATGGCTCTGGAACAAAGATTAAGAACTTCTCTTGCTGAGATAGAGCATGCCTTACAGAAATATGAAGCAGGCACTTATGGATTATGTGACTCTTGCGGCCAACCCATAGAGCGAGCTCGCCTTGAAGCTTTGCCTCAGGCAAGTTTATGCCTGAAGTGCAAAGCACATCAGGCAAAGGATGCAAAAAGGACAGGATAAAGAGAAGATTGCCCTATCTTTGCTTGTAACCTCTCTGGTAGTTCTCTTCGACCAGTTGAGTAAGTTCTGGGTTAGAGCTAATTCACCCCAAATGGAGCTGCTCCCAGGATTCCTTAACCTAGTTCATCTTGAAAATTACGGAGCTTCCTTCGGATTATTTGCTAATCAAACATTTCTTCTCATCACGATTACCATAGCCAGCTTAGTTGTCATTCTGATGTTTCTACGCCGCTTATCCCCAAGCAGAACTCTGAGTATTGTATCTGTTGGTTTGGTTTTGGGTGGTGCTATAGGAAATTTGATAGACCGTCTCCGTTGTGGCTGCGTAACTGACTTCATTGAAATTCATATACAAAACATTTTCTACTGGCCAGCCTTTAATTTAGCTGATTCTGCCATAGTGATAGGTATTTTCCTGTTTATTTTATCACTATACCAATCTGGGTTATTCAAAAAGATATATAAACATGGACACGAAAGCGAAGATTGAAACACTCCAGTTCAATACGCCTATAGCAGGGAGCCGCCTGGATAAATACTTAGCCCAAGTCTTGCCACAATTCTCGCGTTCTTACATAAAAAAGTTGAGCCATCAAAGCTATATTCTGGTAAATGGGCAAGCTGCAAAAGCAAGTCAAAAGTTGAACAAAACTGACCGAATAACTGTGATGCTTCCTCCCCCACTCACTCACCCTTCGCCTGAATCAATCCCTATAAGCGTAATTTATGAAGATGAAGATATACTGGTACTTGATAAACCATCTGGGCTGATTACTCACCCAGCCCCGGGACACCCCAATCATACTTTAGTCAATGCCATTTTAGCTTATTGCCCTACTATTACTACAAGCGGTGAGCTAACACGCGCCGGTATAGTCCACAGGTTAGACAAAGATACATCAGGGCTCATCATAATTGCTAAAAACGACTTTTCCCGGGAAGAACTAAGTATCCAATTCAAAACCCGCACCGTAAAAAAGGGATATCTGATTCTGGCGAAAGGTAAGTTATCCCCAAGACAAGGAATAATTGAGGCTCCCATAGGTCGTGACCCACATCATCGCAAACGAATGACCATAACTGAAGGAGGAAAAGAAGCCAGCACCAAATACACAGTCAGAGAATACTTGGGTAGTTATACCTTAACTGAAGTAGTTTCCTTGACAGGACGCACTCATCAAATCAGAGTACATCTGGCAGCTATCGGCTATCCTGTGGTTGGGGACACAGTTTATGGCGTAAAAGCGCCCTTTCTCAACAGACAATTCGTCCATGCTTACTGCCTGGGCTTCTGTCTTCCTTCAAACAATCAATACCGAGAATTTACCAGCCCTTTACCAGAAGACTTGAGACAAGCCTTACAATACCTTGCTGCCACCAGCAGAGATTCATCTACTCTGGGCTACTCCTCATCACTTAGGTAGCCCGGTAAACCTTACACAACAGAGGTAAAAATGCCGGTGCTCCGGTGGGAGGGTCACAATATTTATCTTCATCAGGAGTCAAGACATTGGCGTTCGATTCGAATACCCTATATAACACAGGATCGTCAGCAATCTCTTCTGGAAACCACCAACCATGCTGAATCTCAACCATTCTCGGATGTATCTTAGAAGTGAGCTTAGCTCTTTGTTTTATCTTCCCCCTCAGTGTTTCAATGATAACCCAATCTCCTTCACCAATCCCCAACCGGCGAGCCCTATCCGGGTGAATCTCAACCGTCGGCTCAGGATACAAACGACGAAGTGATGGTATTTGTCTGTGCTCTGAGTGATGCATAGGTCTGAATCTAGCTCCAGTCATGAGAATGAGCGGATAATCCTTAAGCAGTTCAGGTTCGCTTCGGAGTGTTTCTGGTGGCTCTTCATAATAAGGCAACGGATCATAGCCAAGTTTCTCAAGAATAGTTGAATAGAGCTCAACTTTTCCTGTATGCGTGGCAAATCCTTTGGGTCTTCCAGTTTTGGCGTTAATTGTCTCATATCTCTTTTCCACAGCAGGAGGGATCCACCATCGCTCCCTTCGGGCAAATTCAGCAGATGAGCTATAGCCCATTTCATTAAGCAAAGGCTCGATACACCAATTCCACTCTTCTTCCAGCGTTTTGTGCCAATACTTTTCCTGCCCCAATCTTAAACCTAATCCCTGATAGAAGTAATAGTCAGGCTTACGCTCATATAATGGCTCAACCACTTTTTCGCCTACGGAAACCTTATTACCATGCCCTTGATAAGTCTGGGTATACATCACAGGCATCTCCAACCAGTTAGTTGCTGGGAATACATAGTCAGCGAGCATAGCAGTCGGAGTCATCCACTGTTCCAAAACCACAAAAAGGTCGAGATTCGAGCTCTTCAGCGCTTTGTAAACTTGCTTGGTGTTAGGATAAGCCACGAGAAGGTTATTGCTTCCACAAATCAAAGCTTTAACAGGATATGGCTTAGCCGTAATTATGGCCTGCCATATATCCGGCTCATGGCAGGCAGGCACAAAAGAGGAGGCAACCCCTTTTCCATACCAATAAGGCCTGGTGACTTCATCAATCAGTTCCCAGCCAAGCCAGCCCCAAAGTTTATGCCGATCCGCACCTAACTGCTTCTTTCTCTGCTCAGGAGGCATCATATCCAAATATTCAAATACCGGTCCATAATTAGCTTTCTCACAGGGCCCTGCCAGCATATCCCCTCCGATTACATCAAGATTACCAGTTATGGCACGCAAGATGCACTTGGCATGGGTGATAGAGGTCACATTCCTCCCTTGCATATCGGTTTTCACACCCCATTGAATAGATGCTGGCTTGCTCGTAGCATACATCCTTGCTGACTCTATTATTTTATCCTTTGGTATCCAAGTTATTTCAGCCACCTTATCCGGAGGATACTTCTTTACTCTATCTTTTAATTCATCAAACCCAGAGCACCACTTATCAACGAATTCTTTATCATAGAGTTCTTCTTCTATGATTACATTTAGCCACCCCAATGCTAGAGCAGCATCAGTGCCAGGCCTAATTTGCAGCCATAGGTCAGCAAGCTGAGCTACAGTCTCAGAGTACTTGGGGTCAATAACGATAAACTTCGTCCCTTTACGTTTAGCCTGGAGAGTCTCTGTGTAGACACAAGGTACAGACTCTTCAGGATTCTGTCCCCATATTACGGCACACTTGCATGATGGTTTGACAGACCTGCCTGCCCCAACCCCATAAATAGCGCAATGAATAAGGCGAGATACAACAGAACACCACTGCCCCGCATTAGCACTATTGGGACTCCCTAAGAGGTTCATAAATCTCGATGCAAAAATCCTATGGCTGGAGCGTCCTGTGCCAGCAGTAGTGGCAATGGCCTCTGCACCATAGTTCTCTTTTATCCTCCTCAGCTTTTCAGCTATTTCATCCAGACCCTGTTCCCATGAAATCTTTCGCCACTTATTCTCTCCTCGTGCACCAACTCTCTTTAAAGGGTAGTTTAAACGGTCTGGATGATAAAGATGCTCAATAAATGCCTTAGACCTCTCGCAGATCCAGCCTCGATTTACCGGATGGTCTGGCTCACCCTCAATCTTAACCACTTTCCCATCTTCAACTGTGGCTAATACTCCTCCCTGTAACCAACAACCAAAACAAATTGCTCTCTTGACTTCAGTTTTACCTGTCATCGTATTCCTCTCAAATTTTCACTTATGTTTTTTAGCCCGCAAACTCCGGGTCTTCTTTTCATTTACCGTGAGATCTCGATCTAGCGCTACAAGATAATTCTCCCTAGCAGACTCAGAACTGACCTTTCCATTGATAACATCCCAACTTACTTTGTCAGGATCTCGTTGCCAGGGAAAACCATAACCACCACTTCCAGGTAAACGAATGCTGAGAAGCTCACCAGCTTTTATCTCGCTGACTCCCTTAGACCTGGGATGCTCTTCCTTATCTGTTCCCGAATTGAGAACCATATCTCCCTTGGCCCCTTCTTGGCCGCCAAAGAGACCTTGAGGAGCAAACTTCCGCCTATCTGAATAACGGGCGAAAGTAACATCGCTGTGAAAGCGAATATCTCGGCGCAGGCTGAGCCCTCCCCGCCATTTCCCAGCTCCCCCAGAATCGGGAATGAACTCATAACGCTCAATAGTAACCGGATATTCCATTTCAACAGCCTCTACAGGGGTATTCATAAAGCGCCCCAGATGCAAATCCTGCCCATCAGCACCATCTTTATCAGGCCTGGCGCCACAACCTCCTCCTTGAATTTCTATATATCCAAAGGGCCTACCAGTTTCGGGATGAATACCACTAAAACTGGAAGTACAGGCTTGACCATGGCTTCCAGAAACAACCTTGTTAGGCAAAATTGGAGCCACTGCTCTGAGCATAGCTTCGGTAATCTTGGTCATCGTCTCGCTGCGTGCAGTAACCGCTCGTGGGGGGAGAGGACAAGTAATAAGTCCTTCATCAGGCACCACTTCAATAGGACGAAAACAGCCAGAGTTTAATGGCATGTAAGGGTCTATCAACCCAGTAACTGTATAGAACACGGCTCCCTCACTACAAGACCAGGGGCAATTGATATTGCCGTGAACTTGAAGAGAACTGCCCTTAAAATCAACCTTCATGCCATCGCCACGTATATGCACATTAACCTGAAGCTTGATTGGCTCATCACTGTAGCCATCATCATCCAACCAATCTTCACCAGTGTAATCACCATCGGGAAGCTCGTTGATAAAGCGGCGGGTTCTCTTTTCACTATAATCTGCCAGCATATTTGTGCACTGCTGGAATATGCTCAGCCCATATTTGTCTATTATTCTCTTTACCCTGTTCACTCCTACCGTGGTAGTGGCAACTTGAGCTCTAAAATCAGCCAAAGTCTTCTCTGGAATGCGGATGTTATTGCCAATAAAGCAGAATAACTCTTCATCCTCCTTGCCTCCCTTATAGATCTTAATGAAGGGAATACGTAGCCCCTCTTGAAATATCTCAGTAAGTCCGCCAGCTACACCACCGGGAACTGCCCCACCCATATCTAACTGGTGGCAGATATTAGCTACAAAGCCTACATTCTTGCCTTCATATACAACAGGCGAAAAGAATTGCACATCAGGTAAATGCTGACCACCCAGATATGGGTCGTTTGTCATGACAACATCTCCTTCTTCCCACGAATCTGGAGGATAGTGCTTCACCATGTTATAACAAGTACGAGGTAAACTGAACATCATCAGCGGGCACAGGTGAGCTTGAGCTAGAATATCCCCTTCACAACCAAGGACAGCGCAATTAAAATCCATAATTTCCTTGACAATGGTACTCCGCCCCATCCGCTGTAATGCATGCCCCATATCATCAGCCACTGCCTCCAAGGCATAGCGAATCACCTGCATGGTAACTGGATCTGCTTTGTATTTAGCCATGATTAACCTCCATTTCCCTTTTGTCTGTTCTTAATCACTACTCATCAAATTTAACATCGACCACCAAATTTTTGAACTTATCAATATGACAGACACATCCCACAGGCACAAATGTCGTGGAGACTCTTTCCTCTATAAGGCAAGGACCTTCTACTATTGAGCCGGATCCAAAGCGGTCCCTCTCATAGATAGGAATTTCAGCAGGACCGTTATCAAGCCAAACCACTCTCCGCTCTTTTAATGCCTCAGATGGCAGAGTGGGGGCATTGGGATAGCGAGGTAGAGTCGCTTCACTAGTCTTGCCTCTAGCCTTCACCCTGAAGTTGACGAACTCCAACATTTCTCCAGGATTGGAATAGGAATAAGCCTTCTGATGTTCCTCATGAAAGACCGACTCTATCTTTGTCATCTCTTGTGGTCCAAAGCTAGCAGTACGAGTGATAGGAATGTTTAACTCCCAGGACTGCCCTTCATAACGCATATCAGCAGACCATTCCAGGAGCATATCTTCCTCTGTTACCTTTTCATCTTTAAGCTGCCAGATACCCCTTTCTTCAAGTTCCCGGAAAACAGCCTGCAACTCTTCACCTGTAACCTCATTCATCCTTACCTTCATTGTTCTAACATAATCATGCTGTATGTCAGCTACAACCAATCCCACAGCAGAATATAAACCAGACATAGGAGGTGCAACTACCTGTGGAATGTGTAACTCCCTGGCTATTTCAGCCGCATGAAGAGAACAGGCGCCCCCAAAAGCAACTAACATGAATTCCCTTAAGTCATAACCTCTCTCTACAGAACTAGCACTAATGCCCTTGGCCATATTGGCATTAGCAATTCTAATTATACCCAAAGCTGCTTCCTCTACCGAGATACCCATCTTATCAGCCACATGCTCCTTGATAGCCTGATAAGCCTTTGCAGGATATATTTCCTGCCTGCCACCCAAGAAATACTCGGGATCGAGACGATTCAAGACTAAATTGGCATCAGTTATCGTGGGTAATTCACCTCCGGTTCCATAGCAAGCAGGCCCCGGCTGAGAACCAGCACTCTGAGGTCCCACATTGAGTGCCCCCATTTCATCCATCCAGGCAATGCTGCCTCCGCCAGCACCAATGGTTTTCATATCAACCATGGGCAACTTAATGGGGTATTCAGTCACACCACCCCAAGTAGTACTCCGGGGCACTCCCCCAGCAATGATACTGATATCAAAGGTAGTCCCACCCATATCTGCACCTATTGCCAATTCCCTGCCCATAAGTTTGGTAATGAAAGCAGACGCTATGGCACCAGCAGCGGGCCCAGAGTTAATCAGATTAGCTGAATAATGCTTTGCAATATCAACAGTCATGGACCCACCATTACTCTGCATGATGTGAAGGTCAATCTTGCCATATTTCTCTTCCAAGCGAGAAACCAGATTATCCATGTACTTGCTTATCACAGGTCCCAAATAACCATTCATTACCGTAGTGCAAGTCCGTTCATACTCTCGAAACTCGGGGCATACCTCGTGAGATAATGAAATGTCTATACCTGGCATCACTTCCCGACATATTTCAGCCACTCTAAGCTCATGGCTGGGATTAAGAAAGGAAAAGAGCAGGGAAATCACCATTGCCTCCACTTTTTCTCTCTTAAAGAAATCCACGACTTCACGCACCCGAGATTCATCTAAAGGAACTACTTCCTCTCCCTTGTTATCTATCCGTTCAGTGACACCCTTTCTTAAATAGCGTGGCACCAAAGGGGGAGGATTATCCACCTCAAAGTCGTAAGCAGCTTCCTTGGGACGTGCCACACGCCTGATCTCCAGAACATCCTCAAAGCCCTTTGTGGTAATGAGACCTGCTCTGGCCCCTTTGCCTTCCACAATAGCGTTGGTGCCGATGGTGGTACCATGAACAATTGTATCTGTCTCACAAAAGGACTTGCCCGACATTTGCAGGATATCAGCGAGTCCACTCAAGACTCCTTCTGCCAAATCGTAGTGAGTAGTAGTAGCTTTAGTGTAATAAAACCTACCTTCGTCATCCACCAAAACCACATCGGTAAAGGTGCCACCTACATCGATTCCAATTCTCACTTTGATTACCTCTCTTTCCTGCGTATTTGTAAAATGACCTTGCTGTTTTATGGCCCAGCCGCAGTCACATTATTGACCATCTCTCCCCTTTTCCTTTAATGCCTTGAGAATCTTCTCCGGGGTTATGGGAGCATCCTTGATTCTTACTCCCACAGCATGGTAGATAGCATTGGCCAGGGCGCCAGCAGTGGGACATGTGAGCCCTTCACCAGCCTCTTTGGCTCCAAATGGCCCCTCGGGCTCATAAGTTTCAACTATAAATGACTCTGTTTCCGGCATATCAAGCGCGGTAACAAGCTTATAGCCTGCAAGGTCAGCATTAACTACTTCGCCTTCCTCAGTCAAAAGTTCCTCATACAGTCCATATCCCACTCCCATAGATATTGACCCTTCAATTTGGCCTTCAACAGCTAAAGGGTTTATTGCCTGACCACAATCATGGGCTGTGGCCACCTTTATCACTTTCACATGCCCTGTCTCTTCATCCACCTCCACTTCTACAGCCTGGACCCCAAAACTGAAAGCAGGCGCTATCATACCCTTTCCATGAGGAGTGTAATGCCCTCTACCAACAACGCATACCCCACCCTTACCTCTTATAGCATCCTTGACAACCTCATAATAAGATAAGCTTTTTTCAGGACGATCCTTTAAGTAGATTCTTCTGTCTTTAGCCTCAAAGTCATAAATGATATTTGGGCTCAGCTTCGTAGCAGCAACTTCAAAAAGCTGTCGCTTGGCATCTAGAGCCGCCATTTTTACGGCATTCCCCATCATCAAGGTTTCTCTACTAGCCCAGGCACCAAGATCAGAAGGGCATATATCAGTATCGCCTGTGTGCAGTCTGATATCCTCAAGACACACCCCTAATTCTTCTGCAGCAATCATACACATCGTGGTGTTAGCACCCTGTCCTATGTCCGCCGCTAACGTATAAAGATCAACCATGCCATCAATATTTATTCTGACTTCAGCGGCGGAGAAAGCATAAGGAGTGTTAAACCAATTAAAAACACCCCCTGTATTATAGCCATAGCTGGCTATGCCTATACCCCGGTTGGCAGGCAATTTGCCTCGTTCTTCGATGACCTCTTCGATTTTGTTGAGAGCTTGAGGAAGACCACAACTGCCTATAGTGGCCTGCCCTGGAATTACATAGCCAGGTGTCATGGCATTTTTTTGCCGAATCTCTACAGGGTCAATTCCCAGATCTTCAGCTAGCATATCTATCTGCTGTTCACCAGCAAACACCGCCTGGACAGCTCCAAATCCTCGCATTGAGGATGAAGGGTTTTTATTGGTATAAACCCTATAACCATCATATCTATAGTTAGGGTATTTATAAGGAAAAGCTGAGAACCAACCAGTAAGGTAAAGGCAAGTGGCTCCCATCGAAGTATAGGCTCCTCCATCAGCAAATACTTTGACTTCTTTAGCAAGTAAGGTGCCATCCCTTTTAGCACCAAGTTTCAAATAACAATGCAGGGGCGTTCTGCGCCGCGTAGCGTAGAACTCCTCCTCTCTACTAAGGACTATCTTTACCGGCCTGCCGGTCTTTCTGGACAGGAAAGCAGAACAGAACTGGTCAGCAAACAACTCATTCTTACCGCCAAAGCCTCCTCCAACATGTGGCTTTATTATCCTGACATCACCTTCCTTCATCTCCAATGTTTCAGCCAGCAGGCATTGCACATAATAGGGGCATTGGGTAGAAGTCCAGACCGTCAGCCTATTGCTGCCGCCATCAAAGCTAGCTACAGTGCAGTGAGTTTCCATAGGAACATGGCTTTGCGCTGGAAGTGTGAATTCATCTTCGCGTATATACTCAGCATCCTTAAAAGTTTTATCTACATCGCCCCATTCAATGTGACGAGTTACATTAACGTTGTTTTTGACACCATCGTGAATTGGCGGAGCCCCTTCCTTCATTGCTTCTATCGGCTCAAATACTGCAGGCAACAGTTCATAATCCACTCTGATCAAATTAAGAGCCTCTTCGGCAGTATCCTCATCAACAGCCGCTACTGCTGCTACTGGATCTCCTATATAACGAACTTTGTCAAGACAAAGGACTGGCTCATCGCAAAGCTCACGATAGCGCCGCCAACAGCCCTGTTTATGTTCCCCGGTATCTTCAGCGGCGATGACTGCTTTCACTCCTGGCAACTTCTCAGCTTTGCTGGTGTCAATATTGAGAATCCTGGCATGAGGGTAAGGGCTTCTTGAAATTTTGCCATAAAGCATTCCCGGCAAGAGGATATCGGAGGTATATAGCGCCTGCCCGGTAGCCTTGGCAAAACCATCTACATTATGCGTTTCTCTACCTATTATATGATATTGCTTCATTTCACGGTTTCAATGCTATATACAATGTCACTTCGATACTCAATATTGCAGCAAATATAACGGAAAGATATCCCTATATTTCGTATTTTTATGTAAAATTGCCTGCAGCTCAACATCATTCATATACGCCATTAAAAGAGACTTGCTTATTCCAAGCCATATGTTTTTCTTATACTCGTCAATTCTTCCTTTGCTAGAGGGGCATATGCTCCTGAACTGCCTCTAGAAATGCCAGCCTGCTTCAAATCCGCCATAAATTCACCCACCTTTACCAGAGCTCCAGCGGTGTCCAGAATGGGAACCCCATCGATTTCTCTAAAACCGGAGTTAACTAATACCATGTTGAGGATATTACAGGCACTTAGCAATATTCCGGCTCCCTTTTCAATAGCCTCCCTGCCTGCCTGCTTGTCTCACTACATCAATAATGGGCTCTGGATTCTGAAATCCACTGACAAGGTCGGACATGCTGAGTTCGAAGGAACTGCAGGATATAAATTGTTGTTCCATACCATATTGCCTTATTTTTCGCCCTAGCGCTAACAGCACAGCCTTATTATAAGAGAGCAGAGAAAATTTATCAGCGAGAATAGAAGCTAAGTGAAGGCAGCTCTCAGAAAGAAAGGCTACAGGAATACCCACAACCTCCCTGATTTCGAGGAAACCAGGATCCAAAGTACATCCCACACAAAAGACATCATAGCTTTCCTTCTCAGCGCTAATTGCATTATTTATGATTTGAGATTGGTTCAAATATTCGGTGTAGCAGGAGCGTTCCACAAGTGGATGCATAACCTCAACGCCATGAATATCCACTGTGGTGCCTGCTCTGGCTACCTCTTTGACATGTTTTTTTAATGATTCTAGATATGGATTCCACATTGGATCAAGCCCCAATGATGTAGAACTCTGATACCAAATCCGCATTTTCCCCTCCTTCGTAAATACTTAAAATATTTGGTTAGTAAACATTTGGTAGTGTAACATTAGAGTGACATTTCTCCGGGGCATG
>JAYENW010000017.1:0-8205 GCA_034722275.1 Chloroflexota bacterium | reverse complement strand
TAACCGCTAATTTTTCACCGCTCTTGACAGCCGCACCTGCTGACACCGTCACCTCGGTGACCGAGCCTTTCACCGGCGACAATATAGGATTTTCCATCTTCATCGCCTCTATGGTGCAGACTATTGCACCTTCCTCCACGGTGTTCCCCGCCGTGACATCCACAGACAGTACTTTCCCAGGAATAGGGGCCTCAATTATCTCCTGCATTCTTTATATAACCTCCTTTGTTTTTTACAAACCGTGAGTTTATAACATAACCAGCATAAAAAAGCAACCAGAACAAGGAGAAGCAGCGGATGAGTTCCAAAGCCGCTGTCAAAAAATGATCTGGGAGAGTATACTATATCCATTTTATAGAGAAGGAGGTCTTGAATGGAAGCAGAAACTTGTTCGCCCATAAAAAATATCTCCCGGATAAAGTATAAAGAAAGGGAATTTGAGTGGTGGGGGCCATCTCCGGATGAGGCACGGAAAATACAGCTTTCCAAGCCGAAGGAGCTCAGAGACAAGAGAACCACGTTAAAGGAAGCGGTAACCAATCTCATCAAAGATGGTCAAAATCTTGCGCTGGGAGGCTTTGTCAATATAAGAATCCCGGTGGCCATCGTGCATGAGATAATAAGGCAAGGAGCAAAAGACCTGACATTATCCTTCCAATCTCAGAGCTTTGCTGCCGATTTGCTTTTTGGCGCCATGGTTTTAGACCCTGACAGGATATCAATAAAACGCGTGGAGATGGCGTACGTGGCTTATGAGAATGTTGGCCTGGCTTCCCTTTTCCGCTACCTGGCAGAGAACGGCATGATTGAAATCGATGACTATACCAATTATGGCATGGCCGCCAGGTTTAAAGCTGGAGCGATGGGCATCCCTTTTTTGCCGGTGAGAGACCATGGCGGCTCAGATATGGAGCTGGTGAACCGGGGCAAAATGATAAAGTGCCCCTTTAGCGGGAAAAATACCTATCTTGTTCCTGCCTGCCATCCCGATGTTGGCTTAATACACGCTCAGGTGGCCGATGAGTATGGGAACTGCCGACTCTTTGGACCCCTCTGCACCGACCCTGAGATAGCCCTGGCATCAACTTACACAATTGTCACGGCGGAGAAAATCATCCCCAGTGCAGATATGAGAAGATATCCCAACCTCACGGAGATTCCCTATGTTGCTGTTGATGCCGTGGTAAACCAGTCTTATGGGGGACACCCTGGCTTGGTTTATGGCTCTTACTGGTTTGAGGAAAAACACAGGACGATGTTCCGAAACATAGCTGAAGAATTCAGAGTAACCGGCAAGAAGGATAAATTGAAGGAATATTATGACAAGTACATCTTCAGTTGCGAGACCTTCGATGACTACATAGGCAAGTTGCCTCAACAGGATATAAGGAAGGCAGCAGATCTAGATGGCGGCCAGCCAATAATATTATAAAGGAGAGAAAATGGCAGAATACAATGCATACGAAATGATTGCTTATACCGGCTCCAGGTTACTGGAGGATAAAAAGGTTGTTTTTGTAGGGACAGGACTGCCCTTGATTTCAGCGATGCTTGCCCAGCACACACACGCTCCCAATATCGTTCTGCTATTTGAAGCTGGTGCCTTTGCCTCTGTTCTGGAACTGGGGCTGCCGATGTCAGTGGGAGATACCAGGACATGCACTAAGGCCTGTTATCTCAAAGGCCTTTGTTCCTCTTTCGAATTGACGCAGAGAGGGTATGCCGATTATGGCTTTATCGGAGGGGCGCAGATTGATATGTATGGAAATGTGAATGCTACAGTATGTGGGGATGATTACAATAAGCCCGAAGTCAGGTTCCCTGGTAGTGGTGGGGCTGGCGCTATGGCAGCAAATTGTGAAAAGATAATCATCACTATGGTTCTGGAGAAAAGGAGATTCTGCCGTCAGGTGGATTTTGTAACCAGCATAGGTTATGGTGATGGTTCACCAGATTATAGAGAGAAATCGGGTGTAATGGGTTCGGGGCCATACAGGGTGATAACAAACCAGGCGATATTTGGTTTTGATAACAAAACGAAGAGTATGATGCTCCTCGAAGTGGCACCAGGACTTAAGCCTGATGATATGCAGGATAAGGTAGATTTTGAGCTGATAATACCTCAAAAGGTGAAAGTAATGGAGAAACCCGGAGTTGAAGACTTGAAGCTCTTGAGGGAGGTTATTGATCCTACAGGAGTTTTCCTTGAGAGGCAGGTGGAGGAATAAGCTTTCTAGAGGGCAGGCTCTGCCAGGGGAAACTGAGGCGGACTAGAGGTTCAACCATTTCCCTCTAGACGATTTACCTCCCTCTCCCATGTGGTGCCTCAGCTGTAATTGGGCAAGTGGCATCCTGCTTCTTAATTATACTTTTCACCTTATGAGTAAACGATTGCTTGTTTTGTTAAGCTGGTAACAAAAGCCTGGAATGTATGATCGTTAATAGAAAGATTGGGTATACATGTACCCAGCCTTTCCACCAATCCTGATACCCATAATACCAGCTACCGCGAGAGACTATCTCCACACCGGAGAAAGGGGGCGTTGACTATTATGAGCACAACGTGATAAAAATTAATCAACCGGGTGGGTCAAAGAAGGTGGTTATTAACACATGACCCTCAGTTTGACGTGCTTATAAGGTTGAGGGAGTGATAGGATAACCCAACCAGCGGATTTGGAGAAACAAAGAAGGAGGGTACAATGGCAACAGCTTACTGTATGAAGTGCAGAAAAAAGGTGGAGATAAGGAATCCTAAGCAGATTACGCTCAAGAATGGCAGACCAGCAGTTCAAGGTGTCTGCGCTGCCTGTGGCACAAAGGTATTCCGGATAGGGAAGGGTTAGATACCCAATGAGCAGCTCAACTAGTGGGTTTGGGCAGGTAACATTTTACGTGGTTAGAGTGAATCCCTGAGACTGGGCAGTTCAGCTCAGGAAGGTTTGGCAGGGCCAGAATATCGCGCAGTGTGTCTGTGTGAATATGAAACAGCAGGGACATGGCAGCCACAGGTTTCCTTACTTCGACGCAAGGCTCTATACTCTAATCAGAGGAGTCAATAGCTGTGAAACAGAGCAGGGCGGAATCTCGCCAGACTCTCCTAACCCTTTCTGTCCAATCATAGGGGTGAAGTGATGGTGACGATGTATGATTGACCATGACAGCGGTTTTGAGGTCCGACATGGCGATAGAGCAGCTCAATTGGGGGTAGGCAAACTGGTTGACTTGTCTATCCAAGAAGCTGAAGAGCTTTCGTCTGCAGAAAGAGGCTTCCAAGGCCACGGCTCTACTGTTATCAGTTGAAATGGGAAAAATACGAGTAGGCATCTGTTCCTGGACTGACCCGACTCTGCTCGGCTGTGGTCGCTTCTACCCCAGTTCAGCGCGTTCAGCAGAGGCACGGCTTGCCTACTACTCCAGCCAGTTTGACCTGGTCGAGGTGGACAGCACTTACTACTCCATGCCCAGCGAGCGTGTCAGTTATCTCTGGGCGCAGCGTGCCTCTGATAACTTCCTTTTCGACTTGAAAGCCTTCAGGCTGCTCACTCACCATCCCACATCTCCCAGTGCCTTTCCCAAAGACATAAACCAGGAGCTAGCGCCGGAACTTCAGCGCAAAACCAATCTCTACTATAGAGACATACCTCGTGAATTGCGTGACGAAGTCTGGCGAAGATTCGAGAGGGCACTGCTACCCCTCGACACAGTTGCCAAGCTTGGCATTGTGCTCTTTCAGTTTCCACCATGGTTCTACCCGGGTTCACAGCAGCTGGACTACATCCTGTTGTGCAAAGAGGAATTGCCGCAATACCGAGTGGCGATAGAGTTCAGAAACAATGCCTGGCTCAGCGAAAAGAACCGGAAGTCGACTCTTCAGTTTTTGAGAAGCAACGATTTGCCCTTCGTTTGCGTTGATGAGCCGCAGGGCTTCAAGTCAAGCGTGCCCCCGGTGGCGGAAACGACGTCTGATATCGGGCTGGTCAGGTTTCATGGAAGGAATAGCGAGACATGGGAAAAGAGAGGTATCAGTGCGGCTGAACGCTTCAACTACCTTTATAATGAGGAGGAACTCAAGCCATGGGCAGCAAAAATCAGTGCCATGGCAAAAGATACAAGCGAGATGCATGTCCTTTTCAATAACTGCCACCAGGACAAAGGCGTGGTCAATGCCAGACAAATGTGTTTCATGGTGAACCCGCAGACTCGTCCCGAAAGGGCACCGCAGTAAGGTGGATGAAGTCAAGTTCGGCAGCGTTCCTGTCTTCGGGAAGAAAAAGGTTCAGCCGGAGCTGTTCAAACTTTCCCCATCAAGCATAGCAACATTTCGGCAGTGTAGACTGCAGTACAAGTTCCAGTACATAGATAAACTGGGAGAGAAATATGGAAGAGCTAAGCCCTATTACACGATGGCTAACCATGTGCATGCCACATTGTATGACCTGTTTTCGCTGATACCTCCCTGGGACAGGACTCTTGAAACTGCGAAGACCCTTCTGCAGAAGAACTGGCGACGCTATCGTGTGGGATTCAGAAGCAGGACTGATGAGAAGAGGTGGGCAGAGAGGGCACTCGGGGAAATCACCCGCTTTGTCGCCGAGCAGGATGTCACTGCTGCACCGATGATGCTCGAAAGGCCAATCGAGGCAGAGGTCAGCCCCGGAGTCATCCTGCGGGGAAGAGTTGACCGGGTGGACAGGCAGCCAGACGACAGCTTGCATATTATCGACTACAAGACAGGCAAGCTGCCTGAAGAGATTGACTGGAGTCAACTCGAACTCCACGCCTTGATTCTGTCTCACACGACTCCCTATCTGGTAAACCGATTATCTTACTTCTATCTGCTCCCGGGCATAAGGGAGAGCAAGGAATTTGATGCCAGCGCACTACAGCAGACAGCCTGGGATGTACTGCGTGTTGCCAGGGAAATTCGTGAGGAGAAGGATTACAATCCACAGCCAGGACATGGTTGCGCTGGATGCGATTTCTCACGTATCTGCCCGGCGAAAGACGATGGCTATGTCGAAGTAGGGAAAGCGGATCTTCCGCTCTGGCGTGATTTCAGCGACATGTTGCCCGAAGGCTAGGGCTTCGCTCATTTCACCAATTACTGTCTGGTGCGGGCGATATTCAGTATGTGCTGGGCTATTTGGGAGTGACCCAGTGTTGAGAAATCATCAGAGTTGCTGGACACCGCAACAGAAGAAATTTGACAAATAGGTCAGAAATGTGGTAAAAATATAAGTGTCCCGAGTAACCAAGCTCGGATCTGGCAGAAGGCGGGAATCTGCAAAGTAGGTAGAGGCTGAAAGGTGGGGAGTGAAGACTCGCCACAAGGTAAGCCAACACTGAAGGTTGAGGAACGCGGGTTGGAGGAAAGTAAGGTTACTCGGGGCATTCTGTTTTATCCTGGTATTAGTTCCTCTCTCTGATTCTGTACAGTAGGCAAAAAAAGGGGCCGTGGATGGAATCCACGGCCCTATTGTTATTCTGGTGGGGATTAAACTCTTAGCCCGAGCTGCACTGGTGCTTTAGCTTCCGCCTCTGCCTTAGCCTGTGCCTTCTCCACCCTTCGTCTGTCCTTCCTTGCTGTGACTCTTCGCTGATATATCCAGTCCTTCAGGTCACTGAGTAATCTCATCTGTTCATCATTGAGCGAATCCACCTTAATATCATCTGGGACCTCGGTATCTCTAGCTCTCGATACTACCTTCCCAGCGACATACAGGTAAATCCGCGTCCAATCACTATCCATGGGAGCTTCCAGGCCAGCAGTATACAGATATGCACAGGCCTCTGCGTCGGTAGCTGTCATTTTCTCTCCCTTCGAAGCCTTCATATCTTGAACTAGCCTTTCTATGGTTATCTGGCTTTTAATCCAATCTGGCAAGGTATCTCCCCAGCCACCGGGCATCACAATTATAGGATCGCTCAAGGCGCCAACAAGCTCATCTATTTGATTATCTATGTTATTTCTCAAATTCCTCCTTTCCAAAGCGTAGTTACCCTTCAAATCTCAGGAGTAGCTACTTGCTCATTTTCTGTTCAAGCCAGAATGAGAAGTCATCTCTTTTCTTTATGACGCAGGGCCCGGTCTCCAGTCCCAGGTTCTGCTGCTTACCCGAGTGACGCTCAGCTTCAATTGCATCTTGTGGGATACTTTCTCTAATTCTGGTTATGGTACTTCCTATGTCTTGCCTGCGCTCGATGGTGTATATCAGGCGTCTAAGACGCTGGTCCATATATTGAGGCAGCTTGGCTATACTGGTAGCCTTCCTTGCCTTACTTTCCGCCTCAGCAAGGAATGGCTCTGCCTTAGTGGTTAGCCTCTCTACTTCGTCCATAGCCTGGGCAAGATCGAGAGCGCTCCATCTAATTGGCACTTTTCACTTCCTTTCCAGGGTATAGTTACCCTTCAAACTTGCTTGTTTGGCCTTAAACCAATTCCCAGGCTGGGATTGGCAAGGCTTCCTGTTTGTGCTGGTTTCTAGCTACTGCAATGATATGCTTGATACCCTCTGCTACACTTTTGCAGTAAGCTGAGCCATACCACTTGATAAAGTCTCGGTCACCTTCGTACCTATCGGCCCAGTCGAGATTGTAATCAAGTCTATTGGAATACTCACTGGTCTGTAGCTTCTCTCTAAACTCATTGAGGTCTGCATATGTGCACTGGAAGCCGATAAGATCGTAGTGAGCGATAAACCCCATATGGTCAATGATGAAGGTATAGGTATACTTATTGAGCTTGCGTATGTCTCCAGTCCTGAAAACCAGAGCCATATTTCGCTGCAAAAACCTCACATTGTAAGGCTTCCACTCACCTTGCTTTTGCATAGTTCATCTCCTTTCTCTTATTTTTGGACGTAGTTACCCTGTCAATAGGGATGGCCACCCCTATTGTTTACTTAGCTGCCTCTATTTGCAGGCAGTCATAGCCTCTCCGCTCATACTTACCACCGAGGCTTTCCTGATAGCCGTTCCAGAAGTCCAGCAGGTAATATGCCTTGTTATTGCCGTAATACTGCGTGCGGATATTGTAAAGGTGGTCAAGGAATATCCTGATGTTCTGGCCTCTAGTTCCCCACAGCACTATCACATCGGGTAGCTGGCGAAAACCTAGCCAGCTTACCTTGAGTCGGCTTAGCCTCAGGGCGTTATACCACCAAAAATCGCAGTACTGGCTTACCAGGATATCCTTCCCCTGAAGCTGGGCGAGGATTTCCTTCAGCCTTTCAGCGGCTTCTCTCCTCTTCTTTTTGAGAGATACCTGGGCGGAGTGCCTACCTAATCTCACCATGGTTTTCTTTTCTATCTGGTAGTCTTGCCTCTCCCCGGTATCCAACAAGCCTAACTGCTCCATTTTCCCTCCTTTCCAGGGCAAACTTGCCCTATCACATTCAAGGATGAGTTTAATCCCTGGGCAAGCGTGCCTCTATGTAATCCTTAAGGGAGATGGCTTTGTGGGAGACTGATGAGTCTGTCTTAGCAAACTCATTCAGGGCGCGCAATATCAGCCTCCAGCTATCTCCGCTCAGTGGGATACGAACACCTCGCTGTGTCTTCTTCATAGATTAACCTCCTTTCTTGGCGTAGTTGTCCTATTGATTCGGGTGGATTTGAGCCTTACTCTATTTTCCTTTTTGATTCTCTGCGTAATCAGCTAACCTTTGCCAGGCTGCTCCCATGAGCCAGGCAAGCCACACGGCACGCATGGCACAAGAGCCTGGTGAATCAAGGATTCCCTTAAACAGCGTTTGAAAACCCACCCTTGCCTTCTCATTAGGAAGTGCAACTTCGGCAAGCCAGGGCAAAAGGTCTTCTGCTAGCTCATGGGAAACTCCCTGGTCTACAACCTCGTTAGCTTGTTCCATCCAGTCAGCCATTTTTCACCTCCTTTCCTTCGAGATTTTTGGGCGTAGTTGCCCTATCAAGCTAGCCCTCGGCTAGCTAGCTTGTCGTGTTTTTCGCTATTCTGTCGGCTTCAGCTCTTATCTCTGCTACTGTCGCACCGCTTGTACTGAAGCAGGCTACTAGCTTACCCTGGTAGAGCAGGCGCAATATGTGGTCGTCTGGTTCATCCAGGCTAAACCCATCGTGCCTCTGCTCTGAAGTCAAGGTAGCCTGAAGGACATCTTTTAGCATCGTGCTTTTACCTCCTCTCTAGACAAAGGTATCCCTATCAAACTAGCCTTGCCTGAGGCTAGC